>JAJRSK010000016.1 GCA_024278835.1 Campylobacterales bacterium | reverse complement strand
GTACTATTTTAGCTTTGAAATCTGCTGTATATGTTGTTCTTTTTCTGCTCATTATATTTCTCCAATCTAACTGTCTATGATTTTATCATTTTAGGAATAATATTTTTTTATTATTTGGTTATTTTTTCTAGGGACATTATAGATTTATACTTATCAATATTTTTTGATTGAGTTAATCCAAAACTAGAAATTTTAGATACACTTAATCCCTCCACATCATTATTTGGTAATGCTGATAAAATAGAAAGTTCTTCTGTATTAAGTGCTGATGAAAAACCGACAAATGATGGATGTACGGGGTGCTTTATATCTTTATCAAAATAAAGCATTGGTAATTTTTCTATCTTAATATCTTTATTTTCTATCATATTTTTACTAAAGCGAATTGATTCATAATAAGATTCATCGCCACTATAAACACTTTTTAAAGTATGTTCTAACTCTGACAATACTGATTCATTTTCTGCTTGAATATACAAAGATGAATTCCACATACCATGGTTTAAACCTTTTTGAAACCTTTCTATATATGTATCTATAAGATTTTCACAATACTCTGCTGATTTGTTTATCTCATCGAATGTTATTCCAAGTGTGTCTGTTTTTGTATTATTCTTATTTGAACTTGTACTTTCATTTGTAGAATTAGTTCGTGATTGATTAGTAGAAGTTGTTTTAGAGTTACTTTCAGAAGAGCTTGTTGAAGTTGTTGAAGTTCTATTTGAAGTAAAAGGTGTTTTTTCAAAGATTGCTCTAAATCCACTTGAAGTATGGGTTGTTGAGTCTGAAGATGATGTACTTGTACTAGATGTTTGACTTTGACTTTCTCCCTTGGTATTACTAATACTTGAACCTTCTGTTAAAGTAATACCTTGAGAATCAGCATGACTTTCTTGTTCATTTCTGCTTTGTTTGACAAATCTATGTAATTCACTACCGAGAGTTTGATAATTTGAAATTATATCTTGAATCGTACTTAAATCATAACTTTGGGCAACTAAAACTATACGAAAAGTTTTTCCCTGCATTGGAAATAAAATCTTTTCCAAGGACTGTTTATACTCTTTATCAGAATCTCTCTTCAAAGCAGGAATACCAAGCATTGCTTTAGAGTGTTTCATATTATTTAAAAAAGGTTCTCTTTTTTTGTCATCCAATAGAGTAGAACCTGAATATATACCTTCAAAAGTATCTTTTAAAAAAGTATTATTATCAGGCTCTTTTGTAGTACCTATATACAAATCAATTCCATCAGAAGAACTTTCAATCATATAAACAAATTTTTTTGATTTTGAAGCTACTGCACTAAGTAATTGTTGGAAATCTATTAAATTTAAATCTGCTTGAGATTGATTTCTATCATAAGAAATATGGGATATTTTTATAAAGTCTATATCTTCATTTGTCTCAATATCTACTTTTTGTATATCATAATGTTCATAATTTTGTCTTTCTAAAAACTTTTGTATAGCCTTATCAAGTTTTATTTCTTGAACTTGCAAATCATTATTATAAGTTTGTAGTTTTTGTTCCATGCTGGTCCTTATACTCAGGTGAAAGTGTCTTTACATAGTCATGGTATTCTGTTATACGTTTATCTGTAAGTAAGCGCTGTTTGGGGAGTTCTTGTATGAATTTTTCCCCTTTTGAACCAATGAATCCTGCACTAGCACCTCTCTCTTTTTGTGTTTCATGTACCATTAAAGATAGTTTTTGAGAAAGTACCAACATATGTTTAAATTGCATAATCGCTTTAGTGTTTGACTGCATTGTTGATATTGTCGTAATGATACCTAGTACACCTATGATTAAGATAACACTATTTACAAAAAATAGTTTCTTTTTTATGGAGAATTTGGAAAGCATGTTGACCCTTTCTTGTGTGAGTTTTGTATCTTTGCCTATATCGTACAATAATGATTTTTCTTTAGTTTATGGGCATCACAGATAAGTCCTTGTGCTTCGTTACTTACTTTTGAATTAGCTACGGCTAGTCCTGCAAGTAAGTGCCTCACACAAAAACTTATCTGTGATGTTATAACGACTAGGGTTTTTAGAGGTGTCCATCAATGCCATTAAGTTAGGCGTTTTAAAAAAGATTAAGTGCGGTTCATCTGCACGCGAGCTCTCTGCTGAAGAGAACTTAGCGTTAGCGTAGACAAAAGAATTTACTTCTTTAGTCGTTAACTTAATGGCATTAGAGGTGCCCTATGTTAGAATATACAAGATAGATATAGGGGTGAATTATGGTGTATGATGTATTGATTATCGGAAGTGGAGGGGCTGGACTTTCGGCGGCTTTGTCGGCAAAAAAAGAGGGCGCTTCTGTACTTGTTGTTTCAGAAGGCTTTCCAACCCGTAGTCAGACTTGTATGGCGCAGGGTGGGATAAATGCTGCCTTGGCAAATGAACAAGAAGATTCCGTGGATTTGCATATAGAAGATACGTTACGCTCTTCTAAGGGGCTAGCATCTTCTATCATGATAGAGAAGATGTGCAAGAAGGCGCCTGATACTTTAGCATGGTTAAATGCCATTGGTGTTCCTTTTTCGCGTACAGATGAGGGAAAGATTGCTCAGCGTCGTTTAGGTGGGACAGCTAGTAAACGAGCCTGTTATTCGCAAGATTATACGGGATTAAAAATCCTGCATACCCTGTATGACCAGTGCTTAAAAGAAGAGATAGCTTTTTTAAATGAGCATTATCTGTTAGAACTCTCCAAAGAGGGTGCATCGTTTCTTGATATCAAAACCACCGAGACTATCATGATAGAGGCAAAATCTATCGTTATGGCAACAGGTGGCTATGCGGGAATTTACCATGGTTTTACGACCAATACGAGCCAATCTACGGGTGATGGTATCATGATAGCACATCATGCCGGAGCAGATATCTCAAATATGGAGTTTGTGTAGTTTCATCCCACGGGACTACGAAAGTCAGGGGTGTTGATATCGGAGAGTGCACGGGGTGCTGGTGGGCATTTGGTCAATGAGAGGGGTGAGCGTTTTGTCGATGAGTTAAAGCCACGCGATGAGGTGAGTCGTGCTATCTGGGCTGAGATAGAGAGGGGTGGGGAAGTCTTTTTGGATATTCGTCATCTGGGTGAAGCGTTTATCGATGAGAGTATTCCCCAAGAGCGAAAATTATCCATCATGTATGAGGGGGTAGATCCTGTCAAAGAGAAGATGCCTATAGCTCCTGTAGCACACTATAGTATGGGTGGGATTGCTGTCGATGAAAACTTGATGAGTACAGTTTCGGGGTTGTTCGCTGTGGGTGAGTGCTCCAATGCCCGTGTGCATGGGGCAAATCGGCTTGGTGGAAATTCCCTCCTAGAGATAGTAGCCTTTGGTAGACTAGCAGGAGAAAATGCAGCGAAATTTGCACAAAGTGCGCGTATCATGATAGAGAGAGAACATCATGATAGCTTCATCGAAGATATCTATAACGCTGAAAATAGCGTAGATTTTTATGAACAAAGAGATGATTTAGGAAAACTTTTTTATAAAAATGCGGGCATCGTACGAAATGAAAGCGCGCTTAAAAGTCTATTATCAACGCTTGAAGAGTTAAAAGACAAACTTTCGATGATGGGTATCACAGACCATAGTCGAGTCTATAACACCAATCTAGTGGAATTTATCAAGTTTAGAAATAGCCTCTTGCTTGGTATCATGATAGCAGAGAGTGCATTGAAGCGAAAAGAGAGTCGGGGGGCGCACTATCGTGAGGATTTTCCCGATATGGATGCGGTTTTTGAGAAGGATACTATTGTGAAGAAGGAGGGGTTATCATGATAATAGAGATACAAAGATACTGCGAAAATCGTCAGCCAGAGAACTCTATCATGATAGAGTATGAGGTGCCTGAGGGGATGACCCTGCTAGAGGCATTGCAATTTATCAAAACGAAAAAAGACCCCACTTTGACATTTAACCATGGATGTCGCTCTGAAGTCTGTGGAAGCTGTGCGATGCGGGTAAATGATAAAGAGGTCTTAGCTTGTGGATATCGTCTGCAAGAGGGTGATGTGGTAACACCACTTTCAAAGATGAAAATCATCAAAGATTTAGTCGTAGATTATCAAAAGGCACAAGAGACACTTTCGCGGGTGAAGAGCTGGTATGCCGAGCCTAGTGCTATCATGATACAGTCAAAAGAGGATGAAAAAGCTATCGAAAAACAGACCGATTGTATCCTCTGTTCTTCTTGTTTCTCTTCATGTCCTGTGCTTGAAGTGGATGAGAACTTTTTGGGACCATTTGCATTGACACGGGCGTATCGTTATACCAATGACAGTCGCTATGATGGTGAAAAAGAGATAATCGATGCGGTGCAGGAGAAAGGAGTGTGGGACTGTACACTTTGTGGTGAGTGTACTATCGCTTGTCCGCAGGGAATCGACCCAAAGATGGATATCATGATGCTTCGTGCCAAGTCAGTACAGCAAGGGTATAGTGACCCTAGTTTTGCAAGTGGAGGGGATGACTTTCTAAGTGGGGGTTTTAATCCTAATTTTTAAGTTCATTTAATTTAATTTTTACCGATACTAGTTTATATGTTGGACACAATTGAGACACAATTGCGTCGCTTAAAATTAGGGGGGATGAATTTTGAATGCACTTATAGACTTTTTCCCGTTTGTTGCACAAACAAAGAGAAGTATTGAAAACCAAAATAGATTTTTACGAAAAATATCTTTGACAGGTAAGATAAATGCTTTGGATGATACGGTCAATTTATTTACTTATACTGATAAAACGATAGAGAAGTTTGAGCAGCTAAAAGATAAACTCATTGTGGCGCTTGTCGAAGAGAATATCAAAAAATATAGAGGGGAGCTTGGGCTGAATGCTACCTTTGGCATCGATATCTTAAAACGTAATTTATTTGAACGTACGGCTGATGTAGGGTTTTTAGCAACCGACACAAAAATTATATCATTTTTGAAAGGTACTTTATTAAAAGATATCATTAAAGCGCATTTGCAGGAGTATGTCACAAAGTATAGTGTCTATGATGATGTGGTACTTTTAGATATAAATGGTGATATAAAAGCTACCATCAATCCAGATAATAAGACGCGACAATCATATGATAGTATCATCAATGAAGCGCTAGAAAGTGATACATATGTGGAGAGATTTTCAAAAACAGATATCTTTGGCAGAGAAGATAAATGCTTGATGTATCTGCAGAAAATTACTTATAAATCTGAAGTGCTTGGTATCTTGGCACTCTCTTTTAAGTTTCAAGATGAGTTAAAGCAGATATTTGATGCGATATGTTTTGATAGTCAAGTATTGGTTTTAGAAGATGCAAGTGGTGTTATTGCTACAAGTGATACTAGTTTTGCACCACAAGAGGCAAAATTGTTTGTTGAAGCGGTAGAAGGATTTGATGTCTATCGTAAAAGATATATTTCAATCGCAGCAAAAACAAATGGCTATCAAGGGTATTTTGGTCTCGATTGGAAGATGCGTGCTATCTCAAAGAAGAGAGAAAATAGCGCGATCGATTGTGCGAGCAATGGTGCTCCTAAAAAACAAGTCTTATCTCCAAAATTAAAAGAGATTATTGATGAAGCGCATGAAGTTGTTGAAGACTTAGGTGATGTTATCATCAATGGTGAATTAATCGCCTCTAGAAATAGAGTTTATACCTTGACACCCATACTGGATAATTTGAGAAATATTAGTAATTCGTTGCTTTCTGATATCGATAAATCAGCAGAAAAGTTATCAGATTTAACAACGCAAACATTGATAAGTAAAGTCGAAATAGCGACAAAATTTAGTATAGATGTGATGGATAGAAATCTCTATGAGCGTGCTAATGATTGCAGATGGTGGGCATTGACACCAGTATTTTCTGAAGAGTTACTCAAAGATGAGGTAGATAGCGATAGACTCAATAATATTTTGCATACTATCAATGATTTATACACGGTTTATACGAATATGTTTATTTATGAGGCAAGTGGAAAAATCGTCGCTTCTTCAAAAGATAAATCCATTATAAATCAACATTTTGATGCTTCTTATCTGTCAAATGTCTTGCATAATCAAAATTCTCAGTACTATGTTGTCAGTAAATTTGAGAAGAGTGCGTTTTATGAGAATAAACCAACGTATATATATAACGCTTCAATCAATCATCTGAATACTACCTTGGGCGGTATTGCTGTTGTTTTTGACAGTGAGCCTGAGTTTAAGCAGATTTTAGAAGATAGTTTTCTTGAAGAGGAGAAAGGCTTTTCTCTTTTTTGTGATATATCTAAAACGGTACTCTCTTCAACACATGATACGCTTAGTCCTCTAGATAAGATAGATCTGCCAGATAAGTATTTTTCTGAAAAAATGAAGGGAGTGATGTATGACTTTATCAGATATGAAGAGAAATCTTATCTTCTTTGTGTTGCTCCTTCTCTAGGATATCGTGAATATAAGAGGGAAGATGGCTATAAAAATCCTCTCTTCGCACTCTCTTTTATAGAGCTTTAATTTAATTATTCACTAAAAGAAGATAGCTATTTTATATAGGCTTAGTGGAGAATTTGTTATACTCTATAAAAAGGATGGATAATGGCAAAAGAACACAGTTTTGATATCACAGCAGAGCTCGATGCACAAGAGATGAAAAATGCTATCGAACAAGCAAAAAAAGAGGTAAGTACACGTTATGACTTTAAAGGCTTAAAGGCGGAAATTACCTACAATGAAGAGGGCAAAAGTATCACTTTGGTTTCAACAAGTGACTCAAAGGCAGAAGCGATGGTGGATATCGTACTTTCAAAAGCGATAAAGCGCGGTATTCCTGCCAAAGCTATCAACGAAAACAGCCGCGATCAAGTCGGTGGGGGCAATACGAAGATAGTACTTCAAATCGTCGATGTCATCTCCAAAGACGACGCAAAAAAAGTCAATAAAGCTATCAAAGAATCTAAGCTAAAAGTACAATCCCAAGTGCGTGGTGAAGAGATACGCGTGATAGGAAAGTCGATAGATGATTTGCGTGCAGTGATGGCATTGGTGAAGGAACTTGATATCGACGCGCCACTCAACTTTACCAACCTAAAGTAATCCTGTGCAGTTTTCTAAGCGTGATGATGACCTCATAAAAGAGTACCCAGCTATTGAAAATACTCCTATCATGATAGGGACGCGTTGTAAGTTTCTGGCGTATAGTATCTTTTTTGCTTTGGCAATACTTCCTATCATGATAGCGCTATTTGTATGGTTTGAGTATGATTGGATGATTGCCGTAGGTGCGTTGTTATTTGCGTATATGGTGAGTACGATTGTAGGGAGTAAATTGCGCTTAGAGTCCCTGCCACATGACCAACGAGAGAGGTCTTTTTCCTCTCTTGAAATCGCCAAATGGTATGTCTCTAAGAACTTTTGTTATTGATTAGATAGTTGTTATTTTTTCTTGCAATGTGACTATCTTATCTGAAACTTGTTGACTGAGGTGGTTAACTTGTGTGATATCTTCTACATTTTTTGCAGAGGCTTCTTTGGCTTTTTTGATACTTTCACCTGTATGTTGGAGTATATTTTCTATATGCTGTGACTCTTTAGAGCTTTCCGTACTTCTATTTGTGGCTAACTCTATAAATGAGACACTCTCTCGTATCTGTGATGTGACATTGTCTGATATCGTGACGATAGTCTCAAATGCTTCTACACCTTCACTCATCTGTGCAGAGACATTGTTGATGCCTTGGACGATGATGTTGATAGTGGTGTTGATATCTGCTAAGCTTTTTTGGGTTCGTTCAGCGAGCTGACGTACTTCATCGGCTACCACGGCAAATCCTCTACCATGCTCTCCTGCTCTTGCTGCTTCGATGGCGGCATTGAGTGCGAGAAGATTGGTTTGATCAGCGATATCAGAGATGATGTTTAGTACCCCTTTGACCTCTTGTGATTGACTTGATAATTCTAGAAGTCTATCGTTGATTTCAGATTCTTGTATATTTCTTTCGTTGATATTTTCACTTAAATCATGGATATCTTTTTGGGCTTGTAAAATCATCTTGTTAGCTTCTTGAATGCTCTCTCCTGTTTCCTTGGCGTAGAGTTCATTTTCTTGACTACTTTTTAGTGAGTTTTCTATCTCTACATAGCTTTTTTCTAAATCGTTTTGAATCTTAAGTGATTGTGTTTCGATATTTTTTGAAAATGCTAGCATCTCTAGAGAGAGTGCTTTTGTGCTTGAAGTATCTTCTGTGATATCAAGGGAAGAAGAGAGTTTCGTGGTAAAATCATTGATAAGTCTCGCCATTTCATTGTACTCAGATGAATACTTTAAATCTAAATCTAAGGGTTTGTTAATCTTCATGTCCGCAAGATAATCATGCATCTTATTTGCAGCATCGACACCATTTTTCTTTTCATCCAAGTCGTGTATGAAGATAACAGCAGCAACGGTGTATTGGATGATGGAGCCTATGAGGTTATCTGTGAAGAAAAGTGCATTGATGATGAGTAGTGCGATACCTACATAGTGTACGGTGCGCATTCTCAGGAAAAGTGACTTTGGCATGATGAAATGTAGCATAAGGAACCCCTTTGTAATAAATTCTGTCTATTACATCGGTAAATATTAAAATTGTTTTAGGAAAATGAAAAAAAGGGACTTTTTAACGTAAGTCCCTTTTGAGAATATTAGATAGGTAAAACGCGGATACTCTCGTCAAGTTTTTCTTTAAGAGTCGCTTCAATAGCATAAAGTGTACCAGTTGCAGAACTTGCACATCCTGAACACGCACCTAAGTATCTAATATAGATATCGATGTTTGCACCGTTTTCTTTGATGTCAAGGACTTCCATGTTTCCACCATCCATGATGAGCATCTGTCTGATGTTTTCATCAAGCGTGGCTTCAACCGCTTTTAGTTTTTGAACCAATGTCATTTGTGCAAATGCTACATCACCACCAGTTGCTGCTGAGTCAGCTGAAGCTTTCACACTTTCTGCTGCCATCTCGTTTCTTACATCTTTGAGGATATCGACTAGATACCACTCTCTATCTTCGTGTCCACCAGGCTTGATACATGATTTACAAAATGCACCGGCTTTGGTGTAGTCTGTGATTTGCTCAACAGTAGTCAAGTCGTTGAGTTTAATCACCTCTTTTATCGTACCTAGTGAGATACGGGCACATTCGCAGACGATGATTTCATCTTCAAAACTCTCCATATCGACACCCATATACTCAGAAGCGGCTTTTTTGATAACATCATATGCCATGACTGAACAGTGCATCTTTTGAGGTGGTACTGCTGGCGTGTCTGGATTGTCACGCATCGCAAATTCCACATCGATGTTAGTTATCTTTACGGCTTCTTGTACGGTTTTGTTTATCGTCAGTTCCGCCATCACATCTGAAGAAGCGATAGCTGTACCACAACCAAATGATTTAAACTTTGCATCGATAATAGTGTCGGTTTTTTCATCTACTAACCAGTAAAGTCTCACCGCATCACCACAACTCTCAGCACCAAAGTCTGCTACAATAAGTTTCGCATTTTTTGCTGCTGCATCTTCTTCTGTGAATTCACCCATATATAATGGACTGTTCATTCTATCTTGTACTTTTTGGCTATATTCATCCCAGATGCTTCCGCCAATTAAACTATCAAATCCCATCTTTTATCCTTTTACAATGCACTTTCGTGGTTTTTGGGTGTATAAGCATATGAGCTTGAAATACCCCGTAATCTTTCTACCGCTTCATGTACGACACCTATAGTGTAATCGATTTCTTCTTCTGTCGTAAATCTACTCAAAGAAAACCTAATCGCTGTATGCGCTAAATCATCATCTGCCCCGATGGCTTCCATGACTGGATTGGCTTCGAGATCTACGCTGGCACAGGCAGAACCTGTACTAGCCCCTATCCCTGCTTTGTTTAAATCCCAAAGCATGGATTCACCCTCAACACCCCTAAAGCTGATAAGCATGGTGTTTCGTGTTCTTTTCTCTCTTGGTGTGACAACAAAAGTGTCTTTTATCTTCAAGAGAGCATCTTCAAGCTTATCTCTAAGCTCTTCAACATCAGGCATCTCAAAATCAAGACAATCGATGGCTAGTTCCATCGCTTTTCCCATACCGATGATACCGGCAACATTGAGTGTACCTGAGCGAAGTCCTGCCATATGTTCACCACCATGCAATAGGGGTGTAAGTTCTTTACCTTTTTTCATATAAAGCGCACCAACCCCTTTTGGTCCGTGAAATTTATGCGCGGAAAATGTTAAATAATCCACATTTAAACTTTGCACATCTACAGGTATCTTCCCGATGGCTTGTACAGCATCGGTGTGGAAAAGTACATCATGTTCTTTACAAATCTCACCAATCTCTTCGACTGGAAAAATCGCTCCCGTTTCGTTGTTCGCCCACATCACAGAGACGAGCGCTGTTTTTGGTGTGATGTTGTCTCTCACTGACTGTGCTGTGACAATCCCTTCACTATTGATAGGAAGATAGGTTACTTTTACGCCTAGCTTCTCCAGAAATCTAGCGCCTGCTATGATAGAAGGATGCTCTACTTCAGAGATGATGATATGATCTTTTCTGCCAGACATAATATAGTCAAAATAGATACTCTTTAGCACCCAGTTGTTACTCTCAGTCGCACATGATGTGATGATGATACTATCAGACTTTGGTGCGTGAATACCCGCATAAATCTTTTCCATCGCATTGTTCAAGTCGATATGTGACTCAGAACCAAAAGCATGAAGCGAGTTTGGATTTCCATACACTTGCGTTTGAAATGGTTCCATACAAGCGGTTACTTGTGGATCAACTAGCGTTGTTGCGTTATTGTCTAAATAGACTCTCATAAAGACTCCCAAAATTTAGTTTTTAAAAAGGACAATTTTTGTCTCATTCCAAATGATACACCCTGATTTATTAATTACAGCTTAAAACAAGACAATTAAAGGGTGATTATAGCCATAAGTTCATTTATAGTGTTTGAAAAAGTAAAATTAGTGGCAGAATCTTGCTTTAAAAAGTCATCCATGGCACTTTTTTTCTCAATGGCACGGTCTAGCTCTTCATCATTTCCTTTTTGATAAGCACCGATTCGGATGAGGACTTCGTTTTCTTTGAGTAGGGCATACATCTTTTTGAACTCGATAGTGGCTTGGATATGCTCCTTGGTGGCGACATCTCCCATGACCCTTGAAGCGGAGTTGAGGATATTGATAGGCGGATAGATACCATAGTCGGTGAGTTCACGACTCAGCACGATATGTCCATCTAGGATACTTCGTGATTGGTCAGCGATGGGATCAGACATATCATCCCCCTCGATGAGTACCGTAAAAAATGCGGTGATAGAGCCTTTTCCTTCCTCTTTTCCTGCGCGTTCCATCAGTTGGGCTAGAAGGGTGAGTGAAGAGGGTGGATAACCCTTGGAAGTAGGAGGTTCGCCTAGGGCTAGTCCGATTTCACGCTGCGCCATGGCAAAACGGGTGATAGAATCCATCATAAAGACTACATCGCGCCCCTGTTCTTTAAAGTATTCTGCGACTGACATGGCAGAAAATGCACCATATTTTCTCATGAGTGGTGAGTCATCTGATGTGGCGACGATAAGCACCGTATTGGTCAAATCCCCTCCCAAGTTTTTTTCGATAAATTCAGGTATCTCACGCCCACGCTCCCCGATGAGAGCGACAATCTTGATAGGGGCTTCGGCTCCGCGTACTATCATCCCCATGAGTGTTGATTTACCGACACCACTTCCTGCAAAGATACCGAGTTTTTGACCTACACCACAAGTGAGCAGTCCGTCGATGCTTTTGACACCAACAGAAAATGGCTTCTCTATCATTCCTCGCTTCATCGCATCGATAGGGGCTTTGATGATAGGCATCTTTTTGGATACTTTTATAGGTTTTCCCCCATCTTTGGCATGCATAAAGGGATCCACTACACGCCCAAGGATATCATCAGAAAGACCGATACTAAGCCCTTCTTCGTTGATATAGGCAGCGTCGCCTATTTTTAATCCTTCGACATAACGAAAAGGAGAGACCAAAAAGGAGTGCTTTTTAAGTTCTGTGACCATAGAGAGTTCTTCTCTGCTCTTATCATGATGAGAGACTATCTTGATGATATCACCGATGCTGGGGTTGAGTCCTGTGATTTCGATGTTGGTTGCGGTGATATTTTCAACTCTTCCAAAGCGTACTTCTAGGGAGTCGGAGAGTTTTGCTTTGATAGAAGAGAGAGGCATGATTTAAAATCTAATGCTTGTTGGTGAATTGATAAAGTTTAAAAATTCACTGCGTGTTTTGCCCTTGTGAAACATTCCTCGAAGGGCGGAAGAGGTGGTGGTGGAGTTGACTTTTTCTACCCCTCTCATCTCCATACACATGTGTCTTGCCTGTATGACGACACCGACGCCTTTGGGTTGAATCGTCTCGATGATGGCGTCTGCTATCTGTTCAGTCATCTGCTCTTGGATTTGCAGTCTTCTGGCAAACACTTCTACCATGCGTGGAATCTTTGAGAGTCCGACCACTTTGCCGTCGGGGATATAAGCGACATGCGCACGACCGATGATAGGGAGTAGGTGGTGTTCACACATGGAGTAAAACTCGATATCTTTGATGAGTACCATCTCATCGTTTGAGCTTTCAAAAAGGGCTTCGTTGAGTATCTCTTTGGGGTCTTGTTTGTAGCCTTTTGTCATGAATTCAAAGGCTTTAAACACACGTTCAGGGGTCTTTACAAGTCCTTCACGACTAGGGTCTTCACCGATGATGGTGAGCATATTTTTCACAGAATCTTCAAATAGTTTTTTTTCGCTCATAGTTTCTCTTCTTTCGTAATTATCATGATAGTAGTGTACTAGGATTTGACTTGTATCATGATAAAGAAATTTAGGGCACCTCTAAAAACCCTAGTCATTCATAATGGGTTTTTAGAGATGCCCTTTAGTATGTAAAATTTATTTTGGAGATGTTCATAGGTTATAAAATAGTTTACTTTATCTCTTAAAAAGACAAATTTCATAAAAATTATATATGATTCTAGTATAATGAATGAATATGAGTTTGCTACTGGTCATTTGACCTAACGATAAAATAAATAAAGGAAGATTATAATGGATGCTATTGATACGATAAAGATATTAGGAAGTTTGCTAGGAAGTGGTGGTTTATCAAAAGGAAGTGGTGGAAATGTCTTGGGTAATTTACTAGGAAGTGCTTTACAAGGTGGTGCTAGTCAACAAACACAAGGTGGTGGTGCACTAGGCGATATCTTGGGTTCTTTGCTTGGTGGAGGTGCTGCCAAAACTACTTCGGGTGGTAGCATGGGAGATTTGTTAGGTGGTTTACTTGGTGGCGCTAGTCAAGGTGGTGGTATGGGTGATTTACTCGGTTCATTACTTGGTGGCGGACAGCAACAGCAGCAGCAGCAAAGAGCCCCACAAGGTGGAGGTATGGGTGACTTACTAGGTAACCTTCTTGGTGGTGGTGCTGGTACTAACAATAGTAGTGGCGGTGGTCTTGGTGGTCTTTTGGGTGGTGCACTTGCAAAGTATGCACAGGCGCAAAATGCTGATGTTCCAAATCCTTCACATGACCGTTGTGAGCACTTGCCAATCGGTGTAGATCAAAGAGAAGCCGCTACGCAAGCTGAACTTATGATCAGAGCGATGATAAATGCAGCAAAGTCAGATGGGCACATCGATAAAGATGAGCAAGAGAAAATCATTGCAAAACTAGGTGATATCTCTCAAGCTGAAGCTGATTTTGTGCGTGCGGAATTCAATGCGCCACTAGATGTCAATGCTTTTGTGAGAAGTATCCCCCGTGGTATGGAACAACAAGTGTATGCAGTATCACTCATGGCGATTGATCTTGATACAAACAAAGAAGCACACTACCTTTCACAACTGGCAAAAGGTCTTGGTATCCAACCTGCGATGGCAAACAATATCCATGAGCAGTTAGGTGCACCAAAGCTTTACGCGTAAACATACGCTATCATGATAAGCGAATTATCATGATAGTGCTCTCTTTAATCTTAAAATAAGAAAAACTTATCTATAATATCCCTACTTAAAAAATAATAGTTGTCATATCTTTAGTTTAGATATGTGTAGCATTGTTTAAAAATAAAATATTTAAGAAGGATGTATATGGGTTTTATTAAAGGTATTTTTACGTTTATTGGGTTAGTGGTTGTAGGTGCATTGATTTTTGCATTTGTTAAGTTTGGTGGTCCAGTTATGTCACTTGATTCTAAGGCACTAAGTCTTTATATGAATATGTTTGGCGGTGTTTTAGAAACTGGAAAAACTGCTGATGCTATGTCAATTAAAGTTAAAGTTGATCCAGAGGTTACAAATGAAGATATCAAAGATATCATCGAGAGTGTTGCAAGTGATGGAAATATGGCACTAGTTGGTGATGTCACTATCTTTGATGGTTCTCCTATAGATGCTAGTGGTAAACCAACGAAATATGCAAGAACGTTTTCTTTGTGTTCTCGTCCAATTGCGCAAAAGTTTTTAGATTTTTCTATGGCGTTTGGTGCTTTTATGCCCTGTCGTATCATGCTGCAAGAAGATGACAATGGCGATAGATGGTTAAATACTATGGATATGGGTCTTATGATTCATGGTGGAAAAACACTTGAGCCTGACATGTTAAAAATGGCTGAACAAGTGAGAGATACTGTATACGGTGCGATGTACGCAGCGGCTAAGGGTGACTTCTAAATCACATTGCTCCATACTTTTAGGTATGGAGCAGACGCTCTAACTTTCATTTAAGAGATATTTTCCCTCTTTCGTTTTCTTCAATCTTATTCTTACTAAACGCTCAGCAAATGTGAGCACTTCTTTTTTCTCTTCTTTTTTCATATCAACTCCTTTTTATTGTGATACGGTGACACTATATATCATCATGATAACAAGTTGATAACAGGGATAAAGTTGTAATCGTTTTGTAATCGTCATAGTTTATACTTCTCCTGAAATCAAAATTGGAGAGTAAAATGACATTTAAAACATTAGTAACATTATCAATCGCTGCAACATTGGCAACAACTTCTTTGTTAGCAAGTGAACTACAAGGTAGGGGTGCATCTTTTCCTGGACCAGTTTATAAAGCATGGATCGCACAATACAATGCAAAGACGGGTGAGAAAGTAAACTACACACCAACGGGTTCAGGTGATGGTATCAAATCTATCAAAAAGAGAATGGTAGATTTTGCAGGAAGTGACAAGCCCCTAAAAGCAAAAAAATTAGCAAAAAATAAACTTTTAATGTTTCCATCAGTCGTTGGTAGTATCGTGCTTGCTTATAATATCCCCGGCGTGAAAGATGGAGAGTTAAAGCTAAGTGAAAAAGCTGTTGCAGGTATCTTTTCTGGAAAGATTACGCATTGGGATAATAAAGCAATCACAAGTGTCAATCCAGATGTGAAACTTCCACACGAAAAGATAACTGTTACCGTCAGAGCGGATAAATCAGGAACAACATATAACTTTACCTACTATCTATCAAAACTAGATGATAAAGCGTTTAAAGCGAGTAAAAAACCAAACTGGCAAGGCAATGTCGTCGCAGGCAAGTCAAATTCAGGTGTTTCGGCAAATATTGAGCAGACAAAATACTCTATCGGGTATGTGGAATATTCATACAAGCAAAAGCTTGGGCTTTCAGCGGCACAAGTAGAAAATAAAGAGGGTAAATATATCTTGCCTACACTCAGCTCATTTCAAGATGCTGCCAAGTATGCAACATGGACACCAGATAATGACTTTTATGCACTCATCGCTTATCCAGATGGTGCGACTTCTTATCCTATCGTAGCGGCGACATTTATACTATTGCCGCAAGAGAAAGCAGAGACAAACAAGCAAGTGACGAAGTTTATGGATTTTGCCTACAATAACGGTGATAAAATCGCAACAGATTTGGGATATGTACCACTTCCAAAAGAGACTAAAGAAATGATTCGAAAGTATTGGGCGGATAAAGGGATTAAATAATCTCAAGTGAGACTTGCTTGTAACCATTTTGTAACCGAAATAAGTTATTATCCAATAAATAAAAAACAAGGTTATAAAGATGGGTGCAAGGCTGTTTAGAAATTTCTCCTTTTTCTCAGCGACACTCTCGTTCTTCCTTCTTTTAGGTATTTTTATCACCCTTTTTCTCTACTCTAAGTATTCTATATCAGAGTTTGGTTTGGGGTTTTTGGTAGAAAATGTCTGGGAAGTGGGAGAAGATGATGAAGGGGGTGTTTTTGGTGCTTTAGTGCCGATAGTAGGGACACTCTATGCGACACTTATAGCGATGCTAGTGGCGACACCTATCGCGATGGGGATTGCTATCTTTTTGACAGAGGTTGCTCCTGATTTTATGGTCAAACCTGTCTCTATCTCTATCGAACTTTTAGCTGCGATTCCTAGTATCATCTATGGGATGTGGGGGCTTTTTTACTTTGCCCCTATTGTTCAGCAGTTTGCAGGAGGCAGTGGGATGGGGTTACTCACCGCTGGTTTGGTGCTTGCTATCATGATAATCCCTTTTATGTCTGCTATCACTAAAGATAGTATGAATACCACCCCTGATATTTTAAAAGAGAGTGCCTATACGATGGGTGCGACAAAGTTTGAGGTGGTGAAGGATATCGTGATGCCTTATGCTAAGACGGGTATCATCGGTTCTATCATTCTTGCCCTTGGACGGGCTCTTGGTGAGACGATGGCGGTGGCATTTTTGATAGGTTCTGTGATGCAAATCCCTTCTAAAATTACCGATGCAACCACTTCGATACCGGTACTGTTGGCAAATAACTTTGCAGAGGCTGAGGATTTGGAGCTGAGTTCCATGTTCTACTTGGCATTGGTGTTGTTTATTGTGAGTTTTATCATCATTTCTATAGCCAAATTTTACTTTTTAGGAAAGAAAAGATGAATAGACTTATTTTAAATAAAGTCATCATGATACTAGCTACACTCTCTGCAGTATTGGGTATGACTTTTTTATTTTGGATATTGGCTACTTTGACGATGAAGGGCTTGAGTAGTTTTCACTTTTCGATGTTTGTTCATGATATGGTTGAGGGTGGGATACGAAACCTTTTAGTCGGGCAGTTTACGATGGCTCTCATCGCAACAGCAATTGGTGTACCTCTAGGGATGATGGCAGGTATATACCTGCGCGAGTACAGCAATGATAGCACACTTGCAACTATCATCAGAAATCTCAGTGATATCATGATGAGCGCTCCCTCTATCGTTATCGGGGTATTTGTCTATGCACTTTTTGTAGACCCATTCAATCACTATAGTGGCTGGGCAGGGTCGGTGGCACTCTCTATCATGATGATTCCTATCATCATCTCCACAACGGACAATATGCTCTCACTAGTGCCTCAAGAGCTTCGAGAAGCTGGCATTGCACTAGGGGGCAGTAAACACAAAATCATCTTGCAAATAGTCTTAAAAGCAGCCAAGGTAGGTATCACGACAGGTATCTTACTCGCCTTTGCTAGAATCATCGGTGAGACAGCACCACTGCTTTTTACTTCGGCAAACAATGCCTACTTTACGATGAATATGAATGACCAGTTTCCTTCACTCACCGTGAGTATCTACAATCTGGCAAACTATCCCGATGCAGAGAGTAGAGACTTGGCTTGGGCTGCGGCATTTGTGCTGACTATGATTGTGCTTTTTATAAACTTGATGGGAAGATTTATGACACGGGATAAGGGGTAGGATTTTTAATTACATCCTCTTCTTCGTCCTTGATGTCGCCTCTGCCTCTAGCGGATTTTCGGGCCAATAGTGTTTTTTGTATTTTCCTCTTAGCTCTTTTCTGACATCTGCATAGGTGTTTTCCCAAAAGCTTTTTAAATCTTTTGTCATTTGCATAGGGCGTGAAGCAGGGGAGAGCAGGTGTAACATGAGAGGGACTTTTCCCTCTAGGATACTTGGTGATTGTGCTGTGCCAAACATCTCTTGAAGGCGTACAGCCAAGATGGGTTGCTTGGGGTCTTTGTAGTCTATGGTGATAAGAGAGTCTGAGGCGACTTTGAGTTTGCTAGGGGCTTGTTTGTCTAGGATTTGGATCTGTTGGTAGCTGAGTTGTCCTATCATGATAGGGTGGAGTTTGAGACTTTTTAACTCTCTAAAAGAGCTCATTCCTGTGATATAAGGGCTTAACCACTCTTGTAGATTTTCTCTCAAATAGGTATCTGATAAGTTGGGAAAGGCAAAGCCATGGTGGTTTAGGAAGTTGACCCTTTGGCGAAGTTGGGCTGTCTCTTTGTCCCAGTTGAGTACCTCTAGCCCTGCCTCTTCTAGCTCCTCTAAGAGTACTTCGCTTATCTCTGGATTATTGCTTTGTGTGAGTTGCTTTTGGGTGAGGGTGATACTGCCTATCTTTTCACTATATCTTAGTTCTACTCTTTGTGCTTCATCATTCCAAATTGCCGTTTCTCCCTTTGTGATGAGGTGGGGGAGATGCTCTTTTATCTCCTGTTTGTTGATGGCGATGGCTTTGTAAATCGTGGCATTTGTTTTGTTTGCGTCTACATCACAAAGAATTAAAAAGGGTGAGCCAAAGAGTGTATCTTGGGTGTTGAGTGCTGCACCTTTGCCATTGGCTAGGAGGTAGGTTCCAGCACGGGCTTGACGGATTTTAGCGATGCGTTCTGGATAGGCAAAGGCTAGTAGAAAACCAAGGGCATTGGACTCTATCTGCTTTTTGGTGAGAGGTTCGATGTGTTTGGCATTTTTAAGCAGATAGTGACACTGTTTGATATCGACAAATTTTTGATTGATAGCTTTTTTTTGTGCTACGTCGTGCAGGGTGAGGACGCGCTCTTTGATATCGCTAGAGGCATAGCTGTTTTGAAAGATATCTTTTTCATTTATCAGTACTGCCAAGAGAGAGGCTTCATAGCCAAGGTCTAACTCTTTGGCTTTTATCATCATATGTGCCAAGCGCGGGTGCATCCCAAAGTGACTCATCGCTGTGGCATGTGGGGTGGCTTTATCCTCTTCATCTAGTGCGCCTAGCTGAAAAAGTAGCTTTTTGGCATGGCTGATGGCGGTGATTGGTGGGGTGTCTATCCATGCGTAGTTGTCGGGATTGCTATCGCCCCAGAGTGCTAGATCTAGGAGTAGTTGGGTGAGGTCGGCTTGTAGGATCTCTGGAGTGTCGTGCTCTTGTAAGATTTTTGATTTGTGCCAAAGATGGTAACAGGTTCCAGCAAAAAGTCGTCCAGCACGCCCCGCTCTTTGGGTGGAAGCATCTTGTGAGATAAAACGGCGCTCTAGCCTATTCATGCCCGTAAAAGGATTGAATAGTGAGACATTGTGTATGCCTGAATCTACTACGATGCCGATGCCCTCGATGGTCAAAGAGGTCTGTGCGATGTTGGTGCTTAGGACTACTTTTCTTTGTCCATCTTTGGGGGATTGTATGGCGCGGTCTTGTTGCTCTTTGCTGAGGTTTCCATAGAGTGGGCTTATGATGAGCGCGCCAGCCTGCCCTTTGAGATTACTCTCTTTGAGTAGGCGCTCTACGGTTTTTATCTCCCTAACGCCTGAGAGAAATACTAGTATGTTAGCAGTGCTTGTTTCAAGAATCTTTAGAAGGCGTTGATGCAGGTAAAAAGGTAGCTCTTTTTTACTAGGTTCTTTGCTCTTGCTATCAAGATAGATACGCTCTATAGGGAAGCTTCTCCCCTCACTAGTAAGTAATGGTGCATCAGGCAAAAGTGCGTGTAAGGCGGAGGTGTTGAGTGTGGCAGACATGATGAGCAGTTTTAAATCCTCACGCAAAACCGATTGTGATTCTAAGGCTAATGCCAAAGAGAGATCAGCGTGTAAGGAGCGCTCATGAAACTCATCAAAGATGATGAGTGCTACATCTTCTAGGCTAGGGTCATGTTGGAGTTTTCGCGTGAGTATCCCTTCTGTGACGATGAGCAGCTGGGTTTTTTTGCTCTGTTTAGAATCCATCTTGACCTGATAGCCTATACGCTCTCCTACTTTTTCACCCAACATCTCTGCCATACGATAAGCCGAAGCACGCACCGCCAAACGCCGTGGTTCTAGGATGATGATTTTCTTATCCCTTAGCCAAGGTTCATCTAGTAAGGATAGGGGTAAAGCTGTTGTTTTTCCTGCTCCTGGTGGGGCTTGTAGGATGAGTTGATTGTGGGTTTGAAGCTTCTCTTTTAGTTGGGGTAGGATGTGGGTGATGGGTAGGGTTATCATGATAGGAGTATAGCTATTTTTTGTAAAATTTGTAATGCAAAATATCAAGTTGTAATCATATTGTAATCGAAAAAAGTTATGATATCCCAAACATCTCAAAGGGATAGGATTTTATGGCAAAAGAAATCATCATGGATATCAAAGATTTTTCATTTAAGTACAAGGGCGCGCCGAGTGCGACGATAAAATCTGTGAATCTACCGATATATAAAAACAAAATTACCGCGATGATAGGACCTTCTGGCTGTGGTAAATCAACGCTTCTTCGTGCGCTTAATCGTATGCATGATTTGTATCCGGGTAATGAGTATAAAGGAGAAGTCAATCTTTTAGATTTAGAGGATGAGAGCTATCATGATATCCTCACACTCAAAAAAGAGAATGAATTTATCAAGCTTCGTCAGCGTGTAGGGATGATTTTTCAAAAGCCGACACCTTTTCCGATGAGTATCTTTGACAATGTCGCGTATGGCTTGAAACTAGCAGGGATAAAGGACAAGACGATACTAGAAGAGAAAGTGACCGATGCCTTAAAAGGTGCAGCTATCTGGGATGAAGCCAAGGATAGACTCAAAGATTCGGCGATGGGACTCTCAGGTGGACAGCAACAGCGTCTGTGTATCGCTAGAGCGGTGGCACTTCGTCCGGAGGTATTGCTACTTGATGAGCCGACTTCTGCGCTGGATCCCATCTCTACTGGGGCGATTGAAGAGTTGGTGAGTGAACTGAAAAAAGAGCTCTCTATCGTCATTGTTACGCACAATATGCAACAAGCGAGTCGTTTGAGTGATTATACGGCTTTTATGTACTTGGGTGAGTTGATAGAGTATAATAAAACAGATAGAATTTTTTTAAACCCTTCAGAGAAACTAACAGAAGATTATGTCACAGGGAGATTTAGATAATGCTACAAAACTATAAAGAGATATTAGAGAAGTCGAGAAAACGGGTTTTTGACCTTGCTGATGATATATTAACGGCGTATGGTGTGAGTATAGAAGCATTTGAAAATTCGGATGTTGAAAAAGCAACAAAAGCTAGGGCAATGCTCAAAGACGCGCATGATCGAAATAACAAGATAGATAATGAAATCATCAAAACGTTAGCACTTTTCTCACCAGAAGCTAAAGACTTACGCGTGGTTATCGCGCATCTGAAGATTGCTAGTGAGTTGACACGTATATCAGACTATGTGCGTACCTATGCTAAAAATGTGAAGATGAGTATCTCAGGGGATTTTGAGATAGAAGGACTTAAAGAGGATACGCTTTCATTTAACCAAAGTACCTACAAGTCACTTAAAGCGGCGGTAGATGCTATAGAAGCTGAGAGTGAAGAGAGCTTGGAAAATATCTATAGGGTGGTCAATGTTGAGGTGAGTAAGTGTGATGATATCTACTCGATTCTTGAGCAAAATATCGTCCAAGAGATTTGTATCACGCCTGAGAGTGCGAGGGATTTTATCTACTTTCATAAAACGATGAGAAAGGTAGAACGTATCTCTGATAGAAGTCTCAACATCGTAAAGCTTGCCTACTTTGCCCAAAAAGGTGGAAAGTTAAAGCTGTGAATGCACACATCGTACTCATCGAAGATGAAGAGGATTTGCTAGAACTTAGTGAATACCGCTTGGGAAAAGAGGGGTATGAAGTGACAGGATTTCTCTCAACGAAACATGTAGAAGAGTTACTACTAGAAGAGGATGTGGATTTACTCATCGTGGATAGAAATCTTCCGGGTGTGGAGGGGAGTGAATTTGTCAAGAAGTTACGCTCAGATGGATATAAGATTCCTGTGATTTTTGTGAGTGCTAAGAATCAAGATTCTGATATAGAAGAGGGATTTTTACGAGGAGGAGATGACTATCTGACTAAACCTTTCAATATGAATGAACTCGTTTTACGTGTCAAATCCATGCTTCGTCGTACTCAAAAAGTTGATGAGGGAAAATGTATCTATAAAGACATCATGATAGATTTGGATGAGAGACGTGCTTATGTCGCTGGTGAGGAAGTATCACTGAGTAAACTAGAGTTTGACTTACTTAGCTTTTTTATGGAAAATAAGCATATCGTACTAAACCGTGACCAACTTCTTGAAGAGGTCTGGAAAGATGAAGAGTTTAAGCAAGAAAAGACAGTCAATGTCACGATAAATCGCCTCAAAAAAAAGATAGACCCCAACAAAGATAAAGAGTACATCCAAGCCATAAGAGGTATAGGATACAAGCTATGCTAAGACTCGATCAACTCTATTTTCGTAATTTTTTTGTCCTCTTTTTTTTAACACTGTTGGTGACAGCTTTTTCTGGTTATTTTTTACTAAAAAAGATAGAGATAAACAATCATAAAACGATGCTTATCAATATGATAGATCTCTTTAGTATTGAAGGCACAGATGAAAATATCAATGACATCGTACAGCAGATAAAAGAGAAGACGGGAGTTCGTGTCACCATCATCAATAGCGAGGGTGTCGTGGAGTATGAGAGCAATCGTGATGTAGAGGGGATGGAAAATCACCTCAATCGTCCCGAAATTGCACAAGCTCTGATGGGTAGTATCGGCTCAAGTGTGCGCTACTCTGAGAGTGTGGAGAGAGACTTTTTGTATGTGGCAAAGCGTACAAAAAAGGGATTTGTGCGTATGGCGTATGCGCTTGATAGTATACAGGCAAAGTTTTTCAAGTTTTGGCTTAAAGCGATGGTATTGTTTGCTTTGGCGATGGCGGTTGCATTTTGGTTGGCTTTACGGATAAATCAGAAGATTACAAATGATTTAAAACGGATAAAAGTCTCTTTAGAAAACTTGCTCAATAAAAATTATGATGTAGATTTTGATGGGGTGAGTTGTTGTAAGGAGTTTGAAACTATCTCCAAGCAGATAGATAAGGTTTCTAAAAAGCTAGAAAAAAGAGATCGCCAAAAGGCAAAATATACCAAAAATCTCAAACTCCTGAGTAAAAAACAGGGTGACATTATCTCTGCTATATCACATGAGTTTAAAAACCCTGTCGCGGCTATCATGGGCTATACACAGACGGTCAAAGAAGATAGAGATTTGAGCCCTCAGGTACGAGATAGGTTCTTGGATAAAGTGACTAAAAATGCACAAAAGATTACTATCATGATAGATAGACTCTCTCTAGCGATAAAGTTGGACAATGATAGTTTTGTGCCAGAGTTCTCTACTTTTAATCTCGTGACTTTGCTTGAAGAGGTGAGAGAGACAATCTTGCAAAAGTATGCAAATCGTGAAATTATCTTGGAGGTAGAGCCTATCATGATAAAGGCAGATAGAGGGATGTTTGACAATCTTCTCACAAACCTTATAGAAAATGCGCTCAAATACTCTGAAGATGCGGTGACGGTGAGAATGAAAGATGGAAAGTTAGAAGTAATAGATCAGGGTATTGGTATATCAGTAGAGGATATGCAAAATATCACCAAGCGCTTCTTCCGTGTTGATTCTCTCTCTTGGGATAACTCTATTGGCGTGGGGCTTTATATCGTGAAGTATATACTCAAACTTCACAATGCTACTTTAGATATACAAAGCGAACCCAATGTTGGCTCGACATTTGGTTTTGATATTTCACATTTGCTTGATGATAGCACCGATAAAAAGGATAAGACCTGCTAATTCTGCAACGATATATTTTTTTTGGAAGAGGACTTTATATTCTGCGCTTGTGTGTCGTGTCATGATAAGCCTTTTGATTTAGGGTTACTTCTATATCGGCACAAGTGCAATAAAGTTTAACTTTTGTGTAAAAAAGTTAAACTAAACTCCCATGACTAGTCAAATAATGCTTCTTTCTTAGCCTGCAGTACTGCTGGTGCCAACATAGAAGTTCCTTGGATAACTTTGTAAGTGATATCCTCAAATCCTAAAAACCCAAACATACTTTTTAGATAAGGCTCCACAAAGTCCATTGCCTTCATCTGTGAAAAATCTGCTCCATATGCTGCGGTGATGATGAGCTTTTTCCCTGTAAGTAAACCACTCGCACCATGTTCATCCATGAGAAATGTCTCCCCCATTCTAGAGATATAGTCGATGTAGGCTTTGAGCGCGGAAGGGATGTTGAAATTATACATAGGAACACTGATAAGTACCGTATCCGCACTTTGTATATCAGCAATAAATTTATCAGCCAAGGCAAGGGTACTATGCATCTCAGAGCTTCTTTCTTCTTTAGGAATGAAGGTTGCTTCGATGTAAGCTTGGGTGATATGGGGCAATTTTATCTGGCTTAAATCAAGATATGTGATGTCCATATCAGGATGTGTTGCTTTGCATTTTTCTTCTACTCTGTTGGCTAAGTCTCTTGAGTGTGAATCTTCTTTTCTTGGGCTTGTGTCAATTCTAAGTAATTTTCTCATCTGTTATCCTTTGTGTTTATTTTATTGTCAAGAGAGTATTTCCCTCCACCTAAGATGGCAAGGGCTAGCATCATCCCTATGGCTAAGATATGAAACTCAAATCCTTCACCAGACTTTTGTCCAAACCAATTCATGAAAAAACCATTTTTAAGATGAAATGCTCCCGCTACACTCATAAGCGAAGCTAAAAGAAGTGCATTGATGCGTGTTTGAAATCCTATGAGTATAAAAATGGCTGAGAAAAACTCGATAAGTATCGCTATAAAAGCAAAGAGATAAGGAATACCCATATTTTCAGTAAAGTGATGCATGGTATTGGTAAATCCATGACCGCCCCAAATCCCAAAGAGTTTTCCCGCACCATGAGGTATCATCATGATAGCAAAGCTTAGGCGTAAAAATATGGAAGCTTTGTTTTCATCTGTTAGCATCAATTTTTTAAAAAGTGTTTTCATTTTTTTTCTCCAAAATCGACGGAAATTTTTAAACTATTGACCATATAGATGGCTGCCACCATCTGTGTTGCCATTTTTAGTCCTTCAAAAATGTCTTTGTCATTCCAACCCAACTCTCTTAGTTCATCAAAAGATTTTTTTGTCAATGTTTGGGGTGTTTTGGTCGCTGTGAGTAAAAATGATAACATCTTTTTTTCTTTAGGATTTAGCTTCGCTTTTGAGGGGTTTTTTTGTATATCTTGTATCTCTTTATCAGACAGCTTAAATGCTTGTTTTAGCATCATAGCATTGCCTTCAACACAGTACGCACAATAAGAAAATGTATCTGAAGTGGCGATACTCATCCGCATGATGGCAAGGAATTTTTGTGAAAAGTTTTTGTTTTTTCCCGTCACTTTAAATAAATCCCAATGGTTTTTAAGTAGCTCTGGACTTACGCTATGTTGCATGATGGGTGCTGGAACCATGCCAAAAGTTTTTTTGACTTCATCGTAAATCTCTTTTATTTCGCCTTGGGCATCCTTCTCTTTTACATAAGGTATAAGTGACTCTGGCGTAAAGCTATGTACAGAACTATGAACAGAGATACCAAATGTAAGAGCAAATAGTATCGTTGATTTTTGTAGTATTTTCATACTGTATCCTTTTTATGAGTTATGATTACAGTATAGAGGTTATTTAAACAAATGTGAAGAGATTAACTGAACAATGTCTGATACTATTTGAACATTGAGTTAGAAAACTCTGAGGGGCTTTTGCCCTCTAGTTTTTTGAAGAATCTTGCAAAATAAGAGGGGTTTTCAAAACCAAGTTCATCTGAAATAGTTTGGATGTTTTTAACACCTGAAATCATCTCTCGTTTTGCTTCTAGTAGGAGTCTTTGGTGTAGTATCTTTGTGACTGTCTCTCCTGTAAGTTCTTTGCATATCTCGTTGAGTCGCTTAGTGGAGAGATCTAGATGCCTTGCATAAAACTCTACATGTTTTTCTTCTCTAAAATATTTCTCGATGGCGATGCGTAAGTCCACGATACGATGACAGTCTTTATTGTTGCGCGGTGTACGAGGAGACTTTCGCTTTGCCATGTAGTGGATAAGGGTTTCAAGTAATGCGCGAAGCACAAAAAAGTCTGGATGCTTTTTGTTGTACTCTTCTTCTAAGATAGAGAGCGTGGGAAATGTTTTATGAAAAAGTTGTTGGTCAAACTCTATATAAGGTTTGGTATCTAGTGGATCGAAAAGTTTTAATAGTTGGTTTTCTAAAGTTTGGTTTCCTGTGTGGATAAAGGCATCATTGAACGTGACAAGTAGCCCTTTATACTCTTTGTTATAGCTTTTGATATTCCATGTATGTGCTTGAGAAGGGGCGATAAAATAGACCCGACCGCCCACAAGGGGATAGGTTTTAAAGTCGATATCATGAGAAAAATCTCCTGCAACCGTAGAAGTGATGATCACCAATTCATAGTACTTATGGCGGTGTGTTGGAAAGTACTTGGATGTATGCTTCTCTTCCAGCCTGGATACTCTGATTTGCGCATCGTCTGGTAAGTCAAAGTGGGGAATTTCTTGGCTCATAGCGCTTGCATATACTCCCAAAATGACTTTCCTACGATATCATCTTCAGGCTTTTCAACCAAAACAGGTCTGAAGTCGTAAAAATAATCATCATAAATAGTAGCTCTTTCATGCTTGAGTGGTGTAGCACAAAAGCATGTTTCATACCAAGCGATACTATTTTTGGAGACTATCTTCGCACTTTTCATCGCTTTGATAATCTCTTTTCCATCGGGCTCTTGTCCTTCTATGGTGCCATCTGTGAGTTTGTTAAACAATGCTTTTAGTGAAGCATTGTCGTATTTTGCTTCTATTTTATATAACATATCTTTTCCTTTTTATAGCTATCATGATAGCTAAGATAGCGCTATTATGCTAACACTATTTGCTGATAAAATAGGACTATCATCCAACTTTCCAAGAACGCATCGAAAAAGCTTTGTTTTGAAATCCTTCATGTAAAAATGTACTCTCTTCATCCTTGGAAGCTAAGCCAGCGATATAGAGCAAGGGGATGTAGTGTTCCAAAGTGGGATGTACAATGGGCATATCTACCCCAGATAAACTTGGGTTTAGCAACATCTTGTAGTCTCTTTTTTCTATCACATTTTTGACATAGTTATCAAATCTTTTGGCGGATGCTTCAGGAGTAGGATGCAAGTGTTCAAAATCAAAATATCTCAGATTATGTGTGACACCACCACTTCCGATGATAAGCACAGCATATTCACGCAAAATATCCAAGCTTTTTCCTAGTGCAAAATGCTCTTCTAGTGAGAGATTTTTATCGATACTAAGTTGCATCGTTGGTATATTGGCATCAGGATAAAGATGATGCAAGATACTCCATGCACCATGGTCTAGTCCTCTGTTTGTTGTAGGAAGTTTGAGCTTATCTACCAAAAATGGGCTTCCTTTACTAGGATAAGAGACGTCATAAAGTACATCAGGAAATCCTCCAAAATCATAAATAGTCTCTGTTTTATCGGTGCTAGATAACAAACTTCCATCATCAACCCAATGGGCAGAAATAACCAATATCGCAGCTGGTGTGGGGATATCAGCTGCTGTTTTTTTGAGCATCTTTGTAAAGTCATTATCCAAAATAATATTCATCGGGGAACCATGACTAAAAAAAAGTGCTGGCATCCTCTGTCTTGAAGCTTTTGACTCTTTTGGCAGTAGCGTGCTTGCTACTGCCATAGAGCATACTTTTAGAAATGCATGTCGTGTCATGATAGACTCCTTGTTGATACTATTTTTTTGAGACTTTTATCCCTTCTAATTCAAGATTGATTTTAACTTCATCACCTACGGCTACGCCACCAGTTTCCAATATCTTGTTAAAGAGGATATTGTATACTTTTCTACTGATTTTACCGTGTAGTTCAAAACCCGTTTTGACTGCACCCCAAGGGTCTTTACTCTCTCCGCTCAGATATTCTACTTCGAACTCTATCTGCTTGGTGATGCCTTTGATAGTGAGTTCCACTAGCGCTTTGTCACCTTCATGATGGATAAGTTTTAATCTCATATCTGGATACTTTTGGGCATCAAAGAAGTCACCACTTCGTAAATGCTCATCTCTTTTTTGGTTATCTGTAAAAATAGAGGCTATTTTGACTGTGCCTTCCAGTTTGCTTATCTGTTTTGTTTCTGGGTCATACGTATAGTCACCATCGTACTCTTTAAATACACCTCTAACCGAAGCCACCATCATATGTCGTATCTTAAATCCTATCGTAGAGTGATCACTATCTACTGTGTAGGTAGTGGGTGTTGCATAAAGAGAGTTGAATCCTAAAAGAGCTGTTAAAGCCAAAGTGTTAATCGTTTTCATTGTAAATCCTTTTTTTATTTTACATTTTTTAGTGTAATTACTCTATAAGTATAGCATGGATTTATTCTGTTTGTCAAGAGTAATTACTCTAATTATCGTCATGATAGTGATGTAAAACATCCTTTAATTCCTATATAATGGTGCTTTTATGCATATTTAAAAAATTTGACATTTTAGAGTATTTACACTATACTTCTGAAATAAAGGAAGAAAATGTCAAGAAAACTAGATATATTGGAGACAGCTAGGAAGCTTTTTAATGAACAAAATACCCAAGCAGTTACTACCAATCACATCGCAAAAGCGATGGGTATTAGTCCGGGGAATTTGCACTATCACTATAAAAATAGAGAAGAGATTATTCGTTTACTTTATTTGCAGATGAGAGAAAAGATGACACTTTCTATAGATGAATTACCAAAAAGCTTGGCAGCGTTAAAAGAGCACCAAAAGATATTGATAGGGATTCAATGGGAGTATCGTTTCTTTTTTCGTGAGATTTTGTTTTTGTTTTCTCGAGACGCCATTTTACAAGCACAGTATATAGAAGATAACAAAGCCCATCGTGCGCGTATCAAGATGACGATGGAAAATTTTATTGAAAATGGTGAGTTAGAGATAGAGAGTGCTGAACTTTTGGAGTATGTGGTGGATTCTATATTGATATCGTGGCAGTTTTATACCTCCTATATGCAAACACTTGGAAAACCTTTGAGTGAAAAGAGTGCCCAAGAAGCAGTGCGATATACGAGCGATGTGATGAAACCATTTATAAAGGAAAAAATATGAAATCACACAATAAAGCCTCAGCATGGTTTGATGATTTATATAAAGAAAATTCTCAAAGCCAAGAGAAGATACCTTGGGCGAGACAAGCGGTCAATCCTCTTTTGCAAAGTTATTTGGATGAAAAGCTAGAACACAAAGGAAAAGCATTAGTTATCGGATGTGGTTTGGGAGATGATGCTTATGCTTTGGAAGTTGCTGGCTATGATGTGTTAGCGATAGATGTTTCTCAAACGGCACTTGATTTGGCAAAGAAGCATTTTTCTGATTCTAATATAGTATTTGAAAAGCAAGATATCTTTGATATGCCAGATAAATATCATGAATATTTTGATTTTGTCTTTGAAGCCTTTACGATACAGTCGTTGCCCGTGGAATTTCGCGAAAAGATGATTCAAGCGGTGGCAAATACTGTGACAAAAAATGGAAAGTTATTGGTAGTGGCACACAAAAGAGAGAGGATGTTTGAAGGACCTCCGTGGCCTTTGATTGGAGAAGATGTAGCACTCTTTAAAGATGCTGGTTTAAAAGAGTTATCTCATCAAGTGCATACCGAAGCGTCACCTGTCTCAAATAGTCGATTTTGTGTGTTATATGAGAAGTAGCTTACTTAGTGATAAGTAGGGTATTTAAATCGGTATCCTAGCTTTTCTAGTTTTTTGCTACTTAAGCGTTTATTTTGGTTTGCTTTTTTATCTAAAATTAGCTTTTTGGGATGAGGTACACCGTGTTGTTCTGCTATCTTTGTAGCCAATGCATATAGGGTTAAATTGCTTTTATCAGTAGCAAGGTATATGTTATCATCCAAGCTATCATGATAGAGCTTTTCCAGTAAAAACACTATAATCCCAATGCAATCTTCACGATGAATTCTGTTGGTATAGTAGGGTGGTTCAAACTGAATTTCTTGAGAGTTTTTTAGTTTGGGCAGTAGATGACTTTCACCTCTGCCATAGATGCCTGAGAAACGGATGACGATGTTTTTTTCATGCACGCTTAATACTTTTTGCTCAGCGTTTAGTAGTATTTCTGCTCTAAAATTATTTGGTCTTGCATGAGAGTTTTCATCGACTAGTTCCCCTTGAGATTGACCATAGACAGCGGTAGAAGATACGAAGATAAAAGTGGATGTATGAAAGAATGATAAAGCATTTGTTAATCCTATCTCATACAAATCTTTATAGGTCTCTTCACTACGCGTATCCGGTGCAGCGATAAACAACACATACTCAAAATCGCTATTTAGCATTTTAAAACTTTTTTGTTTTGTGGTATCTGCTTGTATATACTTGATATCATGATAGCCAGCTGGGCTTCTTTTAAGTATCGTGACATCATCACCTTTTTTAGATAAAGCATAAGCGACAGCGGTACCTATATTTCCACTTCCTACGATAAGTATCTTCATTGTTTTTTATCATCTTTTTTATGTGTATTATACAATTATCAGACTAGAGCGACCCAAAAATAGTATGTATAAAATAAATATAAGTTTAATAATATATTTGATAAATATTAGATATAATTAAGTATGATGCAGTTTAACAAAGGAGGCTACTATGTTAAAGTACATATCACTACTGATTACAGCTCCTGTTTTGCTTTTGGCACTCAATATCCCTATTGATGGCTATGAGATAGTGGGAAATCGTTTTACGCGTGATGTGATGAGCACAGAAGCACTTACTTATGATTATATCATGGATGAAACATTGGACGGTTACCCTGAAAAAGTACGTGACTTAAGAACGATATCAAGGTGTCATGGATGCGATGGTTGCCGAGTATCCTGATATAGATGTACTTGTGTATCATGGTCCTATGGCGGCACACGCTGGAACATATGATAAAAATAATCATAAAGGACATAGGCTTAGTAGCTCTAACAAACGATTTTATGAGTTTATGGGGTGCTCTTTGTAGGACTTAAAAGAGGGGGTAGGTGCAAGCGGTGCGGCTGTGCATGACATGGGAGATATGTATAGGTTTAGAACGGATGTACAGTTTGCAAGAACTTATGCATGGAGAAAGTATAACATGGCAAAGACCAAAGCTATGTATGGTGAAGCATTGGATTCTAGTTATCAGTGGGTTATACCTGCCCTTGATAGAGAAAACTGGAAAGATGATGTTAGTGTTGGACATATGGTAGTGAACTATCCGGAAGATGAGAATTTCCAGGAGTTTAATACAACAAACAATACATCGATAGGAGATGTGAAAAATGACATCTCACTTGCTTTGGCATCAACCGATGAGTATGTTGTCTACTATTGTCAACAACAAGAGTGGCTTGATGTAGTTATCAATCTCGCCATGCATAACAAAGGGGCTTTACGAGAAGAGGATAAAATCATCTCTATATCTGCAAACTCCTGGGCTATTGGTGGATCAGTTTTGCGAAAGTTCATAAAAAGTAAAGTGAGTATAAAACGGTTTAATATCATGATGGCACTATTGCTAGTTCTATCAATTATCCCAACATTTTTTGAATAATACCCGTAGTTGACAATAAGAAAAAATTATACTATACTTTTACCAAACAATCGTTTGGATAAGAAATATGGCACTCAAAAAAACAAGTAAAGAAGAGATACTAAAAGAAGCCGTCAAACTCTTTAAGCTCCAAGGCTATCATGATACCTCAATGGCAGATATCGCTGAGTCTTGTGGCTTACTAAAAGGTAGTTTGTATCATCACTTTAAGAGTAAAGATGATGTTGGATTAGAATCTTTGAAGTATATCCATGACTATTTTGTGCGAGAAGTTTATAGCATAGCTTACAAAGAAGAGATACCACTCAAAGAGAGGATAGAACTTTACATCAAGAAGATTGATGATTATTTTCTACAAAGTAAAGGTGGTTGTATCTTTGGAAACTTTGCTTTAGAGTTGTCTGTAGAGAGTGTTTTGTTTAAAGATGTCATTCGTGAAGATTTTAATGCTTGGGTGGATTCTCTAAGGTTTATGTTGCAAGATAAGTATAACAAAGAAGAAGCCTTAGTGTTGGCAAAAGAGTATGTCGCACTGACCCAAGGGGCTATCATGATGATGAATCTTTATCATGATAGTAAAGATTATTTTCGTGTTGGAGAAAAAATACTATCACTTATAAAGGATTAGATATGCAAGAGAAAAAATTACCATTGCCACCATTTACCAAAGAGAGTGCCAAACAAAAAGTACGCATGGCAGAAAATGCATGGAATATCAAAGACCCAAGCAAAATAGCCTTAGCTTATAGCCCAGACAGTCGATGGAGAAATAGAGACTTGTTCATCAATGGTCGTGAAGAGATAGAAGGGTTTCTAAAAAAGAAGTATGCAAAAGAGCAATATTATAGACTATGCAAAGAGCTATGGGCATTTACTGAAAACAAAATTGCAGTACGCTTTGCCTATGAATGGCATGATGAAAGTGGTCAATGGTATAGAAGCTACGGTAACGAAAACTGGGAATTTGATGAAAATGGTTTGATGAAAGTAAGATTTGCAAGCATCAATGATTTGGCGATTGAAGAGAGTGAGAGAAAACTCATTTGGGCTGGGAATGTGAGACCTGAGGAGTATGCAGGGCTTAGTGAGATGGGATTGTAAGTGAAAGAAAAAGCGTATGCTAAAAAAGCATTTGCTGTAGTGGTAGAACATGCTAAAGATATCTAATCATGATATAAAAACGTTATGGTTAAAGTCGCATGGGTTATTGGGTGAATGTGCTAAAAAACTTGATGTGTTAGAGACGATAAAAGCGTTAGGGTTTGTGCAGGTAGATAGCATCCAAAATGTTACTAGGGCGCATCATCATATACTCTGGTCGCGCGATAAGCGGTATGAAGAAGAGATGTTGGATGCTTTGCTTTTAGAAAAAGGCAAGGTATTTGAACACTTTACACATGATGCTTCTGTGTTGCCTGTTGCGTTTTACCCGATGTGGCGAGGGCACTTTACGCGTCTCAAAGATAAACTGGATAAATCAAAATACTATAAAGATCTTTTGGATGAAGAAGGAAAACAAGCCATAAAAGAGAGGATGAAAGCGGAGGGCGCGCTTCATGCTAAAGACTTTAAGGGTGAAGTACTTGGTGAAAAGGGAAGGTGGTCTAGGTATATGCATAAGACGACGCTGGATTATATGTGGCACTGTGGTGAGCTTGCTACGGCGTATCGAAAAAGTTTTAGAAAGTACTATGACTTGCGTGAAAATATCATCCCTTTGGATATCTTGCAACAACATCTATCTGAAGATGCACAGGTTGATTGGCTTTGTACTAAAGCGCTTGATGTGATGAGTGTGGCTAGTGTGAAGGAGATAAAAGACTTTTGGGGTTCTTTGAGTGTGAAAGAAGTGAAGCAGTGGATTGCGGATAATCCCGAAAAAATGACAGAGGTTTTATGGGAAGATAGTATGGGTAAGTTAGTCAAAAGTTTTGCATCTTTAGATATCGAAAAGAGATTGAAAAATCTTACATATACGGATGGTACGATAGAGATAATTAATCCTTTTGATCCTACTATACGGGATAGAATTCGACTTCAAAAGATATTTGGTTTTGCATATAAGATAGAGATATTTGTTCCCAAAGAAAAAAGAAAGTGGGGATACTATGTCTATCCGCTGTTACAAGGCAATACATTTATCGCTCGTATCGAAGTGCAAGCGGACAGAAAAGCCAAACAGCTAAATGTGTTACATCTTTGGATGGAAGAGGGTGTGGTTTGGGATGATATCAAACAAGTAAAACTCGATGAGGCATTAGCTAGTTTTGCTTTGCTTGTGGGGATTGATGAGGTTGTGTGGTTAAAAAAACATGAAAAGAAAAAATAGCGATATTAAAATCGATGAAATCCTAAAGTATCTTCGTAGAACTATGGAAAATTATACATATATTTCAGATGATACATGGGAGTCACTTGTTCAAATTTCAAAGATAAAAATGATTAAAAAAAATGATTGTCCTTGTCGTTTTGGGGATACTGCAAGAGACCTTATGTTTGTAGTTAAAGGATTATTAAGAGCATATATCCTCGATGAGCAGGGACATGAATACAATAAAAACTTTTTTTAGAAAATACTTTTGCTGGTTCGATGGTCTCTCTTCTTACAAAAGATCCTTCCTGTTTTGAGATAGAAGCGTTAGAAGATTCAAAAGTTATTTTTATTGATTATGAAAAATTTAGACAGTTACTAGTCAAAAAAGATGATTTGAAGCTATTTCAAATATATTATCTTGAAAAAAATTGGCTTATAGAAAAAGAGTCACGAGAAGTTGCATTTGTACAAAAAAGTGCAGCTGAGCGATATGCAGAGTTTTTAGAAAAATTTCCTACCCTTGAGTCTCGCGTTCCTCAATATCTTATTGCTTCACACTTAGGGATTACACCAACACAATTAAGTCGAATACGAAAAGCTGATATCAACATATGTAAATGACAAAAGTTATTTAATCTAGTACTATTTCTTATTCAACACATCAAAGGATAGTCATGAAAAGAATAAGTAAAAATATAGTAAGGATTGTTATAGTTTTTATTATAACATTAACTGCAACTTATGCAGAGAGTAAAGATAAAGTACTGATAGTATTGACCAGCCATTCAGAGTTAGGTAACACTGAAAAAAAGACAGGGTTTTGGCTACCAGAATTAACACTGCCTTATTATAAATTTAAAGAAGCGGGATATATAGTAGATGTAGCCAGCATTAAAGGTGGTATAGCACCAGTTGATCAAAAAATATTTAAATCTAAAGAGGAAGACAAGTCTAACGAAATGTTTTTGAAAAATGCAGAACTAATGTCAAAAGTTTTTCAAACAATTCCTCTTTCACAAATTGATGCTAAACAATACAAAGCGATACTATATGCAGGTGGTTCAGGAACAATGTGGGATTTTCCAGATAACGAATATGTTAAAAAAATCACAAGTGAAATATATGAAAACAATGGGATTGTGTCTGCTGTTTGTCATGGTCCATCAGCACTTATCAATGTGAAATTATCAAGTGGAAAATATTTGATTTATGGTAAAAAAATAACTTCATTCACAAATGAAGAAGAAAAAGATTTAAATTTTGAAGATAAGAAAGGTAAGATAATAGAAATGAAAAATATTCTCCCATTTTTATTGCAAGATAAATTAAAAGAGCGTGGAAGCAAGTATACTTATGGAAAAGCTTGGAAGGAAAAAGTTATAGTTGATGGTCGTCTTATCACTGGACAAAACTCACAATCTGCATCTAAAGTTGCAGATAAAGTTATTGAATTTTTAGAAAGAAAATAATAGAAAGGTTCTGTTTTATGGAAAAAAACTTTAAGTGGCTAGACACCTGTGATAACATCGACTGGCAAGAACTCTCCAATTTGTATAAAATAGCACCTTTAGGGGATAAACCAGCCCAGATGTTAAAGACGGCATTTGAAGGTAGTCGATTTGTCTATTTTATCTATCATGATAGCACTCTTATCGGTGTGGGAAGAGCGCTAGCAGATGGTGTGGATAGTGCCTATCTCTGTGATATCGCTTTGCATCCAGACTATCAAGGAGAGGGACTTGGAAAAGAGATAACACAAAAGTTACTTGACTGTGTGAAGGGGTACAATAAAATTATTCTTTTTGCCAACATCGGTAAAGATGGGTTTTATGAAAAGCTTGGGTTTGCCAAGATGACCACAGCGATGGCGATATTTAAACATCAAGATATCATGATAGAGAAGGGGTTTTTAACACTATGAGAGCATCCATAAAAAAGAAAATCATAGAAGTATGTGATAAAAAGGTAGAAGCCAAAGGAACTAATGTAGGCTTGTCATTTTATGCTAACAAAAATGATTACCCAGAGCCGTTGATGGAGGTGGCTACATGGTGGATACTTACACACAAGTTAGACCATTTTGAAAAGGCTGTGAAGATAAAGAAAATGGTGCAGAAGAATGACTAAAGTAAAAGAAAAGTTCATTTACAGGGCTCGCATATATCGCCTTGTTCTACAATATATTATAGTTGATTTTTGGTATGGATTTTGATATACTCAAATCATATAGAATAAAAGGATTTTCATGACTGCAAAAATGAACCAAGTGATGAGTGAGTTGGAGACATTGAGTGCATCTGAAAAGGGGATGATTGCTCAGTACCTTATAGCTTCTTTAGATGATAGAGAAGATGCAAATAGTATGGAAAAATGGGTAAACCTTGCTAAAGACAGATATGCATCTTTAGAATCTGGAGCAGTTAAGTCTGTTACGTGGGAAGATATGAAGCAAAATATCTTAGGCTAAGATGAAGCCAATTACTTTTCATCCTGGTGTTGAGGTAGACATCCAAGGTTTGCATTGGCTGTGAGGCTAAGTGCTACAAGTGTAGCTGTTGTTAATTTTTTCATAATGTTTCCTTGTATGTGTACTGATTGGTACAAAAATGTACATAGCTTTTGTTGACTCATAATCTTTGTTGTAGCTAAAATTGTACTAATAAGTACAAAAATAGACTAAAAAAAAGATAGTGCAATAGTTATGAAAACTACTCCAATATCTCTTTTATATTTTCCATCAAGTCATCCAAAACTTCTTTGGGTGCTCCAGCTTGGATGGTGACTAAAAGACCGTTTAATGCACTGATATAGCGTCCTGCTAAACGCTTGGCGACTAAAGTGTTTTTTATCTCTCCCTTTGTTTGTGCCATCTGTATTGTTTCTTCAAAGAGCTTTAAAAAGTAGAGAAATTCTTGCCCGACTTGTTGGCTTAAGTGTGGGTATTTGTTGTAGCACTCTTGTCCAGAACTGACAAGCAGGCACCCTTTTACTTTACCTGTATCTTGGAGTTCTTGCATAGTAAATTCCACTATCATGATAAGGGCATTTTTAGCGCCCATTTCATCTCGTAGTGCGATAAACTCTTTTTGTGTCTCTTCACGATAGAGATGCAATGCCCGTGAAAACAGTTCCTCTTTGCTTTTAAAAGTATGATAAAAACTACTTTTTTTGATACCCATAGCAGGTAAAAGCTTATCTAATGAGGCATTATCATAGCCATGCTCCCAAAAATAATTCATCGCCAATGCTAGTGCTTCATCCTCGTCACAGGCTTTTGGTCGTCCGCGTGTTTGTTTCATAAAAAGTATTATAGACTAAATGGTACAAAATATCAAGGCTTTATGTACTATTTAGTTCAAAAATAGTAGACTACGCCAAATTTTAAAGGAAGATGATGACTGAACAAAGAAAAGGTGAACTCTATATGTTGGGATTGGCACTCTTGGAGAGTTGGTTTCCTATCCTTTCTATCGTCGCTATCAAACAGATAGGTGCCTTGCATACGTATGCCTTTTCTCTTTTTGTTTCCATCTTCTTTTTTGTGGCTATCATGATACGAAAAAATCTCTTTTCTGAGTTAAAAAACCGTGCAGCACATAAGTATCTATTGTTGACAAGTTTTTGGATAAGCATACTATTTGTCCTTGTATTTTGGGGGATGCAGTACACGAGTGCTGGCAATATGTCTGTCATCATCTTTATGCAAGTGCTTTTTTCCTATCTTTACTTTAATGTTTTTGGGGATGAAAAGATGCATCTTTTGCATACATTTGGTGCTGTGATTATGGGGATTGGGGCGCTTGTTATCCTTGTGCCTGATGATATGGTGTTTAACAAAGGGGATGTGCTTATCATGATAGGGGCTGCTATCGCGCCTATTGCCAATTATTATTCAAAAAAGACGCGTACCTTTTGCTCTTCTGAAACGATACTAGGCTTTCGTTCGATGATTGCTTTTCCTGTTATCATGATAATGGCTTGGATGTTTGAACCGGCTGTGGATATGAAGAGCCTGTTAAAAGCCTTGCCTTATCTGTTTTTGATAGGATTTTTGATATTTGGCGTGTCAAAGATATTACGGATGGAAGCACTACATCGTATCGATATCACCAAGCTTTCTGCGCTTTTGGCTATCATCCCGATGATTACGATGTTTTTTGCATATTTTTATCTTGGTGAAGTACCGGAATTTCGGCAAATGCTTGGGGTGATACCGGTGCTTTTGGGCGGGTATATATTGACCCGTAGGGTATCATGATAGGCGTGATTACTGCCCAAGACCAAAGACATTTGATAGGGTGTTGATATAGTTGAAGTACCCAGTAATAGCGACGGCTTCGATGATTTGTACATCGCTCCAACCCATCTCTTTTAAGGCATCTATCTCTTTTTTTTCTATCTTGTAATTTTCTTTTTGAGATGCTTTGATACAAAAATGTAGGAGTGCTTTCTCTTTGTCATCTGTATCGATAGCCTCAATTCCTTCTAAGATTTGTTCTATGCGCTCCTCACTCAAGCCAAGCATTTTGGCGATGCTTTTGTGTACATCGACACACATTTTGCAGCCATTTTCTTTGGAGATTAAAAGGGCGATGGCTTCTTTGATATCATAAGAGAGGGTGGTTTCATCAAGAAGATACTTTTGTATCATACCATCAGTCGCAAAATAGATTTTTTCATCTATCGCCAAGAGTTTAAAGATCTCACCAAGCTGACCTGTCTTTTCTAATATCGGTCTTGCTTTATCTTGAATGGCTGGAGCCATCTCTTCAAATTCTGGTAGTTTTATATGTGCCATATATACGCTCCTTTTGTTTTGTTACTATTTGTTTTTATTATATCATAAAATAGTATATCAGCGTATCATGATAGCAAAGAAGAGGTGATATCGTGTATAGAGACTATCTAGGAGTTTTCCTAGATAGTTCTTGAGGAGGAGTTGAAATATAGAATTGACTGATTACCACTTCACTTCTGCTGTGAGCATGAACTTGTCAGTGGCTTGGTCATTTTTGTTGCTGTCTTTGTCGATATGGAAGATGTTTCCAATGAATTTTACATTTTTAGAGTAGGTGTATGCAGCGCCTGCGATATACTCTTCTCTATCGGCACCATCATCTGCTTCAAAAGCGTCATATCGTCCGATGAGTGCCCAGTCATGTGTTGGTCTGTATTCACCGTTAAATGTATATCCTGTACCTGTTTTGCTATTGTTTGCTGTGCCTTGTTCATCTGCGGTGACATACATAGCTGCGACTAAGAACTCTGGTTGGTTATAAACTGCATGCAGACCATACCATACGAAATCTTCATCATTTTTGAGTGTCTTTGTGTTGTACTGCCCTAAAAATGAGAAATCAGCATAACTATCGTGTGTGGCATGCACATGTTTTTTGCCAGTACCTAGTAGGTTGGAAGTGAGTCTCCACTCATAAGAGAGACCATTTTCACCGTCATTGTCTTTGCCGTGGTACCCCTCGCCGTTGAAAACACCGATTTCACTTGTGAAGTTGTCTGTTTTTGTCTTAAAGTTGATACCTTTGTCCGCAGAATTGGTAAAGTGTGCGCCAGAATGCTCTTCCACAAAAGTCTTGGCGATACTTCTATATAACCAGCCATGGTGCTCTTCAAAATCAATCCATGGTCGGTGAACTTGACCCATCTCAACACCTGTATTTAAAAGCACATTGTCAAGGTAAAGGTAAGCATATTTGAGTCTGACATTGACTTCACCATCGCTACCATTGTGTGTGTCCATGGTAATTCGTAGGTAATCTTTTGTGTTATCTTTCATATATGCTTTTACTTGAAAGTAGTTTCTTCTGGTTTCAAAGTAGTCATCATCGTTGCCTACATCAGGGGACTTGTGTACAAATCCGATGTAGTGTGTACCGTTGAATTTTAGTGTGCCTGCTTTTGATTTGACTGTCACACCATCGGCGACAATTGCAGATGCAAGTACCGACATGGCTAGGGTAGATAGTAAAACTTTTTTCATTTATTCCTCTCTTATGTTTTGGTAAGAGAATAGTATCGCAAATTGATTACAAAACGATTACATTTAAATTGTTGTATCATGATGATAGCGGAAAGTGAGGTAAAAATTTTATGAGAGTGTTATTTGTTTTGTTGTTACAGGTTAGTTTGTTGTTTTCAAAGAGTGTGGATGTTGCCAATTCTGTAGTTGAGTTTAAAGTACGGCATATGTTGTTTACGAAGACAAAAGGGACGTTTGAAAAGTTTTCTGGGCACTATGAAATCGATGAAGGGACAAAAAAACTTCTCTCTTTGTATGGTGAAGTGGAGACAGCGTCTATCGATACAAAAGATGCCAAGCGTGACGCGTATTTACGGTCAGAAGTCTTTTTTGATGTAGAAAAATACCCAAAAATGACACTAAAATTACTGAAGGTTGAGGGTAAAAAGGCATTGGTGAAATTGACTATTAAAGAAGTGAGTCAAGAGGTATGGTTTGCTATCAAAGAGGGACTTGTATTGTATGGAAAAATCAGTCGCAAAGCATTTGGACTGAGATTTGGTAAGTTGGCAGAAGCGGGTGGTATCGCAGTAGGGGATGAAGTCACTATCATGATAGAGGTGCTATAAAGTGATTAACGTGTTATTTGCTTTCTTTGTGGTATAATTTTATCTTATATCATAATATGAAAGGATAAGTGATGACATTAGAAGAAATCGGAAAATTACCAGAGGATTATGAGGTCTGTTTATGCAATGGTGTGTTGATGGGGGATATATTGGTAGCGATAAAAGCAGGGCACAATAGTGTAGAAAAGTTGATGGATGAGACGACTGCGGGTACATCCTGTGAGCTTTGTCAAACACGAAAAATAGACGAAGACAATGAACGAGAAGTGCATCTAGATGAGATTTTAGAGTATGCGAAAAAAGAAGGTTTATGTTAGTTGATTTACCTCTTAAACATATATTTATAGCCTCAAAAATTCCCTCTAAAAAAGTGATGATTGTATTGCATGGTCGAGGGGACTCTTCGCAGGGGTTTACTTGGATGCCTGAACAGTTGGCTTTGGATGATGTGAATTATCTACTTTTGGATGCGCCGTATGATTATTTTACGGGCAAGTCATGGTATGAGTTGCCACCCAATCAGCTTGAAGGTATCAAGGACTTTTCAAAGCTTTTAACAAAAACACTTGACATGCTTTTTGAAAGTAAATTTGATGCAGACAAAAGCTTTCTCTTTGGTTTTTCTCAGGGGTCACTTTTGACCTTTGAGTTTGGGGCGAGGTATGAGAAGGTTTTGGCGGGATATATCGCGGTAAGTGGTTATATCTATGATGCGAAGTTGCTTTTAAAGGAGATGAACCCTGCGCTTAAAAAAGGAAATTGGCTCTGCACACATGGCACGCATGATGATGTCCTGCCTTTTGACGTTTCAAAATCCCAGGTGGAGATACTTCAAAAAGGTGGTTTTGAAATCACCTTTAAAAGTTATCCTAAAGTGCATACTATCGTAGAAGAAGAGCTTATCATGATAAGAGATTGGATTTTAATAAAAGCAAAGTGCTCCGTTTCTAAAACCCACCACCCTTGACACTCATTTGATAAGTCCCAACTGTTTTTGAAATCCAAGCATATCATAATAATCTTTTTGAGAGATTATCTCGCCTTTTTTATTGATAGTTGTCGTACTTATCCCTTTGATGGAAAACTTTTTATCGACAATTTTCGCATCACCCCAAGCACCGTGAAAAGTACCGCCATAAGTCCATTCATAAGTCACAGTATCATCACTCACAAAAGTGTCACCAATTTTTACCCAAAACATATCAGGCACATATCCCATAAAAGCATCTGTGATGGCTTTGGTAACTTTTGTTTTTCCTTTTGTTGTACTATCTGATGGCAAGTCATACCAGATAACATCTTGGGCGTAAAAACTGTCTATCTTTGTGACGTTGTGTTCCGCCCATGCATGCATATATCCGTCTAAGACTTGTTCTACTTTCGTCTCAGAAGCATGTGCAAATGATAAGCATCCTAATAGTGTCAGTGTTGTTATTTTTTTTATCATGATATATCTCCTTAAATGATATTTATCATGATAGGGGATATATAAAAGTAAAACTACCTATAAATCGTCATAACTAGTCAATTACGGTCAAATAGTGTTTTTTTGCATCGCTTTAGGTGTCTCTTTATAGATGGACTTATAGGCTTTGATAAAATGAGAAACATTGCTATATCCTAGGGCAAAGGCACAATCTGTCACACTTTCACCTTTGGATAAGCGTAAATGTGCTTTTTTCATTTTCTATTTTATTAGCCATTGCTTAGGAGTTTTGTTAAACTTTTGTTTAAACTCACGATTGAACGTAGAAAGGCTTTTACCGCTGAGAGCTGCAAAGTCAGCCACGGTGAGATTTTTATCACAATGTTCTATCATGATAGAGGTGATGTCTCGTTTTTTTTTGTTACTTTCTGAGAGGGTGAGAGAAGCTATAAACTCTTCTTTGTTTTCCTCACTAATGAGGTGCAAGAACTCCAAAAGTTTGAGTTCTAGTAGTGACTTATCATGATAGTTATGAAAGTTCATCTGATGGATATTTTCTAAAAATAGTGTAACATTTTTAGGTGTATTGAGTTTGCAAAGAGTGGATGATTCATGCGTATTATTTACCAAAGAACCTATAAACTTCATGACGATATCATGGTCAAAAAAAAGTAAAAATACTTCCATATTATCCCCATCCCGTAGATAATCTGAGATGACATAACTATCGCGGGGCATAAAGAGCATTTCGCCATTGCCGATGATGATTTCTTCGCCTTCATAGGTGTTGATTTTGACTTTTCCGTTGACAATATAGACGACAGAATGAGAGATGATGAGAGCCTCAGCATCAATGATATCGTGATCTAGTTTCTTGTGTAAGATACAGTTGTTACCATGAGAAAGTATCTGCGTGATACCTTGGTAGGTGTAGAGGGCTTGGGGAAGGGTATAAAAATCCATAAGACTATCGTTTCTTTTTGTATAAAGAAACAGTTTCGTTGGGATAGTTTGTTATGCTGCCTGCTGTTGTCATATCTTTCCTTTGATAAATAAGTGTTAATTTACTTAGTTAAACTTAATGGGATTTTAAACCACTATTTTTGTATCATGATAGATATAATCACACAAGGAAAATGATGAAATATCTCTTAGCCATAGATGCAGGAACAGGAAGTGGACGCGCTGTACTTTTTGATACCAAAGGAAATCAAATAGCCGTGGGACAAGAAGAGTGGACGCATATCGCTGAGGCGGGTGTAGAAAACTCGATGGGTTTTGATTGTGAGGCAAATTGGAAACTGCTTGTTCGTTGTATCCAAAAGGCGACTAAAGATATCGATACTAAGGATATATTGGCCGTTTCTGCTACGAGTATGCGAGAGGGGATTGTGCTTTATGATGCAGAGGGTAAGGAGCTTTGGGCTGTTGCCAATGTTGATGCTAGAGCAGCCGCGGAAGTTAAAGAGTTAAAGTCTGCATTTTCTGGTTTGGAAGAGGAATTTTATAAGCTAAGTGGACAGACTTTTGCGCTTGGGGCATTGCCTCGTATCTTGTGGCTAAAGAAGCATCATCCTGATATCTATGCAAAAGTTGCCAAGATGTCGATGATTAGCGATTGGGTTTTGGCGAGACTAAGTGGGGTGATAGCAAGTGACCCATCAAATGCTGGCACTTCAGGACTCTTTTCACTCAAAGAGCGTCAGTATGCTACGATGATGGCTGCAAAGGTGGGGATAAAAACAGATATTTTTCCACCTTGTGTAGAGACGGGTGAAGTGTTGGGTAAGGTGAGAGATAACGAGAGTGGACTTCATCATGATACGCTTGTTGTGATGGGTGGTGGCGATGTGCAGCTTGGTGCAGCGGGACTAGGTGTGGTAGAAGTGGGTGATGTGGCGGTGCTTGGCGGGACATTTTGGCAACAAGTGGTCAATATGCCCTCAGCTGTGACACCTGATGATATGGGCATTAGAATCAATCCCCATGTTGTCGTAGGACAAACCCAAGCAGAGGGGATTACCTTCTTTTCTGGTTTGGTGATGCGTTGGTTTCGGGATGCTTTTTGTGAGAGTGAGAAAAAAGAAGCGAAAAAGAGAGGGATAGATACCTACGCGCTTTTAGAAGAGAAAGCGCGTAAAGTGCCTGTTGGTTCTTATGGCATACTGCCTATATTTTCAGATGTGATGAAGTATGGTAAATGGTATCATGCAAGTCCATCATTTTTAAATCTAGGCATCGACCCTACTATCTACAATAAAGCTTCGATGTTTAAATCCTTAGAAGAGAATGCGTGTATCGTCTCGGCGGAGAACTTGGAAAATATCTTCTCTTTTACGGGGGTCAATCCAGATACCATCGTCTTTGCTGGTGGGGCTAGTAAGGGGGCGTTATGGTCGCAAACTCTCGCAGATGTGACAGGTAAAAAAGTAAAAGTGCCTGTGGTGAAAGAGGCTACAGCATTGGGTTGTGCGATGGCAGCAGGGGTTGGTGCAGGAGTCTATCATGATATGAAAGCAGCTTCTAAAGCTTTGGTTGCTTGGGAGAGTGAGTATCTGCCAAATATGGCGTATCATGATAGCTATAAAGAGATACGAAAAAAGTGGAAAAAAGCGTATGAATCGCAACTAAAATTAGTCGATGAAGGCGTAACGACTTCGATGTGGAAAGCACCGGGATTGTAAAACCCCAGTGAGTATGTTTAAGAGTGTGCTTGCTCTGGTGCGCCACCAGTATGGAGTCTATCCTCTATCTCTAGCGTTTCTAGGTTAATTTTTAAGAAATCACCATCTTGTGTGGCAAAGGTATAAAAATATTTTCCATCGGGACTCAAGTATGAGAAGTGCGGTTGTAAAAGGTGATTGTTGTTTGGATCAAAGCTATGTTCAGAGATAAATAGTTGCTTTTTGACACTGAGCGTTTTTAAATCTATAATCGTTAACTCTTGTGCAAAGTGATTTGTGACGATTGCAAGGTCAAGTGGTTTTGAAAACTCGATATGTGCTGCACCTAGTTTTGCTTGTACTATCTTCTCTGTCTCCATTGTTTCTCTATTGATAAAATAGACTTTTCCATCAAAGACAGGGGCTACGAAATATTTGCCATCAGGTGTGATACCAGCATGATGTGTCGTTGGATTGACATTGTCAATTTTTTCCATGCTTTCAGATAGGTAGGCGATACGATCTTTACCATCGGCTCTTTTAGTACGGGATAAAACGCCTGTTTTAGGGTCAAAACTCAATTCTAAAACAAAAGGGGCATACCCTTTAGTAAGGTCCCCTTCTCCTAGCGCATAAAAAGTAGTCAAATCTTTTCTCGTTTGTGGCTGTGCTACTCTTTTGATAGCATGAAGCGCTGTTCCTGCATGCACCATAGATGTTCTTTCAAAACCTCTGCTACCATCACTATTTTCTATCACTTTATAGACAAGTACATCATAGTGAACCCTATCAATGAGGATAAAATGGTCTTCATCTAGCCACATCGCGTGACCTGTTGCAGAGCCCGCACCTGCATTTGATGTGAGTTGGCTTTTATCGTAGGTGTTTCTATCGCCTAGTGTTGCGATGACACGGTCATTGTTCACATCGATAACATCTACAATGGGCATATCTTTTGCAGAGAGGAGTTGGAGATTGTATTTTTTGTTGTAAGCACCGATGGCTCTTGGTTTGTGATCGTCTAGGTCAATGGTTCTTACCTCGCCTGTTTTAAAATTTACAACATCAAATGAGTAAGAGTTCTGTGTACGGATATAAAACTTGTCTGTCTCACCAGCCCTATCGATAGAGTGTGGGTTGATACCATTTACTGAAATGTCAGTAAAAGTCATATTGTTGTAATCTATACGCAAAGCACGATTTTGACCATTCTCTTCTGGACGAGGATCGGCATAATAAAGAATACCAGACTCTCCACCAAGTTCAATATTGGAGTCGATAGGAATAGTCCCTTCAACAGAAGGTGCAGGAGAGACAGTAATGACTCTTTTGACACTAGCTTTTTGTCCATTGCTATCTGTTGTGGTATAGGTGATGGTATAGATACCAGCCTTAGAAGTATCAAGGTCTGATTCTACTGTTATAGGGTCTGATGCTGTTGCATTGAGGTCTCTGAAGGTATCTCCTACGATGAGAGAGACATTTGCATCGCCATTGAGTGTAATGGTTGGGTTATCGTTTGTAGAAGAGGTGGGTGGTGTAAGTGCTGTCTGTGTAGACATCTTGTCATCATCACCACAGGCGCTTAGCAACAAAGCAACTGAAAGAGATAGAACAGAGTGTGTAAAAAACTTATTAATCAACATATATTTTCCTTTTGATATAACTTTTTCTTTTAACTTAATAAAAGTTGATATGTTTAGAATATAAAAAATAATGTTAAATAAAACTTAAAAAAGGAAATATTTTTTTACTATTGTTGATTTTCGTTACATTTGTTAGCAACGTTAATTTGCAGCATCGAGGTTTTTGAGGGGCACCTTCAATAGGCGAGGAGATAGTCCCGCAATGGGACTATCATGATACTCTACGCAGCGGCAGTTTTAGCAGCAGCGATAGCTTCTGCATAATCTGGCTCTTGTGTGATTTCAGGAACGAGTTGCTTGTACGCTACTTTTCCATCTTTACCGATAACGAAGATAGCTCTTGCTGTTACACCAGCTAAAGGACCATCAGCCAAAAGCATACCATAAGCGTTTGCAAAATCTTTGTTTCTAAAGTCTGAACATACTTTTAAGTTATCAATTCCTGCAGTTGAACAAAACTTTGCTGCTGCAAAAGGAAGATCCATAGATACTGTAAGTACTTCTACACCATCGATAGATGAAGCTTCTGTGTTAAATCTTCTTGTCTCTGCGTCACATACTGGTGTGTCTAGTGAAGGTACTACTACGACCATCTGTACTTTATCAGATCCACCGATTTGCTCATCTTGAAGCATTGGGTTACAGTTTACTACTGTTACCTTTGGTGCTACGTCACCTACGTTTACTTCTGTTCCTGCTAAATTACATGTTGTGTCATTCTTAAATGTTACTGTTGCCATAAAATTTCCTTATATTTGATTTGTGAGAGGATTGTAACATGTTTTGGTAAACATAGGGCTATTTGGTTATAATTTTTTAAAATTTATATGAAGAGGGAAGTATCATGATAGCTGAGGGGTTTTTGGGTACACGCGCGAATATCATCATCGATGTGGTGATGACGGTGTCTGGATTTTTGCCGGCATTGATGATGTTTACATTTTATCTGGCTGCAAAAGGGAAGTATCAACTGCATAAAAATATGCAATTAGCACTCTTGTTAATCGTGACTATATTGGTGGTGGCGCTTGAGGTCGATGTGCGTTCTGGTGACTTGCAAGCAGCAGGGGCATTGAGTGCCTATCATGATACGATGATTTTGAGGGTGCTGTTTATCATCCATCTTGTTTTTGCTACGAGTACTTTTGTGGGTTGGATATGGCTTGTGATAAAGTCATCCAAGATTTATCCTAAAAAATTTGGAACATTTAACCATAAAAAGTGGGGGAAAATACTTTTTGTGGATATCGTCTTGACGGTGATAACTGGCTGGATGATGTACTTGATGGTTTTTGCTTATTGATTGCATTTTCCGATGGAGCCTTTGAGGCAGGGTTTTCCATCACGCCAGATAGCGCTGAGGTTTGTGCCAAAGAGATTGTAGTTTGTGAGGTTGGCATTTTTGAGATTGATGGCGTGTAAGTCTTTGTGGCTTAAATCCATGCCGGTGAGATTGATACCCTCAAAGTTGGAGTTTGCACTTAGATTGATATCGTAAGGCACAAGTTCACCCTCTAATGTTTTAAAAAATTCGACAACATCTTTTATCTCTTTTGGTGTAAATTCATCTCCTACTTGATACTTACTCATGATGCGTACCGCTTCTTCTAACTCTTTGACGCCACCATTGTGAAAATAAGGGGCTGTTTTGGTGATATTTCGCAGGATAGGAACACGAAATCGTTTTTTATCATTTTCGCCTAAAAATCCACCTTTATTTGGAAAAGGGAAAGGCTCTGTCTCAAAGATATCCATAAGTGAACGGCGAAGTGGAAAGAGTTGCATACTTTGCCCGCCTAGACTCATGCCCGTATGGCAGCCTTTGCACCCTTTTTGGATAAAGAGATTGAGTCCGCGTTTAGCACTTGCTGAGATAGCGTTGTTATCTCCCTCTAAAAATCTATCATAATCTCCCCTTGTCAGTAGTGTACGCTCATAGGCACCGATAGCGTTTTGGATATTTAAAAAGCTGATGTTCCCGTCAAATACCTTGGCAAATGCTGCTACATAGCCTTCATCTTCTTTTAGCCTTTTGACTGCCTCTTTGGGTGTGATATTCATCTCGAAGGGTGCTTGCATGAGTCCTGCTGCTTGGGCTTCTACATCGGGAGCACTTCCATTCCAAAATTGTCTTTTGGCGAGGGCAGCGTTGAGGACGGTTGGGGAGTTTAGATGCTTGGGATTTGCTCTATCATGATAGCCAATAGCCGTAGGGATATTGTCATCGCCTCCCTCCTCCAAGATATGACAAGAGGCACAAGCGATGGTTTTATCGAGTGAGAGGATAGGGTCAAAAAAGAGTTGTTTGCCTAAGGCTATTTTGGCAGGTGTCATGGGATTGTTTGGGTTGTCTACTATTTTTAGGAGTGATTTGTAGTCAGTGGGTACAGGGGTTAGGTTGTGATTGAGGGCGTACTCTCTTAAGGCATTATCTTTGAAATAGGTGATTTTGGGTTTTGGTAAGAGCAGTAAAAATCCGTAAAATATGATGACGATAGCGATGGCACTTAGGATGATTTTGGCGATATTGTTCATGATAAATCCTTTTGCAATATTGTACATCATAAAAAAGATGGATGCAATACTATTTTGTCAGAAGAGGGATTTTGTTTTAGCAAAAAAGGGATTATTGGTTATAATAGTCTATCAACTTTGAGGGGGATAGATGAAGTCAACACATTATTATAATCCAAACGGTGAAGATATTTTAGATGAGAAGATATTTGGTGGAAGCCCAACAGGATTTGTGGACTTTAACCGTTCAAAGTACCAGTGGGATAGCAATATCTATGACTTGATGAATGCCAACACATGGTTTCCCTCAGAAGTCAACACTTCTACAGAGAAGAAACACTTTGCCAACTTAACTGCCAATGAACAAGCTATCTACAAACTCACTTTTGCACAACTCTCTTTTAATGATAGTGCGCAGGAAGAGTATCTGAGTGATTTTAGACGACTTGCGACAAATCGCCTCGTAAAAGCCACGCTCTCTCTTCAAATCATGCAATAGGTCAATCACTCCAAAAGTTATGCGGTTTTACTAGATGCCTGTGGAAACTCCGAAGAGGTCTTTAACCTCTACAAGCATGATGAAGCACTCAACCTAAAAAATATGAAAATCGCCGAACAGTTTGCCTCATATATAGGGGGAACTTCGGTGGATGAGATGTTGCTCTCTGCCATGGCTTCTGTGAATTTGGAGGGTGTCTATTTTTTACTAGGGTTTTCGTATATATATACCCTAGGCGATAAAGTTCCGGGGGCTAGGGATATGATACAGTTCATCGCGCGCGATGAACTCAACACACATCTACCACTCTTTGCCAATATCTTCAAAACCATCCAAAAAGAGAATAAAATCGCCACAGCCACTATCGATAAATCATACGAGATGATGCAAGATGCCGTGGAAATCGAGCTAGAGTATGGAAAATACCTACTCAAAAATTATCCTATCATGGGTCTCACTGAAGAGCTAATGGAACAGACAGTACACAACTACGCTAACGACAGACTCAAAAAAATAGGGCTAAATCCTATCTTTACCCAAAGTAGCACGACCTATCTACAACAACTTGTCACCAAGCATCTCAACATCAACGACATCAAAAGTAACTTCTTTGAGAGCAATGTCTCAAACTATGCCAAGTCTAGTTTGGAACTGGATGATTTTTAGGTAGATAGGTTTAGAGGTGTTTGTTTGATAACGGTTGACTTCACCGACAGGCTTACCTGTTCGGTGCTAGGTTTTGTTGTGTGATTTTCGGTATAAAAGTTCTGGGTCTAAATCTAATTGATTATCCCACTCTATACTGTCAAAACAAATCTTTACACTTTTAAATAAATTTTCATCTTTTAGTTCTTGAAACTTTCCTATTTCAAGGTACGGTTTAACATCAAATATTCTCTCTTCTTGGTTTTCAAATTTTAACAATAAGAGATAATCATTTAAAGGTTTAACTTCTTT
>JAJRSK010000015.1 GCA_024278835.1 Campylobacterales bacterium | reverse complement strand
TAAGATTTTTATGCAACTTTTTTAAAAAAGTTGTGGTCTTTCATAGCTAGTTTTGAATTTGCAAAATGCTCTAATCCCATAATGATTTTCTTTTTGATAGGCATGAGAATGTTTGGAACTGTTAAGATAACTATTTAATATCTAACAAACTATACAAACCACCCTCAATATCCAAACATTACCCAACACCCAAAATGTGCATATAATAATGTTCAAGATGAAACTATTTGTAAATTTAAATTATTATAGTTAAAAATTAAAATAATTTCAAGCTTAATGAAAACTTTTGACTCTAAATAAGAGAATTATGTATCATCCATGATAGATAATTGTCCAAAAAAGTATTATTTGTACACTATGTGCATATAATAAGGAGGATAATTTGAAAGACTCAATGCTTGAAACACTACCCAATAGATGAGATAAAGCATAAAAGCCTATAGGTGTAAGACTATTTTTTTAAAAGCTCTTTTGGATAGGCGCCATAGGTCTCAAAAAAGAGTTTAGAGAAGTGCCCTTGGTGTCTGTATCCGACCTCTTTGGCTACCTCTCCGACACTTAGACGCTTGTCTTTGAGTAGGTAGTTGGCTTTTTCGAGGCGGAGTTTTTGGATATATCCGTAGATAGTACTGTTATAGACTTGTTTGAAGGCTTTTTTGAGTTTTGACTCGTTGGTGGCGCAGAGGTGTGCTAACTCTTTGATGCTTGGTGGGGTGATGCAATCTTTTAGAAGGTGTTCTTTGGCTTTTTTGGCGAGATATAAGCTCTCTTCATCGATGTCGCTATCGACCATATCCATCATCGAAAAACGGTGAATCATAAACTCGATGACATTGTGTTCACAACGGATACTATGCAAGTTGTCATTTTTCTTGGTGATTTTCTGGAGGATGTAGAGGCTGAGGGCATTGAGTGGTTTTGTGCCTATTTTCTCACAGGAGATATCTTCTTGCATTTTGGATAAAAGAAAATTTATGGGCTCATTTTGTTTGTCGCTTTTGTAGCGTTTGAGGAAAAAATCAGCGATAAAGAGGATAAAAACTTCTCCCTTGGTCGTGAGGGTAAAGTCCTGTTTTGAGGAGCAGTAGATATCATTGTGATTGTTTGTAGTTGTCCATGTTTTGTTGCTGATGTGGTCTGTGATAGTGAGTGTACCTTCCTTGACTAGGGCTATCATGATAAGTCTATCTAAGTTTTTTATATGCTGGGTGTATGCTTTTTTGATGTCAAGAAAAACGATGCCATTAGAGATATCGACACGCTCATCGGTGACTTTATAGCTTGTATCTGTTATGTTAAAAAAGAAACTATCCAAGTTGATAATACTCCCTCACCCGTCTCTCAAAATCTTCATCACTTAACTCTTTTTTCATCGGGATGAATTTCTTGGCTTTTTCCCCTGCTGTTACCCGTGCTTTGAACGCGTTATCTTGGATGATGTCGTAGATAAGTGCGGCGACTTCTTGGGCATCGTTGCCGTTATTTATCTGCTTAATGATAGTGGGTGCGAGGCTAGAGACTAGGGGTGCGTAAGGGGAGTTTTCACTAAAAGTTTGGCTATTTGTGACGAGATTGTCACGGGCAAAATTGGTCTCAAAAAACCCGGGCATGATGGAGTGGACACGGATGTTGAAGGGGGATAGTTCATAGCGAAGAGAATCGGTGATGCCTTCAACGGCGTATTTGCTAGCGTTGTAGAGTGTGAGGAGAGGGAGCCCTATCTTTCCTAGAAATGAAGAGATATTGATGATGATACCCGCATTTTGCCTACGCATCATGGGGATGACTGCCTTGCAAACACGCAATATCCCAAAAACATTGACATCAAATTGTGCTTGCATCTGCTCTTCTTTTACCTCTTCGACACTAGATACGAGACCATAGCCTGCATTGTTGATGAGGATATCAATCTCTCCTATCTTTTCTATGGTTTTTTGGACACTTTCAATGTTTGTGATATCGAGGTGAATAGGGTGTATATTTTCTATCTGTATGAGTTTTTCTGGGGTACGACTAGCGGCATATACCTTAAAGCCCTTTGATGCTAGAAAGATAGCCGTAGCGCGTCCCATTCCAGAGCTTGCTCCTGTGATTAAAACAACTTTATTTGTATTCATAGTGTTCATTATAGAGTAATTTGACGTGAAAATCGTTGAGTTTAATCAAGCGTGTTTATACTAATTTTTCACGATTTTTAGTTAAGATATGTTTATAAAACAAAAAGGAAACACAATGAAAACGATTTATACTGCGTTGATAGTGGCTATCATGATAGGTTTTTCGGGGTGTGATGGGGCTAGTCAAGAGAACGGAGCATTGAGTCGCGATAACCCTACTATCACACTTCAAGGAGATAAGATACTAAATCTTAGAGTTGGACAAAGGATAAATGATCCAGGATATAGTGCAAGTGATGTTAAGGATGGTGACTTGACATCACGGGTAGATGTGACTACAGACTTGGATTTTTATAAAGTGGGTACTTATATCGTAAAGTATAGAGTTGTTGATAGTGATGGATTTAGTGCTACAGAAACTCGAACAGTAAATATCACTGAAAATGGTGGGCTTTCAGGAGGAAATGGTGCTGCACCAACAATAACACTACAAGGAGATAAAAATATAGTTCTAGCGGTAGGACAGCAAATTAATGAGCCAGGTTATACAGCGATTGATACGCAAGATGGTGATTTAACACGCAATGTTCAAGTAACGAGTGACTTAGACTATTATAAGGTCGGTACGTATACGGTTAACTATAGCGTGACAGATAGTGATGGATATATTGCAACGGCTAGTCGAATAGTTTCTATCACACAAAATGGCTCAAGTGCTGGTGAGTATGGCAATGGCTATCAATATGGAGATGTTGATTCTGTATACTATGATTTTGCAACATACAACTATAACTATTTAGTAAGAGAAGATGGAAAAACTGTTACCCAAACTGTACATGAGTATGATGCAAATGGCGAACATACAAAAGAGATAGTTTTTGAGAGAAATGCGAATGACTATTCTATTTATGAGTATCAAAATAATCGCATTGAACGCAGGGATTCCATAGGGATAAATAGTATTCAATCTGTAGATGGGTTTTCTTCTATTGAAATGAAAAGAAATATCAGAGTCAATGAAACTTTTGTAGAAGTTAGTGAAAATGCTGTCAATATGTCATGTAAACTTATAGAACATAGGGGTTCTATAAATACGCAAACTGTAACAGGTGTAAATGTTATAAAAGCTGATTATGTGGATGTATTGCATACGCAGTGTACAGGCACAAATGGTTATGTCTTGGATTCTTACTTTGCCAATGGCTGGGGTGAGGTACTGAGTATTTCAACATTTAATGGTACAACTGAGTACTCAGTACTTGATAAAAATAGTATGCAAACGGTAAATTAAAAAACTTCTACCTTCACCTGTCCGCTCCAATCTTCCCCTTGGAGTGGATAAATCCCATCCTTTACCTCTATCATGATAGTGGCTGTTCCCAAGCTTTCGTTATCCCCATGTCCTGTGATTTCTCGTACGCCATAGTCTGGTTCTCTGTCTAATTCATACGGGGTTATATTGAGTGATAGCTCTTTTTCGTCCTCTAGGATATAGCTGTCAAAGAGTGTTTGATTTAGTGTCTGTTTTGTGTTGCTATCATGATAGGCGTGTAGTGGGAGATACTTGCCTTTGAGTAGCCTTTGGCTGATGGGTTCTATAAATCCCCATTTTTGCATTGCTAGTGGAGAGTGTACGGTACTTTCAAAGACTATTTCTGCTGGTTTGATGCTGGTATTAAAAATGAGATTATTTTCATGTAAATCACTAAGTGTGGCATCAAGTAGGGTGATATGAACCCGTTTCTTAGAGGTCAAAAATGTCGCAGCATAGCCCCAAGCTGCTTGATTGTCTGCAAGGGAGTAGTGGTTTTCATGGAAAAAAGTATGCGCATAATCGCCTTTAAAGAAAGTGTCTTTGGCCACTTGTACGCCATCATTGGCTTGGAAATGTTGATTACTACGCATCCACCAAGAGAGTAGTCCTTTACTTGCGTTGTCTTTTGTCGAACTTTCAAATCCTATCTGTATATCATGATAGTTCGGGCTGTTGCTATCTAGGTGCTCATCTATCCAGTCATAGGACATATGTGTTACATCGATAGACTGTTTTTCAAAGTTGTCTACAAGCGAGAGGAGATTGCCTGCACTAGCTGCGATGTTTCCTTGGATGACGCCTTCTAGGGAGAGCCATCTGCTTATCTTTTTTTGGCTAGCTAACTGTTCTAAATCTTTTTCGATGAGGTAGCGGGTGACGAGTGAACCCATAGAGACGCTTAGAAAGTTTACTTTGTCAGCATCTGTTTTTGTCATGATATGTTTGGCATATTTGGCAACGATAAGTGCGTAGCGAGGAATACCCGCACCGATATCTGCAATGTCTTGTATATCTTTTGGTGTATAGTATGCTGGTGGGATATTTCCATAGTAGGGTGTGATTGCGATGATATTTTTTGTATCTTTATCATAGTCAGATGTAGTATGAAATCCTGTCATCTCTGCGATGGTGTCGAGTATTTCGTCATAGTTGTCATCACCATAGACGCCATCTTTTTTATAGCCAGATTTACTGTAGCCATGGATATAGATAGTGACTGTTTTTTTTACTTTTTCAGGGAGGATACTAGATGGAATTATATCGTTGGTCTTTTCCGTGGTATCTTGTGCCTTGCCATTGATAAGTTGTGAAGATTTTTCTGTCTGCTCTTTAGTCTGAGTGGTACTATCTCCACAGCCTAAAAGTATGAATATAAAGACAAAAGATAAAATATATTTCATTGTGAACCTTTTTATATAAATTATCTTCAGTATAGTTAGTTTTTCTTTAGTTTCGCTTGCTCTAGTTCCCAGTACTCCATATCAAAGATATCGTGTTTATCGAGACTAAACCACCCACCTAGTTTTTCAGCTTGTAGCATCGCGTGAATGGTGTGTGAGATGATATCGGTGAGGATGCTGTTCTCTTTGTCATCCTTGCCAAATACTACCACTCCACGGTTTTTGATGATAGCCCAACGAGGTGCGAGGTCTAGCATGATTTCATCTTTTGCGTAGGCTTCAAAATACGTTTCATAGTTATTGGTAAAATCTGTTAATTCTCCATCAAAGTATACATCTACTACAAAAGGAAATGCTTTGGTGCGTATGACGTGTTCAGGGGTGAGTGGTCCTCTGTGGATGAGTGAATTGACATTGGGTAGTGTAGCAAAATAGTAGGCTTCAGGGGTGTCGATGAGTTTTGCCTTTACACTTGTACCACGCAAGGGTGAAACAAGAGAAGCAAAGTGATTTAACTCATCATCACTAAGTGCACAAAGGCTTACTTCAGGGACTTCAAAAGAAGCATTTTGGGCTAGATACTCTTCTGTCATCGTGACGTATTTTATCATCTTGGCATACGATTTTTTGGGATGGTTATCAAAGGTAAAGATACCGTGATTAAGCAAGATGATACCATCAAGTTCACCCCAGTCGATGCCTTTTGTCTCATTGTAAATCTTTTGTGCGAGGATGAATCCTGGCATCACATAGTCGATGATGAGCATATTTTTACCATAAATGCTTTTTAAGGTCTCTTTTCCAAAAATAGTATTTGAGATAGTCACCACTGCGTCAGCGTGGGTGTGATCTACGGTGCTAAATGGGATGATAGCATGGAGTATGGCTTCAACAGAAGGGTTTGGATAAGTCTTGTCTTTCATCGCCTCTTTTTGTCCACTTACCATCTCTGTATCATTTAGATGGGGGAGGGTTGCCATCTTTTTGAGTACAGACAAGTCTACTGCAGGAAAGCCTTCTTTTTCGATGCTTGCCAAGTCCCATCCACTGCCTTTGACATAGAGATAATCACCTATTTTTACGGAGGTATTGCCCCCGCCGTGCAGGACTAAGTCTTGGTTGTTTCCTAAAAGTCGTGAGGTGTAGACACGCATCGCGAGCGGGTCTGTTTTGTACTTTTTTGCTTCGTTTTCATCCCATTGGTTTTTCATGTTTTGCCCTAGTATCATTTTGAAGCGACATTATAGCACTTCTTTTGACAAATAGTATGAAAAATGCCAAAATTGTGATGAGTGCTGAGGATAAAAAGAGATATGGACCATAAAAGTAACCCGCTACCAAAGATCCTACAAATCCCCCTAGTCCAAATCCAAACCCATAGTAAAATTGTGAAGCCAACTTCTTATCATGATAGAGTTCATAGAGATAGCTCAGCGTCGCAGTGTGGTAGAGCGCAAACGAGAAAGCATGCAGGCTTTGAGAAAAGTATGCTAGCCATAAGGATTCAGGAAAAAGATAGAGTATCACCCATCGAAATGCAGTGATAAAGATGCTGAACTTGATGATATTTAAAAGGTTAAACTTGATGATATGGGCTTGGTAGTAAAAGAGCACTATCTCACAAAATACGCCAAATGACCAGAGAAAGCTTACTGTTTGAAGGCTGATGCCATGTTCTGTCTCATAAATGGTGAAGAAGCTATAAAACGCTCCAAATCCTACTTGCATCAAAAAGATACTTACCCATAGAGGCAGGTGTGATGAGAGAGAAAATTGTGAAGTTTTTTTCTCTTTGTTGTTGGAGAAGTGTCTCTCATCTTGGGAGATGATGTAGGCAAAGATTGCAGTAAAGATGACATTAAATGCGATAAAGTGTAGTCCTATATCATTGCTAAAGATTTGTGCCAGAACAAGGGCTACGATAGTAAAGCCGATAGAACCAAAAAGTCTAGCACGTCCATAACGCTCTTTGGCAAGAACTGTGAGTGAGTAGGTTTCCATATAAGGAAGTACCAGTCCAAAGGAGACACCAAAAAAGATATTTGCCAAAGCAAAAAGTCTAAAGTCGTGGATAGTAAGATAGAGAAAAGGGATACATAAAAGCATCATGATAAGGGTGATATGAAGCACTCTTTGAGTCAAAGAAAAGAGTTTTAAAAAGAAAAATGGTGTTAAAAATCGCATCAATGGTGGTATAGAAAATATGATGCCTATTTGCTCAGGTGTGTAGTGGATGTTGTGCAACATCTTTGGTAAAAATATGACCCAAACCCCGATGATGGAGAAGTAAAAAAAGAAAAAGGCAGAAATATTAAAAAACTGTTTATTCATCTTTCACTTTGATGATAGAGGTACCTGAAAGCAAGTCTTGAAGACCACGCCCATCTTTTCTGAAAAAACCTATCAAGATACCTAAAAAGGAGAAGAACGCAACATTAAAAAAGAAAAATCTTAATAGTGCCATCATGATAGTAGGTTTTTGTTTTGTTTTGTTGTCTATAACCTTAAGGCTATGGGCTTTCATACCCGGCGTTTGCCCTGTTTTGATATAAAAGAGGGAGACGATGAGCCCCAAGGGAATGAGTATATACATCCAGGCTAAAAGCTTGTGACCTTCTACGCCATCAGCCCCTTTTAAGCCATCAAATACGAGATATACCACAACATAAAAGAGTGGCATAGCTAGTAAAAAGGAATCAGTGATAAATGCTTTGATTCTATCAGGAATGGAGGCGAAAGGGAGAGAAAGTATGGGTGCTTGGGCTTCTTCTTTTTGCGGTAATTTATTTTGTTTTACGTCACGCCATCTCATCTGAAATATACCCTTTTAAATTTATGGGTGTATCATAGCGATTTTATACTTTTGAATTGTAGTCTATAATTAGGACAATTTATATCCTTTTAAGGAAATATACCTCATAATGTCTATATTAAAATATATAAGGAAAACAGATGAAAATGATAAGTTTAATAGCAGTTTCTACACTTTTAGTCAGTACATTAAGTGCGAATGAAATGGCAATCAAACAAGAGGGTGTTAAATACATCAAAATATTAGGAAAAGAGCTCAAAACAAACTTGGTTGCACACATGAAAGCAGACCCAACGGGTGTATCCGCGATGGGTTTTTGTACGGGTAAAGCAGAGAGTATCACAAAAGAAATCAATGCTAAACTTCCTAAGGGTGTAAGCGTGAGAAGAACAGCACTTAAAACAAGAAGTGAGAAAAATTCTCCAGATGTCACCGATATCAAGGTGATGGAAGCGTATGATGAAAAGGCAAAAGCAGGTAAGTTAGATCCTAAAGATATCCAAGTGCTAGAAAAAGATGGTGTATATCGTGTCTATAAGCCCCTTCTTATTGGAAAAGCTTGTATGAAGTGCCATGGTGATGAGAGTAAGATTTCTCCAGACATCAAAGCAGTTATCGCAAAAGTCTATCCAAAAGATATGGCTGTCAATTTCAAAGAGGGTGATTTAAGAGGGGTTATCGTTTCAGAAATGAAAAAATAGACAAAAATTTCTCGGCGACTGCCGAAGCTTTAGTGCGTGAATTTGTGAGGGGCTTTGCTCCCCACAAAGAAAACAAACAAAAATAGACAGGAGTCAACTATCATGATACGCTCCCAAATGTCCAGCTAAGTATCCACTAGCAAAAGACCATTGAAGATTATAACCCCCACAAGGACCATCCAAGTCCATCACTTCACCACAAAAATAGAGCCCTTTTATCAGTTTACTCTCCATTGTGTTTGGATTTATCTCTTTGAGTGAGATACCGCCTCGTGTTATCATCGCCATCTTAAAGCCATCATGCCCTATGACCGTCAATGGTGTCCAAGCCAGTATCTTTATGAGGTTATCACGTGCAATGCCTGAAATAGTGCTATAAGCAGAGCTAGAATCGATATCGCAAAGATGACAAAGCTCTTGGGCAACAGTAGTAGGAACTAGGGTGCTTACGTGTTTTGCAACAGATAAGTCAGGATTGTTTGTCGCTTGTACTTTAAGGTGTTGGCGTATCTCTTCTTCGTTCATCCCTTTTGTGAGGTTGATAAGCAGAGGTACCTCCCCATATTTTTCCAACAAAGGCGTTATCTCTCTAGCAAAATCAAGTACCACGGGACCTCGAATTCCCTCTTTGGTAAATATCAAATCCCCTTGCGCCTTAAGTTTCTTTGCTTTGGGTAAATCGATGCGAATGGTTGCTTTTGCGATAGTATCCGCGCGACATGAGGCTCCCCATTTTTCTTTTGTTTTTAGTGGCATCATAGCAGGAAAAAGAGCTGTGGTTTTGTGTCCAAGAGTAGAAGCTAGTTTATAGCCATCTCCCTCAGCACCTAGTTTTGGATAGCCTAGCCCACCTGTGGCTAGGATAACATTGGGTGAAAAATAGTCTATATCGCCTGTGCCTACCCCTGTTATTTCGCTGCTATCATGATAGAGTGTATCGACGGACTTTTCACATAGAACATCTACGCCAAGTCGTCGTATCTCATTTTCAAGCGCGGTGAGTATGGTATTGGCGTTATGCGTGGTGGGAAAGACACGGAAGCCATCAGGAGAGTGACTCTCAACACCAAGTGAAGTAAAAAAATCTCTTAAATCTTGGTGACTGAGTGCTTGGAGTGCTGTGGTCATGAAACGACCATTTCGCCCAAAATCAGCCATAAAAGCTTCGGCTGATAAGGTATTGGTGAGGTTGCACTTTCCCCCACCTGTTGCTTTAAGCTTAGCACCTATCTTGGGAAGTTTTTCTAAAAGTAGGACAGAATGCCCTCGTTTTTTAGCCGTAATGGCTGCCATCATACCTGCGCCACCTGCCCCAATAATGATAAGATGATAATTGTAAGCTTTATTCATGAAACTAATTTTACTATAATTTTCTTTTATCAATAAAAATAGAGTAAAATGGTAAACAAAATTTTATTGGAGGTGTTATTGTGGAAACAATCAGGCAAAAAGTTGTAAGTGTATTGATTATACTTGGGGTTATATTTTCTTTTTTTCGATGTAGCAGTAGTGAAAAAGAAGAGAATATGCATGAAGTAGCTGTTTCCGCTGAGGCTGAAGCAGAAGCGATACACCAAGAGCAGAGAGAAATCGGACGTCTTGCAAGAGAAGAAGCAGAACATACTGATGGTAGTCATGCGGACATAAAACATGCTGATAGTGACCATGAGAATACTCTCCATGTAACGGAAATCATAGAAGAGACCCTTGCTGTAGAAACGTCAGCTCCCGCTCATGTGGCAGAAAGAGATGGTAAAACGCTTTTTGTAAAGGGCGATGCATCTATCCCTGAAGCAAAAGTTGAGACAAAAAAAGCACACCATGTCGAAAAAACACTGTTTTTCAAGAGTGATGCATTTATCCAAAATGAAAAAATTGAGATGGAGAGAAGAGCTGCCGCTGCAAAAGTAGCTGAGGCACGAGAGAAATCAGAAGCAGAAGCAAGGCTCAAAGCTGAGCAGGAGAGCGCACGTTTAGAGAAAGAAAAAGAAGCGCAAAAGCTTGCTGCTATGAAAGCAGAAGAAGAAAGAAAGATAAAGACGCAAAAAGAAGTTGTGAGTATCTCCCAAGAGAAGCAAGCGATAGAAGCTGAATACAACAAAATGAAGTCTGAGAAAGAGGCACTTTTAACAAAGATAAAAGAGTGGGAAGCCAAAGTTGCAGAGTCAGAAGCAAATGCTAAAAAGTTTAAAATTGCAGCTGCAGCCGCAGCGGCGTTAGCAACACAACAAGCAGTTGCCAATGCTAAGTCACTAGGGGAGGAAGAGGCTGGAAAGTTAAGAAACACTTTAGCAAAACTCACAGATGAGAAAGTAGCGCTTGAGGTAGCCAATGCGAAATTGAACTCTTCTCAAGAGTTGCTTATAGAAAAAATCAAAGAGTGGGAAGCTAAAGCCACTGCATCAAAAGAAGCATCTTTAAACGCAACACAAGAAGTTGAAAATTTACAAACGGCCTTGGATAAAATGAAAGAAGAAAAAGCCGCACTCCAAGCTGAGATAGAAGTATACGCAGCAGAAAAAAGTAAGCTTGCACAAGCAAATGTAGATATGAATGACTCGATTAATACAACCAAAGCAGCACTTCTTGTCAAGATAGAAGAGTGGGAGAAAAAAGCACTTGATGCAGAAGTTAAAGAAAAATCTTCATATGCAAAAATGGTAGAAGATTATAAGAGTGTTGTGGCAAAACTGACTCAAGAAAAAGCAGTCCTTGAAGAGTCTAATATGAAGATGAAATCAGCACAAGAGGCACTTTTGGCGAAGATAGAAGAGTGGGAAGCAAAGGCAACTGCCTCCGAAGAAGAGTCTAAAAAGTTTAAAGTTGCGGCCGCGGCGGCTGCTGCACTAGCAACACAACAAGCTCTAGCCAATGTTAAGTCAGAGAGTGAAGAGAAGGTAGGGGAACTACAAAGTGCTTTGGAAAAGGTGACACAAGAAAAAGAAGCTGTGGCAGCCTCTACAGAAGAAGCAAAAGCAGAAGCACAAAAACTAAGAGAAGCCAATGCCGCGCTCCAAGTAGAAGTAGATGCATTTTCAGAAGAAAAAAGTAAGCTTTTAGAAGTTAACAATGAATTAAATAGTTCTTTGGGTATGACAAAAGAGAAATTGGAAGCTAAGTTAGCAGAGCTAGAAGCAATTGCAGCAGAAAAAACAAAACTTTTAGAAGTTAACAATGAATTAAATAGTTCTTTAAGCAGCACAAAAGAAAACTTATTGGCCAAGATAGCCCAATGGGAAGCTAAAGTGGCAGGGTCAGAAGAAGAGTCTAAAAAGCTTAAAGCCGCAGCTGTAGCTGCCGCCTTGCTAGCAACACAACAAAGTGAGGCAAATGCCCAAAAACTTAGTGAAGCCAATGCCCAGCTAGAAGCTCAAAAGGCAAAACTTTCTGAGGAAAAAGAGGCATTGTTAAAGAGACAAGCAGAGATGGAAGCGACAAAGAAGAAGATAGAAGAAGAAAAAGCACGTGCCCAAAAGCTTAAATCAGAGGCAGAGGCAGCAGCCAAGTTAGAAGAAGAGAAAAAAAGAGCCGAAGCTGAGGCACTAGCCAAAGAACAAGCAGCTAAAGAAGAGGCGGCAAGACGTGCACAAGCACAAGAAGAGGCGGTAGCAACGGCAGAACAAGAGTTAAAGCATACTTTAGAACTTAATAAAGTGGAGTTTAAGTATGGTAGCGCCCAGTTAACAAAAAAGAGTGAGGCACTTTTAGATAAAGTATCTGGAATTATTCTGGAGCATTCTGAATTAAACTATGATATACAAGGACATACAGATGCGCATGGTAATGAAGATTACAATGTGAAGCTAAGCACATCGCGTGCGGAAGCGGTGAAAGATTACTTGATGAATAAAGGTATCGATGGTAGTATTTTAAGAGCCGAAGGTTTTGGCTCTTCTGTACCGATAGCGGACAATAGCACCAATGAAGGTAGGCTTCAAAATCGCCGTGTTGTGATTAAAATCGCAGAGTAAAAGTAGTGTATCATGATAGCTATTGATGCTATCATGATAGATAGTTAAGTTATTCAGTTCTTAACATTGCGCCGTTACTAGCGTTGGTAACTAGTAAACGGTATTGTTTGAGCCATGAACCTTTGACATTCTTAACAATAGGTGTAAAGTTTTTACGTCTCTCTTCGAGTTCTTCATCGCTTAAACGTACACTTAGTTGATAATTATCCACATCAATATCGATAATATCCCCATCTTTTAAAAGACCAATAACGCCACCTTCAGCAGCCTCTGGGCTCACATGACCGATACTAGCACCTCTAGTTGCGCCAGAGAAACGACCATCTGTGATGAGTGCTACTTTGTCGCCTAGCCCCATACCCATGATGAGTGAGGTAGGTGCTAGCATCTCTTGCATACCTGGTCCTCCACGAGGTCCCTCGTAGCGGATAACAACAACATCACCTGCTTTGACAGCACCACTTGTGATACCCACTATGGCTTTTTGTTGGGAGTCAAAGCATACTGCTTTACCAGAGTAAACTCTCATGATAGGATCGATACCAGCAGTTTTTACTACAGCGCCTTCCTTGGCAAGATTTCCAAAAAGAATAGCCAATCCACCCACTTCTGAATAAGGATTGTCGATAGTATGGATGATAGTTGTATCTGTGATTTCAGATGTTGCGATACGCTCACCGATGCTCTCCCCTTCAATAGTTGGATTATCAAGTGCTAAGACATTATTCCCTCTTTTTGTGATTTCATGCATCACCGCTGATACGCCACCTGCATTGTGTACATCTTCCATGTGTACGGTTGTTAAAGATGGAGATATTTTAGCGATATGAGAAACACGTTTGCTCATTTCGTTGATATCAGCAAGGTTGAAATCTACACCGGCTTCTCTGGCAATGGCCAACATATGAAGGACTGTGTTAGAACTTCCACCCATCGCCATATCAACAGCAAAGGCATTGTTTACTGCTTTTTCATTGAGAATATTTTTCATTCGTAGTCTTTCACTCTCTGCTTCATCTTTAGCGATTTCACAGATGCGCCGTGCCGCAACACGTAGGAGTACTTCTCTTTCAGGGGTTCGAGCAAGGATAGTACCATTGCCTTTTAGTGCAATACCCATGGCTTCCATCAAAGTATTCATAGAGTTTGCAGTAAACATCCCTGAACATGATCCACCACTTGGACAGGCTGCACATTCGATTTCAACCAGTTTCTCTTTGGTGATTTCGCCTGCTTCATATTCACCCACCGCCTCAAATGCTGTGGCTAAATCGACGGGTGTGCCATCTTTGAGCATACCGGCTTTCATAGGGCCACCACTGACAAAGATAGTAGGGACATTGACACGTAAAGCACCCATAATCATACCTGGGGTGATTTTGTCACAGTTTGGTATACATATCATGGCATCAAGTTTGTGGGCGTTCATCACCGTCTCTATAGAAGAGGCGATGATTTCACGACTTGGAAGGGAGTAGAGCATACCATCATGCCCCATGGCGATACCATCATCTACACCGATGGTGTTAAATTCAAATGGTACACAGCCATTTTTTCTGATTTCATCTTTTATGATGGCGCCATATTCGTTGAGGAAAAAATGTCCAGGGATGACTTCGTTAAATGAGTTTGCTACACCGATAAATGGTTTGTCAAAATCCTCGTCTTTAAGTCCTGTGGCTCGAAATAAACTTCGATGCGGTGCTCTGTTGTAACCTTTTTTTACTTCATCACTTCTCATAAGAATCCTATCTGTTTTTTAAAAGCATTATAGCAGATAGGAGGTAAATAAAGCTATCATGATAAGAGAGTTGAGATTTTATTTCAGTGGAAATGGAGTTTATTATTTATAGTTTGGCGCAATATGTATATAAGTTTCTTTCATCATAGCGGATGAAAGTATAAAGGAGGCAGTAGATGTGTTACATGCCATTGGGATATCCCAAACTACGGCTGCGCGAAGTAGTGCTTTAACATCTGGATCATGCGGTTGTGCTTCCAATGGATCCCAGAAAAATATTAATATATCGATTTTCTTTTTTACGATTTTTGCACCGATTTGAAGATCTCCTCCCAGTGGTCCGCTTTTGTATTTTTTTATCTTGATGTTTAAGTGTTCTTCTAAAAGAATTCCCGTTGAAGATGTTGAATAGAGTTTGTGTTCAAAAAGTAGATTTCTGTTTTTTTCTGCCCAGACAAGTAACTCTTTTTTTTTATTGTTATGTGCAATAAGGGCAATACGCTTTCTGCTTTTGACGACGGTTTTTAAATTTTGCACGTGTGCCCCCAAGCTGTAGGGTATCACCTATTGTTAGAGGTCCCCTGTATATATAAATACTTTAGAGCCACTTGCAAATTCTAAAGAAACTCACAATATAAGCTAAATTAAGTTTTCAAAAAGTCCCCAAACACCCTATAAATGTTATAATTCTTCACCAAAACAACTATAAAAATATCAAGCACAACAAGGGACTTTT
>JAJRSK010000014.1 GCA_024278835.1 Campylobacterales bacterium | reverse complement strand
GTGATACAAGCTATTGACAAATTAAATAGCAGACCACGAAAATGTCTTGATTGGAAAACACCATATGAAGTGTTTCAAGAACTTTCAGGGATTGATGCTAGAATTGTGGTTCAGGGTATTCGTTAGAGATGCGAATCCGCCAACTGAAATTAGGTAAATAATTACAAAAAGGAGATTTCGTATGAAGAAAACGAAATTAACAAGCAACAAAGGTTTTAAGGTGTCTGTTTCTAATGCAGAGAAAAGTGGTATTGTTTGTAGCGCTAGATCTCAATGTAGAACGACACATAAAAGAAAGGATTGCTAATTATGGCAGAATTTCAGCTTACTGATATAGTTAAGCTTCCTTTAAAAATAACTCATCACGAAGTTGATGAGTTATTTTTAATTATTGCAAAGGATATTCCAACTTGGATAGTATTAAAAAAAGATGAATACAAGTTGTATCAATTAATAGAAAAAAAATTAACACTTGAAGAAATTTTAATATATTCCATTGATAACTATGGCTTTTCGGAAGAATATGCCAGAGAAATAATGAAAACATTATTGTATAAAATAGAAGAAAGCAAATTTTATGCATCTACAAAAACGAAAATAATGGATGATGCAAATGAGATTGAAAAAAATGTTCATGTTTTTATAACTCATCAATGTAATTTGCAATGTCCATACTGTTATGTATCTGCTGGACAACCATTAAAAAATGAATTAAATGCTAATGAATGGAAAAGTGCTTTTTATAAACTTTCAAAAGTTGCTCCAAAAGCAGAAATAACTTTTAGTGGGGGAGAGCCATTAGTTAAAGAGGATATTTTTAAAATCCTTGAATATTCATACACTTTGGGTTTTCAAAATATTTTATTTACAAATGGGTTATTAATCAATGATGATAATATAGATGATTTAAAAAAATATGTATCATTAATACAGATAAGTTTAGATGGGTTATCATCTGCAACTCATGATTTAACAAGAAATAAAGGTAGTTTTAATAAAACATTTAATTCTATCCAATTAATAATTGAAAATAGTATAGATTTAGATTTGGCAATAAATATTACTCCAAATAATATAGATGAAATGACAAATAATTTAGTCAATTTTCTTAAGAAATTAGATTACAATAAATTAAATATTAGATTAAATTATCATATGGATAAAGAAGGTTTTGCGGTAAATTTAAGTGATGATTATTTTACAGTGTATCAAGATAATAGAAATAAAATAAAAAAACTTATTTTTCAATTAATTGATGAGGGATTTTATAATACTACTGAAAAAGAGAAGTTTAAACAGTTAAGAAATTGTGGTATCGGATTGAGTTTTGGAATAGATTCAAATGGAGAAATATATCCTTGTGATAAACTTTATAAATCATATGGAAATATTAAAACAGATGATTTAGGAAAGATTTCAGATGAATTTTCTAAATTAAATGAGGCTACAGAGGTGAATAATATGCCATTTTGCAACAACTGTGACTTAAAACACATCTGTAATGGAGGATGTAGAATAAACAATGCAATAGTGACAGGTTCATATAATATTCCATTATGTTCAGATGATTATAAATTACAACTGTATGAAAAATTAGTTTATAAGTTTTAGTTATGATAAATAACAGTTCATATATAGGAATAAAAACAAATAATCTAAAAAATATTAGTTTTGATTTACCGCATAATAAAATTACATTATTAATGGGAGATAGTGGAAGTGGTAAGTCGTCATTAGCAATAGAAACTATACATAAAATTAGTTTTAATGAATTAAGCCAACTTATGAACCTTAGTGAGGAACCAACTAATTATTCTATAGATGAATATATTAATATTTTACCAAGTATTGCATTCATTCAGAATAACTATAATAAAAATCCAAGATCAACAATCGCAACATATTTTAAAATAGATATTTTTTTTAAAAAAATATTTTCGTATAAAAATAAAGTTCAATCAAGACTGTTTCAATTTAATAAATTTGATACAGCATGTAAAAAGTGTTTGGGTACAGGTATAGAATATGTTCCTGATATTAGAAAAATAGTAGATTATGAAAAAGAGATAAAAAATATACCATTTAAAAATTGGCAACCAACATATAAAGATTTGTACTCTCAAATACTAGTCTTATTTTGCAATGATAATAACATAAATGCAGAAACCAAATTTGGTAATTTAGATTTAGAATCACAAAATAAATTATTATATGGTATATCAGATAAAAAATATAAAATCAATTATAAACTGCAAGGGAAAAAAAGAGTAAAAACAACACAATATATTGGTCCAATTCAGGAACTGAAAGAAATTATAAAACCTAAAGATAAAGAAAAAAAATATTATTCACAAAAAGTTTGTAGCAAATGTAAAGGTTTTAGATTCTCGGAAAATGTTTTAACCTATAAAGTTTATAAAAAAAATATAGGGGAGATTTACTCTTTTCAAATAGATGAATTAATAACTTGGATTACAAGTCACAAGAAAAGTTGGCAACAATCAAATGTGGAACAGATTGCTTTTAATCAAATATTAAAATTTTTAAATAAAATGGTTGATGTCAAATTAGAATATTTAAATTTAAATAGATCAATTCCAAGTTTATCAGGAGGAGAGTTGCAAAGACTTAGATTTGCTAAAGCTATAAACTCACAATTTAATAATTTTTTATATATTTTTGATGAACCATCATCAGGATTGCATCCAAGTGAACTAAACAATATAATCAATGCTATAAAACAAATCAAAGATAAAAATAATACTATATTAATTATTGAACATAATGAAGTTTTTAAGGAAATTTCCGATGATACTGTTATTTTGGGTGGTAAAAAGGGTGGTGAGCTAGTTCAAGATTATAATAGTAAAGAAAAAGAAATAATAAAATATTTTTTCTTTAAAAGTAATAATAATATTTTAATTTATAATGAAAGCTATAATAATATACACAATTTAAATATCGAAGTTCCAACAGATTCCTTAATAGCTATCTGTGGAAAGTCAGGTTCAGGAAAAACATCTTTTGCTAAATTCATACTTCCAAAATATTGTAAAAACCCTACCTATTTAGACCAATCACCCGTAAATGGTAACAAATATTCAATCTTGGCAACATATTTAGCTATATTTGATGAAATTAAAAAACTTTTTGCACAAGAAAATAAAGTTGATATAGATTATTTTTCTTTTTACCATACTTCAATCGGCAAGTGTACTACTTGTAAGGGAACAGGTACATTAAAAGATGAAGTTGAAAATATCAACATAGTTTGTCCATCTTGTAAGGGAACACGATTCTCAAAAAAGACATTGCAATATAAAATAAATAATATGAATATTTATGAATATCTATCACTATCCATAAATGAGTTGATAACTATAGTTCCTGCGAAATTAAAGAAAACTAAAAGAGTTTTAGAATTTTTACAACATATTAACTTAGGGTATATCTCTTTATTTAGAGAAATTACAACATTATCTGGTGGAGAATCTCAAAGAATAAAACTTGCTTCTACCTTTTTTAAATATCAAAAAAATAGAACTTTTATATTAGATGAACCGTTTAGAGGTTTAGATATAAATAGTAAATACAAATTAATAAACTTTTTATACAGTATCATACAAAAAGGTAATACTATTTTTTTTATTGAACATGATGTTTTAGCTATTAAATATTCATCATATGTTATCGAATTTGGACCAAACTCTGGTATTAATGGAGGCAAAGTTTTATTTGTTGGGGAGAAAAACAAAATACATAATTCAGATAGTTCTATAATAAAAAAATATTTAAAAGATGAAATGGTGAGTAAATAGTTATCCTAATTTGCCGATACTACTCTCGAATCAAAAATAGTCATATTTAAAAATTCAAAAGTTAATTAGGTAAAGAACCATTTCCTAACTTCATTTTTCTTTAATAGAAGTCCCGTCTCTTTTTAAAAAGAGACTCAAAAAATTCTAGAAAAAATCTCTTGAAAATTTAAATATGCCTATTTACAATAGTAAATTGGTAAATTTAAATTTTAGGAAAAAATATGGGATTTTTCGATACGATCAAAAAAGGTGCAGATATTGCAAAAAAAGGTTTTGAAATGACTGATGAGGCTATTAAACAACAATTAGCCAAAAAAAGTGATTCGGAACTAAAAGGAATGGATAGCAATAATAGATATGTCCGTGACGAACTTCTAAAGAGAGGTTTATAAAATACCACAAAGAAGAAGTAAACCAAAATGTGAGAAAAAAGATGGTGGTCAAGATCATAGGTGTAATGAGGGGAAAGATAGAAACCCAGCACAAAAAAAAGGTGATGAAAAACGAAAAAAACAATAGGGCATAAATATGCTACAGAGTATAGAGTTTTATTCTATACTCTTATCAATCATTTTGTGGAGATAATATAATGAAAAGTTATTTAAAAAACTTAGTTGAAATAAACGATAATATTGAGAGTAAAATATTTGATATAAGTATACAAATATTAATAATATTCTCAATAACAGCATTTTCAATAGAAACTATTCCAGATTTAGAACAAAGCACGATATCACTTTTAAATAAGTTTGAAATATTTTCTATCACTATTTTCACAATAGAATATTTTATAAGAATTTATACCGCAGATAAAAGATTGTCATACATATTTAGTTTTTATGGGATAATTGACTTATTAGCAATATTACCATTTTATTTAGAATTATTTATAGATTTAAGGTCAGTAAAGGCTCTTAGATTATTTAGACTTTTTCGACTATTAAAACTTGTAAAATACAATAAAACACTAGATAAGTTTCAAAAAGCAATTTACAATGCAAAAGAAGAATTTATAATATTTTTCATTTTAACAATAATTGTGTTTTATTTAGCATCAGTTGGTATTTATTATTTTGAAAATCAAGCACAACCAGAAGCTTTCAGAAGTATTTTTGATTCAATGTGGTGGGCAGTTGCTACTTTAACAACTGTAGGATATGGAGATGTATATCCAATTACTGTTGGTGGCAAAATATTTACTACAATAATGCTATTAATTGGTCTTGGTATTGTTGGAATACCAGCAGGGATAGTAGCCTCTGCTTTATCTGAAGTCAATAATGAAGAAAAACAAAACAAAACTTGAATTTTAACTTTAAAATAACACATGAGTAGTGAGGATTTCTAGGGAGTGTTCAAAATTCTGTGTCAGCCTGATATATGGGGGTCATCATAATAGTTGGAGCCAGACCCCTTTTTTCACAATACTACCAATATCCAACCAAATCTAAACCATAGCTCTAGTAAATCGACTACGGCAATAATCACAAAAGCATGGTATAATATGCCATGATAAAAATACTACTCCTCCAAGATGATTACACTTTAAGTCAAACACGCCAACTCTTTCTCTCAAACTAGGCATCTCATTTTGATACTCACACATAAAGATATCTCCTTTACGCTACAAAAGAGACTAAAACAAAAACACACCTATATCAGAGTCAAACGAGATGGCTCCGTCCATGTCAGTAGTAACTATTTTACACCCAAAAAAGCGATACTTGCCTTTGTAGAAAAAAAATATTCTTGGATTAAAAAACAGCAAACCCTGCTCTCAAAACAACCCTATCATGATAGTGCTAGCAAAGAAGAAGCCGCAAATCTTATCTTGCCTTTGCTCAAGAAGTGGTCTGCTATCATGATGCTCACACCTACCCATGTAGGTTTTCGTCACAACCGTAGCCGATGGGGTTCATGCTCGGGAAAAGATAGACTCAATTTTAACACCCGCTTAGCTACAATGCACCCTGATTTTGTCGAATATGTCGTGGTACATGAACTCGCCCACATCAAGCACAAAAACCACTCCAAAGATTTTTGGGCAGAAGTCGAGAAACATTTACCAGACTATAAAGCTAGACAAAAATTAGCCGATATTAGTTAAAATAATTAAATTTAATCATCAAGGATTTTTAGTGGACATTTTTCAATCAATCATCTTAGGTATCGTCGAAGGCTTTACCGAATTTCTTCCTATCTCTTCTACGGGGCATATGATAGTCGTTGCTGACTGGATGGGCATGGATGAAAACGCAGAGAACAAGGCATTTATGGTCATCATCCAACTAGCCGCTATCCTCGCTGTGGTCTTTAACTACAAAGATAAATTTTCCCTCTCAAAGGTTGATTTGTGGATAAAAGTCCTCATCGCTTTTCTACCACTTGCCATCGTGGGGTTTTTACTCAAAGACATCATCAAAGAGGCATTTAATCCTCAAGTCGTTGCCTATATGTTTATCATCGGAGGTATCGCTTTTTTGCTTTTGGAGTATTTTTACAAAGAGGAGCGACAAACCATTGATGATGTTGAAAAAATCACTTACAAAGAAGCAGCTTGGATAGGATTTGCACAGATGTTTGCGCTTATCCCCGGTACTAGTCGTGCGGGTTCTACTATCGTGGGTGCGTTGATTTTGGGACTGACGCGTAAAGCGGCTGCGGAGTTTTCCTTCTTACTTGCTGTGCCTGTGATGGCAGCAACGAGTGGCTATGACTTGCTCAAACACTATGATGAATTTACGCAAGAGGGTATGTTGACCCTTGCTATTGGGTTTGTGGTCGCTTTTGTGGTGGCGTACTTCACTATGAAATTTTTTATCAAATTTTTAGAAAAGTTTACCTTTGTAAGCTTTGGTATTTACCGTATCATATTTGGTGTGGCACTACTAGCATGGTATCTCTAAATGTTACATGAGATAGTCGATTTTATCGTCAATACTGTAGAGAGCTTGGGATACATAGGCATCTTTATCATGATGTTTTTGGAGAGTTCATTTTTCCCTTTTCCCTCTGAAGTAGCGATGATTCCCGCAGGATTACTTGCTGCACAAGGCAAGATGAATCTCATCCTCGCTATCATGATAGGTATCGCAGGTTCATTGGCAGGGGCGCTTTTTAACTACTTTTTGGCGGTGAAATTTGGTCGTGGGTTTTTAGTCAAGTATGGCAAATACTTCTTTATCTCTGAAGAGACTATCGCCAAAACAGAGAAGTTTTTTAAAGACCATGGCGCTATCTCCACCTTTACAGGACGGCTCATACCTGCGGTGAGGCAGTATATCTCCTTCCCTGCTGGACTGGCGAAAATGGATTTAAAGGTATTTTCACTTTATACCACTTTGGGTGCGGGAACATGGGTGAGTATTTTGGCACTTATTGGTTACTTTTTTGGTGCAAATGAAGCACTTGCCAAAGAGCATACCAAGGAGATTACCATCGCTGTTTTAGTCTCTGTGGCTATCTTGGTCTTTTGGTATGTTAGAAGGCAAAAAAAAGTATAATCATGTATGATAAAAATAGTTATATTACTCACTTTAGGATTATTTGCCAAGGCATCTGTTAGTGTAGCAGTCTCCATCGCCCCACAAAGCTACTTTGTAAAACAGATTATGGGCAAAGATGCGGTGGTAACAGTGCTTGTGCCTACTGGTTCATCTCCTGCTACCTATGCCCCAAAACCTAGCCAACTCAAAGCCCTAAATAAGGCATCACTCTACTTTGCTACCGGCGTGGCGTTTGAACACAACTGGCTAAAAAGATTTCAAAGTATCAACCACGACATGAAAATCATCCATACCGATAAAAATATCACAAAACGCGCACTATCTCACGAGCATGATGCGCACCACCACGAAGGTTTAGACCCACATATCTGGCTCTCACCACGCCTTGTCATGATAGAAGCCAAAACGATGCTAGATGCCTTGGTAGAGGCTGACCCTTCAAACAAAGAGGTCTATATAAAAAACTATACTCACTTTATCCAGAGGCTTGAAAAACTAGATACGCAGATATCAGAGATTTTAGCGCCCCTAAAGCAAAAAAGTTTTGTCGTATTTCACCCATCATTTGGCTACTTTGCTGATGATTATCATCTCAAACAAATCGCCATCGAAAAAGAGGGAAAGGAGCCTAGCCTTCGCTATATCAAGCGTATCATCGATTATGCTAAAGAGAACAATATCAAAACTATCTTTGTCGCGCCACAGTTTTCACAAAAAGCTGCCAAACAAATCGCCAAACAAGTAGGTGCAAAAGTAGTCACCATCGACCCTCTCTCAGAAGATTGGGAGAACAATTTACTCAAAGTGGCCAAGAGTTTTGAAAAAGCAAATTGAAGTCAATCACCTCTCCTTTAGCTATCATGATACTACCATCCTTGATGACATCACGCTTCATATAAACCAAGGGGATTATGTCGCTATCATCGGTCCAAATGGTGGCGGGAAAACGACGTTTGTCAGACTTCTTTTAGGTTTAAGAGAAGCGACAAGTGGCACTATCATGATAGCAAAGCAAACACCCAAAAAAGCACGAAATACCATAGGCTATCTGCCTCAGTATGTCAACTTCAACATGGATATGCCCATCAATGTGATGGAAATCGTCTTGCAAGGCAGGATGCAAAAAGATAAGCTCTTTTATACCAAAGAAGATAGAGAGATTGCCTTGGCACAACTAGAGAAGATGCAAGTCTCTCACCTCAAAGAGCGCAAGATAAAAGAGCTCTCAGGGGGACAGAGACAGCGGGTTTTATTGGCGCGTGCACTTGCAAAAGAGCCTACGATTTTGATACTCGATGAGCCAACGGCTTCTATCGACCTAGAGGGACAAAAAGAGATATACGCCCTCTTAAAATCCCTCCCCCAAACCAAAATCGTCGTCTCACACGACATCAACATCCTTTTTGAAGGGGTCAATAAAGTCGCCCACATCAATAAAAAACTTCACCTGCATGAAGGCGTCTCTGAGACGATTCGTAAAAACGATGGGCACTTTTGTGAGATGGAACTCTTGGATATCTTAAAGGAGAACCATGTTTGAGTTGCTCCTTCACCCTATCCTCGCTTCCTTTTTACTCTCCATCGCTATTGGCATCATCGGTACGCTGATGCTCATCAACCGCTCACACTATATCGCCGCTTCTATCGCACATGGCTCCTATGGCGGGATAGGCATCGCTATCTATTTTGGCTTTTCTATCCTTATCTCTACGACCGTATTTGCCCTTGCTTTGGCACTTTTACTCGCCTTCATCACCTACAATCACAAAGAGAGAAGTGACACGCTCATCGGAGTTATCTGGGCTGTGGGCATGAGTATCGGGATTATCATGACAGACTTAACACCTGGTTATCATGCCGACTTGATGAGCTTTTTGTTTGGGGATATCTTGATGGTTCCCTCTATGGATCTCTATTTTATGGCCTTTGTGGATATCTTGCTTCTTATCATGATAGGGCTACTTTATCATCGTTTTTTAGCGATATTTTATGATAGAGAGTTTGCAGAATTGATAGGCTTGCGTGTAAAAACTATCCATACGATTTTGCTTATCATGATGGCATTGACAGTGGTGATGAGTATCCGTTCTGTCGGGCTTATCTTGGTTATCGCACTTTTTAGTATCCCCCCTTTTATCGCGGAGAAATTTACACAAAAACTCTACGTTACCATGATACTAGCTTCTTTTCTTGCCTTTATCTTCTCTCTTGCAGGACTCTATATCTCGTATCAATTTGATATATCAGCCACACCAGCTATCATCATGGTAGCCGCGATAGCATTTTTTGGGGTTTTCGTAGTTAAAAGAGAGCACTGAGGGGTCAGCCCTTTACTCCTACATTAGGTTTTATGCTCATGACATCGCTTGTTTTTCCAAAAACTGCTTTTTTGTACTGTTGTTCATCAATTTTCCTTTCCATCATCTTCTACAACATAACCCTCATAATAGTATGATTGTTCAATACCTTTAAAGATAAGCTCTCTATTATTGATATCGCCCGTTAAGCTCTCTTTTAATAGCACCCTAAGCTCTAAGTCATTAATAGGACTACGTTCCATTGCTTGCAGATAAGAATCTTTATCTACGAACTGCCAATTCACTACTTTTTGTAATCTAGTTTTTAAAATCATATCAAGCCATATTCTCATACTTCTACCGTTACCCTCCATAAAAGGATGAGCGATATTCATCTCTACATACTTGGCTATTATATCTTCAAAATTACTATCACTCATCGTTTCAATCTTTTCCAAGATCTCTTTGAGGTATAAACTATTTGCAAATCTAAAATTACCTTTGGAAATATTAAGCTCTCTGATTTGCCCTGCAAAATCATACAGTCCATTAAATAGATATCTATGTATCTCTAGTAGTCCTTTTGTAGTACCTACTTCAATAGTATTAATATCTCCACTATCGAATAAACGGTAAGTATTCTGAAGGCTGTGTTTGTCTATATTTTTCACTTTATAGTCCTTTTCTCTGTTTAATAAACCAAATAGCTGAAATCCCAATGGTCTTTAGCCTTGATTTTTGATATAGTTCCGGCACTTAGGGGTCAGCCCTTTACTTTTAACTTCCTTAAAATCTTACTCACCCCTGCATCTGAAAGCTCTAAAAACTTAGCAATCTCGCTCTGCATAAAACCATCTTGCCAAGCTTTTAGTATAGCTTCATTTCTATCTATTTTTGACATCTCTTTTTTGAAATAATCTTTTAGTTTTAATTTTTGTTCTATCCTTTTTGGATTTGTTTTATAGGCTGTTGCATCTTTTTGAAACTGACTGATTTTTTCTTGTTCTTGTTGTGTCATTTTTATTTCAACTGATTCTAATAGCGCATTTGTGCTATCATACCATTGCAGTACAAAACTATCTCTCATACATGGCTTAACTCTGTTTTGAAGTATATCGTGCATAAGTGTATAGTGATACTCTCCTACTCTTTTACTAATTTGTGCAACAATTGGATTAAATTCTAAATATTTAAAAAGAACAAACAGATAATTAGTATCAAATAGATACCATGACTTAAAACGACCCTGCCAAAGATGTCCTGTTCGTTTATATTTTTTATTATAGTATTGTGCATAGGAAGCATTTATCTGTCTCATCCCTGCTGATAAGTTTTCTTGCTTATTTTCAAGAAGCAGATGGTAATGGTTATCCATGACGACATAGGCATGAATAGTAAAATCATAATGCTCTGAAACTTCACAGACTATCTCTAAAAACTTCTCTTTATCTTTTGCAGTATCAAAAATCACTCGTCGCTCAACACCTCGATTTAGTATATGGTGAAAACCTGCATCTTCTATTCGGATTTTTCTTGCCATGAACTCTCCTGTTGGAATGATTATAGCAAGAAAAAGTTAAAAGTAAAGGGCTGACCCCACGTATCCACGTATCTTTACAAAATAACTGTAGTTTTTATTAATTTATCCACGCTGAGGGGTCAGCCCTTCACTTTTAACTTCCTTACGAGCGCTGGGGGGGTCAGGACTTTACTTTTAACTTCCTTAAAAATCTTATCTAGCTATCTTTGGTAATGACTATACTATACTAAATTAGCACTTTAGTTCTTTGAGATGTTTAAGAACAAGCAGTTTGATTAGAGTTCAATTTTTAACTTATAAATGCTATAATTCCTACCCAAGGGGCAACTAATGCGTGACTTACTTATCGCTTCTCTTATAGGAGTTGGTATTTTTGGATTATCTCTGCTTGCTTTTTCTAGCCAACATGCGCTTCTTTTGGGTGTTGTAGCATTTTTAGTTGCTATATGGACAAATGGAGCACTGCCACTAGGCGTTGTGTCACTCTTACCTATCCTACTTTTCCCAGCTCTTGGCATACTCGATGTCAATGCAGTCGCACCCAACTACTCAAAAACCATCATTTTTCTCTTTATCGGTGGATTTATGATGGCCATAGCCGTAGAAAAGATAGGACTACATAAATATTTTTCAGCCAAACTCCTCTCCTTTTTTCCCAATACCGCAACAGGTATCATCTATGCCCTTGCTATCACCGCAGCCTTGTTAAGTGCCCTACTCTCCAACACCACCATCACGTTGATGCTCATGCCAATCGGGCTTTTTTTAACAGAAAATATCAAACTCAAAGTGCGGTTTTTACTTGCTATTGCGTATGGAGCTAGTATCGGTGGTATCATTACCCCCATCGGCACCGCACCAAACATGCTCTTACTAGGCTTTTTAGAAGAAAAAGGGATGAATGTGCCATCATTTGGTGAGTGGATAGTGATGGTCTCTCCTGTGGCACTTATGATGCTTTTAGCCGTACCTTACTTACTCTCACGAAGCGTAAAACATGAGTGTGTCAAAGAGATAGATAACAGCATTCCTATTCTTGATACCACCCAAAAACGACTGCTATGGATTTTGGGGACATTGGCATTATTACTCCTTTTAAACACCCCTATCAAACCTTACTATCTAGGCTTGGGACTCAATGAAAAGCTTATTTTACTCGGCTTTGGACTTTTGATGTTTATGCCAAAAATCGGTTTTTTAGAGTGGGAGGATACGAGAGATTTGCCTTATGAAATCATCTTTTTATTTGGTGCTGGTTTCTCTATCGCGACAGCTTTTTCACAAACTGGTCTTGCCGCTGAAATCGCCCATAAAATCAGTTTTATCTCCACCATGCCACTCTTTTGGATGTTTATACTCGTGGCACTTTTTGTCTCATTTTCCACCGAAGTCACTTCCAATACTGCGCTAACTTCTATCGCACTACCTATCTTTTACGAGTTTGCCAAAGATATGGGGCATGATGGTATGGTGATGATGATGGTAGCCACTATCGCCGCATCTTACGCCTTTATGCTACCTATCGCCACACCACCAAACGCTATCGTGATGAGTTCTCGTGTCATCAAAGTTGGGGAGATGGCAAGAGTGGGTGTTGTGGCAAATTTTGCAGGTGTTTTAGTGGTGGCAGTTGTAGGGTATTATATTTGGAGATAAAAAAAGGCAAGCCACTTTAAAAGTGAACTTGCCTTGGCTAAGGAGTTAAAAACTGGGTTAATTAAAATGTATAAGTTGCGTAAACTTGTACTTCATTAACAGCATCAGTATTTGGACTATCAATATCAGTGTTGATATATGCAGCTGTAAGATTTAAGTTACCAAGATCTTTACCTGCAGTAACTGCTATTTCTGAAAAATCTGCAGCAGTTGCATGATCAGCATTTGTATAGTAAACACCTAAATCAGCAATATCAGCGGCACTATAAGTAGCAGTTACATTGAAAGAATCTGTATCAGCTTGTGAAACCTGACCATATCCCCACCAAGCTTCTGTATAAAGCTTTGATTGTGTACCACCAAGGTTTGCTGCTGTTGTTAACTTGTCATCCATGCTTGAGTAAGCAGCAGAAAGACCAAGACCTTCATAGTTGTAGCCTAGTTTTACGGCATAACCAGAACCAGTATCAGCATTTCCATCTACATCATTGTAAACATACTGTGCACCAAGACCAAAACCAGCATATTCAGTATCTGCTTGAAGCCATGCAGTTTTTGCAGCGCTAGGAGCGATATAGTACCATGCTTGTGCTGTTACTGTAGGAATTAATTTTGTTACAGCACCAAAAGCATAAGCACCTTCATCTGTTAAAAATCTATGAAAAGCATTATCACTAATACCATCCGTTCTAACAACACCTTGACCTACTACAGGATTTGCAAAGCCACCCTTTAATATATCGATACCATTAGTTCTACCAACCCATGCACCAACCAATGTTGTATCAACGATATCATTATTGACTGCTACCGCTGCATCATAAGTATTTTTAGCGATGTTCCATGTTTCTGTAAATACCATTGGTGTATCAAGTGCTTGACGACCAAGAACCAAAGTTGTATTTGAGATACCATCTAATGGATGGAAAGCAAGATTTAATGTATCAATCCATACACCATCATTGATACCATCATTATGCGCAGTTTGACCAACCCATGTGTTACTTACAAGCGTATTTTCAAGACCCATAGTAGAAACACCTGTTACACCATAGTTTAGTGTTACACATGTGTCACAGCTTCCAACATTTGCTGCACCGTTAAGATTAATACCTACATTACCATAAGCACCTTTTTTATCAAAAAAGTCATTATCTCCTGCATCACTTGTACCATAAAAAAGACTTGCAGTTCCACCAAAGTTTTTTGATGTGATATCTGCGCTCATAGCCGTTGTCATCATCGCGATTGCGACTAAACTTAATTGTAATTTATTCATTCTATATTTCTCCTCTTTTTGAATATAAAGCGAAAGTGTAGCATTCTTTGTTGAAAGTATGTAGTAAAAGAGTGCCTATTTTTTAAGCAATATGGAAAATATACTATTTTTACCATCATGTCTATAACGAAATGCATAGTGATGGATATCCAATATAGACTTGACTATATAAAGTCCCAGCCCATAACCATGTACCTTTTTCTCCCCTTGTGAAAAAGGTTCGATATAGTACTCTAGTGGCTCTTTTAACGCTTCACTTTGGGAGATGATTTCTATTTTTTGTTTATCAGCTTTGATAGTGACTTTATGATTTTTAGAAAACTTTATCCCATTATCCAATAGGTTTTTAAGTGCTACAGTCAAAAGCCGTACATCTGCTTGTATTTCAAAATCCTCATAATCTTCGATAATTGACTCATCTTGATCGAGAAGCAAACTCTTTGCCCCCCTGACAATCGTAGAAAACTTTACACGCTCTATACAGTGCTGGACATTTTTAGAGGTGATTTTCTCTACTTGGGCTAGTTCGGTGATGATTTCATTCATCCTATCAAAGGCACGGATGAGAATCTCTCTATCCTCTTCATCTTCTAATGTCTCTACAACGATACGCCCTTTAGTGATAGGGGTTTTGAGTTCATGCATCATATTTCTCATAAAGAGATTTTTGGAGTTGATGTGTTGCTTGATAGATTTAATAGCCACATCAAAACTCTTGGCAATTTTGCCTATCTCATCGTTTCCATAGTTTTTAAGTTCTATATCGAGATTACCATCACCAAAGGCTTTCACTTCACGGTTGAGTCGCCTCAGTGGCAACAATTTACCCATCAAAGTCACATAGATAAATACCATGATAGACGAGACTAACCCCAACAAAAAGAGGGCGATTTCTTGATTGTATTTTTTAGGTTTTTTATCTTTGAGCATCAAGTTATAGCCATAGTTTTGTACATAAATATATTTTGCTTTTTTCGTGACAAAGATACGCACCCGACCAAAAGAGGACTCTTTGACATAGAGTAGTTTGGCGTTGTTGACGATATCGAGTTTGTCTTCTTGACTTTTAACAGAATCAACCTTGAAATAACGATACAGCTTATCAAGTTGTTTTTTTGAAGGAGAAAACTGAAGCCCAGAAAGAAAGGCATCCGCCATCACCGTATAACGCTGCTTTTCATAGATAACATGGCGTTCCTTATCCCAAGAGATAAAGAGCCAAAAAGTTGTGAGTATCGCCATAAATGCGATGATAAAAATCGTATTGATAAATGCCGTTATAGAGATATTTTTCATAACTCTAAGATATAACCTATTCCTCTGCTAGACTTGATATAGTTAGTATCTGGATCGATTTCCGCTAGTTTGGTTCGCACACGCGACACCATCACATCTATATTTTTTTCACTTGCATCATCAGAGATAAAGTCACTCTCATAGATAAAGTCAAGCCGTGGCACCACACGGTTTTTATACTTTATCAAACGCGCCAAGATATCATACTCCGCTGGAGTCAAAGTAAGCTTCTCTCCACGAAATGTAATCTGCATCGCATTTTCATCAACCTCAAACAAACTCTCTTTATCGACTTCTTGACTCCGCTCTTGACGACGAAGCAAAGACTTGATACGCGCTTCAAGTTCTCGCGGATTGTAAGGTTTAGGCAGATAATCATCCGCGCCACGCTCTAAGCCTACGACTTTATCGACGATATCATCACGCGCAGAAGAGATGATGATAGGGATAGAAGAAAACTCCCGTATCTTACTCACCACTTCCAAACCATCTATCTGAGGCAAAGTCAAGTCTAAGATAAGGAGTTCATACTCACCCTCTTTTAAAATCTCTATACCTTTATAAGGCTCTTCGACATTCACAACCTCAATCTCAAACCGCTTTAGATACTTGATGATGATACGCGCTAATTCCGGATCATCCTCAATCATCAATATCTTTATCATGATACTCCTTTAGTCAATCACAAACATCAAAATCATACCATAGCGATTCACATAAACCCTCTTGCTTCTATCATGATAGCTTTCAAGTACTTTTGTTAAATCTGCCATTTTTTCAATATTTTTATTTTCTACTTGGATTATAACATCACCCGATTGAAAGCCCACTTTTTCAGCCGATGAGTTTGGGTGTACATCCTCAATCAAAATGCCCGTCACAGAAGAAGGGATACGATATCTTTCTCTATTGGCATAGGTCAATTCACCTAGCTTCAATCCATTATCCATACTTTTATCACTTAAAGCTGCCATACTTTTATTGCGTGAACCAAGTTCTATTTTTACCACTTTCTCTTTTTTATCTCTTTCTACATATAGCGTTACTTTAGATGCTGGTTTATACGAAGCGATAACTTGCTTCAAATCAGAAGCATTTTTAATCTCTTTTGCATTGATTTTATAAACCAAATCACCACGCTTTAACCCATACTCTGCCGCAGGTGCTCCCTCTTCTACATTGACGATGATGGCACCTGACTGTTTTTCATATAAAGGCAATAGTTGTTTATTTAAGTCAGATATCGTCACTCCGATATAACCTCGGCTCACTTTTCCATCACTCACGAGATTGGTAACGATATTTTTCACCATATCCACAGGTATGGCAAAGCCTACTCCTGCACTGCTTCCACTATGAGAGAGGATTGCTGAATTGATACCGATAAGCGCCCCACGGCTATCTACCAAGGCACCTCCTGAATTACCAGGATTGATAGAGGCATCGGTTTGGATGAAGTTTTCATATTGGTTGATACCCACACGGTTTTTATTGAGTGCGGAGACTATCCCCTGTGTGACTGTTTCACCCACACCAAAAGGATTTCCCACAGCAAACACCACATCCCCTACTTCGAGATAATCAGAGTTACCTATCTTGATAGGCAACAGATTATTTGCATCTATCTTAATAACTGCCAAATCACTCTCTTTGTCTTGTCCAATCAATTTTGCCTTATACTCTTGTTGACTATGCGGTAAAGTCACCATGATTTCATCCGCATTGTCTATCACATGATTATTGGTAACGATATACCCATCCGTACTCAGTATCACCCCCGATCCCAAAGCTCTTTGTGCTCTCTCTTTAGGTATCGCCCTTTCATTAGGAATCCCAAAAAAGTACCGAAAATAAGGATCATTCATCATTCGCTCTAAGCGCTGACTATTTTGACTATGCTGGGTTGTAGAGATATTGACGATACTCTTCATCGCATCTTTAACCGAGGGGCTAAAAGAGAGTATCTCTTGCGCATTGCTAGGTACAACACGCTTTGGCTCTGGTTCTGCAAGAGAGAGTTCAATGTTTGCTGCTAATAAATTTATCGCTAAAAGTGCTATCATGATAGGTAATTTTTTCATATCTTCAATCCTTAAATAGTATTTGATATGTCTATTATAGGAGATAAATATTAACCAATATAAACTAATTGTTAATAAAAGATTAACCATAATATTTATACTATATGTTAGCAGAAGAAAATAGGAGAAAAAATGGAAATCCGCACCCTAAAAAAAATGGAAAAAAAAGCACTTAAATCCTCTGGACTTGATTTTTTAAAAATTGGTCTAGCACTCACTTTTATGGCGGCAGTACTTATCTATAGTTTTGCTACAACAGGTGGGGTACCTAACAATATCTTCCTTGCTATAGCTGCACTCTTTGGTGCCTATATGGCGATGAATATCGGTGCCAATGATGTCGCCAACAATGTCGGGCCTGCTGTTGGTTCTAAAGCACTTACCATGGGTGGGGCTATCATGATAGCCGTCATCTTTGAAGCCGCAGGCGCACTCATAGCGGGTGGCGATGTTGTCAAAACCATCAAAAAGGGTATCATTGATATCTCCGCTTTTGGAAATCATACTGATGTTTTTATCTGGGCGATGATGGCAGCACTATTGGCCGCGGCTATCTGGCTCAACCTTGCTACGGCATTTAAAGCACCAGTTTCTACCACACACTCTATCGTAGGGGGTGTGATGGGTGCGGGTATCGCAGCGGCTGGATTTTCTATCGTGGATTGGGGTACGATGGGTAAGATTGTTGCTTCATGGGTCATCTCACCTCTCCTTGGTGGCATCATAGCCGCTGGATTTTTATATGCAATCAAAAAGAATATTATTTACAAAGATGACAAAGTCACTGCTGCCAAAAAATGGGTACCTGTATTTGTCTCTTTGATGTCATGGGCATTTATCACTTATTTGACCCTAAAAGGATTGAAAAAAGTCTGGCCACATATCGTCTCGTTTGTCAATGATGTGATGTTCTTTACCCTTCCAGTGACTAAAAAACCAACCTTGCTCACCGCACTACTCTTTGGACTCATTGTAGCCATTGCTGTTTACTTCTTCGTCAAGTCACGTGTTAAAAAGTCTTCTCTTACGATGAAAAATGATAAAGCAAGTGTCAATGTTCTCTTTACCATACCGCTCATCTTTGCTGCAGCACTTTTAAGTTTTGCGCATGGTGCCAATGATGTCGCCAATGCCATCGGACCACTCGCCGCTATCAATGATGCCGTGATGAGTGGAGGCATCTCAAACAAAGCGGAGATTCCTTTATGGGTGATGAGTATCGGTGCTGTCGGTATCGCCGTGGGACTAGCACTCTATGGACCAAAACTTATCAAAACCGTAGGTTCTGAGATAACAGAGCTAGACCAAATGCGCGCCTTTTCCGTAGCGATGGCTGCTGCTATCACCGTCATCATCGCAAGTCAATTAGGTCTTCCTGTCAGTTCTACCCATATCGCTATCGGTGGAGTATTTGGCGTAGGATTTTTAAGAGAGTGGCTAGACCGTGAAAATAAAGCAGTCAATATCATTGATCAAGAACAAGAGCTCATCATAGATGAAGAAAAAACACTCAAAGCCTATAACGCAGAGTTACTCTCTCTCGATGAGAAATCAAAAAAATCAAAAAGCGAATATCAAAGAATCGTTGAACTTTATAAACTTATCGATGATGAAGAAATCAAAATAAAAGAAGCCAAAAAAGTCATCAAAAATGTCGTAAAAACAGAATATGTCAAAAGAGATGCAGTCAAGAAAATCATCGCTGCGTGGATTATCACTGTGCCAGCAGCAGGGCTACTAGCTGCACTTATCTTCTTTGTGATAAGAGGGATGTTGATATAAAAGTGGGGCTTAGCCCCTACTTTTAAAACTTATTGATATCTATCAACAACTCCGTAAACACCTCAGCCCTACTCGTACCACTATCTATCATCTTATCCACGATATCAGACATAGCACTTTTTTGTGAAAGTTTAACATTCTTACCCACAGGTGCAAAGTTTTTAACGATACCATAAGGACTTTTTTCTTCTAAAAGACGATAGATTTTCTCACCAAAATGAAATATCTCAAACGCTTCATGTCCTAGTGTCTTGGGTTCTTGATCAAGTGAAAGTTTCTGTGGTTCATCTACGATATAGTTGTAACTCATCATAAATGCCAAAGCCCCATAGGAGTACTTTGAAAGCACGCGTTCATTGAACTTTTCAAAGCTTTCATTGGGTTTTTTAAGACGCTTGTATTCCAAGACCAACTCTTCTATATAGTACTTTGCCAACTCCAAAGGAATACCCTTTAACACAGTATGCGCATCTTGGCTCTCTGCCACGAGTTTACCCCCTATCATGATATCCACACCCGGCACAGCCTTGCCCTCAACTTTTGCTTTACAACCAAGCAGACCAATATCCCCAAGTTCATGGATACCACAACCCTTCACACAAGCAGACCAATAGATACGAATCTTTCCATCTTCTATCTCTATCTTTTCACTCAGATACTCTGACATCTCAAGTGCATCGACTTTCCCACGAATGACACCAAAAGAACAGGTATCACTTCCCGCACAGGAAATCATGTTGTTATAAAAAGGGGTATTGACATTTTTATATCTTTTAAACAGATCCCAATCCAAGACCTTGGCAATCGCCTCTTTTTCCACGCCCGTGATGTAGAGATTTTGATCTACACTCAGACGCACACCTTCACCATGCATCTTGGCTATCTGCCCAGCCTCCATCATCGAATCCCCGTCAAATATCCCAGCGGGGACAACCACATGCAGTGCATACTTTCCATCTTTTTGGGCTACTTTTCCATACTTGGCATCAAAATGCTCTAGTTCTACTTGGTGTTGTCCTGCACTCTTAAATGCCAAGCCACTTCTCTCTTTGACTGCATTGACAACATCTTCCATGCCTACAGCTTCGATAAAAAAATGCAGACGATTTTTGTTACGATTATCACGAAAACCATACTCTTTAAATATCTGAGTTAAAGCTTCAAAAAATATCACAGACTCCTCTGGGCTAACAAAAACATCAGCATTTTTTGCCAACATCCCCACACGCCCACCTAGATAGACATTAAACCCCAACTCTCCATCTTTATCTGCCAAAGCAAAAGAGCAATCATGGGCAAAAACATTACAACGGTTGGCATAATTTCCAGAGATAGAGATGTTAAACTTTCTAGGCAATGTCCCTATCCAATCTTTTTTCTTTAAAAAGATATCTTGCATCTTCTCAATGAGAGGAAATGTCTCGATGACATTATCATGAGAGAGTCCATCGAGTGGGTCTGTGACGATATTTCTCAAGTTATCTATCCCCGTTTGATAAGTCGTAATCCCCACACTCTCTAGTTCATCTATCACAGTCGCTAAATCTTCTATCTTGAGATAACGAAGCTCTATCTGCATCCGTGTCGTGATATCGATGTAGTTGTTGCCATAGGCTTTTGCCACTTCGCCTATCTTTTTGGCTTGTTCGCTACCAAGCCTGCCCGCTGGTACACGCACACGAAGCATAAAGTGGTTAGGTCCATTGGATTTTTCTTTGTCAAATATCCCAAAATATTTAAAAAAGACCGCTTTGTCATCCTTCTCTATGGAGTCATAACCTGTTTTGGCATAGGCACGAAGCACCTGCATCGCCTCTTCTACGGTGCGATTTGGTTTTATTTTCTCTATTTTATTTATTTTTTTATTGCGTTCTTGACTAACTTCTATCAATTTTTGCATCTTGCATTTCCCTTACTTTAGTATCTGTTTTTATACCCCTATCATGATAGAGTTCCCCTGCTATCTGCGTCTTTTCAAAGCGTATCCCCTCAGGTACTTTTTGGCTATGCACTTGCACCGCGGTTTGTTTAAAATTTGGCTCAAACGATTTGGGATCAAAGAGCGACTGGGTCAGGGTATTGATAAGCTCTGTGTTGTAATGAAATGGGACAAAGATATTGCCCTCTCTCACCCCTTCAGTCACCTTCACTATCAAGTCATCTATCCGTCCACGCGGAGACGATATACCCATCCTATCGCCACTCTCTACCTGTAATTTTTGGGCATCTTTGGGATTGAGTTCTATCCACGCTTCTGGTGCGAGGTTGTCTAGTATGGCGATGGAGCCTGTCTTGGTTCGGGTGTGAAACTGCTCTACGGTGCGTCCAGAGTTGAGAATCAACGGAAACCCTTCACAAATGTTTTCTGCCATCGGCTCCCAATCGGCACAGATAAAGGTCGGTTTACCATCCTCAGTCGTACAATCCATCTCATCATGATAGAGTCTTGGTGTGCCATTTGGATTTTGCTCGTTGCATGGCCATTGGATACCGCCAAGTGCTTCTATCTTTTCATAGTTCATTCCTGAGTAGTCACACAAGCGATCCTTGCTCACCTTTTGCCACTCAGCAAAGGCATCTTTTGGATGAGACCAATCCTTAAAAAGTAGTTCATGCACCCCATCAAAATATCTTGAAAACTCCACAACGATATGAAAATCACTTTTGCTTTTGCCTAGTGGTTCGACCGCCTTTTTCGCCAAGTTGCAACGGCGTTCAGAGTTGGTATAGGTGCCATCTTTTTCACTCCAAGTCGCCGCAGCAAAGAGTACATCGGCAAGCTCTGCCGTATCGGACATAAAGCTATCTTGCACCACCAAGATATCCAACTTTTTAAGCGCCGCTCGCAAACGAGGTTGATTTGGATAACTCACTAGTGGATTGGTCGCCACCACCCACAAAGCCTTTATCTCACCTCTCTCTATCCCTTCGATGATTTGCGGATAAGAAAAACCTCGCTTATCAGGGACGATATCCGTCGGCACACCGACAATCGTGGCATACTCTTCTCTATCATGATAGCTAGTGAAGTTACGATACCCCGGAATCGAAGAGGTAAATCCACTCTCCCTAGTCCCCATGGCATTGCACTGTCCTGTGATGGAAAAAGGCGACGCTCCCTTGCGCCCAAGGTTGCCTGTCATCAAGGCTAAGTTACAGATAGCAGAGACCGTATCTGTCCCCAAAGCCGACTGATTGACACCCATCGTCCATGCCGACATCGCTCTCTCTGCACCCGCATACACCCGTGCCAACTCATACAGCTCCTTGACCTCGATGCCGGTGATGTTTGCCACCTCTTGTGGAGGGTAAGCTTGGATATGCTTGAGAAATGTTTTATACCCACTCACCTTCTCTTTCATAAACGCTTCATCAGCCCAACCCTGCTCCCAGATGATATGACAAAGCCCATTGATAAGTGCCAAATCCGTTCGAGGTTTTATAGGCACAAAGATATCTGCCATATTTGCTGTCTTTGAATGGCGAGGATCTACCACGATGATTGTTGGTTTTTTGCCTGTGATTTTTTTATTTTTGGCGATATGAAGCTTGAGTATGGGGTGATTGTCCGCGATATTGGCTCCGATAAGCATGATGACATCGGCATGGGAAAAATCCTCATAACACCCCGGAGGGCCATCACTCCCAAAAGATTGCTTATAGCCCATGACGGCAGAGGACATACAGAGCGTGGTATTGCCGTCGTAGTTATTTGTCCCAAGACCTAACTGCACGAACTTGCCAAGCGTATAAAACTCCTCAGTCAAAAGTTGCCCCGTTGAGATACACGCCACCGCCCCCTTGCCATGAGTCTGTGCTATCTCTTTAAACTGCTCACTCACTTTGCTAAATGCCTCATCCCACTCGACTGCTTGGAGCTTGCCATCTTTGCGAATCATCGGCGAAGCGAGACGATTGTCAGCGCGTACCATCTCATGCTCGCTCAATCCCTTTGGGCAGAGTGTCCCCTTGCTCACTGGATGCGCTGGGTCTCCCTTGGTATAAACAGGTTCGCCATCCTTCACCCCGATATAGAGTCCACACCCCACACCACAATACCCACAAGTAGAACGCACCCACGAATCAGGCTTTTTGGACTTGGCAACCTTGCCAAACAAGGCATCATCGACCAGAGCATACTTGTCGTTCTTGATATCTATACCTAGGAAATCTTTTATCTTTGCTATCATGATACTCCCCTTTTCTTATCATGATAGTACAACAAAATGACAAAAAATGCACTACTTGGTTGATGAAATATTAGGCACTAGAGGGGTGATATTTTCTTGTAGGTGTATTGTGTTGGGATGATGATACATAATTTTGTGGCGTTTAAATTGGAGTATTTTGAAAGGAATAAAAGGGGTCTGACCCCAACTCTTCCACACCCAACTAAAAATAGCAAACTGATTGCTAAAACTAAATTTTTCATTCACACTCCTTAAAAATTTGAATATACCTAAAAATAGGTATATTCAAATTTTTAAGAGTCAGTTTTTCTTTCTCTGGTGTTTTTGCGTCTCTTTTTTAAAAAAAGGCAGGGATTCCATACAGAAAAACGAACTTGATATTATCGTTCAACTCCGAAAAGACTTCATCTTTGTTTTGCCGATAACATCTTTAACTTTTGGATATAACGGTTGAATTGAGAAATGTGTAGCTATTCACAACCATTATAATATCTATCATGATAGCAAATCTTCTTGCTCAATCAAAATGCTCGTGAGGGATACATATTTTTATCCAATATTTTGTTATATTTGGACTTGCTTTAGCACTTAAAAGTTAAAAGTAAAGCCCTGACTCCACTATTTATGTAAAATTTCTAATTCTTCTTTACTTTGAGGATTCTGCATATCTATCTTAACGGCATATTTTTCTAAAGCTTGCTCTAAAGGTAAATAGTCAGGATATTTTTCTCT
>JAJRSK010000013.1 GCA_024278835.1 Campylobacterales bacterium | reverse complement strand
CCCTAAAAATAAGGTTTTTAGAGAAAATGAGCTAAAAAAGGAGTGAAATTATAAAAGAGTAGTGCAGAGCATTTTTTTAAACTGAGAATTTACCGAAGGTTAAATCTGTGGGTTTGGAAATTATGAATTTGCAAGTGGCTCGAAAAATAAGTTTTTGATAGATACAAATATTATCATATATTATTTCAATGGTATTATTGAAGATGAAGTTATTCATTCTATCATTCAAGATAGTTTTAACATTTCTATTATTACAAAAATTGAATTTTTAAGTTGGCAAAAACTTTTAAATGATGAAGGATTAAGAAAAAAAGCTACGAGTTTTATATCTAATGCTACCATCTATGACTTGGATGAAATTGTGGCAAATCAAACCATAATAAATAGACAGAAATATAAAATAAAAACACCAGATGCTATAATAGGTGCAACAGCATTAGTTCATGGATTTGAAATTTTGACCAACAATGTGGATGATTTTAAGAACCTTGATTTAAAAATAACAACTTTAAATATCAGATAAATGCCACGAAAACCAAGAGTAGAAGATGCAGGTCTGCACCATATCATAAATCGTGGAGTTGCTAGAGGCGATATATTTTTAAAAGAAAAAGATTTTGAAGAGTTTTTGCAAAATATACAAATTGCCAAAGACAGATATGATTTTATCGTACATTCACTCTGTTTGATGAACAACCATTATCACCTATTACTTGAAACAAAACATGATAATCTTGCTCTAATCATGAGACAAATCAATTCAAAATATGCACAATACTTCAATAGAGAGTACAATAGAGTAGGACCGCTTTGGCAAGGCAGATTTAAAAGTTGGTTTGTTTATAGTGATGAGTATTTATATATTTTACTAAGGTACATAGAACAAAATCCTATAAAAGCAAACATAACAAAGAGTATTGGTGCATATCCTTGGGCAAGCTCTAGTTTGATCTTGGGTGATGACTATTTGGCTCTTTTTGATAAATCTTTATTGTTTGATAAAGATTTATTTTTGATGTTGGATAAAAAATTAAGTGATGATGATTATGAATCATTTGATAAATTTCAAAAGACGACTTATAAAGAAGAAAATAAGAAAGTTGTAAGATTAAAGCAGAAGAGTTTAGATGAGCATTTTGCTAATTATTTAGATTTAAAAGAGAGAAATCAAATAATTTTTGAGGCAATAAAAGATGGATATAAACAGAGCGAGATAGCTAGGTTTTTGGGTATGAGCAGTGCAGGGATTTCATATATCGTAAATACAAAGTGATAGTTTTATTGGTGCTAAGAACAACAGTCAATAATCCTGACCATGCAAATACTTTAGAATCCGGTGGACTACTACGAGCGAGTCGTGAGTTTGACATAGACCCAAACTTCTTAAACAGAAACCGACTAAGTAGCGACTATGTCAAAAAGCATATCACGAGACTTAGAGATGCTTATATGAAGTATGTGGTTGGGGAGTAGTCTTCTCTCAAATGCAGATACAGCGAGGGCTAAGCAAACAGAGAATGTTTGTGAATTTTACAACTTGTTTCATTGTGAAATATTGACAACATTTAGTTTGTACGGTACAATTAGCTAATTAGATGGTTATGACTATGTTGAAGTTGAAGATAAAAAAACGCATGAGTATAGGGGACTATTTGTTTCACCAAAGTACGCAGATGAGATTAAAAGTTTTTTGGAAGAGAAGATAGATATAAAGGCTTGGAAGGCAAAGCTCTGATGAAAGAGGTAGCAAAGGCAAAAGTTGGTCTCTAAAAAAGTATTTCTTGATACAAATACAGTCTTAGATATGCTCTAAGGAATGAGACAGGGTGCTGATGAAGCAAAAGTATTATGGGAAAAACTGATAGTAGAAAAGCACACTATAGTTATCAGTGAGGATATGTTAAGCACAATTTTTTACATCGGAAAAGATAAGAAAAAAACTTTAGAGTTTTTTAAAATCATCACAAAGAGATGGACTGTATCTACATTTGGTAAAAAAGTGATGGAAGATGCTATCATAAGCTAAAAGGAGTCCTTTATGTCATTAGCATATAGTGAACATTATACGGTTGAGGACTATGCCCAGTGGCAGGGGGAGTGGGAGCTCATCGACGGGAAGCCCTATGCCATGGCACCTTCTCCTATGGTGACGCATCAGAGTATCAATGGTAAGATTTTTTCTCAGTTGAGTGAACTTCTAGAAGCGTGCGAAGAGTGTCAAGCCCTCTTTGAGATAGATTGGACTGTTTGTCATGATACGGTGGTGAGACCAGATACTTTAGTCATCTGTTATGAACCGGACGAAAAACTTACCAAAAAGCCTGAGATTATCTTTGAGGTGACTTCTCCTTCTACTGTACTAAAAGATGAAAAAGTGAAGTTTGAGATATATGAAAGGGAAGGGGTAAAGTACTATATCCTAGTCTATCCTGAAGAGAAGGTCGCCAAAGTCTATGTGCTAAAAGAGGGTAGATACATCAAGATGGATGATTTTTCTGATAAAAAGGCACGGTTTGAGTTAGATGCGTGTGAGATGGAGTTTGACTTTTCTAAGATTTGGCGGGAGAGGAAGTAGGATGCGATTGCATTTATCTGAGGTGCAGGCTATCGTTCTGTCTGTGAAGGAGATATTTGGTGATAGCTCTTCAGTATATCTTTTTGGATCACGAGTAGACGATAGTTTGAGAGGTGGAGATATAGACCTATATATTAATCCTCAAGTGCAAGAAGAGTTATTTGAAAAAAAGATAAAATTTTTAGCTGCTTTAGATAGGCTCTTGGGCGAGCAGAAGGTAGATGTCGTCATAGCTAAAGATGCAGACAAAGTGATAGAGCATGAAGTAATGACAAAAGGGGTAAAGTTGGATATAGAAGAGATAAAACTACAAAAGTACTTTGATGAGTGTGACAAACATATACAGCGGATAAATGATGCCTATGGAGATATGCAAAGTTTTATGCCTTTGTCATCAAAAAATTATCAAAATCTTACAAAAGATGAGGTACAAGATATCGACCAGTATCTGTTTAGATTTTCTAAGTTACAAGATACCATGGGAGATAAGATTTTTAAGGTTATTATCCATAAGTATGAGCAAAGTGATGCACCAATCCCTTTTGTAGATATACTTAATAAGCTAGAGAAATATGGCTTTATAGATGATGCAAAAGAGTGGATAAACTTACGAAAGATAAGAAATATCATAGCATATCAGTATGACGATGAGCCGGCGGAGATGGCAGAGGCCATAAACAACATAGTCAATCAAAAAAAGATTATCGAAGAGATTTACTTTGGGGTTAAGGACAGGTGTAAAAAGGTTTTTTGATGTTAAAATCCAATAAACAGTAAGCGATTTGTGCTTGTGCTATAATGATGCTAGAAAAAGGAGAAAATCACATGTGCGCGATAGAATACTATACTTACGATGACTTGATACAGTGGAAAGGTGATTGGAGCTGATAGATGGGATTCCCCTAGCCATGGTACGGCACCGATGATAACCCATTATTTAACGATATTGCTCCTGCAGACCGTGCTATATTTGATGCTTATTTAAAAAGGTTTGCTTCTATTCAAGACTTTTTAGGCGCAAAAATATTTCCTTTGTTGGTGGAACTCAGTGGATAGAACTAAGAGAAGTGAGAAATGAGCTAGAACATGACTATCCAGATGAACTTGCAGAAGCTATGGAAGATTTACGATACTGTATCGACCATTTTTGTACTTTAGAAAGTTATTATCAAAACAGTCTTGATTTTATAAAAAGGATAGGTATATGAGACTTTCTACGCTGATAAAAGAAGCCACTAGTAGTAGTTTTGGTGATACTGATATCTTCTTGTTTGGTAGTAGGGTAGATGACGGCAAAAAAGGTGGAGATATAGAGTGTTAAAAAATGGGGGGCAATTTTGACCTCCCCCCCCCTTTTTTTTAAGTGACTAAGACTCTTCTTTGATGATAGAGACGATTTTTTCACCGATACCCTTGACGTTTTTGAGTTCATCTATGCTGTTGAACTTTCCATGTTCTGTACGGTAAGAGACGATTCTCTCAGCTTTTTTTGTGCCTATGCCTTTGACTTTGACAAACTCTTCTGCTGAGGCAGTGTTGATATCAAGTGCAAATGCAGATACAGCAAGGGCTAAGAGTGCGAGTAGTGTTTTTTTCATATTTATACATCCTTGTTAAATTTTGTTTACAAAGGAAAATCGGATTGATTGGTTAGTTCTGAAGGGCAAAGGAGTCAATTTGTATCTTTTTAGGAAAAGGTGAAAGTGATTGAACTTAGTTGATTTTGATTTGTGGTATAATTTGAAAAAGGGGTTTTGGTGTATCTTTCATTTGAAAATCAAAGTAGTACTGTCGATATGCTAAAAGCGTTGATTCCATCTTTGGAGGCAGTATATATTTTTGGTAGTTATGCCGATGGAAAGGCTAGTGAAAACAGTGATGTAGACATAGGATACTTGTCAAGAGAGGAACTTTCATCAGTAGGACGCTGGGAGATAAGCCAAAAATTGGCTCATGTGTTGAGAAAAGATGTAGATTTGGTTGATATGAGACAAACCAATACTATCTTTAGATACCAAATCCTTTCAAATGGTAAGCGGATTTATGGAGCTGGTTACGATGTTGACTCTTTCGAAAACTTAGCATATAGCTTTTATCTAAGGTTTCAAGAAGAGAGAAAGCCGATAGTGGATGCTATCATGCATGATAAAAAGGTGTTGCATGGATCATGATGTTATTTTAAATAAAGTAACTACTATAGAGAGATGCATAAGGCGCATCCATGAAGAGTATGACGGTTGTGAAGAGACTTTCAGGGATAATTATACAAAACAAGACTCTATTATCCTAAATTTAGAGCGTCTTTCGCAAGCGACGATAGATATCGCAACATACATTATAAGGGACAAGAAACTAGGCTTGCCAAGCACAAGCAGAGAACTTTTTGTGCTTTTAGAAGAAAATCATATCATCTCAGAAAAGATAAGTTCCAAGATGCAGTCTATGGTAGGCTTTAGAAATATAGCAGTACACGACTATCAAAATCTCAATATTGACATAGTTATCGCTATCGTAGAAAAACATTTAGGTGATTTTGAGAATTTCGAAAAAGAAATATTTGACAATTATCTACGCTCATAAGCTTGGCGTCTTTTTGTTTTATACATCCTATATAAACTTAGCAATAGTTGAAATATCATGATACCCACGCTATCAGCGATGATATCATGATAGTCTGCACTTCGATAATCCAAAAATGCTTGTACCACTTCTATCAACATACCAAAAGCCAAAAGCGACAGGGCATTTCTGATGCGTGCGTGGGTGGTGGATGATGCGCGGTTTAGTAGGAGTGAAAGCGTGAAAAAGGCGATAAAGTGGTTGGCTTTGTCCCAGCCTGTGTCGATACCTCCCCCATTAGGGATGACAGCAAGGATAAAGATTGCAAAGGTCGCGATGAAAAAAGCGATTTTATAATATTTTTTATTCATAAATTCCATAATATCATGATAAGCAAAAGGTGAGCCAAAATTTTGCTATACTGCGTGCTTAAAATGAACCGATATAGACTAAAGGGTAAAAATGTTTAAAACTTTCAATACAAATTTAGAAGAGATAGAGAACAATGTCAAAATGCTTATTGCGCAAAACTATGAGACGATAGAAGGGCTTTTAAAAGAGGAGCCAACTTACGCGAGCTTTGTGAAGCCATTTGAGAAGATGGAGGATGCTTTGGAGTTGGAGTTTACGCAGATTTCACACTTAAACTCTGTCAATAATTCTGAAGAGTCACAAGAGCGTTACGCGGCACTTTTGCCTATCATCACCGAATACAGCACAAAAGTCTCACAAGATGAACGCTTGTACGATGCCTATAAAAAGATAAAAGAGCACTATCATGATAGCTTAACTAGCGAGCAAAACAAGGTACTTGATGATGCTATTTTGGGATTTAAGCTTAGTGGTAGCGACTTGGATGAAACAAAAAAGAGTTCTTTAGCAGAGATTTCACTGCGTCTTTCAGACCTCTCCAACAACTTTTCTCAAAACCTTCTTGATGCGACCAATGCTTATGAACTCATCATCACCGATGAAAAAGATGTGCAAGGGATACCTGAGAGTGACAAAGCGGCTGCCAAGTGTGAAGAGGGATGGAAATTTACGCTCCAGATGCCTAGCTATATCGCCTATATGACCTATGGTCCCAATGAAAAATTTCGCCAGACGCTTTATCGTGAGTATGTCACGCGTGCGCCTGAAAATGCTAGCATCATCGATGAGATATTGGCGCTTAAAAATGAAAAAGCAAAGATACTAGGCTATGAGAGTTATGCTGCGTACTCCTTGGCAACCAAGATGGCAAATGAACCGAGTGAAGTGATAGCCTTTTTAGAAGAGTTGGCCAAAAAGTCCAAAGCACAGGGAGAAAAAGAGTTTGCAGAATTAGAGGCTTATGCGGGTAAAAAGCTTGAGGCTTGGGATATGGCATATTATGCGGAGAAGCTTAGAAAAGAGCGTTATGATTTGGATGAAGAGGAGTATCGCCCCTATTTTGAGAAAAACTCTGTGGTAGAGGGGCTTTTTAAGTTTTTGGATAATGTTTTTGGTATGAAGTTTCAAAAGGTGGATTTGCCACTTTGGGATGAGAAGGCAGTGGCGTATGATATCGTCGAGGAGGGAGAGATTATCGCGCGGATTTATCTTGATTTGGAAGCTAGAGCGACTAAGCGTGGCGGTGCGTGGATGCACAATTGGCAGAGTCATCATATCGATATGGATAGCAAAGAGATAAAAGCATCCGCATTTGTGGTGTGCAATTTCCCGCCTTCATCTGAGGATAATCCTTCGCTTTTGCGCCACTCCGATGTGGTAACACTATTTCATGAGATGGGGCATGCTATCCACCATCTGATGTCAAAAACAAGTGAGAGTTTTGTGAGTGGTGTCAATGGCGTGGAGTGGGACGCGGTGGAGTTTCCTTCGCAGTTTTTAGAGGAGTTTGCGTATGAAAAGGATGTATTGCAGACATTTGCTGTACATTTAGATAGCAAAGAGGTGATAAGCGAGGAGATGATTGGGCGTCTAAAAGATGCAAAAAATTTCCAATCAGCCATGGCGATGCTTCGACAGGTGGAGTTTGCTCTGTTTGATTTTAAACTCCATTCGCATTTGTATCAAGGTGATGCGGTACAAAAGCTCTTGGATGAGGTACGAGCAGAAGTGGCGGTGAGTATTCCCCCAGCGTTTAATAAATTTCAAAACGGCTTTGCCCATATCTTTGCAGGGGGATATGCTGCGGGCTATTATAGTTATAAATGGGCAGAGGTTTTGAGTTCGGATGCTTTCATAGAGCTTATTGAGAGTGGTTTTGATGAAAAACTGACAAAGAGTTATAAAGAGAATATTCTTTATAAGGGTGGCAGTGACAGTATGAAAAATTTATTTCAAGCGTTTTTAGGTCGCCAACCAAAAGTGGACAATTTACTGAAAATTAGTGGTATCGCTTAGAGTGCTATCATGATAAGGTTTGCAATACTTTTTATCCTTATCATGATAGTGCAGGCAGATAGCCTTCCTTTACAAAAACCCAAAACCTATCATGATACCAATATCTCTGGCTGGATGATGAGTGAAAAGCTGGATGGTATACGTGGCTATTGGGATGGGAAAACACTACGCACGAAAAACAATCACATCATCCACGCTCCCAAATACTTCACAAAAAACTTTCCACCTTTTGCTTTGGATGGAGAACTTTGGACTAAGAGAGAGGATTTTGAGAGGATACAATCTATCGTATTAGATGAAATCCCAAGCGACGAATGGAAACTACTTACATATAATGTGTTTGAAGTACCCCATGCCAAAGGGAATTTTTTACAGAGACTTAATCTGGTTGATCCCTATCATGATAGATACCTCAAAACGATAAAACAGCTAAAGTGCAGAGATAAAAAGCATTTGCAAACCTTCTTAAAAGAGATAGAAACGAAAGGTGGCGAGGGTGTGATTATCAAAAACCCCTCTCTAGACTATTTTACAGGACGAAGTTCACAGATACTCAAAGTAAAAAGTTTTCACGATATGGAAGGTGAAGTGATAGGCTATCATGATGGCAAGGGTAAGTATAAGAATATGCTAGGAAGCTTGAGAATCAGATTGAAAAATGGTGTAGAATTTAACTTAGGTGGTGGGTTTAGCGATGCTGACAGAAGTAATCCACCAAGAGTGGGTAGTATAGTAACATTTAAATACTACAGTTTGACGAAGCTAGGAAAGCCTAAATACGCCTCTTTTATGCGTATTAGAGTAGATAATGACTTTAGTAAATATAAAATAAAATAACTACTCCAGATAAAAACGAAACATTAAGCAAATTCCTCACTAGGTTAAGCTTTTTTTAAGCGGTGCGGATGTATAATTTCGGCTCCCAACAAGAATGGGATGTTTGAAAGACTGATTTCATCGGTATTTAAACGCGTTATTTAAAATAATAAATGTTAATCTCTGAAAACTGAGTAAGCGAGACGTACTTAAGAGTTCGATCAAACTTCAATGTGGTTTTTAATCAAATCTATACTCTAGCCGTAAGGCTTAGCTTTAGATGCGATGAATTGGAAGGGAGCTTTGCTCTCTTCCAAGAAGACTATTTTAATGGAGAGTTTGATCCTGGCTCAGAGTGAACGCTGGCGGCGTGCTTAACACATGCAAGTCGAACGATGAAACCTAGCTTGCTAGGTGGATTAGTGGCGCACGGGTGAGTAATGAATAGATAATCTGCCTTTTAGT
>JAJRSK010000012.1 GCA_024278835.1 Campylobacterales bacterium | reverse complement strand
GACGATGTAGTCATGTTTAAAAAGCTCTAAACATGCTTCAAGTAATAACTTCTCAGCAAAAGGATCTCCCACTTGCACAGTAGGACGCAGAGATTTACTCTCTTCTGTAAAACTATCAGAACTCATCACTGCGCCACCTAAACCATCACGTCCCGTTTTGGAGCCTACATAAATAACAGGATTGCCTGTTCCTTCTGCTTTTCCATAAAAGATTTCATCACTTTTACAAGTTCCTAATGTAAAGGCATTAACTAAAATATTGCCATTATAGGTATCATCAAAAAATGTCTCTCCACCCACTGTAGGCACTCCCATACAATTACCATAATCACCGATACCAGCAACCACACCTCTTACAAGATAACGTTGATGACGACTAATATCATTGTCTTTAGTGATATCACCAAAACGTAGAGCATTCATGTTTGCCACAGGTCTAGCACCCATGGTAAACACATCTCTTAAAATACCCCCTACTCCTGTTGCCGCACCTTGGTAAGGTTCAATAAAAGAGGGGTGATTATGCGACTCCATCTTAAAGACAGCTGCCATACCGTCACCAATATCAATAACACCAGCATTTTCACCAGGTCCTTGAATGACCCATGGTGCAGTGGTTGGGAAACCATTGAGATATTTTTTACTCGATTTGTAAGAACAATGTTCAGACCACATTGCTGAAAATATCCCTATTTCTAATAGGTTTGGTTCTCTTTTTAATATCTCTTTGATATGTGCATAGTCGAGTTTGGAGAGTTTGTGTGATTTTAATATCTCATCGATATCTTTCATGAAAGCCCTTATAGTAGTTTTTTAGATTTTACTAAAAAACTCCTTGCATGAGAGTAAAATAGGCTATCATGACAGCCAAGAAGAGGTGGATTTAGATAGTTTCTTCTATGGAAGCAAAAAGTTTATATCCTGCACCATAAATACTCTCTATACAGTTGAGAGGTAGTTTCTTGCGTAGTTTTGCCACGAGGCTTCGTATATTATCATTGGAGATAAGTACACCTTCATATTCAAAGTAGTTGATAATTTCTTCATTTGAACATATTTTTTCAAAATTATCAGAAATCAATTTCATAAAAAGTAGTTCATTTTTAGTGAGTTTGACTAAGGTATCTTGATAGTAAAATGCCAAAATATTTTTATCAAAATAGGCGTCATCATTGAAAACTATTCTATCACCTACCCTATTTTTGGTATGTTTATTATTGATTTTTTTACAAACTTTATAGAGTATTGTCAGCATATTATCATGATCGATTGGTTTGGTAATAAATTGTTCTATACCAAGGTTTATCAGGGTGAGAAGATATTCAGATTCATGGTGTGCAGAGAGCACGATGATGGCTTGTTCCTCATTGCATTTATATATCTCTTTTGTCAGCGATATCCCATCCATCTCAGGCATTTTGATATCGGTGATAACCAAATCAAAATGTTTTTTATGTCTATCATGATAGGCTTCATACTGTTCTAAGCCATGTTTACCATCAATGGCACCCTCACAATAAGCAAAATAATTTTCTAAAATCTCTATAGAGTTTTCACGAAGTTCAGCATAATCCTCTACAAATAGAAGATTTAAATCTTTTGTCTCTTCGTAAAGTAATTGAAAGTCCATATGTAAACCTACTAGATTTTTTATACATTATAATATAAAATACTTAATGTAAGTCTAAATTATGATAAGAATTAGTAATGATTATAGGAAAATAGGGGATGGTGCGATCGGGGGGATTTGAACCCCCACACCGTTAGGCACGAGCCCCTCAAGCCCGCGTGTCTACCGTTCCACCACGATCGCAGTTATAGATAATATCTTATTTGAAATGCGAGATATCAACGCATCGTTTTGAGGTTTATCATGATAGGATTTCCTATCATGATAGCTTTGTACTAACCTAAAAAAGGATTAGCATAAAGAGCGATTAAAGAGATAACAAGTGCATAAATAACTTGTGCTTCAATCATCGCTAGAGCAATAAACATGGTTGTCATAAGTTTACCACCAAGACCAGGGTTTCTAGCAGTACCAGCGATTGTCGCAGCAGCTGTATGACCCATACCAATAGCACCACCAAGTGCAGCCAAACCAAGACCAACACCAGCAGCTAAAACTGAATAACCTTTTAACGTTTCGTTAGCAACAGCACCGTCACTAGCAAATGCAGCAGTTGCAATAGCAACCATTAAAAATAGAATTTTCTTCATGAAATTCTCCTTATAAAAATATTGTTTTCTAAAGTGAGTTCGGCTTGCGTATCCCTACTTAACACTCAAGAAGAGAGATTTTAGCGAATTTTTCTTTAATTATACCTTTTCAATGAAACCAAGCTCTATTTTTGTCCCTTTTTGGGCTAAAATCTTCACTTTTATTTTGTCATCTATATTAACAATGTCCGTTACTTTATCTACTCTCTCATCAGAAAGTTTAGAGATATGTAAAAGTCCATCTACCCCACCTGGGAGTTCAACAAAAGCACCAAAATCAACGATACGTTTTACTAAACCATCAAATACTTGCCCCTCTTTAAACTCAGGAGTTGGTTTTCTATCTCTTTTTTGATTGTCTCGTGAGGCTGCCACTTCACGGATATGATCACAGGCTGCTTCTACTTTTGCATTGGTAGCACCTTCTACTTTCACTTCTCCACTATCACGATCTAAATCGATAGAAACTTCAAATTTTTCTATAATCTCTTTGATATTTTTACCCGCTTGTCCGATGATTGCACCAAAGGTAGAAGGATCTAGGGAAAAGATTGATTTTGATGGAAGTGACTCATTAAGTTCTATCTCTTCAGCCGCTTTTTCCATGAGTCCCAGGATATGATCCCTTGCTTCACTTGCTTGGTAAATCGCCTCTTTTAAAGTTTGTTGGCTTATTCCCCCAAGCTTGATATCCATCTGAAGTGCTGTGATACCATCACGTGTTCCTGCTATTTTAAAGTCCATATCACCATCATGGTCTTCTAGTCCCATGATATCTGTTAAAATAGCATATCTATCTTCTTCTACCACCAATCCCATTGCTACACCAGCCACTAACTTATCTACCTCAAGGTTTGCCGCTTTGAGTGCTAAAGAACCACCACACACAGTTGCCATCGAAGAAGAACCATTGGATTCTAATACTTCTGAGACGATTCTGATTGTTTCTGACTTAGAGATATTGATAGAAGGCTCAATCGCTCTTTTTGCCAAGTTACCATGTCCTAACTCTCTACGACCTGCCCCTCTAAGCATAGATGCCTCACCGACAGAAAAGCCAGGGAAGTTATAGTGCACCATAAAGTTTTCATACTGTGTATCTTTGGTGCTTAGTAAATCATACTGTTGAGCATCTTTACTATTACCTATAGTAAGTGCGATTAATGCCTGCGTTTGACCTCTTGTAAAAAGGCATGAACTATGCACAGAAGGGAGAATATTAGTTTCGATTGAAATATCTCTCACCTCTTTTAAGCCCCTACCGTCTGCACGTTTTCCTTCATCAAGAATTTGCGCACGTACAATACCTTTTTTATAGACATTGACCATCTCTAAGATGATACCATACTCCCAATTTTCTGTGAGTGCCGTCTTATCCAATAAAATACTCTTAGCAATCTTTTCTAAGGCTCCAGCTCTTTCACTCTTTGCCATTTGATTAACCGCATCTTTGATAGCATCTAGATAAAACTCTTCTATATATGCTAGGACATTGTCATCATTCTTATTCTCCAAGAGTGAGAGTGCTGCATCTTCTTTCTTATAGGGAGTAAATCCTTGTCCATAGGCAGATGAAGCTTCTTTGATAGCCGCTCCAGCAAAAGAAAGAGCCTCCAATACTTCATCATTACTCAATTCATTCATCTTATGAATTGAGATGACATTTTGCCCCATACCGGTACTCATCATAGGATCTAAATCTGCTACTGCAATGACTTCATTTTCTTGTGAAGCATTGACTTTCATCTCAATCATCAAGAGTTCATCTGCCGTTCCTGCCACAAATAAATCAAGCGTGCTCTCAGCTAACTGACTATTAGTCGGGTTGATGACAAGTTGGTTCTCAACTTTACCGATTCTTACAGAAGCGACATTTTTATTGACCGGGATATCCGATAAAAAAAGCGCAGCAGAAGCAGCATTAATCGCCATCGTCTGTAAGTCTACTTCAAAATCTCCACTTAAGACCATCACCGTGATTTGTGTTGGATAGGTATATCCCTTAGGGAATAGTGGACGTAGACTTCTATCAATAATACGAGATGTTAATGTCTCAAAATCACCTGGTCTTGTTTCACGTTTGAAAAATCCTCCAGGGATTTTAGCAATAGCATATGACTTTTCCACGTACTGCACAGTAAGGGGTATAAAATCCTCATCACTTGGTGCATCATTGTATGCCACCGTGGCTAACATGACTGCGTCACCTTCTCGTAAAAGTACAGCACCATTGGCTTGTTTAGCCACCTTATCTATCTCATAAATCTCTGTTTTATTATTCACTTCAACTTTAACTCTACAACTCATTATCTTTCTCCTTCTGATATGGCAAATAGTATGCACTTTCGTCTAATTTTTTCCGTATTACTTTGCCCGGTATTCTCTCTAACTCTTGGTAATAGTACTCCACCGAGATAAAATTCTCTAATTTATGATTGGTATAAATCTTATCCACTTTTAAATCCAAATGATGAAACAAATCCTCAGCAATCACAGGTGTCGCCAAAGAGACTTTTTTGGTATGTAAGTTAAGTACAGACTTTAAAGCACATAGTGTACTTAGTCCCGTCTCACATCCCTCATCTACCAACAGTATATTCTTATCTTTTAAATCTGAAAGTGGCAAAGATTTTCTAAATTTATAGATATTATCCATGATATCATCATTGTAACGTCTCTGCGCTTCTGCATAAATATAATCCTCTGAGATACCAAATGCGTCCACCAAAGTTTCATGCATCACAATTTCTTTTGTTTCACTGACCATAGCTATTTGACAATCAGCATTATTTGGTGCCACAATAGGCTTTACGATAAAGATATCGAATGAAAGTGAAAGTTCATTCGCTATCTTTTCAGCCATCTCTACACTTCCTCGTGAGAGTGCGAGCAATATCCACTGCTCCTTTTGCATCACATCATGAGGCAGTAAGGAGAGCAAGTCTTTCACTGCCTCTTTACGATTTTTATAGAGATAAGTGTTAGAATCTAAATTTTCTTGCATGATTACTTTCTGGAAACTGTTTTTGAATCTCTTCTTCACTAAAGGTAAATCTGAAATTATCGGCATAAGCTTTCAAAAGTTCATACGCCGCATTTATCTCTATCATTTTACTATTTTCTTCATTAATATCAGGATGATACTTTTTAGAAAGTACACGATAGCGTGATTTTATCTCTTTAATAGAGACCAAAGGCGGCAAATTTAAGACCTCTAAAGCCCCATGAATCTCCTCTTCTACAGCACTCATTTGGTTGCCAAACTACCTAGGCCCTGAGAGATAATTAGCGTTTTTAAATCATCATCATAAAAGCGTACCCCTAGCCCTAAAAAGGCATTGGTAGCATCAGAATTTAAAAAGTTATCCACACCACCATAGAAATCTAAATGTTTTAAAAACGTATACCGCGCACTTAGCTTGGCATGTGGATTGTCACCCCTCACATCATTTTCAGCATTCATATCAAATACATCTGCCGATGTTTTTAAAGTGTCATCTAAAAGATAGTAGTCAAAACCAGCACCAAAAGTATTTTCAATCAAACCAGCACGTAAAGCAATATCATCAAACCTCTTAGAAATCTGTGCAGAGAAGAGTAAATCTGTCTCTTCATGAAGGGAAGGTTTTATCAACTCTTTATTGTCATCAAGCCTTGAATAGTCATCCATCCCAGCAATATCAAACTTATAACTTTTCGTATCACTTGGTCGATAATCTAAAGAGAGATACCCTTTATTGTAACTATCTGTAGACATCCATTCACTATGCATAGCCACTTCTAACTGTACCTTGTCAATCGTATCTAATAAAGTTTCTACTTTTGCAAAAGTCTCTTCACCAGTCGCAAAAAAGGCACTGGCCGAAGAGAGAGAAGAGTTAAGAGGCTTTTTATTTTCATCTAAAATAATCTGTAAATTATCCCCAATCTTTGTAAATTTTTCTGCCAAAATCGGTAGCTTTATTTTTAATTGTGCACTGGCCACTTTTAAATCTTTTACTAAGTTATCAAGATTTGCCATGATAGCTGGTAATTTTCCATTGAGAGTATCAGCTGTTTTAGCAAATTTTTCACTAGTATTTGCCAAGGCTATAGCCATATTATTAAAATTTTCCGTGGTATCATTGAGTTTATTAAGTTTTGTAAACTCTTTTAACTCATGGGTAATCGATTCTAAATTTGAAAAGGTATTACGCAAATTATCCCTAGAATTTGTATCAAACACTTTGCGAAAATCAACAATAAATGCTTTAAATTCATTGGCCGCATCCGTCATAGAATCTGTTGCTTTGTTGATACTAGCAAGGGCTTTGTCACTAGTGATGTATGCATTGGCTTTAAGCATTGTTTTTGAAGTTCCTAGCGTAATTCCCGCATATTTTACACCAAGCATCGACTCTTGCATTGGTGACAAAATGGAATCATCTGGGAGTTCTATCCCCTCGTTGATAAAAATCGTCGCTTTGATATGATCACCCTCAATAGCCAGAGCATCAATATAACCAACATCAATTCCATTGGCTTTGACTTTTGAATTTTTCTCTAAGCCCGCTGCATTTTTAAGACTAACAAAGAGTTTATAGCCCTCTTTTGAAAAGTTTTTAAAACTTCCCACTTGTGTGGTTAAAAAAAAGAGTAAGACAATACCTATAAAAATAGATATTCCTACTTTTACTTCACTTTTCATTGTATCCCTTCTAAATTGTCTAAGTCCAATGAAGACTCTTGATTGTAATTGTATGCCATACCACCAAAGGGCGAAAAACGCACAAAGAGTAAAACACCACGCTTGATGATGGACTCTGTACCTGCGGAGGTTAAGCTTGGGGTTACAGATTCTTTATAACGAAATCTATAATCCCAACAACGTTTTTTCATCTGCCAGCCTATTGTCCACTCTTTGGTAAAATCATCCACTAAATCATAATCTAATGATGCAAATATATCATAATTTTTATCTATTTTTGCGTTTATTCTTGAAGTCACAAAGTTTGTATCCTTTTCATCGCGTTTATACTCATACGTGTGGTTAAACCCAAGGTTATACTTGGCATTTTTATAGGCTACACCCGTTTGTAACTTCTTTATTCTATCATATTCATGTGAATAAAAAAGTGTATTACTCACTATAAAATCAGGTGAAAACTTATAAATCATCTGATTTTCCAAATCACCATACTGATATAAACTATCATCATCATAGATGATTTGGCGCAAACGATGGGTAAAAAAGTTAAAACCATCTAAGTTAAAATAGTATTGATTTAGCTTTAGGGAAAGAGATTTTGTTTCAAGATTGAAGGGCAAAAAGTCAGCAAAGTAGCCATTTTTATGTTCAAATGAAGGGATAATCGCACTGATATCTAACTGGAGATTGTGTATATAGCTAGCATATTTTTTGGTCAAATCAGAACTAAGAGATAATTTATGATAATTTGAAAAATAATCAGCATTTTGCGTGGTACTATTACCTTCCGAATAATTCACCCGAGAATAATAGAAGTTTTCTGATGCCTTAACGTTTAAAAAATCTCCAAAAATACTTTTATGAAATATCAAAGGAATAGAAAGTTCATGTTGCCTAGCATTTAAACCCTCTTCTCTATAATTGTTTTTAAATTTATAATCAAGAGAGTAGAGAAAATTGGGAATTTTAATCCCTTGGGAAAAACGATGATACTGTATAGATGGCAGAGTTTGTAAAGTATCAGCATTGCTCTTTTTTTCTGTATCAATAAAGTACTTTCCATAAACACCCAAATAATCATCATCTCCATAAAAAACATAGTTCACACGCGATGTCACTAATTTTGAATTTGCCCAATCTTTTTTATGATCCAAATTGATATAATCAATATCATTGAGGTATGTAACATCTACTAGCAAACCATCATGATAAGCACTATTTTTGAGTGCCTGACTTAAAAGAGATTCATTTTCATATCTTACTTCAAGACCAAAATGTGTACGATTTTCTAAATTATTTTTTTCATAATATTCATTTTTCTCTCTAAAGAGGCCAAAATTAACCTCTCCTTTAGAGTGCTCAGTATCCACAAATCTAAAGGTACTATAAAGCCCTATTCCCCTATTAAGTCTGATTTGAGGATCCAACTCTAAATCCCAATTCTCTTCATTGGCGATATAATAAGGTTGTACAAAAAAAAAGTTTTCACTATTTTCAAATCCTATGATAGGCTTTAAGAGACCACTCTCTCTATTTTTATTGGTAGTAAATCCAAACCATGGCAGATAAAGAAGGGGTACATTGCCTGCATAAAAAGTAGGATTATAGAGGGAGATATACTCTTTATCTTTATGGTAAATTCCTTTTGTAAAGGTTATTTTCCAGTCTGGATCTTGACGTTGACAACTAGAAAGTGTTGTGTTTCCTAGTATATATTCACTCATTTGGCTTTGCGTAGATTTTGTATTAAACCACATCTGGCTATCTGTATCATAGGCAAAGAGGTTTTCACCTTTAAAAGATTTAGATTTTAAATTAAATATTGTATGGTCTATATAAGTGAGTACTTTACCATTTAAGAGGATATCCACGTGCCCAAAAAGCTCTAAATCACCACTTTTTTTATCATAAAGGGCACGATCTGCGCGAAATGAGTACTCCTTGGAATAGATAAGTACATCTTCACTTGCCTCTATCACATTGTTGACACTTTTTACGCTACCAGCTAAAAGTTCATATTTTTCATTTAACGATCCGCCATAGAGCGAAAATGTTAAAAAAAGGGAAAGGAAAGCGACTCTAAACATCAACTACTAAGGTTTTTGCAGCCTTATCATGCCAAGTCTGACGAAGCGGTGTAAAGTTTGCCCAAACAAATCCTACATAAAAAACCACTTCACTTAACGCGCGAACTATACCTCTTTGCAAAGCTTCAAGATAACTTGGCTGATCAAAATACTCTCTATTGATGACACGAATCTTCATCACCATTTTTCCTAGTGTTTGACCATACATGGCTATGAAAACGGTCTGATAAATGGTTTTAACCAGCAAAATATAGACAAAAAGAGAGTTGATAAAAAGCACTAAGTCCTCAGGATCTAGCAAGGTTTTAAACTTATCCCAAAATATGACGGCAAAGATAAGTGATATTATCATATCATCTAACATAAAAGCAATTGCCCTTTTGTTAAAAGAAGCAAGCTTTAAATTTTCTTGTGCTAGCTGTGTTTGTATCTGTTCATCATTCATGCCAATGCCTGATATGCGATATCATTACGAAATTTTTTACCAAAAAAGTGTACTTGACCTGCCAAGAGATAAGCACGATCACGTGCTTCTTGGATACTATCACCCAAACCAACACAGACAAGCACACGTCCACCTGTAGCAAAAAGCTTATCATCTTCTAAGCTTACACCGGCATAAGAGATATGCGCTTTTTCTAATTCATCATGTACGATTTTATCTACTACGATCTCTGCAGGCATTGAACTTTTATAAGGATAGTCTTTACTTGCCATCACCACACCAACAGAGTATTGATTAGATATCTCTATATGTAAATTATCCAAATCTTTTGTCGCTGCTTTATAAAAAAGGTCATACACAGAGCTTTTGATGAGAGGCATGAGTATCTCACACTCTGGATCACCAAAACGTACGTTATATTCTAGTACTTTTACTTCACCCTTTACTATCATGATACCTATAAATAAAACACCTTCAAAGGGCATACCATCTTTTTTCATACCTGCAAGTGTTGGAATTACTACTTTTTCATCTATCTCTTTATAAATCTTTTCATCTACTAATGGTGTTGGTGCATAAGCACCCATCCCACCAGTATTTGGCCCTTTATCTCCATCAAGAAGACGTTTATGATCTTGGGCAGCGGGAAGAATTTTAAAGTTTTCCCCATCACAGATAGCAAACACTGAGAGTTCATAACCATCTAAAAACTCTTCTACGATGATAGCATGACCTGCATCACCAAAACTCTCACCACTTAGCATATCTTCAGCAGCTTTTACCGCTTCATCATGACTCAGCGCAATGATAACACCCTTACCACCACACAGTCCATCTGCTTTGACAACAATGGGTACTTCAAGCGTGTTGATAAAGTTTTTTGCTACCTCTAGTTCAGTCGTCTCTACATACTTCGCCGTTGGGATATCATACTTGGCTAAAAAGTTTTTCATAAAAACTTTAGACCCTTCCAACTGACTCGCCGCCGCTGAAGGACCAAAAATAGTCAAATCTTTTGCTTTAAAAATATCCACAATACCATCCACCAATGGGGCTTCAGGTCCAACGATAGTAAATTCGATGTTATGCTCTATAGCAAAGTCTGCTAATTTTTCATACTCTTTTATATCAATGTTTTCACCAAGTGCGCCTGTTGCACCATTTCCTGGAGAAAAATAGAGTTTGTCTACCTTCTCATCTTTTTGCAGAGCCAAACCGATAGAATACTCTCTACCACCACTTCCAACAATTAAAACATTCATAAAAAACAGTCTCTTTTTTTTGATTTAATACCCGAGAGAGCGTCCCAGTAATAGATGTAGCCTTTAAAGCTAAAAATTTTAAGAACGATACTCCCTTTAGGCGCAATCTCTCACCGCAATGGCTCAAGCAAAATCGCCACACACCAAGAGTATACTAATTCTATGTACAAGTACAATGTTAGACTCTCGTTAATATGGTTATCGCATCCCTCAGGCATACGTTCATTATAATGCTTTTTTACTTAATGTATTAGCAAGTTCTATGCAAGAAGGGATAGTCTGTTTGATGGATTTTCTAAAAGAAACATTTTTGGGCATGGCTGAGGCAGTCACATCTCCAATCACCACGGCTTGATAGCTTTCATGCCAAGTAAAACAGTTAAAAAAACAAGATATTGTTGACGGAGAAGAAAAGATGATGATTGCACCAATTTTAGGCTTTTTCAAAGTGTCACAAGGCGCACATTTTGTCTCATAAACGACTTCTTGGCTTAAAAAAACCCCTGCTTCTTCTAAAATAGTATTCAGTGAAGAAGTGACCACAACAGGACGTAAAAAAAGTGCTTTTTTCCCTTTTAAAGTATCCCTTATCTCTTTAGCAAAATCGTCACCATAAGAACTTCTAGCAGAATAAACCACATTGCCTCTTAAATTTTCAATTGCAGTAGCCGTACCAGAGCCAATCGCATAGGAAGGGATATCTCTCCACAATGGATTGATTTTATCCAGAGCATAGACACCATTCTTAGAGGAGAAGATAAGTGCATCATAGTCACTTAAGTTTATCTCTTTTTCTTTATACTCAATCATGATACAAGGGAGGTTTTCAGCCCCATCAAACTGTTTTTCACTCAGTATATATATCATTTTACTATTTGGATAACATTATCTATCTCTGCTATAGAAGCTGCATAGTGTTGTGCTTGAAGTAAATCAAAAGATTTGAACACATCCACTGAAAGGGGATTTGATTGGTGGTATAGCACAATAATGGTCTTATCTTTTTGATAAGAGATAGCAATTTTTTGATTTCTTATTTGTAAAAGTTTGTCTCTAGCTTCTTGACTTACTTCTCCATAAATATCAAATCCATTCTCACTCCCAGCTCTTTTGCCTTTTGCAAAAAACGAACCCATAGTCATATCCATATGAGCCACTTTATCACGCAAACTTTGAGAAACCAAAACACCCTCTTGCTTATTATTAGCCTCTATCATGATAAGAAAACCTTCAAAAATATTCTCCGACATCCTCTCTAGGGAAGCATTTTCTTTGGTATCAAAAACCACATGGATATAAGAGAACTTCGCTCCCTCTTTTTGATACAAATCCCAAGAAGAAAATTCTTTAATCCTAGGTGCAAATAGTCCGGATGTTTCTAAATCTTCTTCACTTAATTTTCCAGGTACAGCTCTAAATCCTGCTACTAATCTAGTGATAGGAGAGAGGATATCTCTCTTGAACTGTTTCTCATAAGCCCCTACAACTGGCTGTGAACTTTTCAAAGTATAGTATCCAGCGCCTATCATGATAAGTGCCAAGATAAGACCATTTAATTTAAAAAAATAAATAAATCCAAGGAGTAAGAAAAATGCTAAAATCCCTGAAACAATATAAGCTGTTTTTCTTTGCTCAGCTTTTTCTTTGAGATCCAAGAGAAGTGAATACTCTTTTTTTAAGCTATCATGATAGAGTTTTTCTACACTTATCTCAGTAGAAAACCCTTCATTAGCTGCAAACATCAGGGTAAAAGTAAAAAACAGTTTAAACAGATTTTTCATCTATTCCCACTCAATCGTCCCTGGTGGCTTAGAAGTGATATCATAAACAACACGGTTTATACCATTGACTTCGTTGATGATACGACTAGAGATATTATCAAGTAATTCATATGGTAGATGTGCAAAGGTCGCCGTCATGCCATCCACGCTTTCTACCATTCTCACACACACGGTATTATCATAAGTACGATTGTCCCCCATAACACCAACACTTTTGACATTTAATAGTACACAAAAGGCTTGCCATACTTTGTCATAATAACCATAAGCACGAAGTTCTTCTAACATGATTGTATCAGCTTTACGCAACATATCTAAATCTGGTTGATTC
>JAJRSK010000011.1 GCA_024278835.1 Campylobacterales bacterium | reverse complement strand
TCTTCTGGGTACTACGATGCGTACTACATCCAAGCACAAAAAACGAGACACTTGGTACGTGACCAATTTAACGCTATCTTTGAAGAAGCAGATTTGATTTTTGCGCCTGTTGCACCAACAACTGCATTTAAAATCGGTTCTATCACCGATCCACTAGAGATGTACTTAACCGATATCTATACAATAGGGGTGAACTTGGCAGGACTACCAGCTATTTCACTTCCAGTAGGTAAAAGTGACGAAGGCTTACCAATAGGTGGGCAATTTATAGCTGCGGCACTAGATGAACAAGTAATGTTTGATGGTGCTATGAGTTTAGAAAAAATATTAAAAGCATAAGGGGAAAATGTGTTAAAAATAAGAGAAAAAGCGTTAACGTTTGAAGATATATTATTGGTTCCTCAATATTCTGAAGTATTACCTCGTGATGTTGAGATAAAGTCACAACTCACCAAAAAGATATTTTTAAATATTCCTATCGTTTCAGCTGCGATGGACACCGTCACAGAGCACCAAGCAGCTATCAAAATGGCACGTTTAGGTGCTATTGGTATCATTCACAAAAACATGGACATTGACTCACAAGTAAGAGAAGTACAAAGGGTAAAAAAATCTGAGAGTGGTATCATCAATGAACCTATCCACCTCAAACCAAAAAACACCCTGCAAGATGCACTAGACTTGATGGAAGATTATAAGATTTCAGGCTTTCCTGTTGTCAACGATGAGAACAAACTTGTCGGTATCTTAACCAATAGAGATTTACGATTCGAGAAGGACTTCTCACAAAATGTCGAAGATGTGATGACCAAAGCACCACTCATAACAGCAGAACATGGTATCTCCCTTGAAGGTGCTGAAGAGATTTTTAAAACCAACAAGATAGAAAAACTACCACTAGTGGATCCAAATGGTGCCTTGGCGGGACTCATCACCATCAAAGATTTAAAAAAACGAAAAGAATTTCCCAATTCAAACAAAGATGCCCATGGTAGACTCCGCGTCGGTGCAGCTATCGGTGTAGGTCAGATGGACAGAGCAAATGCTCTTGTTGAAGCAGGTGTAGATGTACTCGTACTTGACTCCGCGCATGGACACTCCAAAGGTATCATGGACACCGTTAAAGAGATAAAATCCACACTAGACGTAGAAGTCATCGCAGGTAACGTTGCTACACCTGAAGCCGTACGTGCCTTATACGAAGCAGGTGCTGACGCCGTAAAAGTAGGTATAGGACCAGGTTCAATCTGTACCACACGTATCGTAGCAGGCGTGGGTATACCACAAATCACCGCGATTTCTACTTGTGCAGAGGAAGGTAAAAAGTTAGATATTCCTATCATCGCAGATGGTGGTATCAAATACTCTGGTGATTTTTCAAAAGCCCTTGCCGTAGGTGCGAGCTCTATCATGATAGGCTCTATGCTAGCAGGAACAGAAGAAAGTCCTGGAGAAGTTATCATGTTAAATGGTAGACAATACAAAGGATACCGTGGTATGGGTAGTATCGGTGCGATGCAAAAAGGTAGTAACGATAGATATTTCCAAGAAGGTACTGCAGCTGATAAACTAGTCCCTGAGGGGATTGAAGGGATGGTGCCTTATCGTGGTAAGATGAGTTCAGTTGTGCATCAGCTAATCGGAGGTCTTCGTGCTTCTATGGGATATGTGGGTGCAAAAGACATCGCTACTTTTCAAGAAAAAGCAGAATTTGTAGAAATCACCGCTGCAGGGCTCAAAGAGAGCCATGTTCACGATGTCACTATCACGAAGGAAGCACCAAATTATCACGCCTAAGAAGGCGTGAACTATCTATCTAATGACGCCAACAGAGCAAAGCTCTTTTTGGCTACGCTTCGCTGAGACTCTTCAGCAGAGTGCTCACGCGCAGATAAACCGCGCTTTAGGTTCAACTGAGTGAAGCTCTTTTTGAGTATGAATTATACTTATCATGATAGCTTCAATTTAAGTCATCATGAACTATACGATATCCTTGTATTGCTCTTTGATTTCTAAAAATTGATCTAAGTTTTCAATAAAAAGTGTTACCAGTTTAGGATCAAAATGTTTTCCACTTTCGTACTTTATCAAGTCTACAATCTTTTCTAATTTCCATGCTTTTTTATAAACCCTATCACTTCCTAAAGCATCAAAAACATCAGCTATTGCAGTAATCCGACCATAGATATGAATATCTTCACCCTTTAATCCTTGGGGATATCCATTCCCATCGTACTTCTCATGATGTTCATGGGCGATGATAGCCGCTGTCTTAAAAATAGGCTGTTCATACCCTTCAAACATTTTATAACCATAAGTGGTATGTTCTTTCATCGTATCAAACTCTTCTGTTGTCAATCTTGCCGGTTTATTTAAGATACTATCAGAGATGGCAACTTTCCCAATATCATGCATAGGAGAAGCAAGACGAATTAAATCAGCTTCTGCTTCACTCATACCGCTTAAAAGTGCCAACAACTTACTATACTCTGCCACACGTTTAACGTGATTTCCCGTTTCTCTTGAACGACTCTCCCCGATAGCACCCATAGAAAAAATAAACTCTTTTTGTGTCTTTTCCAGTTCTTTAAAAGTAGCAATAGTTTCTGTGATATCTGTTGCATAAGCCAATATAGAAGAGATATCATTCACTCCTTTAAAAGTCAGCTGATAATATCGCCTTTCATAGGCATGTTGCGTCGTCATAGAAGCTTCATTACTAATCAAGGACATCATTTCAATCTTTGTCATTTCATAAAAATCACCTAAAGCATTTATCTCAGGAAAAAGCTTTTTTGACGCCTCATTTTGAAATACAATTTTACCCCTATGGTTGAACATAATCGTTGGGCTGGGGTTGTATTTTGGCATTTGTGAGAGAAACAAATCCCTTTTAGTACTTTCTTCTATCATGATAGTCTCACTTTCAATTTTATTATTATTTATCATCTAAAAAAACTCCAATAACTCTTCATCATCTTCAACCGCTTGGGCTTCCTCTTCATTGAACATCGCTTCTATCTCCAAACAGGTGTTGGCAAAGGAAGCATCAAAATAGTGGATATTGTCAGTATTTCTATCATAAAAAATGATATTTATCCACTTAGATAAATCATCTGAAAGCGCAAATAGTGCGTCAACCAAAATGTTTTGTTTATCCAAATCTTCTAACTGTTCTCGCTTGATATTTTCTATAAAAGTAGCAAACTCTTTAAAAGTATTTTCAATAGCGCCAAAGACAATAAAACTATTTACCGTTTGAAAAAGCCTATGATAAAACTCCACCACTTGATCTAAATAGCCATAAAAATGAGAAGGCTCACAGAGGCTCATATCATTTAAAAGCATATTGAAGTTATCTAAATCCTCTCTAAAATCATCAAGTTCAGAAAAGGTACCTTCATCTATCTCAGAAACAAACTCTTCTGCTGATATCTTATCCACAACACTGTATCTAATATCTTTAAACCTACCTTCATGCTCTCCTTCGTCACGATTGATAAGATCTTCACGTATGGTAAGTATAGTTTTAGGTTTCTCTTGTTTGACTCTGCTTTGTTCAGAATATTCCTTCATCGCTTTTTCTACATCAAAATCTTCTTCAATCTCTTCACTCTTTGGAATAACAGTCTCTTCCTCATCGGCTGTCATCAAAGAGATAGGCTTATTAATCAATACTTCAAGCTCAGCATAAATACCTTTTGCCTCTGGAATATAAGAAAGCAATTTAATCTTTTTACGCATCTTATCTTTAAAGTGCCATACTGCTTGATTCATCTGCTCAAGTTGTTCAACATAAAGTTGCATATGCCTTTTATCAATGATTTTTTTAGCGATATCATCTATCTTGGATAAAAGCTGTATTTTATTGACCGGCTTGGGGATAATAGCATCGATAGACATGTAGGTGACTTCTGTCAGCACCTCTACTTCACTTGTGCCCGTGATAAAGATGACATGCGCATCAGGATTAATCTTTTTCATCTCCGTAATCATCTCCAAGCCATCCATGTTTGGCATCTGATGGTCAGCAATGATGATATCATATTTGCTAGGATTTTCTTGATAGAGTTTTAATCCTTCAAGCCCATCCATCGCAGTGTAATGATTGTTGAAGTATTTACCAAGAAGCTTTTTATAAAAGGCATGAAAGACTTTATTGTCCTCCACTACCAAAATATTTAACTCTTTGGTATTCTCTTTCATCTGTTGTATTTTATTTATCCCCATAGCCAGCTCACTTTAAATTATTGATTGTTTTTGTGATATCAAATATCGACAATGTCGTATCAGTCCCACCAAGTTTAACAGCCATTTTAGGCATACCATATACCGTAGCTGTCTGCTCATTTTGTGCATAGGTTTTTGCACCGCTATCACGCATCTGTTTCAAGCCTTGTGCACCATCATCACCCATACCCGTGAGGATGAAACCTGTTGCATTGCCTTTAACCTCTTTTGAGACAGAGCTCATCAAAACATTGACAGAAGGTTTATGTGAATTAACACGTGGATAATCTTTTAAAGCTACCACATACTTTAAACCCTCTTTTTTGATCTCCATATGTTTATCACCCGGTGCGATAAGTACACGCCCATTCATGATAACATCACCCTCTTGTGCCTCTAAAACCTCTGAGTTTGGTGAGATATCATTAAGTCTTTTTGCAAATGAGGCAGTGAAACCTGCCGGCATGTGTTGGACTATCATGATACCTTGATGGTTTGGTTTTAAATGTGTCACTATTTCTTCGATTACTTGAACACCACCCGTTGAAGAACCGATAGCCACGATCTGAGCAGAAGGCATAGTGGGCTTAGAAGATTTTTTTTCCATAGTTGCTCTTGAAGACACATTGGCATTACAAGCGACTTTTGAGTGAGCGATTGCACGTATTTTATCTAAAAGTTCTTGCTTATACTCACCAAAAAACTTGTTAAGGTTTGTTTTTGGTTTTTCGATGATATCGGCTGCACCATAACGCATCGCATCGATAAGTGCAGACGAACCATTAGTGACAAGCGTAGAACAGATTATAACAGGTGTAGGCCTTTGTTCATTGATTTTTTTTAAAAAAGTAAGCCCATCCATCTTTGGCATCTCAATATCCAAGATAAAAAGGTCAGGTAAACCCACATTTTTAAATTCTGAAAAAGCATCAATTGGATTATCAGCTTCGCCAATCACTTCAATATCTTTTACTTCAGCAAATATTTTTTTAAAACCCTGTCGTACGATGACAGAATCATCAATCAAAAAGACCTTTATCATTAGAAAAACTCCACTTCAGATATATCCTCTTCTACTTCACCTGTAAAAGCTCTCTCCATAAACTCGATAGAGTTTAACAATGAATCTTCAAATAGATAGACATCAGAAAATTGTCTCTGCACAAAATATTCATCGATATACATCTTGATATCGTCCACAATTCTCGCTAAATATATATACCCTTCGTGCCCACTATCATAGGCCTCCACATTAAATGCTCTTAAAAAGTTTGCCAACTCTAAAAAGATTGGCGTCACATGTTGGGTGTAAGTTGAAGATAAAAAGACATCAGAAACTTCTTGTACCTTCTCTGCAATTTCAACAAGTAGTTCTCTATCCACCATCTTCTTATCGATAGCGTCTACAAAATCACCCAAATCATCACAGACAAACATGATTTCACCCTCATAGGTATCTAAAAACTCTTCTGTTACTGTTGTATCTATATTGCTCATATTTTCTTCCTCCCTACGCTATTTTCTGATAAATAGACGAATTTAACTGTTTTAAATTTTTAATCTCTATGTTTTGTAAACTCTCTGTTAAAGAGATGATAAGATAACCACCTACTGCCAAGTTATGCATCACATTTTCAACGACTTTTTTCTTAGTATTCGCATCAAAATAAATCAAAACATTTCTTAAAAATATCATATTAAAAGTACCTATTTCTCTGTTGACCAACATCAGATTGTTAACGGAAAAGTGCATATTTTTAGCCAACGATCTATCCACTAAAAACTGTCCTTCATGCCGTCCCTTACCCTTAAGACAATATTTTTTTCTCAAATTTAAAGGGATTTTATCCACCCACTTTTCAGGATAAAGTCCCATTCTCGCTTTTTTAATAACATCTGAATTGATGTCCGTTCCGATAACTTCCCAGCCAGTTTTTGGTAAAAATGAATCACACAACATCGAGATAGAATACGCTTCAGCCCCAGAAGACGCTGCCGCCGACCAGATACGGTACTTTTCACTCTTTGCATACGCTTCTAACTCTTTACTTAAAAAATCAAAATGCGCTTGTTCACGAAAAAAATACGTTTCATTGGTTGTGATGAGATTCATCATCTCATTTTTTTCAACAGGATCTCTCTTTACTAATTCAAGATACGCACCATAACTTTCCAACTTATGGTGTACCACACGCTTAAGTAATCTTGTCTGTACCAGAGACTGTTTACTGTCTCCTAACTCAATACCAATTTCTTTAAAAATAAGTGCTTTAAAAGCCACATAGTCACTAGTATCTAATGTGATGTTATATCTCGTTTTTATCATAATCTTATAAGTTCCTTTATCGCATCGCCCAATGAGAGCATATTTATCTTGCCGATAACCGCATTAGCACCTTGATCTTTAAGGGCAGATTCCATTGCATCATTTGCCATATTCGTGTGGACAATAATGGCAATATCTTCATATCTTTCATCATTTCTAATTCGCTCCATCAACTCTCTACCACCCATACCTGGCATTTCTAAATCTGTTATAAAAAGACCTATGTCATCTGCCTTAAAACTAGGTAACGCTTCAAATAAATCTTTTCCATCATGATAGATATCATACTTCACATCTAACTTAATAAAAAGATCTTCCACCATCTTTCTTACAAAGCGGCTATCATCTGCAAAAAGGATGCGTTTGGTACTATTTTTCACTGACTTTATGCGTTCTAGCGCATCTTGACTCTCACCATCAATCCTATCAAAGATATCTAGTAGCAACTTGTCACTATCAAAAATCGTACAAAGTCTCTCTTGTCCTCTTAGTGTCAACTTAGTAATGAAAGTTGCTTTAGGATTATCGTTGGAATTATCTACCATTTCGTCTGCTTCAATCGTCACGATATTTTCCACACTCTGGATAATCATTCCAAAACGATGACCACCATAACTCGCCATTACCACAAGTTCATATGCTTCATCTTCTAAGACTTCATTTCCCATCCACTCATCAAAGTTGACCAATGTTGTCATCTTGCCACGGATATCTGCCGTCCCAATAATCAAAGATGTTTTATCAGAATTTTTAGCAATTTTCAAATCTTTATAAACCAAAAGTTCTTCTAATTTAGAAACATTTTTAGCATACAATTCCCCATTGCTACCAGAAAAAACCACATATTGATTGGCATCATTGGCAGAAGTAGTAACCAACTTCACAAGGTCTAGTTCATCTTCCTCTTCATACAAAGCCGACGCGGATGTTTTTGACTTATCTGCTATCATGATAGAACTCCCAACTCTGAAATTTCACTATAATCCAATATAGTGTCTATATTTAACAAAGCAATGTACTCATTTTTATACATCGCCATATCCTTGATATACTTAGTGGAAATCTTCGTTCCAAAAGCCGGTACACCTTTGATATCTTTATCAGAGATATATCCCACTTCATGCACTCTATCGACCACTATTGCCATCATCTCTTCACTCTCATGCGCCTCTTCTTCTTCACTTCCTACTCTGAAAACTTTTTTCTTCACAATTACCAAAGAAGTTCTCTCACCAATTTCACTCTCACCAAATCCAAATCGTCCCTGCAAATCTATCACAGAGATGATATTTCCTCGGATATTGGTAACACCTTTAACATAAGGCTTCATCATAGGCACTTTTGTTAACCCTTGATACTCTACCATCTCCATAACCGAACTAGAACTTATCCCATACAGGTCATCACCTACGATGAAAAAAAGATACTGTTCACCTTCTTGGCTTAGCATCAAATCATCATCTGCCTCTAACTCTTCTGTGTATAAATCATCCATAAAACAAGCCTCTTAATATCTATCAAAGTCACCTAAGTCAGGTGTGCTTGATGCTGTTGCTGCTACACGTCTAGCAGGTGCTCTTGTTGGCGTATTCAATCTCTCAGAGAAGTGTTGTTCTTGTGTCTCTTCAATTCTAAAAAATCCAATCAACTCTGCCAACGTCGTTGCTTGACCATCAAGCTCTTCACTAGCTGATGCCAACTCTTGTGATGAAGCAGAGTTTGTTTGTGTCACACGGTCTAGTTCATTCATAGATTGCGTGATTTGACCGATACCGATATCTTGCTCACCTGCCGCTGTTGCGATATCTTTGATGAGACTTGCTGTCTCTTCGATTTTTGGTACCACTTGCTCGATAAGTGCCCCTGCTTCTTCAGAAATCTTCACTGAATCTCCCGTAATTTCAGAAATCTCTGTTGCTGCAATTTGAGAACGACGCGCTAGCTGTCTTACCTCAGCCGCAACCACTGCAAATCCTTTACCATGTTCACCCGCACGCGCTGCGTCGATAGCTGCATTTAGGGCAAGAAGATTGGTTTGGTAGGCGATATCTTCGATGATTTTGATTCTGCTTGAAATCGTTTTCATCGCCTCAACGGTTTTATTTACCGCTTCACCACCTTGTTTTGCCATCTCTGCTGACTCTTCTGCGATATCGTTTGTTCTGTTAGCATTTTGCGCTGTTTCATTGATAGAACCACTCATCTCTTCGATAGCAGCTGTTGTTGTTTCAAGTGAAGAAGCTTGTTCACCTGCACCTGTTGAGATACTTTGAGAGTTAGCATTCACTTCACCTGAAGCGATTTTCATCTCCATTGCAGATGCAGAGATTTGCTCAACCATTTTACTTAAGTTCTCAGCAAAACTATTGACCGCCGTTTTGATTGATTGTAAATCCCCTGGAAGTTCTACAGAAATCTCTTTCGTTAAATCACCTTCAGCCATAGCACCCATAGTAAAACTGATCTCTTTAATCGTAGTCTCTAGTGTTTCTGCTAAGCCATTTGAAGCATCTTTTACCGTATTAAAATCACCCTGCCATTCTCTCTCAATTCTAAATGAAAGATTACCACTTTCTAAATTTTTCAGTCCATCGATAGTATCAGCAAATGCTAGTTCAACTGTATCTAGTGTACCGTTGAAGATAGAAGCAATTTTTTCAAAATCTTTGGCATACTTATCAAGATCCATTCTTACTGTCAACTCACCCTTCCCAATGGCAGTATTGAGTAACTCCGCATCATCTAAAAGATTTGTTGTGGATTCACCAAGAGAGTTAATCGCATCTTTAAGCACCCCAAATTCTCCAGAGTACATATTGGTCACCCTCGCATCTAACTCACCAGAACTTAAACGATTTACCACATAGGACATATCTCTAAGCGCGCCTACTAAAGTATCAAGTGTGTTGTTCGTACCATTAGCGATATCTGCAAATCCACCCTTATAAGAGATGACATCGATACGATTATCCAAATCCCCTCTTTGTGCTTCATGTGCAACAGTAGCATTATCTTTTGCAAATCGTTGAAGTTCCTCTTTTAAACTATTTAAACCTTCAACAATAGGTGTAAACGCTTGATTGTCCACGCTTACATTTACCTCAAAATTTCCCTCTTTAACTGCCTTTAGTGCTTCTGCTATTACATTGATATCTTGTGTCATTTTCTTTTCCATTATTTTTCCTTTTCTCTTTTTATGCGTATTCGTTGATGACTTTATTTAGTGAGCCAAATATCTTTTTTGTATCTTCTTGGATTAACTCTTCTAAAGAGTGAAACATCTTCTCTGTATCATCTTTTATCTCTCTATTGATACTACTGAGCTTTCCTCTGTCTCCTGATGTTTTTGCGACATCGACGTACTCTTGGAGTTTTCCATGCACATCTTTATGATACCTATCGACATTTCTCCACTCAGGATGCTTGGTAAAATCTTTACCTGAAGATGCTTCAACAAACTTTCCAAATCGGCAACAACAAGGTTTAGTCACTTCGATATCCTTCTCTCCCGTATCTACCTTATGTGTGATATGTTCTCTAAAGATGATATGATCAAAGAGATATCCTCTGGTATCGATATTTAAGGACTCCTCATTGGTCACTTGCTTATCGAGTGAAAGTCTATCTACCATCTCATCATAGGTCATCCCACGCGCAGCACAATAATCAACGATAAATTGTAAAGACTCATCCACAGAGTGGCTTCTCTCATAATCTACCACCGCTTTGTAAATTGCTTCTATGGTATCTCTTTGAAAATCTGTAATACGTTTTCTATATGAGAGGATATGTGATACCCGTCCATTTTTCATCACCGGCGTCGTAAAACCTTTGACCCAGTAATAATCACCATTTTTCTTTCTATTTTTTACATAAGCATAAATAGATTCACCATTTAAGACTCTTGCCCATAAAAGTTTAAACACCGCTTTTGGCATATCAGGATGCCTGATGATATTATGTGCTTTTCCTACCAACTCTTCCATCTCATAGCCAGCATACTTACAAAATACACTGTTGGCATACAGTATCTTCCCAGTCGGATCCGTGTGACTTACAATCACTTCATGTTCTTCTAATGTCAATTCTACTCCTTGCATTCTATAATCCTTTGCTCTGTTTTAATTTATAATCTATCAATGATGGTACATCCACGATAAGTGACACTTCACCACTTCCTAGAATCGAGCCCCCGCTAATACCTGGTACTTGCTGAAATGTCTCACCCAAAGGTTTTATCACCGTTTGATGCTCTCCATAAAGCTCATCTACTTTCAGACCTACCACTTTATCTGTGTACTTGACGATAAGCACATTTTCACGCCCACCCTCATAGACTGCTTCGTCAAAATACTCATGTACATTTAACAAAGGCAGTATCTCACCACGCAGATTGATAAATTGATTACCCTTCATACTCTCTTTAGCCTCTTCATCTAACTCGATACACTCTTGAATCATATCTAGTGGAATAACATATTTTGTATCTCCCACTTGTACTAAAAAACCATCTATGATAGCAAGAGTTAACGGCAGACGAATGGTAATTTTACTCCCCTTACCTGGTGTTGAATCGATATCCAAAGTCCCACGTAAATCTTCGATATTTCGCTTCACTACATCCATACCAACCCCACGACCTGAGATATCCGAAACCTTATCCGCTGTGGATAATCCCGCAGCAAATATCAACTCATAAATTTCTTTATCGCTAAGGTTATGATTTGGTGATACGATGCCACTAGCTATCGCTTTTTCTAATACTTTCTCTTTGTTGATACCATTACCATTATCTTCGATTTCGATAACAATTGTTCCCGCATCTGGATAAGCACGTAAGTCTATACGTCCTTTTCCAGCTTTACCCGCTGCTTCTCTCTGCTGGGGCGTTTCCACCCCGTGATCCACAGAGTTTCTAAGCATATGGACTAAAGGATCAGAAATCTTCTCTATCACGGTTTTATCTAGCTCAGTTTCACCACCTGAAATCACAAAGTCGATATCTTTGCCTATCTTTTTGGCTGTATCATTAACGATACGGCGGAACTTCATAAACGAATCACCTACTTGCATCATACGGATATCCATAATGCCATCTCGTACTTGTTCAAGTAGTTCAGAGAGAAGGTTGGCTGACTCTTCTAATTCCATGTTGTCTGATTGTTCTGATATTTCATTGATGCGCGCATTAGCGATAACCATCTCAGACATTTGGTTGATAAGAACATCTATTTTATTGGAGTCAACTCTCAAAGAAGAAGTTTTTGGTGCTGCCTTCTTTGCTGGCTCTTTTTGCACTTCTTTTTTGGCTTTAGGTGCTGGAGCAACTGCTTTTACAGGTGCAACAACTTCTTGCTTTTCTTCTATCATGACAACTTCAGGCTCTGGTTCTTTAGCAGTAAAAATATCTGCTTCATAAATGCCTTCATCCACCAACAATGTTTGCAGATTTTCTGATTTTCTCTTTTTCACCAATTGTTCTAGTCCAGCGTTATCTTCCTGTTTAAAGATAACTAAATCCACATCATCTTCCACGAACTCAAAAATCTCTTCTATATCTTCTTTGCTTGAAGAAGATTGAAAAAGGATTTCGAATCCCATGTAGGATTTTTGAGGATTGAGGTTTTTAAGTAGTGGTACATTGGTGAGTACCGGTACATTCATCACGATTTCACCCATCTCATTGAAAAAGTTAAAGATAGAAAGTACAGACATACCTGTGGTAAAAAAGTCTTCTTTTAAACGAAGTGAGACATGCCACATCACCTCTTCACCGCTCGCCTGAGGAAGGGAAGTATCTACTGTCTGCGCTTTTTCTTCAAAAACTTCAACGGCTTCTTTTTCTTCTACTACTGGTGTTACAGGAGTGGCACCTGGCATCATTGCCCGAAGTTGCACGAGTAACTCTGCACCCGTTGCGGTAATCTCTTCTGTGATTTCTTCTTCCCGGATAGAGAGTTGTGCAAGAGAGTCAACATGATCTTTACATTTTAACATCAAAGCCAACATATCAGGTGTCATCTCAACATTGTCTTTTCGCACTTCATCAAGCAAATTCTCTGCTACATGTGTAAAAGAGACCACATCATCAAAGCCAAACATACCCGCAGTACCTTTGATAGTATGCATCGCCCTAAAAATAGCACCAATCTTTTCAGAATCAATACCACTTTCACTTGCATCTAAAAGTGCATTTTCCATAAACTGGAGTTGTTCTTCCGTGTCTTCAGCAAAGAGTTCTAATTCTTCTGTCATTTCATACTCCTAACTCTGACTCTAAACCACTCATTCTGATAGCGGTCGCAATCTCATCAGAGATATTGCTGAGTCCAAAAGTTTTGTTTTCCTCTTTACAAGAACGTTTAGCCGAAACCAAAAGTTGTAAAGCTGCCATATCTATTTTTTCGACACTTTCCATATCCACTAAGACTTCATCTTCATTAGCAAGCGCTGCTAACAAGTCCGCTTGGACATTTTCAACATCATAGATAGTAAAATTATATGCATCTATTTTCATGCTTTTATCCCAACAGTTTTTTAAGTACCAATAAAAACTTCTCTTTATTGAATGGTTTCAACAGCCACGCTTTTACCCCCAAGGCTTTTCCCTTATCTTTAAGTACTTGGTTTGATTCAGTTGTTAACATCACGATAGGTAGAAACTTATACTTATCGAATGATCTGATTTTCTCCACCATCTCTAAGCCACCCATGACAGGCATATTGATATATGAAAAGACCATATCAATGGCATTTGCTTCCAACATTTCAAAACCTTCTTGCCCATTTGTTGCCAAGACTGTGTTGTATCCGGCTGCCTTGGCTGCGCTATTTGCTACAGATCGGATAAGACTTGCATCATCTACGATTAAAACTGTTTTTGACATATTTTGCTCCAATATTATTATCATGATAAATATCACTATGTAGCTAAATCGGCATTTAGAAATATTTTTTTAGTTAAAAGAAGATATAATCCCACTAATTTACAAAGGGGTAATTATGCACGATAAGACTACTGTTATCCATGCCGGCTATGAAAAAGACTCACAATCCACAATGGCGGTGCCACTTTATCAAACAACGGCCTACGAGTTTAAAGATGCCCAACACGCTGCCAATCTTTTTGCACTCAAAGAGTTAGGCAATATCTATACAAGGTTAATGAACCCAACAACCGATGTTTTTGAAAAACGTTTTGCCGCTTTAGAGGGTGGTGCAGCAGCAATTGCAACTTCTAGTGGTATGGCTGCTATCTTTAACACCATCGCCAATGTAGCAGAAGCAGGAGACAATATCATCTGCGCATCTAAAGTCTATGGAGGAACAGCGACCCTTACCACACACACTATCAAAAGATTTGGGATAGAGGCACGTTACTTTGATGTACATAAGCCTCAGGAGTTAGAAGCCCTTATCGATGAAAAAACAAAACTCATTCTTTTTGAGAGCATCACCAACCCAAGCGTGGATGTTCCTGATTTTGAGGGTATCACCACTATCGCGAACAAACATGGGATTTTAACGGCAGTAGATAACACCGTTGCTACACCTATACATTGTAAACCTTTTAGCTTGGGATGCGACTTATCAGTCCACTCTACGAGTAAATACACCACAGGGCAAGGACTCGCTATAGGTGGTATTGTTGTAGAACGTGAAAACCTCTTGGACAAGATAAAAGGCAATACACGTTATGCCCACTTCAATGAACCCGACGCTTCTTATCATGGACTGGTTTATGTGGATGTCCCACTTCCACTCTTTTCACTTCGTATGCGTCTAGCACTATTAAGAGACTTAGGCGCAACACCAAGCCCTTTTAACAGTTGGTTATTTATCCAAGGCTTAGAACACTTACCACTTCGTATGAAACAGCACTCGGCTTCTGCTTTAGAGATAGCAAGATTTTTAGAAAACCATCCTAAAGTGACAAAGGTCAATTATCCTGGCTTGAAAAGTAATGTCAACTATCCTTATGCACAAAAGTATATTAAAGGGGGTTGCTCAGGACTACTTAGTTTTGAAGTAGAAAGCTTTGATCAAGCTATCATGGTAGCAGATAAAACTGAACTCTTTTCTATGGTTGTCAACATCGGAGATAGTAAATCTATCATCACACATCCAGCTAGTACCACACACCAACAACTAAGCCCTGAGGAATTAATCGCTGCAGGTGTACCTAGTGGACTTATCCGTCTAAGTGTAGGATTAGAAGAGTGTAGCGACTTAATCGCTGACTTAACACAAGCACTAGAGGGTTAAATTGCAAATAGCCACCAAACATGAAAAATTTACCGAACCACTCTATTTGGAGAGTGGGCGGATATTAGAGCCTTATGAACTTGTCTATGAAACCTATGGTGAGTTAAATCATGATAAAAGCAATGTCATTGTAATCTGCCATGCGCTTACCGGTAGCCATCACGCTGCTGGTCGTTATGAGGGAGAGAGAAAAGCAGGTTGGTGGGATGATATCATCGGTGATGGCAAGGCAGTAGATACAGAAAAATACTTTGTCATCTGTGTCAATGTTATCGGCTCTTGTTTTGGTTCTACGGGTCCCCTCTCACCCAAAAACCCCTCCGCTGAACCTTATCGTCTCAAATTTCCTGTTATCACCATCTCTGATATGGTCAGAGCACAGATAAAACTTTTTGATCGCTTAGGTATCAGACGTGCTGAAGCTGTCATAGGTGGTTCTATGGGAGGTATGCAAGCACTCTGTTTTGCCATCGAACATCCTCGCTTCGCAGCGCGTCACATCATCCTCGCATCTACCTATGCCACACAACCTTGGGCAATCGCTTTTAACAAAGTCGCCCGTGAAGCTATCATCCAAGATCCTAGCTTTCAAAATGGAAACTATGATTCAAAAACCATCAAAAAAGAGGGATTTTCTGGGTTAAGCATCGGAAGAATGGGAGGACATATCTCTTATCTTAGCCCCTCTTCCATGTATGATAAATTTGGTAGAATATATGATGAAAAAGATGGACTCTACGACCTGTTTGGAAAGTTTCAAGTAGAAAAATACCTAGACTATAACAGCCAGAACTTTGTCACTTGGTTTGATCCACTTTCCTACCTTTATATCACCAAGGCGATTAATATCTTTGATGCGATGAGAAACTATGACTCTTTAGAGGATTCATTTTCAAGAATTGTCTCAAAAATAACGCTCATTTCTTTCAAGGCAGACATGCTCTTTTTACCCTCAGAAATGAAGCATATAGAAGAAACTATGCTAAAAATTGGAAAAGCTGATTTGACCTACTATGAAGAGATAGATAGTGACTATGGACATGACGCTTTTTTGGTAGAGATACCTAAGTTTGAACAGATTATAATGAAAGCATTGGAGAATTAAATGGCACACATGAGTTTTGAAGAGAAGATAAAAAAGTCAAAAGAGATACTAGACAAGTTGATGGATCCAGAAATCACACTAGAGAGTTCCGTCAAGTTTTACAAAGAGGGCATCAAAGAATTACAAGAAGCACAAAAGCTTTTAGAAGAGGCAAAAATAGCCTTTGAAGAGTTCCATCATGATAGTGACGAAGTATAGTTTTTCTCGCCAAGGGCGAAGCTTTCTCAAAGAGAGTGATTGCGTTGCAACCGCTTCGCTTCACAAGAGTGAGAGAAATTTTCAAGGAGCTTTGCTTCTTGAAAAGGAGACATTAATATGAAGATAGCCGCCCTTCAACTAGCTACCCTTCCCCTTAGCAATCAAAAACTTGGTGAATATTTTAAATCTGTCCATGAACAAGGCATCGAAATAGTAGTACTAGGTGAATATGTTTTAAATAGTTTTTTTAAAGAGTTAGAAAATATACCTAATATGCTTATTCGTGAGCAAAGTAAACACAAGATAGAGTCACTTCAAGAATATGCCAAGATGTATAAACTCACCATCATCGCGCCTATCATCACGGTAGAGGATAACAAACTCTATAAAAAGATAGGCAAGTTCTCAGCAGATGAAACCGTCTATAGAAAACAAGAATTTCTCATCAACTACAGCCACTGGGATGAAGAGAGCTTTTTTGCCAATGAACCCACAGGAGAGATAGCACCTATCATCTTTGAATCACATGGACTCACCTTTGGTGTTATCTCTGGATTTGAAGTACATTTTGACCTTTTTTGGTGCAAAATGATGAAGGAAAATGTCGATGTAGTATTATTACCTACCGTCTCAACCTTTGGATCTAACTTTAGATGGAATGAAATCCTCAAAACCAGAGCTTTCACGAACTCCGTCTATATCTTACGCGTCAACCGTATCGGAACCTATCATGATGAAGATAGTTTATGGAAGTTTTATGGAGAAACATACCTTGTCAATCCTGATGGACATATAGAGAGTTCACTAAGCACCAAAGAAGATATACTCATCGCCAAGATAGATAAACACGAGCTTAAAGAGGCAAAGTCAAACTGGGGTTTTCAAAAACAAGTAGCCAAAAGAGATCTTTTATGAACCGTTACTTTCACCGTCAAATTCAACTTTGGGGTGAAGAAAAACAAAATGATTTACAGAAAAAATCCATCGCTATCATCGGGGCAGGAGGACTTGGTTCCTCTTTAGCCATTGCACTTGGAAGTTCAGGGATTGGTACCATCCACTTGGTCGATTTTGACCATATTGAGGTACACAATATCCATAGACAGATAGCTTTTACCACCGCCGATGAAGGTAAATCAAAAGCCAAAACAGCTTCCAGACTGGTTGAAAATCGTTGCCCTTATACCAAGATAATCGCTTACGAAGAAGACTTTGAAACTTTCTCGACCCGAGATATCCAAGTAGATATCATGATAGACGCCACAGATAATCTTCCTGTGCGTGCTGCCATCGACAAATATGCCACAAAAACAAATACACCATGGATATATGGATCTGTCGAAGCCTTCAATGGTCAAGTCTGTTTTTTTGACAAAAGCGACTTTTCAGCCTTTAAAATCACTAACAAAAAACCCGAAGGTATCGCGGCTCCCATCGTGATGCACATCGCCTCTTTACAAGCAAATTTAGCACTGCGCTACTTGGTAGAATTACCCCTAAAGAAGGACTTGCTTTATTATCTGTACTTTGATGAGGATGGAGAACTTCAAACGCAAAAATTTAAGATGCCCATCCACTAGTAACTTTTATATCGGTAAATAATAAGCAACTCCAATCAGTATAAGCACTACCGCTAACCACGCACTAGGGATAAGTCTATATCTTAACTTCACATTTTTTAATCCCATAAAATAATCAATCACTAACTGTCCTTTTATAAATGTACTGATAAGTAAGATACTCACCATGAAGGTATTAATATAGTGTAAATACCCCAATAAAAATGCAAACAATGAAAGCAATAGCAAAGTTATCCATACAAAGATTAATATTTTTTTCATCTTTTTCCTTACCTTATGATATAAATCAATGGGAAAAGTACAATCCACAGCAAATCAACCATATGCCAATAAGAAGCACCCGTTTCAAATCCTTTGTAATCCTCTAGCACATAACCATAATTCTTGGTTTTTTTATAAATATTAAATAAAATAATCAAGCCTAAAAGTACATGCATAAAATGAAATACAGTCAACAATATATAAAACATAAAAAAGTTATTGGTACTTAATGTTATCCCCTCACCAAATATATGTATAAATTCCAAAAGTTTTATCACAACAAAACCAAAACCAAAAAAGATGGCGATGAGAAGCCACTTAGATGCTTTTTTATTGGCTGATTTAGCATTCTCATTCGTCATATTTTTGATGCTATACACTGCATTGGCTACAAAATAACTACTACTAATCAAAATAACAGTATTTATAAGACCTGCAGTTTGATTCAGCATAAGTTGTGAGTGATTAAAAAGTTCAATATGACCTCTTCTTGAAAAAGCATATCCCAAAAATAGTAACCCAAATGTCACTAACTCAACATAAATAATAATCCAAATAGCAAAATCACCCGGAGGATATTTTTCTTTTATATTTGTGATTATTTCAGACATCCTCAGCCTTTATAAAATACAAGCCAATGAGTCTTTCTAAGACTTCTAACACTTCATCTTCATCACTCAAAGATTGGACAATAGTATGCATACAGGCATTATAAGCATCAAATCCTTTGACAATAAGTTTTGCAGCATACACTAGCAGTCTCGTTGAAACAGCTTCTTGAATATCTGTATCACTCAGCCGCCTAATTTCCCCAGCTATTGAAACCAATTTTGTAGCTCTCTCTTTATCAATACCACTCTCTTTCATGATAACTTCTACCTCAACCTCAGGCTTTGGATAATGAAATTCCAATGAAATAAATCTCTGTTTTGTACTTGGTTTCATCCCTTTTAAGACATTTTGATAGCCCGGATTATAAGAGACAACCAACATAAAATCAGGATGTGCTTCTATCACTTCACCTGTTCTATCTATCGGTAATACACGACGATAATCTGCCAATGAATGCAGCACAACCGTTGTGTCTTTTCTCGCTTCAATAATTTCATCAAGATAACAAATTCCACCATTTCTAACCGCTTTTGTTAGAGGCCCATCTTGCCAATATGTACCATCTTCATTTATCAGGTGTCTACCCAACAAATCGGCAGCACTTAAATCATCATGGCACACTACCGTATATACATCTCTATGTAGTTTTTCACCCATATACTCAATAAATCTTGTTTTTCCACACCCTGTAGGTCCTTTGATGAGAACTGGTAGATTCATACTTGCAGATGCTTCAAAAAGTTCTATCTCATTGCCTTGTGCTTGATAATAGATTTGTGACATTGTTTTCCTTTTATTTTGTTAAATGTATATACACTTCAGGTAATACTTTTGGTAATCTTTGTCCATCTCTTACCACCGCATACCCATTGCGTCCAAAAAGATAGGTAAGATACTCTTTAGCATCCATATCTATAGTGATACAAAAGAGTGTTATTCCTTTTTTTCTAGCTTCTTCAATCGCTTTTTTAGTATCCTCTATGCCATACCTTCCATCATATCTATCTTCATCGTTTGGTTTACCATCACTGATAACTAAAAGCAGTTTATTGGCACTTTGCTGTTTATTCAGAATCTTTGTAGATTCCCTGATGGCAGCACCTAGTCTTGTATAGTATTGTGGTTTCATACTTTCTATTCTTCCACGAATCAACTCTGAATATTTATCATTAAAATTTTTTATGATATTGAAATAGACTTTTTTATTTTGTAATGAAGAAAAAGAGTAAATAGCAAACTTATCTTGTAACTTTTCCAATGCTTCACTAAAAACCATTAACGCATCTTTTATCACATCTATAATTCGTATATCTTGTGTGATACCCCCTTCAGTGGAGAGTGAGACATCTGCTAAAATCAATGTTGCCATCTCTCTTGTTTTCTTCTCAAAAGAGGTATAAAAGTTTTGATGATGCATAGATTTATTTTGATGAGAGCAATACTCTATCCATGTTTGCATATTGATTTCATCACCATAAGGCAATTTATCATTTTTCACTCTATCTAGTACCAGTAAATCTAACTCTCTTTGAATCTTTTTCACTGTTTTTTTCAGCCTAGTAGGTAATGCAATAGGCATCACATTAAGTGTGATTTGTGGTTTTATTCTTACATAATTTACAAGATATTTTTCTTTCAAATAATCCCATTCATCTATCAAGTGCCCTTTCCCTAGTGGATATATCTCTGTCATATCCACGGGTATATCTAAATCCATTTTGATACGAGAAGATAAATTTGCTTGTTTTTTACCTATCGTTATCTCATCCAAATCCTCCGCATGATATAACGCATCTTCATCAAAACTATCATCTTCTAAACGATCCACATTAACTTGTTCAAAAATACTCATCAAAGACTCAGGCAAAAATGCCAAAAATCCATCAGTCTCTTTTTTATCATCAACTTGATTGGTCTTTTTTTTCATATGCAACGTATCTGTTTCATCTCTATTTTGATTTTCTAGAGGCATCTCTCCCTCTTCTTTTGTTGTATTATCAAAAGTATTTTCAGATAAAACAGAGGGATATATCCACAGTGGATTTGGATATTCATATAGTAAATCTTCATCCTTGCGTTTGTGTAAAGACTTAATATATGACAATTGTTCAAATGTTGCTCCAAGATAGTAAATTGACCTCTTGTAAAATAGAGCAAAGCCACTATATTTATCACTCAGGTACTTACTTGATTTAATATTTGATTTTTGAAAATCTTGCGTATCCATATCTACATTGGCAGCCATAGCAATAAGCCAATAATAGAGCATTTCGTTCTCTTTTTTACTCTCAAAGTATGCCAATGAAGCGGGTAAATAAATAGATTTCTCATCTTGCCAACTAAGATAAAATTCTTTCCCTAAAAATGAAATTTTTTCCAATAGTGTGCGTGATGTTTCTATATATCTTTTATCTGTTACTTGAATATCTTTACCTTTATCACCACCTAAAAGGTGATAAAAAAGAGTGAGTGAATGAGTTAGATCAGAGAGATACACTCTCTGATCTTCATGAAATTTATGTACCTTCTTGTTTAGGTACTTATCCCAAACCTTACCGATACTTTCTTCAAATTCAAGAAAATAATGAATCATAATAATCTCAACACTAATTAGCTTTTTCTTTTACAAAAAAACTACTAAAATAAGTCAAAAGACCTGTAAAAACCAAAACTCCAAAGCCAAGACGAATCAAATATATCGTTTTTATAGATTCTTGTGACTCCATAAAACCTATCAGGTTTGTCCCTACTCTTTGATCCATGATTTGCACAATTCCAGCAGCACTTAACGCCAAAGTAAGCCCCAACATACCAATATTCATCATCCAAAATGAACGCAATTCAACTTTTTGCGCTTTTTGACAGTTACCATGCAATCGACCCCTTAAAATAGGCATAGCATAAGAAATCATCGTAAAAATTATCATGATATATGCACCATAAAAAGATAAGTGTCCATGTGCTGCCGTCAACTGTGTTCCATGTGTGTACATATTAACGGGAGCAAGTGTATGGAAAAATCCCCATACCCCCGCACCTAAAAATCCCATGACCGCAGTTCCTTTTGCCCAAGTCAATGCAATTTCATTATCATGTTGTATTTTACGATCTTTTGTCATCGTATAGGCAAAAAGGATCATTAACAAAAATGGTAAAGGCTCAACAGCAGAAGAGATAGAGCCAATCCACAACCAATACTCAGGTGCACCCATATAAAAGAAATGATGTCCTGTTCCTAAGATACCAGAAATCATGGTCATTGCAATGATAAGATATAACCATTTATCAATATGTTCTCTATCAACACCCGTAGTCTTAATCAATACAAAAGCTAAAATTGCCCCTAAAATAAGTTCCCATGTTGCTTCTACCCATAAATGTACGGTAAACCACCAGAAAAACTTATCCATGATTAAATTATCAGGCACATAAAATGCAAATAAAAAGAAAACAGCAAGACCCAATAAACCGGTTATTAGCACCGTAGTAATGACCGTTTTTCTACCTTTTAAAACTGTCATAACAACATTCAAAAGATAAGATAAAACAACGATAACTATCCCAACTTTAGTAGGTAAAGGTTGTTCTAAAAACTCTCTACCCATCGTAGGTAAAAGCTCATTAAATGTTAATTCTGTCAATTGCGCATACGGAACAAATAGATAACCTAAAATCGTTGCTACCCCAGCTACTACAAAAACCCAAAATGTTATCATGGCCAACTTTGGACTCCACAACTCTCTCTCTGCCTCTTCTGGCACCAGATAATAAGTCGCTCCCATAAAACCAAATAAAAGCAATACTATCAATAAGTTAGTATGTACCATTCTTAAAACATTAAAAGGAATCAATGGAAATAAAAAATCTCCATATACATACTGAATCCCCATCAAGATACCAAACAGTATCTCTCCAGCCAAAAGAACCAATGCAAAAATAAAATACGGTTTTGCGACCGCTTGTGAACTATACTTCATATTTATCCCCTATCCTTCAATTGTTGGTGGCCAGTCATTGGCATTTATTTTAGATGTCCAGATTAAAAAATCAGAAAGGTTATCTACTTCCTCACTTGTCAAATTAAATTGTGGCATTTTTCTCCTATTAGGAATAGCCAAAGGTTGCGCAGCCATCCAACCCTGCATATAGGCTTTAAATGCACCCTCATCAGAGCCACCTCTTCTTTGAAATACATTCATCAGTTCAGGTGCATAATAGGCGCCTTCTCCCACAATAGTATGACAACCAACACAGTCATTTTTTTCCCAAATTTTCTTACCTGCAACCACAGAGGGAGTCATATTCACTTCATTTGATCGTTTTGGTATTTGATGTACCGTATCAAAAGTAAGTGCTATAAATATCATCAAGGCAAATGTACCTCCACCATAATAAATATTTTTAGCCATACTTTTCGTTATGCGCTCAGTCATAAATAGTCCTTTTTTATATTCTACCTTAAAGTAGTAGTTGAAATATTAGCAAGCTATTTATTAATACTACCTTAAGATAGTAATTGAATTTTTTATTTATTGATATATGCGATATAATACAAAACGAAAAGGATACAAGATGCAGTTAAGCAATACCTCCCAGTACGCTATCAGGATATTAGCATACATCGCAGATCAGGCAGATTCCCCTCTGGTTAATGCGACACAACTTTCCCAGAGACTGCATATCCCTTATAAATTTTTAACCAAAATCATGACAACACTCGTGAAAAAGGATTTGATACTATCTATCAGAGGTAAAGAGGGTGGATATGCTTTAAAAAGAGATAGTAGTGAGATTATGGTCGGTGATATTTTAGATATATTTAACGACTCTATCCAAGATGAACAATGTGTCTTAGGGATAGGGTTTTGTAATGGTATGTGCAAGTGTGCCTTACATGATCAATGGATGGAACCCAAGCACTTACTCCAAAAGATGTTTCGAGAATCTAGTTTAAAAGATATTGCAGGACGGGGATGTAAGATATAAAACTTCCAAGTATAAACAAATCAAATAATTGCTACAATCCTCCTATGAAAAATATATTATTATTACTTATCATGATAGTCTCACTAGAAGCAAAAAATGGCTGTATATCTTGTCACGAAGGCATCGCTGATATCCGCGATAGAAACTCTGATATGATGAAAGAGATACTAAAAGTCGCTTCCAAAGCAGGTGCCACAGGCAATGACTGTATCGTCTGCCATGGGGGAAATCCTAAGGAAAGTGAAAAAAAAGAACTCGCCCACAAAGGCACCCTCTCCTACTTTAAAAAAAACAAAGGACCTAAAGCCTTTTACCCCTTCCCCGCTTCTGATTGGATAAACAAAAACACTTGTGGCATGTGTCACGAAAACCAAGTTGCTGCGCAAGAAAACAATCTCATGGCAACCGAACAAGGAAAGATTCATGGTGCTCTTTGGGGCTTTGGTGCCAAAGACGGATACAAACACACTTATACTAACTTTGGTGGAAAAAGTCCAGACCCACATAAACGCTTAGGCACAGATAGCTATAAAAAATATATGCAAGAGTTAGCAGAGCTCGAACCACAAGGCTTTTTATCTGAAACAAAAGAACTACCAAAAGCACCTACGGCAGAGGAAGTTGAAAAAGATCCTTCTCTCTCAGTCTATACCTATCTTCGCCAAGAGTGCCTACGCTGTCACACGGGAGGAAAAGGAAGAAAACGAAGAGGAGATTATAGAGGACTAGGATGTGCGTCTTGTCATATCCCTTACTCCAATGCTGGACTCTATGAAGGCAAGGATAAAAGCATAAATAAACAAGAAGATGGACACCTCCTCGTTCACTCCATCCAATCATCACGAAAAACAAAAGTCACAATTCACGATAAACACTATTCTGGTGTTCCTGTAGAGACTTGTACCACTTGCCACAACAGAGGAAAGCGTATCGGTGTTTCATACCAAGGGTTGATGGAAACAGAGTATCAAGCAACATTTGATGCCCAAGGCAACGGACAGCCAAAACTCCATACAAAAAGGTACTTACATTTAACCGAAGACATCCACTACGCTAAAGGTATGCTTTGTCAAGATTGCCACACTTCCAACGACTTACACGGGGATGGATTTTTCCGTGGGGCAAACTTGGGTGCGGTAGAGATAGAGTGCCAAGATTGTCATGGCACGACAGATAAATTTCCATGGGAACTCCCCCTAGGCTATAGTGATGAGTTTAATACAAAACCAAAAACAGGTCAGGCAAGAGGTACCACCAAAACCCTAGCCGAATACTTAAAACAAGGTTCTATTCCCAAAGATAAAGGAGATGGGTTTTTACTCTCGGCACGGGGAAATCCTCTCACAAAAGCAGTAAGACATGGAGACAAAGTGCTGATGCATCTAGCTTCTGGCAAAGATATCACCCTTACACCACTTAAAAAACTCAAAGCTGATGGCAATATCTCCAAAGAGGGACTGGTAGCAATGGATCAGATAAAAGCCCATACCGACAAGTTAGAGTGCTACACCTGTCATGCTACTTGGGCGCCACAATGTTATGGCTGTCATGTGAAAGTGGATTATTCACAGGGCAAACAAAACCCAGACTTTTTAGCAGCTTCCAAAGCCCACCATAATGGGAAAACGGGAGATGTTGAAAATCTAAAAGAGTTTTTAGTCGATGGGAAAGTGACCGAAACGAGAAGTTATCTACGCTGGGAAAATCCTGCACTTTCGCGTAATGGTGAAGGGCGTATTTCACCTACGATACCAGGCTGTCAAGTCACCCTCACCGTCATCGGGAAAGATGGCAAAGCACTCTTACAAAACCATATCTGGAAAATACCAAATGTTGAAGATGCTGGCAAAGAAGGGGTAAACTCTATCGTTATGTCACCCGTACAGCCACACACCGTAAGCAAAAAATCCCGTCCCTGTGAATCTTGTCACACAAGTGCCAAAGCGATGGGTTATGGTATCAATGGTGGCGCATACTTTTCAGATCCTTCTAAAACCACTATCGTAGACTTGATGTCGGCCAACCAAACAGTACTTCCTTCACAGATAGATGAACAAATCCCCGCCACACCAAATCTACATCATGACTACTCTGTCATGATAGACAAAAATGGCAAACAAGTCCAAACCGTGGGGAATCACTGGAAACTCTCTGCCGCACTTGACAATGAAACCAGAGCCAAACTAGATCGCCGTGGTATGTGTCTAAGCTGTCACAAGGATATCCCTGAAGGCAGTCTCGCCGTTTCAGCGATGACCCATGCAGCCCAAATGGCAGGTGTTAAAATAGATAAAAAAATGCATGGAGATATCTTAAACAAGATGCTCACTATCAGTGCTTGGGTACAAGTTCTACTGCCTATCATGATAGGGTTATTTCTCTTTTGGTTTTTTATAATAAGGAAGAAAAATGGATCTTGAAAAAGAGAAAAAACTCAAAGATATAGAAGCACTTTTAAAGACATATGGAGGTGAAGCCTTGGAGATAGATTCATATGTATTAAAGTACCTCTCTTTGGACACATTAGAAGAGATAGAACTTAGAATACTGCAAAAACAGAGTGATGTTATCGCAGATAATCATGATTGGTTACAGCAATTTAAAAAAGAACTTTAAAGTTTATGCTTAATAATGTTATAATCACTCTTAATTAAAAATTTAAAGGGATATTTATGAAAAATATTATCATCACTTCAGTAGCTGCAGTTGCAGTATTAGCATTTGCGGGTTGTGCTCCAAAAACATCATGTGCGACTGCACCAGTAGCAGTTAAAGCTCCGGCTCCAGTAGCGGTTCCTGCGCCAGTTGTAGTAGCACCTGCGCCAGTTGTTCAAGCAGTTGAGCCTGTAGTAGTACCAGTTATTGATGCTAAAGAAGAAGCAGTACAATAGTCCATCTTTGTAAAAGGAGTTAAACCTCCTTTTACAAAACTTACCTCCTTTTTTCTCTTCTTCTAACTACTTTTATGTTAAAATTATTTATATTTTACAATTTAAATTTTTCAGGATAATCGTGGATAAAGCCAATAAAATACTTACTACTAAAAATAAACTCTTAACAGAAATCTATTTTGACCTTCAAGCCTATTACGAAGAACGCTATGGCAAAGATGCCCTTGTGCTTATGGAGATAGGTACATTTTTTGAAGTTTATGAAGTCAACAATGATGAGAGAAAGATAGGTAAAGCCAAAGAGATAGCCGAATTTTTAAATATCCAACTCACCCGTAAAAACAAATCAATCTTAGAAAATTCAGAAAAAAATCCTCTCCTTGCAGGTGTTCCCGCTGTTTCACTAGAACGCTACCTCAATCGTCTTATTCAAAGTAAAAAATATACCATCATCGTTGTCAAACAAAAAGGAGAGATGCCCCACATCAAACGCTATGTCTCGAACATCATCTCCCCAGGTACCAACTTTGAATACCTCAATGAAGCGAGCGAAAACAACATCGTCTCCCTGCTAGTGGACGAAAATCTCGGTATATTTTCCGTAGGCTACGCAGCCATCGATGTGAGTACAGGCAAAACCATCGTCAATGAAATCCATAGCACGCGTGATGATAAAACATATGCACTCGATGAAGTCTTTAACCTCTTGCAAACATACGCCACCAGTGAAGTCATCGTCACCATAGAGTCCAAAGAGATTGACAAAGAGTGGCTTTTTTCTTATCTAGAACTTCACACTTTTCACACCTCTATCAATGAAAAAAAACATAAAATCACCTACCAAAATGAACTCTTTGCCCGTGTCTTTGAAATCAACTCCTTTCTCTCTGCTATCGAGTACCTAGACCTAGAGCGTTACCCCTATACAACCCAAGCCCTCACCTCACTCATAGACTTCATCATAGAACACGATGAAAGTATCATCGACAAGATGAATCGCCCGAAGTTTTTAGGAGGAAGTCGTTATGTCTATATCGGAAACAATGCCCTTGAACAACTCGGCATCATCTCAAGAGATATCGCAGATGTCACGCTACTTGATCTCATCGATAAGACCTCGACTGCTTTTGGAAAAAGATTGCTCAAAGAGCGACTCTTAAATCCTATCTGCGATAAAGAGATACTAAATGCCCGTTATGACTTGAGTGAAAAGCTGCAAGAAAGCACCGATCAGTTTGATACCCATCTCAAACAGATCTATGACTTAGAACGCATACAAAGACGGATAAAACTAAGAAAACTTCACCCCGTAGAACTCACCTACATCACGATGTCCCTGCACGCCATCATAAACCTGCTAGAAGATATCCAACGCAAAGATATCATGATAGATGAAAAGGTCTATCATGATACAAAAGAGCTCAAACATTTTTTAGAAAAAACCTTTTGTCTTGATACCTGTGCAAAATTTCGTATCGAACAAATCAATGAAAATATTTTCAAAGAGGGTGTCTATCCTGCCATCGACACCATACTAGGCAGACAAAAAAAAGAGCTTTCCAAGATAGAGTCCGTTGCCACACATATCGATCAATTTTTCGCCAAAGACAAACTCCCTCTCACCAATGCCACCTACAGCAGTATCAACTATCTCGAGAGTGAAGGCTATCATATCAACCTCACCAAAAATCGCTTTGTCATCATCGAAAAAGAGCTCAAAGACTCTTTTATCACCATCGATAATACCCACTACTTTTTTAAAGATTTTGAGTATAAGTACCTGAAAAATTCTGTCAAACTACAATCCAAGCTCTTTGAAAATATCACTGAAAGCTACGAATCAAGCCAAGTCAAACTCATCGCACTTGTCAAAAGTAGATACCGTGAAAGCTTAGATGAGATAGAAAAACGCTACTCATCACTCATCGACAAACTCATCGAATTTATCGCCAACATAGATGTCGCTACCTCCAATGCCAAGTGCGCTTCACGGATGCAACTTGTCCGTCCTATCATCGAAGAGGGCAACTTCTACGAAGCCATCGCACTGCGTCATCCTATCATCGAATCCAATGAAAAATCAGGCATCTATGTTCCCAATGATGTTTTTCTAGGAGAGACCACCGACACCAAGCACAACCACATCACACTCAATGCCAGCAATAGCGAATATGTCAAAGGGATTTTACTCTATGGCATCAACTCTAGCGGTAAATCCTCCCTCATGAAAAGTATCGGTATCTCTGTGGTACTTGCACAAGCGGGCTTTTTTGTCCCCGCTGTTGAGATGCGATTTTCGATGTATGAGAAACTCTTTACCCGTATCCTCTCAAAAGACAACCTCTACAAAGGACTCTCTACCTTCTCTGTTGAGATGCTAGAACTCAAAAACATCTTCAACCGCGCCGATGAAAAGAGCCTAGTATTAGGTGATGAGATATCCCAAGGCACAGAGACAGAGTCAGCCCTAGCCATCGTCTCAAGTGCCATACTCAAACTCATGGAACTAAAGTCCACCTTTATCTTTGCCACCCACTTACATCAGCTAGGCTCTATACAAGGCATACAGAGTCTAAAAAACCTCATTCTTTTGCATCTGGGTGTCAAGTATGATGAAGTGCACGATAGATTGATTTATAACCGTCAGTTGCAACTAGGGATGGGAGACTCTCTTTATGGGCTAGAGTTTGCCAAGTCCCTGCACATGGATGAGACATTTATCAAAAATGCCTATATGATTCGAAATTCACTCAACAATTCCCACTCCGAACTTAAAAAACTAAAAGAGAAAAAACGCAGCAAATACAACAAAAACCTCTATGTCACCAAATGCGCACTTTGTGATGAAAATGTCGATGATGTCCACCACATCGCCCCACAAAAGTTAGCAGACAGCGACGGCAAAATCGCCCAC
>JAJRSK010000010.1 GCA_024278835.1 Campylobacterales bacterium | reverse complement strand
TCCCGTCATAATATGGATTGTTATCTGAACCTGTCGTATCGATATTATCCACATATCCCCAGCCAAATTGTTTACTCTCTATTGCGTAATCGCTTTCTAACTGATCGTAATCGCTATGATTATATGGATATTCTTGGCTATAGTCGCTTATATCATAAGTTGATAGTTTTAGCCCCTCTTCTAATGTGCATGATGGGGTTATCGGATTAAGCCCACCATAAAAAGGAATAAAGATCAATCCATCATACGAAAAGTCATCTTTATTTGTCGAAGTATAGTCTCCAGATGTTACTACAACCTTACTCACACCACTGCAATTTCCTTCATAACGTTCATTAAAGTCAAATTTCGTTTGATCTGGATGATTGAGATAGTAGCGCTGGATCAAAATATTATTGCTATCGTATACTTCAACCGTATTGATATTATCTTTACTGATTGCTCGTACGCGAGGTATATAGAGTTCAAATCCAACTAACTCTTGAGTAATGTCTATACTATATGTTTTTGAAACACCATCACTCTCATCTGGATAATACGAATAGCTATCATCATTAATATCATAATTATCATCGCTGTCACTATTATCTCCAAGATGGACATATTGACTAAACGCATAAGCTGTAGTATTTTGATCACTTAAAAGCCGTATCGATGAAACAGTAAAATCATCTATATCTCTAACCCAACGTGAATCACAAGAAACTTCACTTCCCCATCTATTATAACAACTTCCTCGAAAAGCAATTGTATGATAGCCAGAAGAGAGATTTTCATTCAAAGCAACATCATATCTACCATCATCTCCGGTTGCAACTTCTTGACCGTCGATATAAATTACTAAATTACTATCACTCTCTAAACCGCTTCCTTGGAGTTTAATTCCATTGATTTGTGTATCTTGTGAAAGATAGAAGCGAATAGGGTTATCTAAAAAATAGTTATAGGTTGATTCAGTATCATTGGTTAAAGGATCTTGAGGCGTATAGCTACTGTCTTGATTATCACCGGGATGCACGTTTCCTATAATGTCGATATCACCAATAACCGCTTGAGATAAAACTATTAATAACGCAGCAACCTTTAACCATCTCATTTAAATACTCTTTTCCTTATTCTTTGTCGTGGTCTTTATCTTTGTCGTGGTCTTTATCTTTGTCGCGATCTTTATCTTTTTCCTTTTTCCATGCTTTTTCATCTAAATCAAAAGCATCCTTTTTATAATCGTACACATGATGCTTTTTAAGCTCTAAAAGACACTCTTTTTTCTTTTTTAGATCTTTTTTAGCTTTACGTAAACAACGAAACCACCACTCCTTCTTTCGACAAATGTCATCTGAGAGTCCAAGTCTGCGTAAAAGATGGCGCATTTTTTTAAATCGATACTTTTTTGTACATGTTTTCAAGATTTGACTTACATCTTCTATCTGTTGCTCCTCTTTTGTTTGATAAGTAGCTCTATAATGAGAAGAAACAATACTTCCCTTTGCCAATCCTATCGTTACCATAAGAAACAAAACAAAAAAAACTCTCATCTACCATCCTTTCAACAGATTTATCACACTCACACTAACTGCCGCACTCTCGCTTCGCAAGATCATCGATGTATCAAGTCCTAAGACTTTTGTAAATCTCTTTCGCTCCTCTTGCTCTAATCCACCCTCTGGACCAATCAAAACTCTTTGTATAGTATCGATATTGTGGAGCGTTAGTTTCTCTTGGCAAAAATCTATAAGGACTATATTATCATATTTTTGCATAACTTCGTCAATATTTTTTATAACTTCTAACTCCATTAGCCGGCTTCTGCCGCACTGCTGGCAAGAGTTGATGAGAATCTTTTGGAGTTTTTCAAGACGGAGTTTAAAATTTTTTTGGCTTCTTGCGCAATAGATAAATGAAATTTTACTAACACCCAGCTCATTAAGCATAGGCAGCGTCTTTTCGATCGTTTTAGGATCGATCACACACCAAAGCAGATGGAAAAAACGCTTTGGCAATACCTCTTTATACTTTTTATGAACAAGCGTCAATCTTGCCTCGCGGCGGCTTATCTCCTCAATTTTGTAAAAATAAAGAAACCCGTCTTGCAGGTTTCGAAACGCAATCTCTTCGCCTCTTTTATGGCGGCGCACTTTGAAGGTGTAGTTATAAACTTCACCCTCAACAAAAAGATGCTCTTGCCCGCTATGAAGATGATAGATAAACTGCATTAGCCAATCACTTTATATCCTAACGCTATAATCGCTCCCATCTGCGATACCCAAAACAGAAAACTCCACTTTAGCATTGTAAATTTGGTCTCTTTGATCTCTTTTGAAAGCTTAAGCTCCACCTCTTTGATCTCTTTTCTTAC
>JAJRSK010000009.1 GCA_024278835.1 Campylobacterales bacterium | reverse complement strand
CCCTAAAAATAAGGTTTTTAGAGAAAATGAGCTAAAAAAGGAGTGAAATTATAAAAGAGTAGTGCAGAGCATTTTTTTAAACTGAGAATTTACCGAAGGTTAAATCTGTGGGTTTGGAAATTATGAATTTGCAAGTGGCTCCAAAGAATATTTAAACAAAAAAGAAAACTCTCCAAAGAAAAAAAAGATGATAATCAAAATAAACGTCGAGAGAAAATTGAAAAATTAATTGAAAAATTGGTGAAACAAAAGAAAAAAATTTATAAAGAAGAAATTAAAATTGCCAAAAAATTAAAACATGATGGCATCTTAATACCCTTGGCACAAAATGACCAAGGGTGCATCTATACCGATGACATACATGATATAGATACGTTAATAGAATTAGCCAAACTACAATCTTGGACAAAAAAATGCTTTTGGGTTAACTTTCAACTAAAAGAGACAAAGATTATCCTACTTTAAAGCCTCTTTATTGCACCACATGAACAAGGGAGGAGATGCCTTCTTTAAAACTTTCTGCGTTAATCATGCCTGTGATATCTGCTTGTGTATATCTCTCATGTTGATAAACAATCACATACAAAATATCCCCACGCTGTAGATAATGACTCTCTCCAAACTCTGTATATCTAGTAGCTCCGATGGAAATCAACAACTTTTCAGGATTTTTGGCTTTCATGATTAACGCACTTAAGTCCTCTAGCGGCCCTTGCTCTTTTTGAGAATTTAATTTATCTACCATCCATTTCTCTAGTTTTTCATAAAAGTAGCTATATCCTAAAAGGGGGCTATTTTCCCCATACTGTATCACATCATCATCCCGTTTGATAAAAGAAGTCAGAGAGTAGCCATCCATCACACCACCTTCACGAAACGTATCTATCTTGATAAGCTCTTCACTTACCCCTTTACTGCTACTTCCCCAATTCTTTTTATGAGAAATCTTTTTTGCCCCTTCAACGCGAATAGAGCAATCATTGTACGCCATAAAATGTGTGGGTGTTAGCTTTGCTACTTTATCATCATGATAGCCCACATCACACAGCAGTCCTACCTCTGGTTCCATCTGGATATTTTTATCTTTTATGGAGATTATTTTATCACTTGAAAAGGGAAAATCTCCCAAAAACGTCTTATTATTAGGGATGTAGGTTGGGAAGATCCCTTTAGGCGCATCTGCCTCATCTACTTCAACATCTACAAAATCCTCACTCTCTCCCGCTTGTTCTAAATGGTGCGCAAAATTCCCCGCTATACCAAACCCCATAATACTTTTCTCCACATGAACCCTTTAAAATATTTGCTACAATTATATCATGATAACCGATTGCTTTAAAACAAAGATTTTATCTCTACCTGATGGTGCATATCATGTCTTCTATCATGATAAGCGTTATGCCCTTAGCAAATCAACGCATTTGCATGCTAAACTCATCAAACTCTACGCCAAAAGACTTGCTGAGAATGACTTTGTCTCATTGAACTACTATCCAGAATTAGAAAACGGTCTCAAACCCTGTGAAATGCCAGAGGAAAAGGTTATCAATTTTGTATTAGGATTAATTAAAGATTGACTATAATCCTCTCTTTAGGGAGAAGCGCACATATGAAATTATTAGAAGATATACAACTGAGAATCGGATGTTATTGGGGATACCTCTCCGTACTTGCCTTTCTTCTCTTTATCGTACTCGTACCCCACTATAGTAGCCTTGCTATCATGTTATTTATCTTTATGATACTGGCTAATTTTTTTGGTTTCATCTATTATCAACACTACGCAAAAGATAGGTTAACCACCTATACAACGATGTTAACACAAGCAGGCAAGAAGAAACTTCTTATTACTGATAGTAAAGCACACATCCTCTCTAAAAAAGGCAAAGCCTGCAATCGCTTTTTAAGTACAAGACAAGAGTATAAGATCAACATTATCTATTTTAGCGACGAATTTTTAACACTATCTACCAAGTGTCCTACATTTAATCTCTTTAAACTAGCCCGTGGTACTATGGCAGATAAATGGGCTATCAAAAAATCCTGCGCTAGTAATAAAGAATTTTACTATGCTTACATACAAAGTGTTCACTTTAATCCCGAAACCAAAAAACTAGATATCGTACTTACTTCAGGAGATATAGAGTCCATAGTAAGCGATAAAAAACCGGCAGAAGTGGCTGTCAACCTGCTAAGGGAAAAGCTAAGACATACGGATAGAGGCCTACAAACCAATCCTATGAAATAATAAAATTAAGAGTTAATTAAGACAACTTCACTATTATGTTAGTTATAACAAACAATATGAAGGAAGCAGGTGAAAGTTATATATACAATTTTTCTTTCTCTTTTTCTTTTTTCTCTCTCCCTTTTCGCAGAAGATATGGTGGCGATAAGCCCAGCAGATGAAGTTATTGCTCAAATTTTCACAAAATCAGTTTCCTTAAACACCTCTATGCACAATTTACAAACACTTCAAGATAAAAAAGTTGACTTTGCCATCATCAATAGTGACAATGCCTATGAAATGAAAGAGTCTATGCCAAATCTAAGAGCCATCGCAGCACTCTATCCAAAGATGCTAGCCTTTATCACCAAAAAAGATGCAAATATTAGCTCATTTTCTCAATTGAAAGAGAAAAAATTACATATTAATTTTACCAGCAAGGGGACGCAATCACTCTGCCAACTTATACTTCCAGCCTTTGACATCAAAAGTGATTTTAACATCAGTACATTTATGGATGCCAAAACAAAGCTAGAAGATGGAAGACTAGATGGTATATTTTCTCTTGTGGGACATCCAGATAGTGATATCATGCAACTAAATAGTGAACTCAACATCACTTTCATACCACTTTTTGGAAAAAAATTTGATCAACTAAATAATGACCATCCTTATATACTAAAAGGCGGCATACCAAAAGATATCTATCGAGGCTTAGACAAAGATACTAAAAGTATCGGCGTAAAATCACTCCTAGTGACAAGGGAAGACGTAAACAAAAGTATCGTTTTCAATATAACAAAAAATTTATTGAACAATATAAAAACTATCAAGACAAGCAATCCTATATACCGGGGTATCTCAAAAAAATCTCTCTTAGAAGGGTTAATATTACCACAACACAAAGGTGCTATAAAAGCATTTAATGGGAAATGAGGTAGTGTTTTACTAAAATATCCCGCTTTGTCACCACCTCTTTCATCCTCTCTTCATATACTTTAATCTTCTCTAACAGTACGCTATCATGATAGGCTTTTTTGATGAAGCGCAAAGGGTCTTGATGTAGCCCTTTTACTTTGATTTCATAGTGGAGTTGTGGTGATACAGCATTGCCCGATGCTCCATATATACGCCCTAAAATATCACCTTGTTTCACTTTATCACCGATTTTAACATTGACCGATGCAAGATGGGATATAAAGTGTTTGCACATCATTTTTATGTTGAAGTTTGATGTACGTACCGGAGAGTTTACCATGGGCGACTTCTAGCACTTTACCCTCTGCTGAAGCTATCACATCGCTATGATTGACATAGATATCATACCCCTTATGAAGACGATATTTTCTTTTAAAATCCCCACGCTTAGCAGCAAAAAAAGGTAAGCCATCTTTGATGATAGCTTGTGGGATATGCCCAATAGAACGGTCGATAAAAGGCTCTATTTTCATAGGCAAAGGCAAGTCCAAATCTACACCTGCCACAGTTCCAAGCTTATCAGCTTGTAAAAAAGATGCTATCATGATAAGGAGTATACAACGCCCTTTCATTTCACCTCATTTAAGAGATGGTCATACACATCACGCATCGTTTCAAAGTTCTCTTTTTTACTCTTTTTCTTTCGTTTTATCTCCTCTTTCATCACAAAGACAAGTTCATTGAGACGTGAAGAGACATCACGCTTGCAACCAACCATATCTCGCTCTATACACTCTTCTATCATACGTGTGAGTTGTGGTAGTAAAGAGGCGGTCATCTTGGTATAAAGTTCACTATATGCCTTTTTCTCGATAAAAGCAGAAAAGGTTTTCTCCTGCATTTGAGAGAGTTCCCAGACAGTAGCGATATAAGCTACTTGGTTGGTGATAAAATCATGCTTTTTTTCTGCCTCTTTTGCGCGTGCATTTTTTAGTTTGGTAATAGCTTTATGCTCTTTAGTCTTTTTTACTTTAAGCGTCTTTTTCATCTGTTTCTTTTTACGAAAGTGTAAACTCACTACCACAATAAAGTAGATAAATAACAAAACCGCTAAAACAGAAAAAAATACCCCTCCAAAGAAAAAAGAGAGTAAAGAAGTGACAAAAACCCCAAATAAAAAGTGATGAAGCCTTAGATAAGATAACATTTAGAAGGGCTTAATCACAACCATAATCACGATAACCATCATCAATATCGTCGGAACCTCATTGTAAAATCTAAAAAACTTCCCTGACTTGGTACACTTATCTGCAAATAGCTTTTTACGAAGTACGCCCAATGAATGATGATATCCTAACATCACAACCACGGCCGTAAGCTTCACATAAAGCCAAATTCCTCCTTGAAAGAGTGCGGGATTCAACCCTATCATGACAAGCCCAGAGATAAGAGAAGCCCACATAGCAGGATTGCCTATAATGCGCCAAAGTTTCTCTTCTTGTATCTTTATCACATCTGTAAACGCGGGACCATTTTTTGCGTGTTCTACATGATAGATAAAAAGACGAGGCATATAAAAAAGCATCGCCATCCAAGAAATCACACTCATCACATGAAATGCTAAAACCCATGAATAATACTCCATAAAACTCCTTTGGTTTATTTTAACATAAATCTATTTAATGATAATTTTATTAATAGTTAGTTATGTTATATAAAATTAATAAATATTTAAGGATTGTCTTGAAAAGTTATCTATCTAACACACTAATATTATCACTATTGTTGCTTAGCGGTTGTGATAGTACACTTCCCCTAGGAGAGGAAAAGCCTCATCAAGTTAACAATACGTCAAGACCTATCAACACAACAGATATTTGGCATCATCCAGAGTATGTAAACATTGACGCAAGTTACGATAAAAGCCTCGCTGCCCCTATACTTTCCTTAGAGATAAACTTTATCAAGCCTATCACGCCTGATGTAAAACACTTTCAAATATATATCGATGCAGACAACAATCCTCAAACTGGATTTTCTGGAGGTCAAGAACACTATATCATCCAAGGTGCCGATTATATGATTGAAGAGGGGAACCTCTTTAAGTCTACAAGCAATACTGCATGGACTTGGTCACTTCAAGCTTATTCACCTAGTTACCAAGAACAAAAAGCAGCAGATAGTTCAATGAAGCTTAAAAGTACTTTTGATGCATCACAAATATTTTCAAATATCAATACAGCCACAAATATCAATGTCTCTATAGAACCCGTTAATGAGCAGTGGCAAGATACCAACAACTTTGTACTAACTCAAGCAGTCCCTATCCAACCATAAAATGCCCACACTATTTTATCGCCAAAATCCCTCAAAGTTGACATACTTTTGAATAGAAAGTATGTCAACAAATCCCGAACGTTTTAACATATCTAAATTTCCTTGCGTAGAAAAAGGCTCTAACACACCCTTAAGAGATTTTGACTTAGACACTATCTCTTCAGGCGTATACCCTTGATCTAATTTATATTCTGTATACAGTCCCGTGCAGATATCTTGAAAACGCGCATCATTTGCCCGTACTTTTTCATACAGGATAAACGCACCACCCCAGTTTAACGCTTCATATATCTTATCTATCAAGGCTTGACGCTGTTTAGGATGGACAAACTGCACCGTATAATATGCCACTATCAAATCAGCCTTTTTAAAAGTCATGCTATTGATATCTTCACAGGCAAATGTCAGCCTATCATGATGATAAGAGGCTTCTGCTTTTTGCACCATATCTTCTTCGATTTCAAGTGCGATAAAATGTGCTTTTTTATCATGATGTGAGGCAAGTTTGTAAGAGAGTTTACCTGTAGAAGAGCCCAGTTCATACACAAGCGAATCTTCTTTGACAAAGTAGTCTGAAAGCTTCACCACCAAGTCATGCCCCTCATCATAAAAAGGGACTGAACGTGCTACATGGGTTTCAAACTGTTCCACCATCTCACCATTAAATTTCCAATTGGCATTGTCCGCCTTTATCCCATCTCCACTCATGATTTTTTCCTCTTTTGTTTGATATCTGGCGAAGCATAAAAGACCACCCCTGCGATATCTATCATGATAAGCTTTTTCTCCGATAACAATGTATTTAAATTTTTCTGCGCACTTTTTGAAAAAAGATGCTCTACATCTGCTTTACTTTGTGGTCGTCTCTTCACCGTCTCGATAATCTCGTCTTTGCTAAAATTCAAGCGAACCTCTGGCTCTTTTTTATAGATAAGATGTAAAGGAAGATTTTCAAACACAGATGCAAGTTCCTTTAATACGTCCTGCGATACTGGCTGTACCGCATACGCTGGAGGTCTATCGATACTTCCCATGTCGATGCGATCTGGTTCAATCTCATTTAATACCCTATTTAGTTTTTGCATCTCTTCAAGCGTATCATTGACTCCCTTGATGACCAATATCTCTATCACCAAAGCACCATGATAGATACGACGAAACGCTTTCATCCCTGCGATAATATCTTCTATCATGATAGCGTCCATCGCCCTGTCAATCTTCTTAAAACACGCCTCACTCACACAATCTAAAGAGAGTTTCACGATATCTATCTTGGATAGCGTTTGTTGGATACTATCATGATAGATAGTCGAAGCATTACTCAAAATAAGAAGTTTTTTATCTTTTTTGATGAGATTTAATGCATCCACCAACTCATCGAGATAAGGGTAAAGTGTCGGTTCCCCGTTGGCGGTCAAGGTAATCACATCGATATCAGGAAACTCTTTTAACGCATGCTTTACCTCATCTACGACAAGCGATACAGCTGGAGGATTTTTGATAGTGTCTGTCACCTTGGCCACTGCCAACTCACAATAGAGACAATCAAAATTACAAGACTTCTCATCAGGAGAGAGATCAATCCCCAAAGAGAGTCCAAAACGACGCGACTGGATAGGACCAAAAAGAGTTTTATACTTCATATATCACCTTTGCGTAGATTGTATATCGTGTATACTTAGGAGTCTATTAAACCCTACTCTGCTCGCGTCATTTGGCGTTTGTTGTGCTTACTCACCCCCTTATCTTTTAGCTCTGGGATAAATGACGCATATTCGCGTAAAAATGCTGGTATTTTGCGCCCTCGAATCCCTGCGATATCCTTCACTATAGCATCAGCAATCACTTCCTTATCATAGCTGCACTCTTGCACTAGATAGGTAAACAAAAGCTCCGAAAGCCTAGCCAATGATATCTGCCACGTCGATTTAGTCTGGGCATATATCCACTCAGAAAAGTGATAAAAACCAGAAAAAACATCCCTTTCCTTCCAGATAAAATTGACCGTTGTTTTGAAATTGCCACTATTGTAGGTCAAGTCCCAAAAGCGTGAAAATCGCTTCATCTTCTGTATCTCTTTAAACGAGAGCAAGTCATTTTTCACGATATCATAAGGGGGTTTATCACTATAGACCATCCCATACATCTTATCATGACGATCTAGCGTGGTACCAGAGAGTTTTTTGAGTATCCCTATCTGAATCTCTGCGTTGGTCATCGCCTTTAAACGGTTGAGATTGTCAGCAAAACTCTCCAAACTCTCCCCAGGTAGTCCCACCAACAAATCAAGATGGATATGGGCATTGGTCTCATTCTCTAGGTAGGCTATATTCTCTTTTACTTTCTCCAAGTTCATACGGCGGTTGATATTATCAAGTATCTCTTCGTTGAGTGTTTGTATGCCTACTTCTAGTTGTAAAACGGCAGGAGGAAACTGCACGATACGCGACTTTAACCCCTCTGGAAAGTGATCAGGTATCACCTCAAAATGTAAGCTATACTCCCCCTCTTTTGCCAAAAAAAAGTCCATGAGTTTATTGGCTAGTTTGATATTGAGATTGAAGGTACGATCGATAAATTTAAAATTCCTCGCACCCCGTTGCCAAAGCATTTCAAACTCTTCTAAAAGCAAATCGATATCAAATGTCCGCACCTTCTCATCTATAGCAGAGAGACAAAACTCACACTCAAAAGGACAGCCTCGTGAAGCTTCTACATAGATATAGCGGTGTGCCACATCTATATCACTATACTGTTTGTAAGGGAGTTGTATCTCTTTGAGATTTGGCATTGTCGCTTTAACGATGCGATTTTTAGGAGCTTGCAAAGCCAATATATCCCGACAAAGTTCATAAAAAGAGATTTCACCCTCCCCCTGCACGATGAAATCCGCTGCATCAAAATCAACCCGAAATGGCTCATAACTCACCTCTGTACCACCTAGAATTATCTGCGTTTGTGGAGAGACTTTTTTGATAACTTCGATAAGGTTGTGCACATCCATAGCATTCCATATATAGACACCTATAGCCACGATGCGTGGATTTTTATCGAGGATTTTTTCTGCCAATGTTTGTGCCTGCTCACCAATCACAAACTCCAAAATCTCTGTGCGCGCTTGCAATGCTTTTAAATTGGCATAGAGATACCGAAGTCCTATCGAGGTATGTGCGTATCTGGAGTTGATACCAACTAGTATAATTTCTTTCATATCTGTATCATAGCCACTTTTACCCCACTTTTTTCTGCTATCATGATAAAAAGGAGCTATCATGATACGATTATTATTAGCAAGCATGCTGCTTATAAGTTCATTACTAGCAGACACTACAATCACCCTAAAAAAGGGTTGGCAGTTTATCGGATTTCCCTCTGATATAAAGGATACAGAGACTTTCAATAAAGCAGCAGTTGATATCGTCTGGGGCTACGATGCCTCTTCACAAGCATGGCTTGGTTACTCTCCCGATGAAACGACACAAAACAAAATCAACAAACGCTACAAAACGCTCTCTCAGATAGATGCATGGCAAGGTATCTGGATACATAACAAAAGTGATTGGTCACTCACCCTAGCAGAAGATGAAAATAATGAGAACAATATCACACTTCTTAAAGGATGGAACCTCATCTCCCTTCCCAATGATATAACTATCTCTCCTACCCTCTTTCAAGATGATATACTCTGGAAGTATCATGATAAGAAGTGGCAACTCTTCACACAAAGCAACGACACAAGTGATATCGCACCTCCTATCAGCAAGATAAACTCCGCTGAAGCAATTTGGGTAAAAAGCACAAGCACCCATCAGATAGCCCTAAGTGCAGAGTCCTCTACCTTACATACCTTTGCATTAAAACAAGAGATGGAAAGCTATATCAAAGAGATGGCACTGGACTCTTATATCCCACGTTATTATGATTATGGTGTTATCGCCGTTGATGAAGCGGTCGGTGTTACACTTGGTGCGCCAGAAGCAGTCAATGATGCAGCAACAGCAGATCAAAAAGCAACAGATGCCACAGGTACCAACTTACAAGAAGATGATGTGGATGAATCAGACATTCTCAAACATGACGGTAATAATACTTTTTTTTATAACCGTGCACAAAATATCATCCATATCACCTCTTTTAACAGCCTCGTAGCAGGAGCCGTAAGCACTATATCTCCAATCACGCTTCCTGAAAATAGATTTCTTGAGGCGATGTTTATCCATGACAAAAAACTCATCTTAATAACAAACGAACAACGCTATTACTATGCACAAAAGATGGATATTGCTATTGAGCCTTTTATGCCACAAAAAACTGAAGATATTACCTTTGATGTGCGTATATATACCATAGAAGATATCAACAATATTCAAGAACTCTCCAAAACCACCCTAGATGGTACTTTTCAAAATAGCCGTATCGTTGGAAGTGACCTCTATGTCATCTCCCAGTTTTCACCGCGTCTTAGCATCGAATATCCACGCATTTATATCGATGAGAAAAAGTGTGAAAAAGAAATCGTCCCTATGCTTTCTTATGCAGATGGTCGCTATATATCAGAGTGTGGTAACTACTATCATGATAATGGCAGATATTATCGCTATGATTACACACAACCTAGTATCAAAGAGGCATACCTCATCCCAACTATCAACAAGGGAGAAAAAGACCTCATCACCTATGATACCTTTTATGCACCACATAAGCTCAATCAATTTCCTACAATCACTACTATCTCAAAATTTGATATCACTACCAATCAGTTTGATACCTCTATCTCCATAGCAGGAAACACCAACAAACTCTACGCATCAAGTAAAAATATCTACCTCACCTCCGTTGAGTATCCTTACTACTATGACTTTAGAAATTTTCAAGAGAGGGAAACCATCTATAAATTCTCTATCGGTGACGACTTTGACTACCAAGCCAAAGGTTTTGTCGATGGTGTCATGCTCAATCAATTTAGTATGAGTGAAAAAGATGACATCTTACGTGTAGCGAGTACCACCGGTCAAGGATGGAGAGGGGATACCAATAACTACATCTTTACTCTACGCCAAGAGGATAAAAGGTTAAAAATCGAAGGCTCACTCTCTGGGCTAGGACATAAAGGGGAGCGTATACGAGGTGTACGATTTTTAGGAGATAGGGGCTATGTTGTCACATTTATGCAAACAGACCCTTTTTACACGTTGGATTTAAGTGACCCTAGCAAGCCAAGGGCAGTAGGAGAACTCAATGTAACAGGATTTTCTTCTTATATCCATCCTGTCGATGAGAATTTTATACTTACTTTAGGAAGAGATGCTTCGCGTGATGGTAGGCAGACAGGCTTTAAAGTATCACTTTATGATATCTCTGACTTTGCCAATCCTCTAAAAGCAGATGAAAAGATATACTCTGCTTCACTGAGTGGCTTTGACGCAGAGTATAACCATCAAGCGTTTATCTATAGAAAGAGTGATAAACTTTTTGGGATTACCTATCATGATAGAGATTCTTCAATGATGGATATTTTACAAGTAAATGCAGGAAAAATAGAGGAGATAGATACACTCTCTATCCCTTCAAATTTCTACGAAAACAGAGGCATAATCTTTACCTTAAACAGCCGCATATATAGTACACTTTTCACAGGAAATTTAGCCAATAGCAAAACAATAGGAGTAGCACAATGAAAACATTTATACTGATAAGTATCACGATTTTTTTTCTAGGATGTGGTGGGGATAGCCATGCCCCTGAAAGTAGCACAACACCACCCCAACCAAATGCCACCACCGACATAGCACCACCTAGCTCACCAACGCTAGAGTAAACTATTTCGTGTATAATAACGCTTAGACAAGGAGTTATTATGCACGATACGATCAACCTACAACTTTCATCTGACAATATAGAAAACTTAGAGACATTTTCAGAAATTTTAAAAAAAGATTACAACAAGATATTTAATGAAGCCCTAATGCAGTACTTTGAAAATGAACAAAAAAAACTACTAGAAAAAAATATAGCAGATGAAAATATGATGACAAATTTAGATTTTGATGAGTTTTGGGATGGCGTAGAGTTATAAAAGCATGCAATATCCCATTTAACCATTTACCCAAAAAAGCACTTAACATCCTCACCAAAGCAAGTGATAAAATCAATATACTACACTAATATTTATTTTTATAAAATAATTATAATTATTAAATTTTACTTAAATAAATAAAACTACTTATTTAATTATATAAACTTAATATATATGACTAAGTCAAATATTTATTACTTTTATTACATGCTTCTTGTTACAATATTACACAGATTGTTTCAAGGAGGTAAAAATGAAAAATCTAAAAACGATGCTACTTGCCAGTGCAATGGTAGTGAGCGTAGCAAACGCTGACTGTTGTGTAACGGACTGTTGTCAAGTACAAAAGTGTGTGAAAAAAGTTGTGAAAATGGTGCCATATACTGCATGCGAAACTGTATGTGTACCAGTCACTGATGCTTGTGGCAATGTTGTTGGTCATAAAATGATTAAGCAATCATACATCGCTTATAAAAAAGTAGTAACAGAAAAAGTTATTAACTGCTGCTGTAAATAAGATACTAATCCTATCATCTTAACCTCAGAGGGTGCTTTTAAAGTACCCTCTTCACTTCAACTTATCGCTTAGAAACTTCTTGGCAAAGCTTCACAAAATATTTCGCGTTTTCCACAGGTACATCTGGCAATATCCCATGACCCAAGTTAAAGATATGACGACCATCTTTCATAGTCTCAGCGATAGAAGTCACGCACTCTTTAGTTGCTTCTTGACTATAAAGACGGCATGGCTCCATATTTCCTTGAAGCACATACTTATCTCCCAACTTCTCTTTGGCTAATGCCATCGGCGTAGACCAATCCACACCAAAGACATCAAAATCCCCATCGATATCATCAAGATATGCAGGGATTCCCTTAGGAAACATGATGATAGGGATATGAGGATATTTTTTCTTGATATGCGCTGCTATCTCTTTCATATAGTTCCAAGAAAATTCAAAATATTTACTTTTTTCAAGTGCTGATGCCCATGAGTCAAAGATTTGTACAACATCCACACCCGCTTCTATCTGCTTTTCCAAATAGAGTTTGATAACTTCTGTGACTTTAGAGAGCAACAGATGCATAAACGCAGGATCAGAGTAAATCAACTTTTTACAGATATTATAGGTCTTTGTCCCCTGCCCTTCTATCATATACGTTGCCAGCGTCCATGGAGACCCTGTAAAGCCGATAAGTGCTTTATCATCCGCTAACTCTTTACGAATTAGCGATATCGCTTCATACACATACGTAAGCTTCCCTGCAGCATCTTCCCCACCAATAAGCGCGTCTAATGCTTCTCTATCTCTCACAGGCGATTCAAATACCGGTCCTTCACCCACCAAAAAGTCAAGCTTCATACCCATTTCATTTGGAATCACTAAAATATCAGAAAATAAAATCGCCGCGTCCACACCCACGATATCAACAGGTTGTAAAGTTACCTCACAAGCCATTTTAGGATTGTGGCAAAGATTT
>JAJRSK010000008.1 GCA_024278835.1 Campylobacterales bacterium | reverse complement strand
AGTTCTCTAACTACTTCTAAATGTCCATCCAATGAAGCGGACATCAAAGCAGTCGCACCATTTTTATCTTTTGCATCAATAGCAGCACCTGATTTAATGAGTTCTTTAACTACTTCTAAATGTCCATCCAATGAAGCGGACATCAAAGCAGTCGCACCATTTTTATCTTTTGCATCAATAGCAGCACCTGATTTAATGAGTTCTTTAACTACTTCTAAATGTCCATTGGATGAAGCGAACATCAAAGCAGTCACATCATCTTTATATTTTGCATCAATATCAGCACCTGCTTTAATGAGTTCTCTAACTACTTCTAAATGTCCATCCAATGAAGCGTACATCAAAGCAGTCCAACCATCTTTATATTTTGCATCAATATCAGCACCTGATTTAATGAGTTCTCTAACTACTTCTAAATGTCCAGCGAATGAAGCGAACATCAAAGCAGTCCAACCATCTTTATATTTTGCATCAATAGCAGCACCTGATTTAATGAGTTCTTTGGCTATTTCTAAATGTCCATTAAATGAAGCCCTTATCAAAGCAGTCGTACCATCTTCAGCTTTTGCATCAATATCAGCACCATTTTCCATCAAAAACAGAATAAATGCTTCGTCACTATCTTTAGTATAATAGTCCATCAATTTATAATCAGAGAGTTTTCCTCCCTCATCTATCCACTTTTGGACTGTTTTTTTATCTTGACTTTTGAGGGCTTCTTCGATGTTTGTTTGTTGCATAGCTTTTGTCATGGGTGTGGCTCCGATATAGATTTTGTTATATCTATATCGACTACAAAAGAGAAAACTTCATATCTACCAAAAGTAATGCCCGCAACCAAAACACTCACGGCTATAGTCTGGTATCCATTTTCCACATTAAATCTTGCTTCTGGAAAATAGAAAGCACCCTTAATGATACTTTCTATTTTTAGGACTCCAGCCAGTATTGCCTTTCCAATATCTGCCATTTTTTTCCACCGTTTTAAAGTAAGCATCAGGATTTTTCACCCTTTCACCAGATGGCGTGTGCCAACTCTTACCTACCTTAGTAGGTGTTTTTCTCCAAGTTGATTTGTTACTGTAACTTCCATTCCAATATCCCATAATTAAACTCCTTAAGTTTTTTTGTTAGGAGTAGTATAGGAGATAAAGTAGTCAGATAGTGTCTAGCTATAACAACTTATCATCTTTTGTAGCTTTTTGATAAATCTCTCTTTCAACTCTTGGGGTTCTACTATCTCTAGGCTTGGTATCCACTCTTGGATAAAAGGGAGTATCTCCATCTCTTGGGTATAGTCGATGCTAAAATGCACACTGCCATCTTCACACTCTTTGATAAACTTTTGAGAGGGGAAAAATGACTTCATATCTGCTTTAAAATAGTGAGCTTTCTCTTTTTGAGCTTTGATGATTGCTCTTTTTCTCTCTTTATTATATAGGGTAAATGGATTTTGTATGGTGTTTAAAAATTCCAACTCTTTTTGGATTTCACTCTCTCTAAAACGGCTATCATTAAATGCATAGGTAACACTCTCTATAAAACTGATCCTGCCTATACGAACTTTTTTATCATGGATATAGGCGATATACCAATTTCCTTTCATCATGATAAGCTTGATAGGTTTTGCCTCTTCTATCTTTTTATCGACAAAAGTGATATCAACTCTTCTTCTATCTTTGATAGCCTCTTTTAGTTTTGTAAACTTTTGTTGAGCTTCTAACTCTTTGGTATCTTCAAATGGTGTAGTTAAAAATTGATAGATATGGCTCTCTTTTTGTGTAAATTCTGCTAACTTTCCAAAAACTTCAGGGTCTCCCTCCACTGCCAACTGATAAAACCAGCCAAGATCATCACTCTTTGTAGCTATCTCATTTATGATATCGATAGGATTTATGAGTCTCCATACTTTTTTTCTACCTTTTCTAATCTCTACAACTTGCTCTATCTCACTCTCAACCTCCTCAAGCAATCTTCCTAGCTGTTTGTGCGATATACCAAATTTCTCAAGCAACACTTCATCATAAGAATCTACTTCTCTGTGATGAAGTGCTTCTAAGATGATAAAAATTCTTCTAAGTTTTGATGTAACCATGTATCTTCCTTTTTATCCATATCGTCAATATTGCTCTTTTCTTCATGATGGACACTATCTGACTACTTTATTTTCTATACTAACCCTAACAATTTTAAATCCAAAGGAGAGCAGATGATAGATACAATCTCAAAAACATACAAAATAAGCAGACGCATATATAAAAATGGCAAACGAACACTTGATGATACATTAAGAGAAAAGGCTTATAATTCACTAAAACAAGAGCTTTTTGAGCAGGGTATCGATATAGATACTATCCATCATGATGAGATAGATAAACTAATCACACTAAGAGTAAATGAGATGAAAAAAGATTTAAAAAAATACGCTATTGGTGGAGCTGTCGCCTTTTTTATCTCGCCATTTATCGGATTTTAGCATGAAAGCAATATCTCTAACGCTCTTTTGTTCACTCATTTTATGCACACATGGTTGTAGTAAAACAACCAAGCATCATGAAAAGTACTACCAAAAGATAGCCTGCAATCAACTAGATGGTGTGATAGAGTATACACTTAAAAATAGAACAAGAGTTGACTGTCTGACTGATGAGTATGCCATAGAAGTTGATTTTGCCCATAAGGGGTATGAAGCGATAGGTCAATCCCTATACTATGCTCTTGAAACAAAAAAACAAGCAGGCATTATCCTTATCCGCAAAAAGAGAAAAGATGACAAATATATAGGCATCACCAAAAAAGTTGCCAAAAAATATGACATCAAACTTTGGGTTATCGCAGAAAAAAATGGGGATATTAAGTTGGTAGAGATTTTATAGTTAAACTTTACATGGTAATGCAAAACTAATGTAGGTTTAAGTAGGAAATGATGACTTTAGTCTCATATTGGAGGTGCTATTATTTTAAATCTTTAGCATAATGTAAAGTGACAAGCATAATATTTATCAATTTTTCACTAAATGCCAACACATCTTCAAACACATCCAATAATCCCTCTTCAATATACTCATGTACGATATCATTTCGAATCTCTTTTATCATCCGTATCTCTTGGATATCTTCAAACAAAGATCTTTTATGTGCGTTGTTAACAACATCTATCAAAGTACCTTGATTTTCGAACTCAAAATCATCAATACTCCTCCATACCTTCCTGACTACAAAATCTATACTTCTAGCAAATCTACCACAAAGAGTCTCAAAGCGTCCAAATTCATCTACTGTATATTTCTCTTTAATACCTATCAATCGACACTCTTGTATAGATATATCCAGCCAATATATCTGTTTTTCTAAAGCAGTTATATTTTTTTGTAAATTTGCTAAACTCATAACTCTACCGCTTTTTCAAATGCAAGTTTTGAAAAAGGTTCTCTAAAAGTTCCATCATCAACGATAACATCAAGCTTCTGTTCTCCAAACTTTTCATAAAAATCTAACTTTATTTTTCTTCTATCGAATCTTGTAATCTTATCAGAGACTATCAATATATCAATATCCCCACCCTTTTTACTATCATCAACTCTTGAACCAAAAAGATAAACTTTAGAATCCTTATCTATACATCTAACACTAGATTTTAAAACTTCCCTCTCTAAAGAGTTTAATCTCATAATAAATCCTCTAAAAAATTTATTTCATTATAACATATTTTAAAAAATCAAAAATACTTCATAAAAATAGAAGTTGATTTTTCGCATAAGGGGTATGAGGCTATTTAGTTGGTGGAGTAATATTATGCTCTTAAAACAAAAAACAAGCAGGCATTATTCTTATCCGAAAAAAGAGAAAAGATGACAAATATATAGGCATCACCAAAAAAGTTGCCAAAAAATATGACATCAAACTTTGGGTTATCGCAGAAAAAAATGGGGATATCAAGTTGGTAGAGATTTTATAATCTTTTTATAATTCGTATATATCGCACTCTCTCTTGGGAAGTAGTGCAGGATTGCTTCTGCGTATCTATCGTGAGGGTTTTCTATATGACCTAGTGCGCGTCTCTCTTTAAAGGATAAATCATAAGAGTTAAACATCGTTGTAAAGGGTACAGGAAAATCAGTACCAAAAAGTAGTTTGTGGTGGATGCTTTTTTCTTTTGAGAGGTGTCTGAGTACCTTGGCTCTTACGGGTGTCAAGATTGCAGAGATGTCGGCATAGAGGTTATCATGATAGGTCAACATCTCTAAGAGCGTATGATACTCCTTGCTGAAATGTTTTGGATTTTGAGAGAGGGCTTTTAGGATGCCTAGTGGAGTGTAACTAAGCGCCATGTGGGCACAGATGGTGTTGACACCTATCTCTAGAGGTTGATGTAACATCTCGATGCTTTCACAGGCTTTAAAGGAGTGCACAGAACTCTCACTTCCTATATGCACGATGAGGGGTAAGTTTTTCTCTTTGAGTTTTTCAAAGTAGGGGATAAACCTCTCTTCTCTTGTATCCACACCCCAGTAATTTTGTAGAAATTTCGCCCCCTTAAATCCCAACTCTGTATATCTGTCGATTAAATCCAAGGCATCGGGACGCAGGGGATTGATAGAGAAAAAGGGGATGATGATATCTTGGTTATCATGATAGAGTGCAAGCATATCTTCATTATTTGCACAGACGGTGATATCTTTGTGCAGGGTTTTTCCTCTCTCATCAACACGGGCATCGACACCAAAGAGTACGGTTTTTGAGAGGTGCTTGGATGTTCTAATATTTTGCATCAAACCATCTGTGTACGCTTTGTAGGGATTGTCTAAGAGTGCTTGTGGCTCTATGCCAAGCTTGGATGCAAAAAATCGTATCGCCAGCTTGTCATAAAACCTATCAAATTGCACATCTGCGTTTAGTAGGTGGGCATGGATATCTATCATGATACTAGCTACTAAGCTCTGTGGCTATCTTTTTTGCCATCTTCAAGTCCGTTTTTCCTGAGCCTAATTTTGGCATCTCTTCGAGGTAGTAGTACTCTGAAGGCTGCATGAGAGGATTGAGAGAAGAGTTTTTGATAAGTGCTTTTAACTCCTCCTCTGATATCTCACCGTTATAAAGTAGCACCACCTTTTCTCCCTTTTTGGCATCAGGTGCATTGGCAGCAACGATATCCACCTCTTCTGGAATGATAGCACGAATGGCTTCTTCAACAGCCCCTAGACTAATCATCTCTCCTGCGATTTTGGCAAAGCGTGAGTATCTATCCACAAGGGTCAAGAAGCCATCTTTATCAAGGTAGCCTTTATCACCCGTGATATACCAACGCACACCATCTTTTTCGATGATAGCCTCTTTGGTCTTTTCAGGGTCTTTGAGATAGCCCTTCATTACTTGTGTGCCCCCGACGATAATCATGCCTGACTCACCTTGTGGTAACTCTTCATAGCTGTCAGGGTCTACTATTTTACAAGCTGATCCAGGAAAAGGCATACCAACGGTGCCGATTTTTTGTCCTATCTGAATATTCCAGTATTTTGTATTGAGTACGTCTGGGATATTGGTGCTGATACCTGGCGTAGCTTCTGTGGCACCATAGGCTTCATGTATATCAAGACCAAACTTTTGCTTAAAGCCGTTTCTCACATCATCTGATACTTTTTCCGCGCCCCCAACCACAAAACGAATACTCTCAAACATCAGTGGTAAGAGTTTTCTATTTTTAGCATAAATCCTAAAAAAGGTAGATGTACCAAAAAGTAGGGTTGCGCGATGCTGGGCCGCTAGTTTTCCAACACCTTCTGCATCAGTAGGGTCTGGTTGTGCGATGAAAGGTATCCCTTCTATAAGTGGTGCCAACATCGTCACCGTCAAACCAAAGACATGAAAAGTTGGTAAAGTTGCCAAAATCACATCATCATCTTGAAAGTTAAGCATGGAGCAAAATTGTTTGATATTACCCATAAAGTTTTTATGGGTGAGCTCTATCCCTTTGGGTACGCCTTCACTACCACTAGAGAAGAGGATAGCTGCGGTATCATTGATATCTGATTTTTTTAACCAGAGTTTTTTGAGTATAAAGCTTGGCAAGAGTTTGATAAGTGCCCAGTTTTTTAAGACATCTATCTTTTTGATACCGGCTTTGATATCTTCTACATAAACGATATTGGCGTTATGTAGTGCCTTTTCGATGTCCATGCCTTTGGCTTTTAGCTTGACTAAAAATTGTTTGGATGTGTAGATAGTCTTGATATCTGCTAGTTTTATCGCATGTTTTAGTGACTCCTCATTGGCGGTATAGTTGAGATTGACGATGGTTTTTCCAAGCAGGAGTGTTGCCATGTTGACGAGTGAGCCACCTACAGAGGCAGGCATCACGATGCCAATGTTTTGTTCATTCTTTGATCTCTTCTCTATCTGACTGGCAAAGGTTTTTACTACCGCAGCAAACTTTTGCGCGCCTAAACTCGCCCCTGTTGCATCAGCAATAGCAAGTTTAGAACCACGCTTCTTAGCCATCTCTAGCCATGCAACTTGTAGAGGTTTTAGTGTATCGATGTACTTATTCCAAGATTCGATTTGAAGTTGAAATATCACCTGTTTTAGTTCACTTGCTGTTGTGCTACTAGGCAATGCTTTTCCAAAAGAGACTCCTACATCACGCTCTCTAGTTTTGACGTTTTCTTTCTGCTTTGTATGAGCATAAGAGAAGCGAGATCCCCAAAGTCCACGGATATAAAAAGGGATGATAGGGATATCAGAATCTTTGAGCGCTAATTCAAAACCTTTTTGAAACATACCCAAGTGACCATTTCGGCTGATAGAACCCTCAGGAAATAGGGCGACGATTTTCCCTTCATCTAGCTTGGCTCTGATATCTCTAAACGCCTCTTTGCTAGCCTTTGAAGAGATGGGTATGAGTCCAAAAAACTTAAAAATAGGCTTTAAATACCACTTCTCATAGATACTACGCTCTATTACAAAACTAACCCGTCTTGGTGCAGCGATAGAGAGTACCATCCAATCAATCCAAGAGACATGGTTGCCTAGAAGCAATGCTGCCCCATCTTTAGGAAAGTTTTCTACGCCATGTGTTTTTAGGTTGTAGCGAAAAGAGGCGATAAACTTGAAAATAAAACGTAGTAAAAATTGTGGCAAGGTGATGAGGGTGTAGAGTAGCCCGATGATAGCAATGGTAGAGAGAAAGGTAAAGAGGGTTTTCGTCTCTACGCTGCTCAGTGCTGCAAAGACAGTCAGTAGTAAAAATGTCAACATGAAGATATTTTGAACCCAGTTACTCGCCGCCATCACGCGTCCTAGTTCATGGCTCTTTGCACGGTACTGAATGAGTGAGTTTAAGATAACAAGGATAAAACCACCAAAGATACCAAAGAGTAAAAACTCAAGCCCCAAGAGATAGGTCGAAGAAGTTTTTGTGATAAGAATGATAGCCGTCACGATACCTAATATGCCTACAGGAATCAGTCCCGTTTCTATGTAGTTTTTAGAAAATTTAGCTGTTAGCATCGCACCGATAGCGATACCTAGTCCAGCCATCGCCATGATGCCTTGCGCAACTATGGTGTTGTGTTCATGGCTGACCTCTTCTAGGTGTACGCCAAAGATGGCCAAGAGTACTTGGGAGATACCATAAAAGAGTCCAAGTCCGATGATACTCTCTAAAATAACACGATTTTTAAAGACTAAAGCAATGTTTTCTTTAAGGTAGCCAAATGAGAGATACTTCTCTTTATCGAGTTTCAACGCTTTGTCACCTTCTTCAATAATAGGTACCTTTTTAGTAAGTGCCACTTGAATGAGAGCCAATACAACGAGTATAATGGTGATAGGCCATACGGCTTCTAAATAGGCACCTACACTCTGTTCATTGCCTGTAATCATATTTTCAAAGAGAATAGAAAACAATAATGAACTTGATAGTATAGCGATGATAGTGGTGGCTTGGATGAGACCATTACCTTCTGGTAATCTATCTTTACCAAACATCTCTTTGATGAGACCATACTTGGCAGGGAAAAAGACTGCCGATTGTGCGGCAAGTAAAAAGGTGATAAAAAGTGCTATCTTAAAGAGCCCAAAAAAGTAGGCTATCATGATAAGGAGGGTCAATCCCAATGCTACTTTAGAAGCGTAACGCATCACGATACTTTTTGACCATCTATCAGAGATATATCCAGCAGGGGTAAAGAGTAAAATACCAGGGATGATGATAAGGGCATTGATAAAAGCAGTCAAGATGATTTGTGTCTCACCATCATAGAACTTGAAAATGGCATTTTGTAAGAGTATCTTATCCCCCAAGTCGATGATAGCGTTTAAAAAGACGACGAATATATAGGGTAAAAGTCCCTTTATGTTTTGTAGTTGTTTTATCATGATAGAAGTTCCTTTGCATTTTGAGCGACACGCTTTTTGTGCTCTTTTATGGTCGCTTGATTGAAGATATAGGGCTTGAGCGTTAAAAGTATGTCAAAAAGAAGTTTTTGGAGTTCATTCTTGTCATTTTCATCTTGTGAAAGTAGTAGCTTGGCACCCATCTCATACTCTAATCCAGCAAGTTTTTGCGCCTCTTTTTCATAGGCTTCAAAAAGTGTTTTATCGATGTTGAATTGCTTAGCTCTTTGTTTGATATCGGAAATCTCTGCCTCTTTTGTCTTGCCACTCATGGCAATGAGATAGTTTACAATGATATCACTATCATCGTTAAAATCGATTTTATTATCTATCATGATAGATTTGATTTCAGTGATAGAGTAGTGTAAATGTTCTTGTAGATACTTGATAAATCTCAGTATAGCAATAGAACTATCATGATAGAGATGGACGTTTGGTTTTGGTTTTTGGGGTTCTGGGAGAAGTCCCTCTTTGACGTAAAAAAGAATGGTGGATTTGCTCACACCAGACTTTTCTACGAGGGTAGCCATTTTAAGTCCCATGATGATGCTCCTTGTATTTGATAAGGAGAAGTATATCAGAAAATTTATAAAGTGTCAAGCACTACTTTACACTTTATTTTAATTTTCCCCAATTTTCCCCAATACTCACAGAACAGCGAAGAGGAATAGTGAGTGGATAAATGTTTTCCATGATTTCTCTGGCTTTATCTGCATAAGCGTCTGCTGTATCTTTTTTGACTTCAAAGATAAGTTCATCATGGATTTGTAGTAGCATGGTGCCTTCTTTTGGATCCATCTCTTTGATAAGTTTATTCATAGAGAGTTTGATGAGATCAGCAGCTGAGCCTTGAAAAACAGTATTGACACTCTCTCTTTCAAATCCCGCTTTTTCAAAGGCATTGGCAGAGTCATAATCAAAAACACGACGTCGCCCCAAAAGGGTGTGCACACAGTTTTCTCTTTTTGCCTGATCCTTGATAGACTCAAGATAATTTTTCACCGTAGGAAAAGAGGCAAAATAGTTTTCGATGTAAGTTTTGGCCTCTGCTACGCTGACATCAATGGTCTGTGCAAGTTTACGTGAACCCATGCCATATAGAAGACCAAAGTTGATACTTTTTGCCACATTTCTCTTGCTCTTACCTTCACTCTCTCCAAAAATCTTGATAGCGGTTTCAAGGTGGATATCTTTATCTTCAGAAAAGGCTTGCATTAAAGCGCTATCTTGTGAGAAGTGAGCAAGTAGGCGTAGTTCTATTTGTGAGTAATCAATCCCAACTAATGTGTATCCTTCTTTTGCGATAAATCCTTCACGGATGCGTCTGCCTACCTCTGTACGTACGGGGATATTTTGCAGGTTTGGATTTTTAGAGCTGAGTCTTCCTGTGGTGGTACCAGTCTGTAAAAATGAGGTATGAATGCGTCTATCATCTGCTTTTTTACCTAGCTTCAAAAGTGGGTCTATGTACGTGGAGCGTAACTTATAAATCTCTCGATATTCTAGAAGTTTTGGGATGATGGGGTGTGCATCATAGAGGTCGTTAAGGACTTTTTCATTGGTAGAATAACCCGTTTTTGTCTTTTTCCCAGCCTTAAGAGCTAGGGTTTCAAAAAGCACAGAACCTAACTGTTGGGTAGAATTGATGTTAAATTCTCTTGTGGCGAGTGTATAAATCTCTTTTGTTAAATGTGCTATCTTTTCACTTGCCTCTTTTAAGAGCATTTCAAAAAATGGGATATCTATCATGATACCTGCATCTTCTATCATGATAAGGGTATTTACAAAAGGGTATTCAACCTCTTTTGCTACTTTCTCCAACGCTTCGCCTAACTTATCTTTTAAGAAATTATAGAGTTTGAGTGTCATCCATGCATCTTCTGCTGCGTATTTACAAGCATCGACAAGTTCTACTGAGGCAAAAGTTTCCCCTTTTTTGACAGTCTCTTTAAAAGCAATCATCTCATGTTGAAAATAGCGCATCGCCATCTTGTCTAGCCCTGCTGAGAGTGAAGAGTCAAGTAACCAAGACATAATCATCGTATCGGCATAGACTTCTAAGTCTGTTAAATCAAAGTTGTGTTTTAAGATAGCGTAGTCATACTTGAGATTTTGTCCAAGGATATGGTGTGTGTCAAAAAGACGTATAAGTGTTGCTTTGGCATCTTCCATGCTCACTTGTTCTCCTACACCAAGATAATTGTGTGCGATAGGCACATAATAGGCTTTGCTCTCATCATAGGCAAAAGAGAAGCCGACGATTTTGGCACTTTGGGAATCTATCCCTGTGGTTTCTGTATCAAAGGCGATGATACTTTTTGGGGGAATTTTATCAAGTGTGCTGTGTAGTTTCTCTTTGGTGTTTAAGAGTAGGGGTTGAAACTTTTTTTGTGGCATGGTTTCTGCAGATTTTGCATTGTTTTCATAGCTAGCTCCTGCCCGTTTGAGGATGGCGTTCATATCATACTCTAGTAGGTCATCGGCTATTTTTATGATAGGGTTTGTCTCTGGAAATGTAAACTCATCCATATTGCAATGCGCTATCAAATCAGTATAGAGTGTAGCAAGTTGCTTACTTAAAAATGCATTTTCTCGACTCTCATTTAAGAGTTTAACCGTACGGGGGTTGGCGATACTCTCTAAGTTGGCATATATATCTTCTAAGTTTTTAAATTCATTTAAAAGCTTGGTTGCTCCTTTTGCTCCGATACCTTTTACGCCGGGGATATTATCGCTGGCATCGCCTACAATGGCAAGATAATCGACTACTTTAGAAGGAGGAATACCAAACTTTTCTTGGCATTTTTCTTCATCAATATCTATCTTTTTCATGGGGTCATGTAGATGTACGATATCATCTTCAATGAGTTGATAGAGATCTTTATCATGAGAGACAACGCGTACTTTCATATTGTTCTTTTTTGCGTAAGTGACGATGGACCCGATGATATCATCGGCTTCATACCCAGGCATTTCAAGTTTTTTAAAGCCCATCTCTTCTATCCACCTTGTAGCAATGGGAAGTTGTTTAAGCAAATCTTCTGGTGGAGAAGGGCGATTGGCTTTGTAGTTTGGGTCTATCTCTTTTCGTAGTGTCTTCTCTTTGGAGTCTAGGGCAAAGAGGATGTAGTCTGTGTTGTGCTCTTTGTTCACAGAAGAGATAAAATTCATAAATCCTGTGAGCAGTCCTGTTGGAAAACCTTTTTTACTCTTTAAATAGGGAAGGGCGTAGTAGTTTCGGAAGAAAAATCCGAATGTATCGATGACGGTGATGGTTTTCAAAAAATAGCCTTTTGTCTGTTTTTGTGAGGTTCTTATCTCAGATACACACGCAGAGGCTTAGACCGCAGGGAGGATTTGCCCTCGGAGTCTGTGTCTGAGATAAGAACCTCACATATTTTAGCTATTTTTTGATGAAGGTTTATTCTATGCCAAGCTCTGAGAGAATATTTATAGACTTTTCCATGGCTATCGCTAGCAAAGTAGATATTGCCACTATTGTCAAATGCTACCCCTTCGGCAGGTATAGGTAATGTTATTGTTTGTGATGTCGTATTTAGAACTCATAAAGTATGCCCTTGTCAGAGACAACAAAAAGCTTATTTTTTGCAGATGAATAGCATATCTGCGAAGCCTCTTTGATACTCGCAATAGCTTTATTATTCTCAGATGATGGTGCTTCAGAACTGTTTGTACTTCCACCACCACAGGCTGTTAGCAAACCTAGGGCAGATACCACAAGAAAACCATTTTGTAATTGTTTATCTCAAAGGCTCTTTATCCATTTTTTGTTATACTCTTAATAAATTATAATCTAGGAGCATAGATGGCGACAATATCGATGAATGAGTTAAAAAAAGGGATGAAGATAGAATTAGATGGTAAACCGTTTAAAATTACGGATTATCAACATGTAAAACCAGGTAAGGGTGCTGCCTTTGTTCGCTGTAAGATAAAGTCTTATCTTAATGGAAAAGTGATTGAAAAGACCTTTCATGCGGGAGATAAGTGTGAGAAGCCAGATTTAGAGCAAAAGACGATGCAATTTCTTTATGATGATGGTGAGATGTTACAGTTTATGGATACGGTGACGTATGATCAGATAGGCTTGACGCATGACGCGGTGGGTGATACAGCAAAGTGGATTATCGACGGGATGAATGTTGAGATTCTTTTTCACAATGGTAACGCGATAGATGTCGAAGCGCCAAATCCCGTTATCTTAAAAATAGCAGAGACAGGACCAAACTTCAAGGGCGATTCACAAGGGGGTAAAAAGCCAGCAACACTAGAGAGTGGGGCAGTCATTCAGATACCTTACCATGTGCTTGAAGGGGATACAGTGAAAGTGGATACAGCCAAGGGTGAGTATCTAGAAAAAATCAAAGAGTAAAGGAGTAGAGATGGCAAGTGTTCTTGTGCCATTAGCAAAGGGTTTTGAAGAGATAGAAGCAGTGACTATCATCGATGTATTGCGTCGTGGTGGGATTGAAGTGGTGACAGCTTCTTTGGATGAGCGTGAAGTGACGGGTGCCAATGGCATCACAATCATTGCTAACAATACGATAAACAATGTCGTTAGTGAAGAGTTTGATATGATAGTCTTACCTGGTGGGCATGATGGCGCAGTCGCTTTAAAAGAAAATGCACGTGTGCAAACACTTCTCAAAGAATTTGATAGTAGTGGTAAAAAAGTAGGAGCCATTTGTGCTGCACCTATGGCACTGAATGCAGCTGGGCTTATCAAAAATAGATATACTTGTTATCCCTCTTATGAAAAAGATATTGGTGTAGAAAAATTTACTGATGCACAAAATGTTGTTGTGGACAAAAATATTATCACTTCTCGTGGTCCTGCTACAGCCGTCTGTTTTGCCCTAGAAATCGTAAAGGAACTGGTGGGTGAAGAGACCTATAAGGGATTAAAAGCAGGACTTTTAGCTGATTACTGTTAAATGAGGTAGCCACTGTGAAGCCGTATGAGCTAAGGGGTTATCAAAGGGTTTAATTCACAATCACTTCATCATTTTCTTTTATACTCTCATGAAAGTTCAACAAAAGGAGACTTATCATGATAGTCAAAAATAGAATAGGTGTCGCGTTGGCACTCTTACTAAGTGTTCAAGTTTCTTCTCTTGCCGATATGACAAGGGTGGAAGCCTACCACAACAGCAAACATAGTGGACCTAGCAGGTCAGATATAGATAGAAGCCATCGCTATCTACTAAATGGAGATGTTTATAACAATAGAAGAATTGCTTCTCACCATCGTGGGCATGTCGTGCAAGTCCCACAGCGGGTACGACCAATATATCATGATAAACCATCACATCGAAGCGTTGAGTATCGTTTCTCTCATCTGTATCCTAATGCTTATCGTTTTAGACATAATGGGCATCGTTATGCGTATAATCAGGGTATATTTTACAGACCGTACAATCAAGGATTCCGTGTGGTAGAAGCACCACTAGGGGCTATCGTACTCTCTTTACCTATTGGAAATACACATCTGCGCATTTCCAATAGAGATTATTATCGCTATCATGATGTCTACTACCAAAGAGAATTTGGTGTGCGTGGATACCGTGTAGTGTCAAATCCCTATAGGAGCCAGACATATTGTTATCAAGTAGGGAGCATGGTAGATACCTTACCTCTGGGTGCACGGGATGTTATCATCGACAATGTGCGATATTATGAGTATGAGAATTACTACTTCAAACCGCAAAGACGAAATGGGATACAGATGTATCTAGTGGTTAATTTTTAGGATTTTTACTCTTGGCACTCCTGGTCTGTAATAAGGCGTAGTTCTTTGCAGGAGAATCCCGCCTTTTGTCGTGCTTTGACATTGACAAAAGGTTTTTTCTTTTTTGCTCCAGGCAATACTTTCTCTACGATATCAAAATACTTTTCAGGATCAACTCCCTCTCTCTGGCATGCCCATTTAAACCAATAATCCCCTTTTTGAACATGGCTTACCTCCTCTTTGAGGATAGTTTCTAGGGTACTGATACACGCTTTTGCAAAGCTATCATGATGCTTGGAAAGTTTTTGTATCATTTGTGGATTGGCATCCAGACCAGAAGCTTCCAAATGCCTAGGTACTACTGCCATGCGCGTGAGTAAATCGAGTGACTTTTGAGAGACATCAAATAAAAAGGCATGCACATCAAAAGAACCATAGTGATAGCCATGTTGTTTAAGAAGTGCTTCACAGAGTAAAAAGTGTCTGATTTCATCTTCTGCCACTTCTAACCAATCATCATAAAATTTCTGAGGCATATGGCGAAAGCGATAGGCGTGATCTAAGGCTAAGTCAATCGCAGAATATTCGATATGTGCGATAGCATGGATGAGCAGGGCTTTCCCTTTTGTGGTAGAGAGAGCCGTTCTTTTAGGTATCACTCTAGCATCTACGATACGACAAGTTTTGGCATAGGAGGGGCTTGTAAAAACGATAGGAGAGCTATCATGATAGAAGCTAAGTTGCTTATCATGATAGGCTTTATAAAAAAGCGAAAACTCTGTTATCTTCTCTTCTGTATCTTGCGTTTTTAGTATCTTCTCTAGAGATGTAAAAAATTCCATGCAAAAAGTATAGCAAAACTCTTGTAAAGGGCTTTATTTTTTTTACTATTTGTCGATAATACTATTATGAAAAAAATAGCAGCTGGATTGTTTTGTCTTTTAAGTATGATGCAAGCCATAGAAATCGATGTTCCCTTTGTGAAGAGTCAAGCCGATGCCAACAAGCATGATGTTGGCAATAGATTGTTGCTGAGTAAGTATTATCTACAAAATCATCAATATAACTTGGCAGAAAAGTATGTTAAAGAGATTTTAGCCTTTGATGCGAGTGAACCCGCTGCTATAAAAATAAAAAAACAACTTGCTATTATCAAAGCCTTAGAAGCAAAAAGTGGACTTAAAAATGCCTCTGCTAGTAAGTCGCTACATACTTTTTACCGACAAAATAAGTATGCTTTGATGTGTGAATTTTATGAAAAGGCACTAAAAGCAGGTTTCTCATTTGACGCTAAAGTTGACTTAGAGGTAGCAGATGCTTATCATAAGATAGGAAAAGATGATAAGAGTGTTAAGCTATTATCTAAGCATCACTACACAGATAGCAAAAAAATTAAGAATTTAAAAAGAGAGATAGCCCTAAGCAAAGCTGAAAAACGTTTAGCAGAAGATGGGAGTGCGCTTAATAACTATCTCTATCTTTTAAAGCAAGAAAAAAGTCCCAAGGCGTTTATCAGTACATTGCAAAAGTACGTTAAAAAAAATCCACAAAATATTGATGCTAAAATTGTACTAGCTGAAAACTTATACTGGAAAGGGTATCTGAAAAAAGCATTTCATACACTGTATCCAGTAAGGAAACACACTAATCACAGCATTACACTCTACACTAATATCCTTTATGTGATGAGAGATTATGAGCATGCTTTATACTATCTTCCTGATTTAGCAAAAAAAGAGAGCGATACCAAGAAGAGATTTGATTTGGAAAAAAAGATGGCATTTTCGTATCTGCATGTTGGTAAAGAAGAGGAGGCAAATCGTCTCTTTAAAAAATTACTCAAAACGCATCCTGATGATAAAGAGTTGCGCTCTTATCAAGAGCATTATGAAAAAAACCAACTGCTTTCACAAGCAATCTCTTTACATAAAGCCAAAGATATGGAGAATGCACTCCTATTTTACAAACGCTATTATGATAAAACCCATGATCCAAAAATAGCCAAAGAGATTGCTGAAATTTACTACTTTTCAAAAAAAGAGAAGTTGGCATTGCCCTATTTTGAAACCTATTTAGTGGCATATCCTGAAGATACTCTGTTAAGGTTTCATTACGCTTCAGCCCTTGAAAAAATGAAGCAGTATGATAAAAGTGTTTTAGAATTTAGAAAGATAGTAAGAAATCCCAATGCTAAAGAGTATTATCTTGCCAAGTATCACTACGCATATAGCCTGATGCATACATTTAAGGATAAAGATTGGTTAGAGGCAAGAGCAACACTCAGCACCTTAGTAAGTCAATTGCAAATGCGTGCAAAGAGGGATGAAGAAAGTATGTTAAAATTTTCTCGCACACTCTTAAAGTCTGCCATGGGACCTATCAAAAAACCTACCCGTTATAAAGATATCGTTTTAACCGAAGGAAGTTATAAGATTGTTAATCCAAAAGGACTTTTTTCCCAAGAAAAAATAGAGTTTTTAAGCAAACCAACCCCAGCAGAGTTAGTCAGAAGAGAAGAGAGCAAAAAGACTTCTCTATGGGCAGGTGTGGAGTATGTTGAGGATAGTGCTGTTAGTTACACTAACTATAAAATTGGTGTCAATAATGCTTTTGTTAGAAAAGATATGCAAGTGGGTGTGGAGTTTCAAAATTATAGCTTTGATGGGCTTTATAAAGATTATGATGGCATGGGGTTGTTTATCAATACAAAGATTGACAAATGGAGTGTTGGCGTAGGGCTAGAACACTTTGATGATTTTGATACAGTTGTACCTCGTTTAAGCTGGAGTCCAAGTATTGGAGCGCATAGTTTATACATGGATGCTTATTACCGAAATGGTGCCTTTGTCAATTATAGAAATTGCATGATACAAAATGAGACGAATGTTTATCATCTAGGTCTTTATGACACCTATCTTTTAGATGATTTAAGCACGATAACGGCTGGTTTAGATATCAACCATTTTGAAGATGACAATACAAATTTTTATGGGCAATTTACCTTGCCACTCTATCATGATAGAGGGTTTGGGATGGAGCATGATTTTCTCTTTAATGAAAATATAGAGTATAATACCAAGAGTACAGTCTGTTCTCACCCAAGTGAATTTTATGATAGTTCGTATCTGAAGTATCAGCCAAAGTTACGATTTAAACAAGGGTATATCAAGGGACTTTTAGGGGTAGGATATGCCTTTAAAAACAGAGAAGCCATCTTTAGTTATGGATTAAACGGTGAGTATAGAGCTGAGGATTTAGTCACATTTAGTTTAGATTGTGAACGATTACAGAGTAGTTTTACTGCCCAAGAGATGACATTTTGTCGATTAAACATGATACAAGCTTGGTGAGAGGGAAAAAGTGAAAAAAAATATAGAAATTTCAGAGGTTTTTACGATAGATACCGATGAAAATAGGTGTGCTTTGCTTTTTTGTATGCAACTTCAGCATGAGCTAAATGATGCAAAGATGCTTTTTCTGACAGCCAATAATTTTCAATTAGTACATGATAACTTGGAGAGGGTGAAGCCTTATATCTCTTATTTTGATACCCTACATGCCCGCACCAAACATCTCTTTTTAAAAGAGTCATGGCTTACTCTCAATAAGCAATATGGGGCGAGGGCACTGAGTAATGAACTTAGCTCACTCGTAGAACATAGCCAAGAAGAACTCTTTTTTCTGCATCGTATCGATCTTTTCTTTGATAAAGTATTTACCAAAGAGTTAGAAGATGTGATGATAGCCTTTATCAAAGACATACGCTATCATCATAAAAAAGTGATATTCTCTTACAATAGTAAAACAGTTACGGGAAAAGCTTTTGAGGAACTGTTTGTTGATAGACGTGATATCTCTTATCATATCGAAGAGGATAAAAGTGATGTTGATGGGGATTGTTATACCACGATAAAAACCTATAACCAATTTTTAAAAAAGCCCTATGCTCAGATTGTACTTATCTCACAACAAAAAGATATCATTGCTATGCATCACACCATCTTTGACAATCAAAAGAATATCAAATTTAAACATCTCTCCCTAGAAGAGTTCAAAAGTGGTATCACTAAGATAGATGAGAACACTGATGTGGTGGTTTACAATGACTCATATACGGCTCTAGATGCAAAAATAATTGCTCAGTTGAAAGTTGTAGCACCATTTGCCAAGATATTTCAACTCTCAGATAAAAAGTTTTTAAGAAAGCCAGATCGTGGTCATGCTAAAGAGTTAGGCATTGATTATCTAGCAGCACAAAACTTTGATATAGAAGAGTATATAGGGTCGATAGAGGCAGTGATTGAAAATGATTTTTATAGTCATAAATTAAAATTAGTTTTTGAAAAAAAGCAATCGCAAATCATTGATTTTGATGCCTTAAAAGAGCGCGTGGTTGATTTGAAAATGCAACAGATACTCTTCACGCTTTTAAGTATTAAGATTGATGGTGTAGATGTTTCACAATTTGCTTCATTGATTCGAGAACAGGATTATTTCTATCATGATAAGGAAAATAATACGGTTATATTTGTGCTTTTAAATATACTAAGAGAGAGTGCCCATGATATTTTGGCAAAGCGTTTAGGTATCAAAAAACGTTTTATTACCTCTTATCATGATATCGCAGTTGATTAGGGTTTGAAATGATTAAATTACTCTTTCTTTTCTCTTTTTTGTTGGCTATTTCTCTCTTTTCTCTGCAGCAGTTACATAACTTACCTATAGAGGAGAGTCTTTTTGTTAAAACGGGTGTGATTGTTATACTTCTTTTTTCTCTTATTGTCATCGCGCGATATTTTATCTTGCTTTTTTTCTCTATGTTGAATCTCTATAGACATATCAATAAAGATGATAGCAATCCTCTTCCAGAACATAAAAAACCTTTTGTTTCTATCATTGTGCCTGCCTATAATGAAGAGAAGGTACTTAAAGCATCTTTGGAAAGTTTGATGAAACTTAGCTATGCAAAGTATGAGATATTGGTGATCGATGATGGTAGCAGTGATGATACCTATCTTATGGCGAAAAATATGGAGTTTAATCACGGAGATATACGGCTTAAAGCTTATACTAAGCCTAATGGTGGAAAAGCTAATGCCCTTAACTTTGGTATACAAAAGGCTAGGGGTGAACTCTTTTTGGCGGTAGATGCGGACTCAAAACTCTCTGCTGAAAGTTTAGACTTGATGGTGGAGTATTTTGAAGATAAAGAGATAGCTGCCGTGGCAGGGTCAGTTTATGTGACCAATACCGATAACTTATGGACAAAACTACAAGCACTAGAGTATATCCAAGGATTAAATTTAGTGCGAAATGGACAGGCCTATTTTAAGCTTGTCAACATCATTCCAGGTCCCATCGGCATGTTTAGAAAAGAGGCAGTCCAAAAGATTGGTATGTATAAAGATGATACCTTTGCTGAAGATTGTGATTTGACCTTACGTTTGATTGCTGCGGGATATAAAATCGATTATGAGATTGATGCGATTTCTTATACAGAAGCACCAGAAAGTTTGTTAGATCTTTTAAAGCAACGCTATCGCTGGACGCGGGGTATTTTACAATCTATTTTAAAGCATAAGAGAAAGCTTTTGTCCGTTTATCCTGATTTTTCAATCGCGATGGTGCTTTGGTATATGCTTTTTGAAGCTATCTTTTGGCCAATTGCTTCTATCTTTGCCAATATCTTTATCATTTGGATATCTTTAGCTTCTGGCTATGGTGAGATGTTGCTTTATTGGTGGATTATTTTTACCATTTTGGATGTTTCAGCGAGTATCTATTGTGTCTCTGTGACAAAAGAGAGGATGAAGTTGGTTTTATATAGTATCTACTATAGAATATTTTTTATCAATATTATTAATATCGCCAAAGTCTTGGCATCGGTTGAAGAGTTTGTTGGGATTGAGATGAATTGGGGAAAACTTGATAGAAAAGGAAAGATTTAATGCAGTTTGATTTTTTAACCGTTATGGCATATTTGATTGTGGCGATCACTGTTTTGACGATGGTTTTTGGTCTTTTGGCTTATTCTGTCTATAAGATTCGTGAGGCAAAACGTGCACAAAAAAAAGTACAAACTGCATCAGAGAAAAAGCGGGTTGAAGAAGAGAAGATTAAATATCTCTTTTTTGAACATAAGGAGATACAACTATGAGGATTGAAACAATGAAAAGACCAGATACTTATGGAAGTGTACTTATATTAGCCGTATTAGTACTTTTTGGATTGATGCTAGGTACCCTATATAAGATTAATAAAACAAATGTGCAGGAGGTATATACCCCAACGGTGCAAAAACAACATGGTTTTATGGTTCCAGAAGCACTAAGAAAACAAGAGATTGTTATCCTCTCGTCCAAAAAAACTGCCGAATTTTATATCAATAATGGCTCTTCAGCAGAAGCATATAGTGAAAAAATAAGACAATTCGCTGCTACCATAGATGCCATAGGATACAAAACAACGATTTTACCGATAAATAAATTAAATACTTTAGATAAAAATGCCCTCGTTTTTGTCATAGATGCACAAGTATTGGGTGATAAAAACAAAAAAGAGATTCGTACATTTGTGAAGCAAGGTGGATCTCTGTTTTTTAACTTTTTAGCAGGTTTTACGGATGCGTCTGGTAACTATACTGGGGAAGAATTTGTCAAGAGTATCACCAACCTAACGCTAAGTGAAAAAGGTTTTGCTTCATTCAAGGAAGGACTTTCACTTACACCCAAAATTCTTTCACCTTTTTCTTCTTATTTCAAAGAAGGAAAATTATTAAGCGTTGCGTTGTATGATAAATTACCTATCTATAAAAGCAGTGAAAAAGAGCATGCGGATATCTATGCTACTGCTTATGAACAAGTGACACCACCTATTAGTAAAGAGAAAACAGATAGTTTTAAAAATAACGAAGCAGCACTAGCCTGGCATGGCTATGCTGGTGAGGGTAAGTGGGTTTATACCTCTTTACCTTCTTATGCATTTTATGATATCAAAAAAGATAGAGATTCTTATAAAAAGATTTTAGCAGGAATGATATCTTTTCTTTCTCAAGAAGTGCTGGTAGAACCTTATCCTTATATCGACCAAACATCAGTGGTTTTTGTCTCTGAAGATACAGAGTATAAGTTTACAAACTTTCAACGTTTTGCTGACCTTTCTCAAGAGTATAAAATCCCGGTGACAACGTTTATCGTTGCCAATTTGGCGGCCCTGCCTGAACACAAAGAGATGATGGCACAAATAGCCAAGAACCCTTATGTAGAGTTTGCTTCTCATAGTACGACACATAAGAAAATTGTGGGAGAGAGTGAAGCGTTTATCATCAGTGAAACGGAAAATTCTAAAAAGATTATAGATGCCTTTGCCCCACAAGCTATCACCGGATTTAGACCACCACGTGAAGAGTTAAATCTACTGATGAAGCAACACTTAGCTGCTTCTGGATTTTCTTATGTACTCGGTGCGAATGTAAGTTATCTCTATCCTGCTGTGGACAAAGAAGAGCCACGTATCATTTATATCCCTAGACATGGCACAGATGATTATTCCTATCTTGTGAACTTAGATTGGGATCAAAAAGAGATAGTCAATCAGATGAAAGAAGAGGCGGCTTTCGTCACGGGACTGGGTGGGATTTATACACTCTCTGTGCATACACATCTATTTTCCTATAGCAGCAATATTGAAATCATCCGTTCATTTTATGAATATCTAAATAATAATCCATCATTAAAACCACTGAGTGGTAGTGAAATCATCAAAAGGGTGAAAGCATATAACAATATAAAACAAAGTAGTAAAATTCTAGATAATCAACTCATCATCACAGTGACAAATAACAATAGTGAAGAGGTAAAAAATCTGCATTTAAAACTCTTTAAAAACCCCTCTACAAAAATCATAAGTGGGAAAGTAAGTAAGGGGTTACATGTAACACTTTATGAAAAAGAAGATGCTATCATGATAGATAAACTTCCTGCTTTGAGTACCGTTACCCTATATGTGACATTGGCTAGATAGTGCATAAGATTATGACTTTATCACTTCTCTTGGGGGTAATCATGGGGCTTTTTTCTGAGAACTTAGAAAAGCCACTATTGCCTTATCCTCAACATGTTAGCTATAAAAATGCTCTTTCGTTATCCAAATATTCTCAAAAGACCTTAGCCAAAAATGTTGCAGATTATTATGATAGATGGAAGCGTGAGTTTTTAATACTTCAAAAAGGTGACTATCGTATCGCTACAGATAAAACAGATACTACCCGTACTGTCTCAGAAGGGCAGGGATATGGGATGATGATAGTGGCATTGATGGCAGGGTATGACAGGGATGCAAAGCAGATTTTTGATGGATTGTATCGATTTGTCAAAAAACATCCGAGTGAGATATGTGGTAGTTTTATGACTTGGCAAGTACCCGCTAAAAAAGGAGAGAGTGATAGTGCCTTTGATGGAGACGCTGATATCGCATATGCTTTGATGTTAGCTTCTGCCCAATGGGGTGATAAGGGAGAAATAAACTATAAAAATGAAGCAAAAAATATGATAAAAGCCTTATCTTTACTTGTTGTAGGGAGAAAATCAAATCTTCCACTTTTAGGTGATTGGGTACAACAAGATGGGGAAAAGTATAACCAATATACCAGTAGAAGTTCTGACTTTATGTTGAGTCATTTTCGAGCGTTTTATCGCTTTACTGGGGACAAAAGATGGCTAAATGTTATCAAAGCAACACAATATGCTTTAGTTGCTATACAATCACATCCCAGCAATCAAACAGCATTGGTCTCAGATTTTATCTATCATGATAGGAGTGGTTATCATCCAACAAAAAGAAAGTTTTTAGAAGAAGAAGATGACTCGTACTATTATAATGCCTGTCGTGTACCCTTTCGAGTGGGGCTAGATGCACTCTTAAATGGAGATAAAAATTCACTCAGTATCGCTAAAAAAATGACAGCGTGGATATCCAAAGAGAGTCATGAAAATCCAGATAAAATTATGTCAGGATATAGACTCTCTGGTCAAGTGATAGGAGACTATGCTTCTGCTGTCTTTGTGGCACCTTTTGGTGTTTCAGCCAAGCTGGATAGTGCTAAACAAGATTTTTTTGATAAGATTTATGAGGCGGTAAAAGAGCGTCATGAAAACTACTTTGAAGATAGTGTGAACCTTCTAAGCCAGCTTATCATGATAGATGCTTTTTGGGATCCTACTAGCGGGTAGGTAGCATCATAACATGGCTATATCATTTTTAGTGACCTTGTCTGCTTTTGTCACATAATTCTTTTTGACAGTAAAGTAGAGATTTGAAAAATACTCAACTAAAACAACACTCACACCCGTTGCCACGACAACATTGTAATCAAATGTTGTTTCAAGGGCAAGAACCACAGCCGTTAAAGGAAGTTTCATGATGACTCCCATAAAGACAGACGCACCAATCGCTGCAAAATAAAAGGGTTCAACAGGAAAATGGTATATTGTAAGCAATTCACCAAAAGCATATCCTATTAAAGCACCAATACTCATAAGTGGTAAGAAAAGTCCTCCTACCGCATTTGCATAGATAGAAACAGTAGTTCCGATGATACGAAGGGTGATGATGGTGAGGATAAACCATATCGAGATATGTGTCTCTTGATTGATAAGGTGCATGACAATTGTTTTACCTGAGAAGGCAGCATGGGGCTCAAGTAGTAAGATAGTGCCAACGGTACTACCACCGATAAGGGCAAAAATATGGTTACGGTAACGAGACATGTTTTTAAATATCTCAAGATCAATAAAGTGTAAGAGTCTTTTTTTAAAAAAGAGGTAAAAATAGATAAAAAAGGTGATAAAAGGGATAAAGATAAGGTTGGCGATAATATAATTATTATTAAAGCTACGCCCTATAGAATGTTTAAAAGCGATAGGCTCTAAAAAATTGATACTTATGGCAAAAGCTATCACGGAAGCCAAGATAAGATAGCTGATATATTGTTTGATAAATTGATACGCGATTTGCTCTACAGCAAAAGCGATACCAGTAAGAGGAGAGACAAAGATAGCGGCGATACCACTACTAGCACCCACACTAATCATCATCTTAATCAGCATAGAAGGAAGGTTGAACCACTTATGTACATGGTAGGAAATCATCGCTCCTATACCTGCACTAGGTCCCTCTGTACCTACCATGAAACCACTTGAAAGAGAGAGTACAGAAGCGACAATCTTCCAAAAAAGTGTTTTGAATTTGATAATCATATTATTTTGTAAAATTGATTCTGCAATTTCACTGATACCATACTCTCTGATATTAGCATCTTTAGATGAGAGATAATTGACGATAAAAATAGCCACAGTAGGCAGAAGATAGAGATACCATACAGGTAAAGTAGGAATTGTTTTAAAAGGGTCACCCATAAAGATATAATAAGTTACAAAGGTAATCAGTAATTCATATACTGTGATAAAGAAACCGCTAATAACCCCTGTAAGAATTGTAGCAATGATGAGTTTACCAATCATAAACGCTATCCTTTCTATCTATCATGATATTGTAACTAATAAGGGTTGTAGTCCTTATCAATTTTATTACTATGGTAATATAGAAAAATTAAAACTTCTCTCAATCGCCCAAATCAGAGCTATGATAGCAGTAGTAGCAGAAAATCCTATCATGATAAAGTATCTGTAAAAAGAAGTGTTTCTCAATACAAAGAGCAGTGGCAATAATGCTAAGACGATAGCGAGTTGCCCAATTTCGACCCCAAGATTAAATCCAAGTAACATCCCTATAAAATCACTTTTTTTATCTATGAGTTCATGCAAGACATTGGCAAAGCCAAAACCATGGATAAGTCCAAAGGCAAAAGCTATTATCCACGTTTTTTCTTTGCTGAAATAGAAGATATTATTAAGGGCTGTAAAGAGCACGGAGAGGGCGATAGCAACTTCTATAAAGGTGACATTTATCGTGATGATTTCGCTCACTGAAAGGGCAAGAGTGATGGAGTGGGCGAGGGTAAAGGCAGTAGTGATTTTGAGTATCTCTTTTAAGACTTCAGTAAATTTTTCTCTAGGGATGCCTAAGGCAGTATAAACAGAGGGAATAAGTAGCATCAGCAGAAAAAGGATGTGGTCAAATCCTATCCAGATATGCCAGATACCTTCCACTAAAAACTCTTTAAACGCTTGCCATAAAGAGGGATTTTGTAGTGTGAGAGATACTGTTACCTTTCTACTACTCATAATGACTGGTTTTACATTGCCTTTGGAGAGTTTGACAAAAGCTTTTTGGTCTTTATCTACATCAAAAAAGAGGTCATATTTTAATGTAACTGCTTCTTTAGGTAAGGAACAATCGAGGCTTAAGGCTAATTTAATATAGGATTGGTGAACGCGTCTATAGACTTTAAAGTCTCTTATGCGTAAGGCACAGGCTTTGCCATCTACTGCAATATCTATATGTTTTAGAACAAAGCCCTCTATCTCTTTTTGTTTGGCATAGAGCTCTTTCCATGAGAGGATACCATTTTTGTTGCTATCTATCATGATAAACTTTTCAAGATTATCAGATTCAAAATCAACCAAGACTTTGGGAGTTGTACCATTAAAATCAAAGGTGATAAAGTTTTCTTTTAGGATATCAGCGCGCAAAAGCGCGCTAAAAAAAAGAAGTACTAACAGTAGGTGGCGGGGTGTAACCACCACTACTCCACAGTAACTGATTTTGCCAAGTTTCTTGGCATATCGACATCGTTTCCGAGTCTGACTGAGATTTCTAAAGCTAAGATTTGAGTGATTACCATCATCTCAAAAAATTCACTCATAGGGTGCTCTGCGTGTTTTGTTTTGATAAAATCATCAGCAAGGTCAAACTCTAGCGGAGAGATAGCAAGGATTGTGGCATCTCTGGCTGAGAGTTCTTCGACATTACTTTTGATTTTGTCATAGTGGATATTTTTAGGCATGAGTGCGATAGTAAAGAGTTCACTATCTGCCAGCGCAATTGGCCCATGTTTCATCTCTCCTGCTGGATACCCTTCTGCATGAAGATAAGAGATCTCTTTTAGTTTGAGTGCACCTTCAAGGGCCAATGGGAAGAATAAATCTCTACCAATAAAGAAGAATCCATGACCATGGAGGTATCTTTTTGAAAGACGCTTGATTTTCTCGTGCAAGTTATCTTCTACCATGACTGTAGTAGGGATATGACGAATCGCGTCAATCTCTGCTTTAATCTCCTCTTGACTCATTGTATTTCTATGTTGTGCCATGTAGAGAGAGAGCATCCACATTGTCATCACTTGTGTCGCAAAAGCTTTGGTGGAAGCCACTCCTTTCTCGATCCCTGCACGTGTTAAAAGTGTATAGTCTGAAAGTCTCACGATAGAAGAGTTGTCTACATTGCAGATAGCCATCGTTTTAAGTCCCGCGGCTTTTGCCATCTTGAGTGCTTCTAGGGTATCGGCTGTTTCACCACTTTGAGAGATAACCACAAAAAGGGTGTCTTTACTCATCAGTGGCTCTTTGTATCTAAATTCACTAGCGATTTCGATAGAGGTTTTGATTTTGGCCTGTCGTTCAAAAAGATAAGAACAGGCAAGTCCTGAGTTATAACTTGTACCACAGGCACAGATTTTGATATCATTGATACCATCAAAAAAGTTAGTATCTAACTCATCAAATTTTATCTCATTATCAAGCACTCTTCCCATGATAGTGTCTGAGAGTACTTCACTCTGTTCATAAATTTCTTTTTCCATGAAAAATCTAAAACCATTTTTCTGCGCAGAAACTTTGTCACCTACTAATGGGCGTTTGCTTAAGGCTTTGGTTTTTCTATCATGATAGAGTGAGATACCTTCCATGGAAGTGTATCCATAGTCACCATCAGCTAGATAAATGACTTCTGTTGCTTTACCTAGCATCGCAGCATCAGAAGAGCCAAAGTAGATATCTCCCTTTGCATCATTGCCCACAATCATAGGAGAGCCATTTTTAGCAAAGTAAATTTTTTCTGGATCTGCTTTAGTGATGAGAAGCACCGCGTAGGCACCTTCTAATGTCTCTACTGTTTTTTCAAACGCAGCAAAAGGATCATTTAACTCTTTATAAAATTTTTCAAAAAGGTGTACGATGACTTCTGTATCTGTCTGGCTTAAAAATGTCACTCCCTCTGCTTGGAGCTCTTTTTTGAGTTCTTGATAGTTTTCGATGATACCATTGTGCACGACATAGGAGAATTCACCAAGATGAGGATGTGCGTTTAATTCTGTTGGTTTGCCGTGCGTCGCCCATCTCGTATGACCAATCCCCAAGCCGAAACCTTTTGAAGCATAGTTACTGGTTTTCTCTTCTAAGTTTTTGAGTTTTCCAATGGCTTTAAAAGATTGGATATTATCTTTTTCCAAAACGGCGATACCCGCTGAATCATAGCCTCTATATTCTAACTCTCTTAGACCATCAACCAAAATATTTTTTATTTCATCTTTACCAATATATCCAACTATTCCGCACATATATTTACCCTTGTTGTGTTAGTTTTTTTACTATTGTATCTTGACTATTGCAAAATTGACCATTTTTTTCAATCAAGAAGAGATTTCTTGCTCGATTTTTAATAGTTTGAATCTTTGCGCTAGCGATATCTATACCCATATCGTCAAATATTCCAATTATATTAGCGATAAGTCCTTTTTGATCTTTACAGTTTACTTTCATCCTTGCATAAGAGTTGGAGTGTTCACAAAAGATAGCTATATCTTCTTTTTTGATATCAAGTGAAGGTAGGCGTGTTTTTTTACTCATATCAAAGGCATTTTCGATGATTTCTTGCGTGAAGTGCACCTCATCACTCTCTACATTTTCTAAAAATCCCACTTTAAAATATTTTGTCCCATTTCCTACAGCAAATATATCCATCGTCGCGATATCTAAGTTAGAAAGTTTTCCCAATAGATAGCCAACATTGAGTTCTACGCTGCTAAGGATTTCGATGCAGAGAGATTGCTCATGGGTTATTTTGTATTCATATGCCTCTTTTTTTGACTCTATCCACGTAGCAAGAGTGGTGATTTCTCTTGGTGTATATTTGAAAAAGAGAAGATTTGATTGGATGGAGAGAACACGTTTGCGTGTACTACGTTTGAGTGCTAAAAATCCCTCATCTTTTAATAAAATACGCTCTTTTTTAGACCGTTTTCCCGCTTCAGAAATCATCTCATCATGGCTAAATGCTTCTTGGGAAAGAAGGTAAAGTTCTTTTAAGAGATTGGCATTGAAGTTTGAATAAGTGCCTTCTGAGACAGACTCTACATCAGCAAATGTCAATACATAAAGCATCTTGAGTATGATTGGGTACTTTATCTTGGCGATAAAAGCATAAATAACTTTTTCATTATAGATATCCTCTCTTGCTGAGATATTGCTCATGAGGGTATGATAACGCACTAATATGTACGCGTAGCTTGCCATCTCTTCATCAAATCCTATACTAAGGGCATAGTTTTTTACCATGATAGCCCCTAGTTCACTATGGTCTTTTTTTCTCCCTTTACCACAATCATGTAAAAATGTGCTAAGACGAAGAATGGCTTTTTCATCATTGCTTAACTGATTATAAACCTTTTTGACATTTGAGTCGGTGATATTTTGAAGTGCTCTGATGGAGTGCATACTATGTAAGTCTACGGGATAGCGGTGATAACCATCAAATTGTGGCAAAAACTTTATCTTGGCTAAGGGATGAAAAAAGCGTGTTAAGTATTTTGAACGATAAAGTGCTATCATAAATCTGTAGCTATTATCATGATAGAAAAACTGATGTGAGAGGGCTTGATGTTCTTGTGAGTTTTTAGCAGAGAAGGTAGATTGTTTAAGATAAATGATGAAAGTAATATCATAGGCTTTTATCTTATCGGTATGGGCTAATACGGTTTTAAAAATAGCTAAAAAATTTCTATTATGTGCGCTTGTATCGGCATATAGCTTATCATGATAGATATATAAGTCATCATTTATCTTATGTTTTGGACTATGCTTTTCCTCTAGTATCTCATGCGTGAGACGCCAGATAAAGATATCAGCAAGTGTCTCTATCTCTACGAGTGCTTGATATGTTTTTTCCGCTATTTTCCGTTGTGAGAGATTAAACATTTTAGCGACATCTGGAATAAGTTCTAAGATTAATGTATCTTGTTTTTTCTTAGCGACTATGTGAAGTGCGGCGCGAAGTCTGTAAATAAACTCCATATGGTTCATCATCTTTGTATACTCTTTTTCTCCGATATGTTGTGGTACCATATCTCGCACACGTCCTACTTGGTAAAGTACGGATCCTATCCAGTAGACGGTGTTTAAATCTCGCATACCACCGGCACCCTCTTTGATATTGGCGCGCATTTCTATTGGAAATCTTTTGTGACGCGTATGATACTCTTGCAGTTTTGTCTCTATAAAGGCTTTTTGATTCTCTTTTCTGATGAGTGTTAACTGATTTTGTGTCTCCATCCAGATAAATTTTGATCCATAGATAAAACGTGACTCAATCATGGCTGTCTTGATAGTATGATCACTGCGACTTGCATCTACCAAATCTGAAACTTCATGCACTCTATGCCCTAGCTTTAGTCCACTATCCCAAGCTATACTGAGTATAGATTCCATAATCTCTTTGCTGTTGTAACCGGGAATATCTTTATACACTATCATCAAGTCTATATCTGAATAGACACAAAGTTGTTCTCGTCCATAAGAACCAAGGGCGAGTAGTGTGATTGGTAGTGCGTTTTGCATGGGAGAATAGTCACCAAAGTACTTTCTGATAGTATACTTATAAATTATTTTTAAAAAACCATCTATTGATTTAGTATGCTTTACTAAGAAGTTTTTACCATGGGTTTGTGAAAAAGTGGACTCAAGGGAGTTTAGATAAAGCTTATAATCATCTTTAATGGCTCTTGAAACCTCAAAGTCATCGGCATCTTGCGCGATTAACTCTTCTATGCGTTGTTGAAGTTCCATACTTAGCCTTTATCTTTAATATAATTTTTTGCTAGATTAAAATTAAATTATGTGAATTTATTGATATCTTTATTTTACATATTTATTATTCAAAAGGACTTATACTAGGCGAAATATTTATTTTTAGGAGTGAAAATTGAATAAAATTTTACTAAGTACCGTAGCTGTGTTATTGCTAAGCACGATTGTTTATGCAGGACCAAAATTTGAGGTTACCCCAATGGTGGGAAAAAAGATTTATAATTATAGTGATGATGCCCCGCGTTTTGATGATGGTGAAGCCCTCATCGGTGTAAGAGCCAATGGGTATATCACAAAGCAAGTTTCCGTACAACTTGGTGTAGAAGCATCAAAAAACAATAAAATGGGTGATGGTGGAGAGACAGATTTAGAGAGGGGTATGTTAAACCTTCAGTATGATGTGCCTTCAAAAGGAAAAGTAACACCTTTTGTGATGGCAGGAGCAGGATATGAGAAGTTGCACCGTGAGTATACAGCAGGAAATGTGGATTCACAAGCCTTTTTAAATGCAGGTGCAGGACTACGATATAGTGTCAACAATAGAGTTGATCTTGTAGCAGAAGCAAGAGCAATACGAAAAATTGAAGATGGCGACAAAGACATCATAGGAAGTCTGGGTGTGGGTTTTAAATATGGTGGTAACACATGTCAAACTAAGCCAGTTAAAGGTATTCCTGTTAAAGCGTTAAGTATGAAAGAGTTAGCCGCATTGACACCAAAGAAAGTAGCGCCGGTCGCACCAGCGGTTGTGGTACCAGTACCCGTAGAAACTGTCGCACCTGTAAAACCTGAAGTGATAGATACAAAAATAGAATATGATACTAACTATGTAAATATATGTGATGGTAGTGCGAGTATAGATGAATCATCGGAGTTAGTATCTGATACTCTTTCAGGCTATTATGTGCAAGTTATCGCGCTAAGAAAAAATTCTCCAGATGTCATCATCTCAAGATTGAATGCAAAAGGCTATGACCATGTCTTAAAAGGTGAAGGTAATCTTACCCGTGTGTTAGTCGGACCATATGAGAGTCGTGCGAGTGCTAAAAGTGCTCTTCGTGGTCTTAAAAAAATCAGAAGTGATGCTTTTATATACCGCGTAAAATAACTAACTAAATGGCCACTCTTGTGGCTGTTTAATCTATAAAGATTGACTATTTTAGAGAAAAATAATCAATATACTTCATTTATTTCCTTTTTAACCGATATTAACTTCATAAACGATTATAAATCTAAATGAGGTACATATGAAAAAGATAATACTAACACTTTCCCTAATAACAATTACATCTCTTGTAGCAAGTGATTCTTTGAAGACAGAAGTAGCCCTAACCGCTGGATACAATAAGTTTGATAGTGCATCCAGTATGGAAAATGCCTCACTTTTTGGTATCAGAGCCACAGTGTATGAAAATGAAGTGAACATGTATGGCTTGCAAGTTGGTTATGAATGTAGTACAGGTATCGAGTATGCCAATGAAGTTATAAAGACGGATTTACACCGAGTTTTTACGCATTTGGTGGTTGATGGAGAAGAGGAGTATGATGTCACACCTTATCTCTTTCTTGGTTTAGGATATGAGTATTTGAGTGATGAAATCAAGGGGGAGCCAAGTCAAGGTTTTGTAGATTTGGGTCTAGGGTTTAAATACTTTTTGGACAAAAACTTTAATATTCTTTTAGAAACGCGCGCAGTGGGTAAGTTTGATACGCGGGATTTGGATCTCACGACTAACTTAGGGCTAGGATATAGATTTGGTGGAAAATATAGCGCAAAACCAGAACCTATCATAGCCTTAGATGCACATAAAAAAAGTATGGATATACCAGTACCTGCTACCAAAATAAGCATAGTGGATATCCCTAGAATAGAAGTACCATCTTACCAATATCCCGAAGAAGTAAGTGAGATGACTATTGATAGGGGAGAAAAAGTGAGTACCTATCATGATACTGTGCCTACAGCAACAACGCCTAGTGTCTCTTATGAAGAAGAAGTGATAGTGAGTGGTGACTATTATGTTCAGATGGCAGCTTACAATAGTACACCAACCCAACCACTCATAGATACTTTAGCAGCACAGGGTTATGAAAATACCCTCGTTTATCCAAGAGGTGAAAGCAATTTGGTTTTGGTGGGACCATTTATGGATAGAGATGAAGCTCTGCGTATGAAAAATGCTTTGAGAAGTATCCGTAGCGATGCATTTATTTATAAAATGAAATAACCATAGGGTAAAAGAGGAAAATATGAGAAAATCAATACTGTCTCTAGCTCTTATTGTAGCAACATCTGTTGCTGCTGGAGACAAGAAACAGCCCTATCATATCAATGTCCATAGTGGCTTGAATGTGTTTGATGATAGTCAACATTTAGAAAATGGGTCATTAATAGGTGCAAGTGTGGCATTTTATGAAAAAGAGACGCAATCTTATGCTTTACAACTTGGCGTCGAACGCCTGAGTGGCATAGACTATGAGGGTATCGTTTTGGATACGGATATCGATCGCTATTATCTCAATATGATAGTTGATGGTGAAGAGGAGTTGAGTATCACACCCTACATACTTCTTGGTGCTGGTTATGAGCAGATAAGCCGTGTTTATGAAGCGTATGCAGATACAAAGTCCCAAGGTTTTCTCAATGCAGGATTAGGGTTTAAATATCGTCTTAATGACTATTTTAACATCACGCTTGAAGCCAGAGCGATGGGTAAGTTAGATAGTAGAAATGTTGATTATGTCTCAAAACTTGGTTTGGATTTTATGTTTGGTGGCAAGTGGCAACAAAAGCCAGCGGTGATAAAGGCTTTGGATGTATCCCCAAATGAAATTCCTGTTAAAGTAGAGAAACCTATCTCAAAAGTTTCCAAAAAAGAGAAAAAGAAGAGATGGATTACACCTGAAGTTGTTGAAGAGATGTTTGCCAAAAAAGAGCAAAAGAGCCTGCCAGAGGATGTTGCAGCATCTCAGATGCAAGCGCATTTAAAAGCACTTAAAATAGAGATGTCAGAGCGTGAAGCGCGCTTGGATGAAAAGTTGGCAAGATTAGAACGCGCATTGGCTGAAAAAAGTGCTAAACAAACAGAAGAGAAGCTATTGGTAAAAAAAGAGGCACAACAAGTGACAATGCAAAAAGAGCAAGAGGCGTTACGCTTAGCCCATATTAAAAAGATGAAAGAGACCCAAGCGAAGATTGCAAAGGCAGAAGCTCAAGCAAGAGAAGATGCATTGACCCAAGAGAGACGCTTAGAGGCGATTCGTATTGCAGAAGAGAAAGCGGCGAAAGAGGAAGCCAGAAGAGTGGCTGCTGAGATTAAAGCAGCAGAAGATGAGGCACGTAGAGAGGCACAAAGAGAGCTTCAGGAGTATAAACGCCTACAAGCCTTACAAGCTGCCCAAGAGAAAAAAGCAGCAGAGCTTGCCAAAATGAAAGCAGCACAAGAAGAAACTGATACACTTTTTGTCCGAAATGGCATGGTTGTCTTTGCCGATTAAACTCCTTGTGTTATAATATCCCCAACCTTAGGGAAGGGGTATTATGCAAACAATCATTCAAAAAGTAAAAAAGAGAGAACGGGTCACTTACGAAGAGGCGTTAAAATTATATGAGCTTGATCTCTTTACTCTGGGAAAACTCGCTCAAGATATCCGAGAAGAGATGTGGGGGAAAAAATCTTTTTTCAACATCAACAGACATATCAATCCTACTAACATCTGTAAAGATATCTGTAAATTTTGTGCCTTTTCAGCCAGTAGAAAAAATCCGAATCCTTATACGATGAGTCATGAAGAGATAGTCGATATCGTCGCTGCATCGAGCGCTAATGGTGCAAAAGAGATACATATCGTCTCTGCTCATAATCCTGAAGCAGGCTTAGAGTGGTATATGAATGTCTTTTCAAAGATAAAAAAGGCACATCCTGATGTACATGTCAAGGCACTCACCGCGGCTGAAATCAACTTTTTGGCCCAAGAGTATAATCACTCCTATGATGAAATCATCGATATGATGGTGGAGAGTGGGGTGGACTCTATGCCAGGTGGGGGCGCTGAAATCTTTGATGAGGAAGTACGTGATGTCATCTGTAAAGGAAAGGTCACTTCTGATCAATGGATGCAGATACACAAACTATGGCATGAGAGAGGGAGAAAATCCAACGCAACGATGCTTTTTGGTCATATAGAAGAGCGTCACCATAGGGTAGATCACATGATACGCTTGCGGGAGTTACAAGATATCACCGGTGGGTTTAATACTTTTATCCCGCTTGTCTACCAAAGAGATAATAACTTTTTAAATGTCAAAAACTTTCTCTCTTCGCAAGAGATACTAAAGACGATGGCCATCTCTCGGATTGTGCTAGACAATATCCCGCACTTAAAAGCCTATTGGGTGACCTCGACGATAAATTTAGCCCTTGTAAGTCAAGAGTTTGGAGCGGATGATCTTGATGGTACTATCGAAAAAGAGATGATCAACTCTGCAGCAGGTGCTAAAAGTGGCGTGGGCATGCCACTAGGTGAATTTGTCAATTACATCAAAAATTCTGGCTTTGAAGCGGTGGAGCGAGATAGCCTGTATAATGAACTGAAAGTATGGTAGTTTATATACATGGATTTGGCTCTTCGGGCTTTTCTAACAAGGCAAAGATTTTAAAGAGACATTTTGGAGATGATAAGGTTTTTACACCTTCTCTACCTACAATCCCAGAATTAGCCATTGATACGCTCAATCAAATGTTAACCCTACTGTTAAAAATAGAAAATGTTACTCTTGTGGGCTCTTCTTTAGGTGGATATTATGCTACTTATTTTGCGCATAAATTTGATATTAAAGCAGTATTGGTGAATCCCTCCGTTTACCCGTATAATACCTTAGCGCAACATTTAGGGACAAATCCCTCCTATCATGATAGCAGTGATTATACTTTTATACAAGCGCATATTGACTCTTTAAAGACGTATGAAGTCCAAGAGATAAAGGCAGAAAACTTTATGGTTCTTTTACAAACAGGAGATGAAGTGCTCGATTTTAAAGAGGCAAAAGGGAAGTATCATGATAGCTATCTTTGTATAGAAGAAGATGGCAATCACAGCTTTGAAAATTTTGAGAGCAAGATGGGGATGATAGAAAAGTTTAGCCTATCATGATAATAGGCGCAAAATCTCTTTGGCTATCTTTTGGGGACTTTTCCCTTCTATCATGATAACTTCGTCAGCCACACCTTTGTAGAGAGGAATACGCTCTTTATAGAGTGCCTTGGCTTTTGTAGTATCTTGTAAAAGAGGTCTTTTTCTTAATTTTCTTTTGGCATTTGGGTGGGCTAATATCTGCTGATAGATATACTCATAGGATGCATCAAGTAAAATGATTTTTCCGATTTTTTTTAGATTTTTTACCTTATAAAAACCTCCCCCCGTAGAGATGATGGCATCGGAGACATTCTTCTCTAGCCATTTGGCTGTTTTTTTCTCTAAATCTCGAAAATATGGCTCTCCATCTTCAACAAAAATATCCTTTATTTTACGGTTTTCCAAACTCTCTATCAAATCATCAGTATCGATAGCATACGCGTTACTCTCTTTAGCCAAAGCCCTTGCGACAGTCCCTTTGCCAACTCCCATAAAGCCGATTAAAATAACATTTGTCACAGATATCTCTCCGCGCGTTCTTCATCAACTTTTTTGGCTTTGGCTTCGATGATGATAGGTACGCCTTCAAAATCAAAGGCATCACGCAGTTGGTTGACAAGGTAGCGTTGATAAGAAAAATGCAGTGCTTTTGGTCTATTCATGATAAGGGCGATACGTGGAGGTTTACTCTCGTACTGCGTGGCAAAATAGATTTTGACAAGTTTTCCCATGTCCGCAGGAAGGTGGTGTTTGATGCTGGCATACTTAATCACTTCATTGAGTTTTGAGGTAGAGATACGTCTGGTATAGTTATCATAGACGCGTAAAATCATATCGTTTATCTTGTGTACGCGCTTGTGTGAAAGGGCAGAGAGGGTGATGATAGGTGCGTAAGAGAGAAATTTAAAACGCTCTCTTACTAACTCAACATTTTTATCATAATCCTCTGCAGCGATATCCCACTTGTTAAGAACGATGATACAACCTAGAGAAAACTTATCTACCAAGTGGGCAATTTTTTCATCAAGCTCTTTAAAAGGCTCAGAGGCATCAAGCACGATAAGGGCTAAGTCAGCTGTTTCTAACATACGTTGCGTTCGTTGAAGGGCATGTCTCTCGATACCATCGATTTTACCACGCTTTCGTATCCCTGCCGTATCGACAAAGGTAAAGGTACGCTCTTTATAGTTAAAGGATTCATCTACGGGATCGATAGTCGTACCCGCTACGTCTGAAACGACGGAACGCTCTTCTCCGATAAGGGCATTTAAAAGCGAACTTTTCCCAACATTGACACGTCCTATGATGGCTATCTTGATATCATTGGACTCTTCCTCTTCTTGGATAGTCTCTTCAATCTCATTGATTTGTTCAATGGTAAAATAATCTTCCTCATTAACTTCTTCCTCAGCAGGTAAAGCAGGTAAAAAAGTATCGATCCAATCAGTTAAAAGTTTAGTCCCTCGGTTGTGTGATACAGAGAGAAAAAAGAGATTTTTTGCGCCAAAAGAGTGGAACTCCCAGCCAATTTCATCATTTTGTTTATCGCTATCCATTTTATTGACAACAAGCGCCAAAGGTTTTCCTAACTTTTGCAAAGAGAAAAATATCGCTTTATCTTCATCTGAAGGTAGTGTTTTCCCATCCACCATATAGAGGATGATATCTGCCATATCCGCGGCTTGAAATGATTTTGCTTGTACGGATTGGAAAAGGGTAGTAGAGTCATCTAATCCACCCGTATCCATAAGCAGTATAGGCTTACCATTCATCAATATTTCTGATTTTTTAATATCTCTTGTGGTGCCTGAGACATGAGAAGTGATGGCATCAAGTTTACGTGAGAAGCGATTGAAGAGTGAACTCTTTCCGACATTTGGTTTTCCAAGTAGGGCGATTTTTATCATGATAGGTCTTTTTCTAATATATTTTTCATAGGGATATTTTATCTAAAAAAGTATAGAATTTAGCCCATGAAACATCTTTTAGTAATTGTATTAATATTTTTGCCATTTCAACTTTTTGGATTTGATTTTAAATCAATCTCTGCAGATTATGAGGTCTCTTATGGTGTGATAGGAGAAGTTGGTAAGGCTCATGCTAGCTTAAATATCGATAATGGTACGTATAAAATACGGGTCAAAGGTGAGGGGACTGGGCTTGCTAAATATTTGAGTCTAGGACGCCAAGAGGTATACGAGAGTACGGGTGTGATTAAAGATGGAAAATTTTTACCAAACTTATTTGTTAAACATAGAACATGGGGCTCAAAAGAAGAACGCAAACGTTACTTTTTCCATCATGATAAAAAAGAAGTTTCTGTCATTAAAACAGATATCAATGGTGGAAAGGTAAAAGAGTCAAGAGAGGTATTGCCTTATTATGCTGATAATGATATCTTGACACTTTTTTTTAATTTAAGACAACTCGTCGGAAAAGACTTGGTGGCAAATAAAAAAATCCAACTTACTGCTATAGGTGCGAATGGTAAAGATGGTCATTTAAGTGTTGAAGTGCCAAATAAAAAGATGAAAGATATGATGAAGAAGATACTTAAAAAAGATGATAATTTATTGATTGTGATTTTAAATCAAAAACTTTTTGCAAGTAAAAAAGGTGAATTTTTAATCAATATTACAGAAAAAGGACTTTGTGATCGTGTTGTGTTAAAAGATGTGCTCATGTATGGTGACTTAGTGGGGAAAATGAAAAACTTAAAAATAGTAAAGGCAAGATAATGATATTGATTTCAGGACCATGTGTGATAGAGAGTCGCGATAGTTTGATGCGTATTGCAGAGGGGTTGACGCGCTATCATGATAACAAAAATATAGACTTTTATTTTAAAGCGAGTTTTGACAAAGCCAACCGTACATCACTAGATAGTTTTAGGGGACCTGGTGTACATGAAGGGTTGAAGATGCTTGAAGAGGTGCAAAAAGAATTTGGGTTTAAGCTTTTAACCGATGTACATGAAGGGTGGCAAATCAAAGAAGCAGCAGAGGTTGTGGATGTCTTGCAAATCCCTGCTTTTTTATGTCGTCAAACAGATTTGCTTGTTGAAGCGGCAAACTCTAATTGTGTGGTGAACATCAAAAAGGGTCAATTTATGAACCCTTCTGATATGGAGTATTCCGCACTCAAGGTGTTAAAAACAAGAGGTTTTGATGAAGCAACATATGAAAATAGTCAAAAAGCTAAGTTATGGTTAACAGAGAGGGGATCTAGCTTTGGGTATGGAAACTTGGTCGTGGATATGCGTTCTTTAATGATAATGAGAGAGTTTGCTCCTGTGGTTTTTGATGCTACGCATGCCGTGCAGATGCCAGGAGGAGCCGGAGGCAAGAGTACGGGTAAGCGTGAGTTTGTAACGCCACTAGCCAAGGCAGCAGCAGCGGTAGGTGTAGATGGTTTCTTTTTTGAAACGCATTTTGATCCAAGTGTAGCCTTGAGTGATGGAGACAATATGTTGACACTTGAGGATTTAGAAAGTACCGTAAGTGCTATCATGAAGATTCAAGAACTCTTTTAATATATTGTATCTTGTAAAAATGTCGATTTAGATTAAGGGCACCTCTAAAAGCCCTAGTCATTCATAATATCTTTTAAAAGATTGCACTTTTAAAACCCACCCTGTGGGCATCACAGATAAGTCTTTGTACTTCGTTACTTACTTTTGAATTAGCTACGGCTAGTCCTGCAAGTAAGTGCCTCGAACAAAAACTTATCTGTGATGTTATGAACAACTAGGGCTTTTAGAGGTGCCCTTAAACAACAAAAGGGCATTTATGCAAGAAAACCAGAGTACATTTAAGCGGTTGATGGATAACTTTTTATCCTTGACTGCGTTACAAGGGATTAATATGTTAATTCCTTTGATTACCTTTCCTTATCTCGTACGTGTTTTGGGGGTGGATCAATTTGGTGTTTTCTCTTTTATCATGGCAGTGATGCTTTATGCTGAAATCATCACAGATTATGGATTTAATCTCTCTGCAACTAAACATATCTCAATTAACAGGGATAATCCAACAAAAATAAACGAAATCTTCTCTTCGGTTATCATGATAAAAGCGGTGATGTCGCTACTATTTTTTCTCTTTTTGTTGCTTTTGATCGCTACCGTTGATAAGTTTTCCCAAGATGGTTCTTTGTATGTTTATGCCTATGGTCTGATTTTAGGGCAGGTACTTTTCCCTGTCTGGTTTTTCCAAGGGATAGAGAAAATGCGCTATATTACGATACTCAATGCACTCTCAAAAATTATCTTTGCTGTGGCTATTTTCATCTTTGTGAAAAGTGCAGAAGATTTATATTTGGTCTTTGTCTTTTATTCATTAGGTTCATTGGTAGCTGGCATATGGGCATTTAAAATAGCCACAAAGAAGTTTGGTGTATATTTTTCACTGCAGTCAAAAGAGCACTATCTCTACTATCTTAAAGATGCTTGGTATATCTTTACTTCTCGTATAGGTGTGCAACTGTACCAAAGCGTTAATATAATTATTTTAGGATTTTTTGCAAGTAATGCGATTGTCGGTTACTACTCTATCGTAGAAAAAATTGTGCGTGCAGGGGGTAGCATCATCGCTTCACTTCCTCAAGCAATATATCCTTATCTTGCTAAGTTATATAAAGAGTCTATACCGATGTTTTATAAAAGAAATACGCAAGTTTCGTTTGCGCTTTTAGCTATCATGATACCTTTGGCAAGCCTTGTATATTATTATGCTCCTGCTATTTTATCTGTTTTTACAGGGGGAGAGCCTGCAGAGATTATCGTGTCACTCTTACGTATATTGACACCACTTTTAGCCATCACGGTGTTTGCAACACACTTTACCAATATCTTGGTGGTCTTAGATGAGTCAAAACTTTTGAATAATATCATCATTATTGCAGGATTGTTAAATCTTCTATTGGTCTATCCGGTGATTCATTATTTTGAGGTGATTGGCTTGGCGTGGTTGAATCTCTTTATCATTGGGGGTGCGATTATCGCAACGAAGGGATATTATATATTTTTCAAGTTTAGAAAAAGAGATTTGAGATTATAGTTGTACTTCTTTCTATCTGATTATATAGAGGCTCAGACCAACGGGAGGATTTGTCCTCGGAATAAGCAGATAGAAAGAAGTACAACTACATCCACTTTTCATACCACATCTGAAACATGAGAAGTGACCAGAGAATTTCTATATCTACTTTTTCCCCTTGTAGATACCTATCACGCATCCAAACTACTTTTTGGGCATTGAAAATACCTTCTCTTTTAAGTCTCTCTTCATCAAAATAGATGAGGAAGTACTCTTTTAGTTCATCTTTAAACCACTCCATCAAAGGGACACCAAAGCCCATTTTAGGTCTATCCATCATCTCTTTTGGGATATATCTATGGGTGATTTCTTTGAGGATATGTTTAGTGGTACCATTTTTGTATTTATAATGAGAGGGAAGTGTGGCAACAAATTCGATAAGCCTATAATCCAAGAGGGGTTCTCTCCCTTCTAAGGAGACACTCATCGTAGCCCTATCAACCTTTGTTAAGATATCATCTAGCAGGTAGGTCTTATAATCGATGGCTAACATACTGTCCAAATTGTCATTATTGGTGTTTAAGAGAGTATCCAAGTCAAAGTTTGTCTTTGGTAGAGAAAAGTCCTCTTTTAATATTTCTCGTAGTTCGTACTCTGTGATATGTTGTGATACATTTTGCATCACTTTGGCACAGCTTTGTGCTTTGAGGATATTTTTTGCTTTTTCATACTTGGTTGCGAAGTTATAAGAGTTTTTGGCAAGAGGGATATTGTTGGGATTGATACTACCCATCATGCCGCTTAAAGGCGTTCGCGCAAATTTTGGTATTTTTGAAAAATAGTTGTAATACTTTGAGGCTAAAGAGTATTTATTGTATCCAGCAAAGAGTTCATCTCCTCCGTCTGCACTTAGTGCTACAGTAACATCTTGTCGAGCCAATTGACTTACCAGAGTGGTGGGAATAGCAGAGTCATCAGAAAATGGTTCATCATAAATTTCTGCAAGTTTTGGGATGATTTCTAAGGCATCTTTTTGGGTACAGTAATATTCTGTATGCTCAGTTCCTAAATGTTTTGCAACTTCTCTTGCATAAGGGGTTTCGTCATAGCCTTTTTCGTGAAAACCGATAGTGAAAGTTTTGAGTTTCTGATTTCTATCTTTTTGTAATAAAGCTGTGACTACGGAGCTGTCATAACCACCACTTAAAAAGATGCCTACGGGTACATCCGATACCATACGATACTCAAAAGCAGAAGTAAGTATCTTTTCTGTTTCATTGATCGCGTCTTCTTCACTGATATCTAGCTTTGGTTTGTTGTAGGCGTTGATAACATCCCAGTATGTGTGTTCTTGAATCTCTTGGGTTTTTAAATCTATCTCCAGATAGTGTCCTGCTCTAAGTTTAAAGCAGTTTTCAAAGATAGAGTGGGGTTCTGGGATGTATTGGTATTGTAAAAAAAGTGCCAAAGCATTGTAGTTTATCTTTTTTTGAAATCTTGGGTGTTGGTGAAAACTTTTTAGTTCACTAGCATAGAGAAATAAATCATCTTGCTTATACCAATAAAGAGGCTTGATACCTGATCTATCACGGATGATATAAATACTATTTTTTTCTTTATCATAAATAGTGATTGCAAACATGCCGTTAAACTTATGTACGGCATCTAAACCCCATTTGTGGTAGGCTTTGATAATGACTTCTGTATCTGAATGAGAGTCAAAGGTATAGCCATGAGGGATCAGTTCTTGTTTGATTTCATCAAAGTTATAGACTTCTCCATTGTAAACAATCTCAATCTTCTCAAAAGACATAGGTTGGTGACCATGTGTGGTTAAATCTAGGATAGAAAGTCTCCTATGCCCTAGTGCCACTTGTGCTTGTCCCGTTTGATGTAAACTATAACCACTATCATCAGGACCACGGTGATGTAGTACATCCGTCATATTTTGCAATATCTCTTTGTTTGAATTACCTTTAAAATCTATAAAACCACTAATACCGCACATACTTTTCCTTACTTTATTCTATCGTTTGCCAAAGTTTTTCATCACTATTTCTATGCGAAATGTGACACTGATCGATAGCATAACCCCAATGCATCACTATAGGAGTGATTGTGATATCTGTGTGTGTTGAACTATAGATATCAACACCAAGCTTCACGCGCTCATACTCATGATACTCTTGTGAAAATGAGACAAAAATCACTTCATAATCTATATGTGGGTACATTCTTGCTTTAGAGAACTCAGCAATTTTATCTAAAAAACTAGTCAAAATCAATCCGCATCTAGGAATGATATTGCCATCATCATCCACAAAACCTGCGGCTAAATCATGCTGATATTCTTCATCTTTGAGATACGCTTTACCATCTATTTTGATGAAGCTATCAGCAAGGGCAGCATTCTTTTTAAGTGCTTTGTAGGCACGATTTTTGAGATTTCTCTCAGAGAGTAGTTTGAGTGATTTGAGGGGAATATATTTTTTCCCCTCAAACATCTTTTCTAACATTTTTTGTGATTCATCTTCTTGTGAAGAGTCTAGATTATTAATAAGAAGTGTGGGTAATAGTTTTACTTCTTTTTTATACTTTTTAACAATTTTTGAAGCCAAGGCATCTGCAAAAGTGACATTTTTAAATGCCCAGTCTATATTTTCATCTGCACAGGGAAGCATGAAATGCCCTATCTCAAATACCACAACAGTTGGTTTGGTGATATGTTCTATCTTCTCATTTATTAACTGCTTAATGATAGTGAGTTTCTCAGCACTCCATGTATCAAAATCAACACTAGGTGCCGTATACTCTCTTTTTTCATGTATCTCACATCCCATAATAATGTAACTCCCTTTACTTAGTTTATCGCATGTTCTTTTCGTACCACAATTGATATAGTAGTATCGACCAAAGTTTATATTTATATTCCTCTTTTCCATTTAAAAAGTTATTTTTGATGCTTGTGACATAATCTGCATTTAAAATGCCATCTTTTTTAAGATTCTCTGGGGAAAGTGTCTCCATCATGAGTGGTTTTAGTTCATTTTTCATCCATGCAGAAAAGGGTACTGAAAATCCTTTTTTCGGACGTTCTAATAACTCTCTTGGGATATAATCATATGAAATTTGTTTAAGAAGATTCTTTTTAATATTGCCTTTTATTTTAATTTCACCAGGAACCTGCGCCATAAAATGTATCAAATTCATATCTAGATAGGGTTCTCTGATGGCAATATTTTGCTGTGAAAATGCCTGTGTTGTTTTGATAAGTTCACCATCAGTCATAAATGTTTTAAAATAACTCCCAATAACTTTATCTACACTTTGAGCATAAGGACCAAAATAGATATCATCAAACACGCTGGCATAGTGTATATCATTGCTTTGTATCAGTGTAGAAATCTCAGATGGGTGAAAAAGTGTCATTTTTACTTTCACCATCTCTGGAATATTTTTAGCTTTGATGATATTGATAAATTTAAAATATTTTGTTGGGATGTTTTTATTCTCTTTGAGATAAGGCATCATGGAAGGGTTAAAACTGTTCAAGATGGAATAGATACCATTTCTAAAATATTGTGGAAAAGAGAGAATCCTGTCAAATCTCTCTATATCATCGGCGGTTGCAAAAACTTCATCGCCACCATCTCCAGCAAAGATAGTACTGATACCATGTTCCTTGGCGATAGAAGCGAGTAGGGTTGTTGGGATGGAACCATTATCATAAAATGGTTCATCATAGACTTCTGAGAGCATAGGTACAATTTTCAGTGCGTCAGATGCAGAAAAATAGTGTTCTATATGTTCCGTACCTAAATGATTGGCTATTTTTTTTGCTTCGGGAGCTTCATTGATGCTTTCATCTTCAAATCCCATGGTAAATGTTTTGATTTTTTTTGCACTTTTTTCTTGTAAAAGAGCGGCAACAGTAGAGCTATCATATCCGCCACTTAAAGAGGCAGCATATTCCCCCTCATCGGGTAGCCGTTTCTCGATAGATTGTTTAAGTAAGTTTTTGGCTTCTTCCTTAAACTCCCTTTCACTTATGTTTAGTTTGGGTGTCTCATAACTACTTCCTAAATCCCAATATTTCTCTTCTTTGAAAGTTTTGTGAAGGATGTCAAAAGTCAGGAAGTGTCCAGACTTTATTTTAAAACAGTTTTTATAGATAGTATTTGGCTGCATGATATATCCGTAGGTAAAGTAGTTTGAAAGAGCCGAAATATTAATATTTTTTGAAAATAGATCAAGGTTGCTAAGTGTTTTTAAGGAACTTCCAAAGAGAAAAGAGTCACTATCATGATAGTAGTAAAGAGGCTTTATGCTGATACGGTCTTTTGCTAAAATAACTATATTTTTTTGTTTGTCAAAAAGTGCAAAAGAGAAGATACCCTCTAGTTCTTTTAGCAGAGAAGTTCCCCATTTCTCATAGGCGATGAGAAGTAGTTGTGCATCACTAAGTGTTTCATTTAATGATAGTTTATTTTTTAATATATGGCTATTATAAAGTGTACCAGTAAATTGTATAGCACTATCATGATACTGATGAAAGTGGTTGAAAAGTAGGCTTTTTGCTCTAGCACTTTTAAAAGTCCAAGCGCTTTGTTCTTTCATGAAAGATATCTGTGTAAAACTAATAAGACCTAGTAACTCTTTATCCAAAGGATTCCTTTCATTGTGCAATTTTACCTAAGTAGTTTTAAGAAAATAATATCTAAAATATTCCCTATGAAACATTTGCACTAATCTTGTTAAAATTATATATTATGATTTTATATCGACATAAAATTCTAACAATGTAGCCGTTATTTAAAATTAACTTGCAATAATAGTTAGAACATGCGATGATAGAATTTTGTTACAATATCTATGAATAATTTTTAAAATGTGCCGATATAATTCTTAAGATACAATGAAAGGGTCTCAATGTCCAAAAAAAATATAATTATTGTGATAAATTCCCTCTCACAAGGAGGTGCTGAAAGGGTAGCTTCTATATTATTAGAGCGCGCTTATCATGATAGTCATTATGAGGTTGAACTTGTACTGCTTGAAAATGAGATAGCTTATCCCCTCCCTAAAGGTGTTAGCGTAACAGTATTGTCCACATTAAATAATAGTGATAGCAGTATGAAAAAAACTTTATCCATCCCTTTCTTAGCATATAAACTTTTTAGATTCATCAAGGCTAAAAATCCTGACTTAATTGTAAGTTTTTTATATCGGGCTGATTTTGTCAATATCTTGGCATCATGGCTACATAAAAAGCCTGTGATTGTCTCTGAACGAGTGAATGCAAGCTCTACATATAACAATCGTTCTCTTAATGCCAAGATAAATAAATTTCTTATTAAAACACTCTACCCTCATGCTAAAATGGTGATTAATGTTTCGAAAGGGACAAAAGAAGATTTAGTGGAGAATTTTGATATAAGCCAAGAGCAACAGTCTGTCATTTATAACCCTTATGATAGTGAAAAAATTATATCCTTATCCCATGAGCCTATTGATATAAAGATTGACAAAGAGAAAACGATAGTTGCGGTATCAAGGTTTCGTCCTATTAAAAATATAGAGATGATGCTTCATGCATTTGCACGTATTGAAGAAGAGAGTAGATTGGTTTTGGTAGGTGATGGTAGTGAAGAAGAGAAACTTCGCAAATTGACAGAAGAGTTGGGTATAGCGCATAGGGTTATTTTTGTAGGTGGGCAGGATAACCCTTATAAATACCTCTCAAAAGCTTCTATTTACCTCTCAACTTCACGCTCAGAAGGTTTTCCAAATGCTATGGTAGAAGCGATGATTTGTGGCTCTGCTATCATCTCAACAGATTGTCCCTCAGGACCTCGTGAAATTTTAGCCCCGGATAGTGATATAAGAAAACAGATGCAAACTGGAGTAGAATATGCAAAATTTGGTACCTTGGTTGCTTTAGATGATGTAGATGCCTTAAGTTTGGCCTTGTCTCATCTTTTATCATCTAGAGATAGTAGAGAAGTTTATAGTCAAAAATCTAAGGAGCGTGCTGAGGATTTTCAACTTGAACGTATTTATCAAGAGTATTGTGATGTGTTTAATTTTGTCATAGAAGGCAATAGCAGATGAAACGTATCGTATTAGTGGCTAATACGTCATGGAGTATGATGAAGTTTCGTTTAGGTGTAATGAAAATGCTTGTTGAAAAGGGCTATGATGTCGTCATTATAGCACCCCGAGACAAACACTCAGAGGATTTCAAAGCCTTAGGATGTCATTATATAGAGTTATCTATGGATAACAAGGGGTCTAATATCTTTAAAGATTTACGCATGGTGTATAAACTTCAAAAAGCGTATAAAAAACTCTCCCCTGATCTTATATTTCACTATACAATTAAACCAAATATTTATGGTAGCTTGGCAGCAAAAATAGCAAAAAAGAAGTCCATAGCCGTCATAACAGGGTTAGGATATACTTTTATACATGATACTATCACTGCAAAAATAGCCAAGTTTCTTTATAAAGTCTCATTAAAATATGCCAATCAAGTTTGGTTTATCAATATCGAAGATAAAAATAAATTTTTATTAGCAGAGTTGGTGCCAGAAGAGATGATGGATTTGTTACCGAGTGAAGGTATTAATGTTGAGACTTTTTCCCCTATAAAAGTGAAAAGAAAAGATAATATATTTCGTTTTATTTTGGTTGCAAGACTTCTTTGGGATAAAGGTGTAGGCGAATATGTCAAAGCCGCAAAAATATTAACAAAAAAATATGAGAACGTTGAATTTCAGTTACTAGGATTTATAGATGCACAAAACCCTAAAGCTATCTCTCAAGCGCAAGTGGATGCTTGGGTTGAAAATGGGTATGTGAATTATCTAGGACCCACAGATGATGTAAAGCCTTTTATTGCTGCTGCAGATTGTATGGTGCTTCCCTCATATCGTGAAGGGGTAAGTATGATTTTAATGGAAGCTGCTTCGATGCAAAAGCCTATCATCGCGACCAATGTACCAGGATGTCGAGACTTGGTTAACAATGGTGTAAGTGGGTATGTTTGTCGTATGAAAGATTATAGTGATTTAGTTGAGAAGATGGAGACGATGCTTCACTTAGATGAAAAACGACGAAAAAAAATGGGAAAAGAAGGGCGAAAGCTTATGCTTGAAGAGTATAATGAAAATCTTGTTACGCAAAAATACGAACATGCTATTATGGCATTAACAGCAGATGATATAGTCAATAAATTTTCACTTAAAAATAGAAGGAAATAGGTGTTATTTAATTCATATATCTTTATCTTTGCCTTCTTACCCTTCACATTTTTTGTCTATTTTTACTTAAACAAGAAGAGACTAACGGAACTTTCTAAGGCATTTTTAGTGCTCTGCTCACTCTTTTTTTATGCATGGTGGAATGTGTCGTACTTACCTCTTATATTAGTCTCTATGCTCTTTAATTATGCGCTGGGACTTAGTTTACGTGAAGATAAAGAAAAGAAAAAGATTTCTGATAAAAAACTACTTTTTATAGGGGTTCTTGCCAACCTCTCCCTACTTGGATATTTTAAATATACAGACTTTTTTATAGAAAACTTTAATACAGTTTTTTCTTCTGATGTACCACTACTTCATTTAGCTTTGCCCTTAGCTATTAGCTTTTTTACTTTTAAACAAGTAGCCTATCTCGTTGATAGTTATAAAAAAGAGACAAAAGAGTATGACTTTTTAAACTATGCTCTTTTTGTCACTTTTTTCCCACAACTCATCGCAGGTCCCATTGTCCATCACAAAGAGATGATGCCCCAGTTTGCCAAAGCTAAAAATAAAGTCAAACAGTATGCCAATATCAGCATGGGACTTTTTATCTTTTCTATTGGGTTTTTTAAAAAGGTAGTCATAGCAGATACTTTTGCTATCTGGGCTACAAAAGGGTTTGATGAATCTGTGAGTTTGGATATGTTAGCAGCGTGGGTAACAAGTCTCTCTTATACGTTTCAACTCTATTTTGATTTTTCTGGGTATACAGATATGGCGATCGGGGTGGCATTACTCTTTAATATCAAATTGCCTATCAACTTTTACTCTCCCTATAAAGCTGTTTCGATTCAAGATTTTTGGAGACGATGGCATATCACACTGTCGCGTTTTTTGAAAGATTATATTTATATCCCACTAGGGGGCAATAGAAAAGGAGAAGTGCGCACCTATGCCAATCTCTTTACCACTTTTTTACTAGGTGGTATCTGGCATGGGGCAGGGTGGACTTTTGTGCTTTGGGGTGCGATGCATGGTGTGGCGTTGATGGTACATCGGATGTGGCAAAAAGCAGGTTTGAAGATGCCCACAATTTTGGCATGGTTTATCACCTTTAACTTTGTTAATATCGCTTGGGTCTTTTTTCGTGCCCGTGATTTTGATGATGCGATAAAAGTACTCTCTGGGATGTTTGGATTTTCAGGATTTAGTCTCTATCATGATATCTCTTTTGTCTATATCATGATAGCATTTGTCATCACACTAGGCTTTTATAATGTAACGCAGTTAGTAGAGAAGAGATATTTTGGAAAATATACCTTTTTTATTACTTCATTGCTGTTTATCTTTACGCTATTGCAGATGTTTAATATCACAATCTCTAGTGATAAAGTCTCTGAATTTTTATATTTTAATTTTTAGGAAAGGAGGATTTGATGAAGAAGTTTTTTACATTTTTATTGGCGGGAATTTTTGCGGTAGTGTTTTTTGAACTCTTTTTGCGTTTCTCTCCTTTCTCTTATGGGATTTCTCCTGTGGTCTATGATAAAGATGTGGGGATGTGGCATAAAAAGAATTTTTCCTCTGTGTGGATAAAACCTTGTTATCAAACAAGATTTTATTTTGATGAAAAGGGTTTAGTGAAAAATGCTTATGCCTATGATAAAAAGAAGAAAGACATTTTAATCTTTGGTGACTCCTATATGGAAGCCTTGATGGTAAAAAATGAAAATGTGATGCACAATGCACTTTATCGTGAATATGAAGGAAAATATAACTTCCTAAACTACGGTCTGAGTGATACCTCCGCGGTACAGCAGCTTATCATGATGGGGACAAAAGTGGATTATGCCAATGTTAAAGAGATAGTACAATTTATACGCATAGAATCTGATATCTATGATGTTGATCCTAAACGCATGGATGATACAGCGCGCCCCTTGGTCTTTTTAGATTTTAAAGATTTAGAGAATTATACTGTGCTTGCTCCTAGAAAGCAAGACTTCAAAGAGAAGTTTAGAGATATATTAGGGAATTTTGAACTCTATGTTTACCTGAAAAAAAGTATATTTTTCCTAAAACAGAAGCTTTTAAGTACAGAACAACGTACACAAATAAAGAAGAAAGAAGATGATCTCTCTTATAACTGGCTACAGATGAAAGGGGCGATTTATCAAACCAAAAAACTGTTAGAAAAGAAAGGTGTTGGATATACCATCCTTCTGTATGGAAAGGATATCGCTTTAAACAAGAGACTAACAACATTTTTAGATGAACAGGATATCACTTATCATGATATCCTCTCTTTAGCCAAAAAAGAGGGTTTCGAACTAAGTGGGTTTCCTTGTGACAGTCATTGGCGTGATGAAACACATCTTAATGTTGCTAAGCTGATACGAAAAGAAGGGCTTCTCAACTAATAGCAATTATTGGAGCTATTCATAATTAGTTACCAAATGTAGCATTAAGGAAAAATAATATTACTTAAGTGTAAAACAAGTTAAAGTATATTGACTAAATAAAAAAATTACATTACTCTGAACTCACAAATGATTTTGAGGAGTTCATATGAGAGACAATTTTTTTAAACTATTTACAGGTTCACTGCTGTTATCTTCAGTACTATTCACAGGGTGTGGAGAGAGCGCTAGTGATGAGACAACTTTATACCAGCCAAAAGATACAACCAAACTGATTCGTGCAGCAGCAGATGAGACGGATTGGACTTGGTTTGTAGGGACTGATGGTGTGCGTAGTGGTGCAAACTTAACACTAGATGTCTATTTTACGAAAAATATACCAGCAGAAGTGGAGCATTTCCAATATTTTTTAGATACTGACAATAATAGCGCTACGGGATTTTCTTTTGGTCAAGATAGCTGGAGAATTTCAGGGGCTGATTATCTTATAGAAGATGGTCACCTTTATAAATCCAATAGTACGAATGCTTGGTCATGGACATATGTTAGAGATATCAATACCTATACAAAAAATGTAGAAGGAAATACAGCGCATATTCACATAGAGACCAATAGCAATATTGTAAGTGGTGATACACTTAATATTACTATCGAACCATTTGATGCCAACTGGGGTAGTACCTATAGTACTATTTCAACACAAGCTGTTCCTTTGGGTGATGGTGGTGACCCAGAAACAACTAAAACACTTTATGAAGATTTTGAAAGTGGCACTATGGACAAATGGGTATTTGATCATGATGGGGGAAGAGAGGGGTATCCTCTTAGAATGGAGATCGCAAATGGATTTAATGGAAGTCAATATTCTGGTCACTTTTATGCATCCTATCGAGGTAGCCAAAATACGTATAAGTTATTAACACCAAATATAAAAGAATTCGTTTTAGAACTTGATATCGCTGTATATGAAGCTACTAGTAGGCTAAGCCATGGTATGTTGGGATTGCGTATCGATACAGTAAAAGGTCCTAGACTTATCTATTGGGATGCTTATAGAAATCAACGACATAGAGATGCAAATAATGGTACAAATCCAAGTATTACTTATTATGATGGAAACTTCGCCATTATAGCAAATGAAATCATTGCTGAACCAACTGAAAAAGTAGAAGGACTTAAATATGTGCATGTGAAAGTTGATATAGATGAGTATCTGCAAAGATTTGAACCAGATAATCATGTGACAAGAGTCTACTATTTTCTTAATGGACAGCCTATGTTGATTGATAATATCACGCTCTCATCACAATAACACTCACAGATAGGTAAAGGAAAAGATGAGAAATAATTTTATAAAAATGATGACAGGTTCAGTACTACTGGTCTTGTCATTATTAACAGGATGTGGAGAAAGTGTCAGCAGTGACATAACTGTAAACCAACCAAAAGATACAACAAAGCTGATTCGTGCAGCAGCCGATGAGACGGATTGGACTTGGTTTGTAGGGACGCAAACTTAACACTAGATGTCTATTTTACACAAAATATACCAGCAGAAGTACAGCACTTTCAATATTTTTTAGATACAGACAATAATGCAGCTACAGGGTTTTCTTTTGGTCAAGATAGTTGGAGGATTTCGGGAGCTGATTATCTTATCGAAGATGGTAAACTTTATAAATCCAATAGTACCAATGCTTGGTCGTGGACTTATGTTAGGGATAACAATACTTACACTAGAAATATTGAAGGAAACATAGCCCATATTCACATAGAGACCAATAGCAATATCGTAAGTGGTGATACACTCAATATCACTATCGAACCATTTGATGCCAACTGGGGTAGTACCTATAGCACTATTTCAACACAAGCTGTTCCTTTGGGTAATGGTGGTGGCGGTGGCGGTGGCGGTGGACAGAACGATAATGCCAAGATATTTATCATAGGTGATTCTACAGTTTATAATGTCCCCATTTGTCAAGACCAAATCAAAATTTCTTTTTATTCCATTCATCTATGCTACTTCTAGTAACACTTCTTTAGCATTGTAGCTTTTATTATTTGCACCTTGATAATAAGCTTCATTGGGCGTTAAATAATCTATTGCTGAATGCAATCTCTCTTTGTTGTAAATATTGATATATTCCTCAATTCCTTTT
>JAJRSK010000007.1 GCA_024278835.1 Campylobacterales bacterium | reverse complement strand
CCTTTACTTTTAACTTCCTTAAAATCTTACTCACCCCTGCATCTGAAAGCTCTAAAAACTTAGCAATCTCACTTTGCATAAAACCATCTTGCCAAGCTTTTAGAATAGCTTCATTTCTATCTATCTTTGACATCCCTTTTTTGAAATAATCTTTTAGTTTTAATTTTTGTTCTATCTTTTTTGGATTTGCTTTATAGGCTGTTGCCTCTTTTTGAAACTGACTGATTTTTTCTTGCTCCTGCTGTGTCATTTTTATATCAACGGACTCTAATAGCGCATTTGTGCTATCATACCATTGCAGGACAAAACTATCTCTCATGCATGGTTTGACTCTGTTTTGAAGTATATCATGCATAAGTGTATAGTGATACTCTCCTACTCTTTTACTCATTTGTGCAACAATTGGATTAAATTCTAAATATTTAAAAAGAATAAACAGATAATTTGTATCAAACAGATACCATGACTTAAAACGACCCTGCCAAAGATGCCCTACTCGTTTATATTTTTTATTATAATATTGTGCATAAGAAGAATTTATCTGTCTCATCCCTGCTGATAAGTTTTCTCGCTTATTTTCAAGAAGTAGATGGTAGTGGTTATCCATGACGACATAGGCATGGATAGTAAAATCATAATGCTCTGAAACTTCACAAACTATCTCTAAAAACTTCTCTTTATCTTTTGCAGTATCAAAAATCACTCGTCTTTCAACACCACGGTTTAGTATATGGTGAAAACCTGCATCTTCTATTCGGATTTTTCTTGCCATGATTTCTCCTATTTTGGTGATGATAGCAAGAAAAAGTTAAAAGTAAAGGGCTGACCCCATAAAAACTATCATGATAAGCAGTTTACGCCCTATGATGGTATCTGTTCAAATCCGAAAGTTTTTAAGAGCTTATCATGAAACAACACATTTTACTCCTTGAAGATGATCTCCAGCTTAGTGATACTATCAAACAGTTTCTCACGCTCAAAGGTTATGAAGTTTATAGTGCTTATGATGGATTTCAAGCTCAAGATATAGTCTATGAAAAACAGATTGATTTGATGCTTTTGGATGTGAAAGTTCCTCTTCTTGATGGTTTTGATTTTTTGAAAAAATTGCGTGAAAATGGTTCTGAAATACCTGCTATTTTCATCACTTCGCTTAATAGTGTTGAAGATGTAGAGAGGGGTTTTAGCTTGGGGTGTGATGACTATATCCGTAAACCTTTTGCACTCAAAGAACTTTTAGTCAGAGTCCAATCACAACTTAAAAAAGTCTTCTCTACGCACAGTGAGTATGTAGAGCTAGGTGATGGTTTTTCTTTTGATATTAAAAATCTTTTTTTAACCCAGCATGGTAAAAAAATCCCTCTCAAAACCAAAGAGTTAAAACTCTTAGCACTCTTTCTTAGTCATCCAAACAAACTACTCACTTATGAAAAAATCAATGATACTTTATGGGAGTATGATGAAGAGGCAAACAGTGGTTCACTTCGTACCTATATCAAAAATTTGCGTTCGATTATCGGAAAAGAGAAGATAGAGACAAGTAAAAATATAGGATATATGTTTGTTAAGTAGTGAAAAAAAGAGCCTATTTCGCTTTTTGGCGATTTATCTTACCTCTACATTTTTACTTTTTTCTCTAGCTTCATGGATATTTTATCTCTCTGCCAAAGGCAATATACTAGAGCAACAAGGAGAAAGCATCAAGTATGAGTCTGAATATATCAAATCAGCGTTGAGAGCCTTGCATCAATCTAGTGAGTCAAAATTGTTTTATCCACAAAGAGAGTCGATAGAGTCTGCGATTTATGATATCGATAAGAGATATATCTTTGGAACATTGCCCAAGAGTATATCTCTAGAGGGCTATCATGATAAGCATAAACTCTATCTCATAAGCAAGATTGAGCCTTATTATTTAGGTGCGGCTTATCTCTTGGCAAGTAAAGAGATAAATTTTTCTCCTATTGAGAAGTTGCAAAAAAATATCATCTTGTTTATGCTAGGTGCAGGGCTATTTTTTGCACTTCTTGGATATTTTTTAGGGAAGCTTTTTATCGCACCTATGCGTGAATCTATCAAGCAGATGAATCGTTTTATCCAAGATACTACCCATGAGCTAAATACACCTATCAGTACTATTTTAACCAATATTGAAATGATAGAAGCCTTTGGTGTTAAAGAGAATAAAAAAGAGTTAAAACGCATAGAGATTGCCTCTTTGACACTTAGTCGTATCTATGATGACTTGACATATCTTAACTTAAATCATGACTATCATCGTCACTTGATCTCTATTGATATGTCTGCTTTGGCAAGAGAGCGGATGGTCTATTTTTCTGCGATGGCTGAAGCAAAAGAGTTAACTTTTCTTGAAGATATCCAAGAAAATGTGATTTTAAAAATGGACAAAAATGATGCTTTGCGTCTTATAGATAATCTCATTTCAAATGCTATAAAATATAATCATCAAAAAGGGACAATCTCTATCATGATAAATCAAAAACAACTTATGATAAAAGATACAGGAGTAGGTATAGAGGAGAAAGATATGGATATCATCTTAAAACGCTTTAAGCGTGCCAATAAAAGCGAAGGTGGCTTTGGCATAGGGTTAGATATCGTGAGTCAAGTGGTTAAATACTATCACTTCACACTCAATATCTACTCCAAAAAAGAGCATGGAACTGAGGTAGTTATAAAATGGGAAAAATGATAATAGTCGCTATTTGTTTACTATCCTCATTGCAAGTAAATGCTAGTTCTTTACAAAAAGCTTGTCTTGCTTGTCATATAAAGGAGCAGATTCCTAATGAGATAATTTATAAGCGGTATCTCTTAAAGTATAGCACCAAAGAGAGAATGCAAAAGGCAATATTTTCTTATCTAAAAAAGCCAAACAAAATCCACTCTATCATGCCAAAAATTTTTTTTACAAAGTTTCCGATGAAACCAAAAAATAGACTATCTGATGAGGATTTAAACTTATACATCAACCTATACCTAGAAGAGTTTGATATCAAAAAGAGGTTAGTGTTAGAGAAATAATTGAACCCTCTGAATAATCTCTTATCCGAACAACCTCTACAGCGGTAGGGTCAAAATTTCTGCGAAATTTTGGGGTACCCACCGTGAAGCCGTTTGAGGATAAGAGATTATTCAGAGGGTTCAATTCACATATAGTTCATATTGTACTGTTATCATGAAGCTATCATGATAGGAGAAACGATGAAATATATCTTTACACTCTTCTTGTTTAGCAATCTACTCTACGCTAGTACGCTTGATGAGATTATCTCGCAGGCACTAGAGAAGAGTACTTTGTTGCAGTAAGCTAAGAAAAATGCACAACTCTCACAACTCAAACACAAAGAGAGCAAAGCTTCTCAATTTGGAGAGTTAAATGTCGTAGGAAGTGGCACACACTATAACATAGAGCGAACCCTCGCACCTTTGACACCCAATACCATAAGCAGTGGTCAGCCTATCACCACAAGCGATGATATCTTTTCCGCAGGTCTCTCTTACTCTCTACCTCTTTTTACAGGTTTTGCTCAAACTAGGGATATAGAGATAAATGCCTTGGCAAGCCGTATGGAAGAGATAAAATACTCTTTGACAAAAGAGCAGTTGATTTACAATATCCGCACACTCTATCTAGCGATATTAACACAAGAAGAGATTTTAAATGCCCAAAAAAAGCAGACAGACTCTTTAAAAAAATTGAGCAAGCAGATAGCTTATGAAGTCAAGCTAGGGAAAAAAGCTCAGATAGATTTACTCAAATCAAAATCAGATTTTCAAGCCTCCAAAACAAAAGAGGCTATTTTGATAAGCAATATAAAAACAACGAAGGCAACGCTCTCTTCATTAGTAGGTGGCGATGTTTCTGATTTAAAACCTATCATGATAGCGATAAAAGAGCCACATTATGATTTGGATGCCTTGTATGAGAGGAGTGCTACACTTAAAAAGATACAATCTCAAGAGTTGATGATTCAAAAAGCAGAAAAGATGATAGCCAAAAGCAAATCGGCAAATCTACCACAACTCAATCTCTCTTCATATTATGGAAAAAATTATGGGCAAGATATCAAAAGCGATGATTGGGATGATGAGACACTTTGGCAAGTAGGGGTAAATCTCAAGTACAACCTTTTGGATTTTGGAAAGCGAGATGCTAGTGTGCAGAAGGCAAAGATTGCCAAACAACAAGCCATGCTGGCAAAAGATCAGACACTACTTGATTTGAAAAAAAATTTGATTGAAGCCATTGGCAATATAGAACAAAGTTATGCTCAATTCCAAGGAAACACGACGCAGTTTGCTTTGAGTAAAAAGAGTGAGAAAATAGAAAAAGTGCGTTATGAAAATGGTGTCGCAACACTAAACGACCTTTTGTTAGCACAAAGCAAGATGCTTTTAGCAAAGGCAAAAGTGATTGAGAGTAAGTATGCATATCAGAAAAATATATATTATTTAGATTATCTATTGGAGAGAAGTAGTGAAGATTAAAAAGATTATTATTGGAGTTGTGGCTGTTGTTGCTATCGTAGCATTAGGTATAAAAGGCAAAGGATTGTTAAAAAGTAGACAAGCAGAGATAGCTAACGAAGCTCTGCCATCAGTACAAACTGTGAGTGTGCCTGTTGTCAATCCCGCACAAGGAGTGATGAAAAATAGTGCCTCATTCCTCTCTCGTATCGCTTCAGATAAGAGTATCAAACTCTCTACAAAACTTGCAGGATATGTAGAAAAAGTTTTCGTACAAGAGTCTCAAAAGGTGAAAAAAGGAGAAGTGCTTGTCACAATAGATGAGAGTGAATTACTCTCAAATATCCAAGCACTCAAAGCCACGCTCTCTACGCAAATCGCTGATGCACAAGTAGCCAAAAGCATCTATGAGAGAAATATCAAACTTTACAACATCGGCGGTCTGCCAAAAGAGAAACTCGATATCTCACGCGTAGCAAAAAAAGCAAAATCTTCTATCATAGAAAATACCAAAGAGAAAATTGCACAACTACAACACCAACGCACTTATCTTAAAATTGTTGCACCATTTGATGGGGAAATAGATGCTATATTGTTACATGAGGGAGATTTGGCAGCTGCTGGAAAACCAATCCTTAGCATGAGTAATGGCGATAAAAAACTTCTCTTCTCTTATGCAGCTGATGCAAGTGATATCAAAAAAGGACAAAATGTACTTTACAAAGATAAAAAAATAGGTCAGATAAAATCTATCTATACCACCTCTTCCAATGGTCTAACAACCGCAGAAGTAGCACTAAAAAGCCCTCTAAATCAAGCTGTTGGAACATCTATCATGATAGATGTAATAACTAAAGAGACGAAGGGGTGTATCGTCCCAAGTGATACGCTACTGCATAAAAAAGAGGGAACTTTTGTGATGCTCTATGATGAGGGTAGATTTTCTCCATCTAAAGTGGAAGTTGGTATGCAAGAGAGCGAAAAAGCACTCATCTCTCCTTGTCCAAACAGACCTATCGCACAAGCAAGTGAAGTAAAACTTGCCACACTTCCTGCTTTTAAAAATGTAGAAATTTTAGGAGTAGATAATGAGTAAACAGTCTACTACATGGGTAGAGAAGATACTCAAAAAACCGCATATCATTATCTCATTTTTGGCTCTTTTTGTATTGGCTGGGATGATGGGTTATGGAAAGATTCATCGTAATCTTTTTCCAAACTCCAACTACCCTGAAGTAGCACTTGTTATCGTAGAGCCTGGGGCTTCAGCAAAGACGATGGCGAGCAATATCGCTGTACCTGTAGAGGAAGAGTTGTATGCCCTTGATGAGATTCGTCGTGCGTATTCAAACACTATCGATGAGGTGACGGTTATAAGGGCTGAATTTGAATATACAAAAGATATAGATACCGCAGTCAATGATGTTACCAATGCCCTCTCAAAAATCCGTGCAAAACTCCCTCGTGATATCAAAGAGCCGCAAATCATCAAGATAACAGAAGCAACCGCTCCTATACTTGTTGTAGCAATGTCTCCAAAAGATGGGGTAAATCTAAGTTTAGAAGATATAAGAGATTTGGCTAGTTCAGATATCAAGCATAAACTACTCAAAACCAAAGGGGTAGCCAATGTCGATATCTTTGGTGGATTTGCAAAAGAGGTACAAATCATCATTGATAAAGATAAACTAGATAGTTATCATCTCTCTTTGGGGCAAATTATCGCAACACTTCAAAAAAATGATAACGAATATGCTGTAGGTTTTGTCAGCAACCAAGAGCATCGTTATCTACTAAAGTCCAAAGGAAAAAGAGAGAAGATTGAGAGATTAAAAGCCCTGCCTATCACGGCGGACTTGAAACTTTCTGATGTGGCAGAGGTCTATTTTGGGCATTATGAAAACTCATCTGGGTAT
>JAJRSK010000006.1 GCA_024278835.1 Campylobacterales bacterium | reverse complement strand
TAATAACCATGCAAAATTCCTGCAAGCCCTGTTGTTAAGCCTGTTGTGTCAGAATTAAACAGATAAGGAAGAACAATGTAGCTTTTTTGTGAATCACTATTATTTACATCATGAATGATAAACTCAGCACTATATAAATTATAAGAAAGAAATAAGATAAAGAGTGCTTTGAAGTTTTTCATTACTCTTAAGCGTTTACTTCTATAAATACTGGTTCTGAAAAGTTGGGAACATCATCGTAAGAGAAAACAGCATAGTATTTATGTGTATTTTTATCTCCAAAGTTATCGAAGGTATAAGTGTCTGAGCCACCGTAAAGTTTTTGACCATCATATGGGGAACAAGGAACTCTAAATGGATTTTTAACGACGATAGCACCTTTATAACCGTCATCATCTGGATTATTCCATTGTAGTTTCATGACTCCATTTTCAAGTGTTTGTTTTAGATTTGTAACTTGTTGTGGAGGATTTCTACGCTTTTTGATGTAGTTTATCACTAAAGATGGTCTTTTGATGCGTTTAGAATCTATCCAGTTTATGCTTTGTAGTTTTGAAAAATCTTTTTGAGAAGACGCTGAGATAACAAATTCAACTTTATTGTTTTCATCTGCACTGCTTATCATTTCATTGATGGTATAAGTGTCAAAAACAAATCTTTGTTTTGGAGAGTTTTTAACATCAGCAACACTTACATCGTAGCCGATTCTCTCTATAATATTTCGTGCTTGTATCTTCTCGTATGTCTTTTCACCAACACAAGGGACAATCATCTCAAGGTGAAATCTTAGGTCATTAAGAGCGTCAATTTTACTCGCCTCTAGGTCAATATAAGCATTAGAAATCACAGTGTTGTCCATCTCCGGAAGGTTAGAGAGGTTAAACTCTATGCAGCCAAACTGTTCATCTCCATTTTTATCATAACCTACACAGAGTGTATCTTCTTTTACTTTCTCTTTTGTGACAGTGAACTCTGATGAAGATTGTAAATCGAGTCTAGCATCATCTATCGTATAGGCGATATCTAGCTTTGGTCTAAAAGTAAGACCACCACTAAATTCACCATATCCTATGTCCCACTGCATCATTTGAGATGAACGGTCAAGAGGAAGACAAGTTGGTCCTTCCATTCTGAAGTGAGCTTCTCTGCGTTTGAGTGATTTTTGCAGTACAGCAATCTCTTGCGCAGCAAACTCATAATCTCTCCAGATACCTTGAGAGAGTTGCGAAGAGAGAGTTGGATGACCGATATAACTTAGCATTCTTGCATTTTTTATCTCATCAAAATCACTTAGGTTATCAATATTTCTATCATCCATCTGTCCAACACGCCATTGTCCAAAGTTTTCTACCTGCACAGATACTCTGTTCATAGGATAAAAAGAGATTGAAGCACTTTGAATGATAGCATTTTCAGGGACACTACTCAATGAGAATCCACATACACCAAAACACTCTCCCTTGCTTTCACTTATCCCAACAAAAAGAGAATTTGCACCGAAATGTTCTCTATTTTTCTTCGTCTTTTCCCCGACATAACCTATTTTATCTGCTAGTGGATAAAGTATTTTAGAGAACATTCCATCGGCAGGATTTGTACGCACACTCACAAGTTGCGCAAAAGGAGATTTAACTTTTTTCTTTCTACACACAGCTCTTAGGAAGTAAATATAGTTTGTAGATGGCTTGAGATGACTATCTGTGTAGCTTGTTGATTTTGTCATCGCAATTCTGTTTGATGCTTGTGCAAAACCTTTTTTCTTTGTAGAACGGAAAAGTTCAAAGTAAACATCTTCGTCATTGTCATATTCCCAAGTGAGTTCAATCTCTTTTGGGCTTATAGAATTTGCTATAAAGTTATTAACGCGAGGTAGATTTAGCTCTTTTTGATAGTTGTTCGTTTCAGATAAAGCATAGAGAAGAGCAGGGATATTTTCATCGATGTGTTCCGTCATATTTTCAACATAATCACTGATATTTCTACTACCAACTTCAGCCACAAGAGATAAAGCACCTAAAGAGTAGTAAAACTCTCTTCCACTTCCTGAGATAAGATGTGTAGGGGGTTTTCCCATATGAACACCATACTCACGACCTGACTCTTTTCTTATCTCTTCTGCCATATTTGAAGCTAAAAGATTTAAATCAATAGCATCTTCTGCATCTTCATGGATAAAGTTATGCGCAGGAAAAAATACATTTCCTTGTGAGTGATAATCAAGAGCAATAGTGATATTTTTATGTGAAAGCGCAAAATCTCTCAGTGCTGCCGTTTCGGGTTCACTAAATGGTTCTATACCTGAGTAAACATTTGAACTCATGTTGTTGTTTTTAGAAAAGCCAACTTCAAAGTTTCTATTTAAATCAACACCATAACTTCCATCGAGATTCTTGCGTCTATTTTTTCTCCAAAAAGAGAAGTGATTTCGAGAGTACTCAAAACCATCTGGGTTTGCACATGGAACCATGTAGAGTGTAGAC
>JAJRSK010000005.1 GCA_024278835.1 Campylobacterales bacterium | reverse complement strand
TAATAACCATGCAAAATTCCTGCAAGCCCTGTTGTTAAGCCTGTTGTGTCAGAATTAAACAGATAAGGAAGAACAATGTAGCTTTTTTGTGAATCACTATTATTTACATCATGAATGATAAACTCAGCACTATATAAATTAAAAGAGAATAATAATATAACAAGTGCTTTGAAGTTTTTCATTACTCTTAAGCGTTTACTTCTATAAATACAGGTTCTGAGAAATTGGGAACATCATCGTAAGAGAAAACTGCATAGTATTTATGTGTATCTTTATCTCCAAAGTTGTCGAAGGTATAAGTGTCTGAACCACCGTAAAGCTTTTGACCATCATATGGTGAACAAGGAACTCTAAATGGATTTTTAACGACGATAGCACCTTTATAACCGTCATCATGAGGACTATTCCATTGTAGTTTTATGACTCCATTTTCAAGTGTTTGTTTTAGTTCTGTAACTTGTTGGGGAGGATTTCTACGCTTTTTGATGTAGTTTATTACTAAAGATGGTCTTTTGATGCGTTTAGAATCTATCCAGTTGATACTTTGTAATTTTGAAAAATCTTTTTGAGAAGAGGCTGAGATAACAAACTCAACTTTTTGATTTTCATCACTGCTGTTAATCATCTCATGGATGGCAAATGAGTCGAAAACAAATCTTTGCTTCGCAGAATTTTTAACATCAACAACACTTACATCATAGCCGATTCTCTCTATAATATTTCGCGCTTGTATCTTCTCATATGTCTTTTCTCCAACACATGGAACAATCATCTCAAGGTGAAATCTTAGGTCATTAAGAGCGTCAATTTTACTCGCTTCTAAATCGATATAAGCATTAGATATTACAGTGTTATCCATCTCGGGAAGGTTGGAGAGGTTAAACTCTATGCAACCAAACTGCTCATTTCCGTCTTTGTCATAGCCAACAGAGAGTGTATCTTCTTTTAGCTTTTCTTTTGTGACAGTGAACTCTGATGAAGATTGCAAATCGAGTCTAGCATCATCTATAGTATAAGAGATATCAAGTTTTGGTCTAAAAGTAAGACCACCACTAAATTCACCATAGCCTATGTCCCACTGCATCATTTGAGATGAACGGTCAAGAGGAAGACAAGTGGGTCCTTCCATTCTAAAGTGAGCCTCTCTGCGTTTGAGTGATTTTTGAAGTACAGCAATCTCTTGGGTAGCAAACTCATAATTTCTCCAGATGCCTTGAGAGAGTTGAGAAGAGAGAGTTGGCGACCCGATATAACTTAGCATCCTTGCATTTTTTATCTCATCAAAATCACTGAGGTTATCAATATTTCTATCATCCATCTGTCCAACACGCCATTGTCCAAAGTTTTCTACCTGCACAGATACTCTGTTCATAGGATAAAAAGAGATTGAAGCACTTTGAATGACGGCATTTTCTGGAACAGTACTGAGTGAGAAACCACATACACCAAAACACTCACCTTTGGTTTCACTTATCCCTACAAAAAGAGAGTTTGTACCGAAATGTTCTCTGTTTTTCTTCGTCTTTTCCCCAACATAACCTATTTTATCTGCTAGTGGATAAAGTATTTTAGAGAACATTCCATCGGCAGGATTTGTACGCACACTCACAAGTTGTGCAAAAGGAGATTTAACCTTTTTCTTTCTACATACTGCTCTTAAGAAATAAACATAGTTTGTAGATGGCTTGAGATGACTATCTGTATAGCTTGTTGATTTTGTTATGGCAATTCTGTTTGATGCTTGTGCAAAACCTTTTTTCTTTGTAGAACGGAAAAGCTCAAAGTAAACATTTTCGTCATTGTCATATTCCCAAGTGAGTTCAATCTCTTTTGGGCTTACAGAATTTGCTATAAAGTTATCAACACGAGGTAGATTTAGCTCTTTTTGATAGTTATTCGTTTCAGATAAAGCATACAAAAGAGCAGGGATATTTTCATCGATGTGTTCTGTCATATTTTCAACATAATCACTGATATTTCTACTCCCAACTTCGGCTACAAGAGATAAAGCACCTAAAGAGTAGTAAAACTCTCTTCCACTCCCTGAGATAAGATGTGTAGGGGGTTTACCCATGTGAACACCATACTCACGACCAGACTCTTTTCTTATCTCTTCTGCCATATTTGAAGCTAAAAGGTTTAAGTCAATAGCATCCTCAGCGTCTTCATGGATAAAATTATGCGCAGGGAAAAATACATTGCCTTGTGAATGATAATCAAGAGCAATAGTGATATTTTTATGTGAAAGTGCAAAATCTCTCAGTGCTGCCGTTTCGGGTTCACTAAATGGTTCTATACCTGAGTAAACATTTGAACTCATGTTGTTGTTTTTAGAAAAACCAACTTCAAAGTTTCTATTTAAATCAACACCATAACTTCCATCGAGATTCTTGCGTCTATTTTTTCTCCAAAAAGAGAAGTGATTTCGAGAGTACTCAAAACCATCTGGGTTTGCACATGGAACCATGTAGAGTGTAGAC
>JAJRSK010000004.1 GCA_024278835.1 Campylobacterales bacterium | reverse complement strand
TTGTTGTATAATATTCATCTTGTGATATCCTTTTTATTTGTGACTTTGAGCAGTTCAAATATTAGAATATCACATTCACTCCCGTATCTGTCAAACTTTGGGAGTCCTCCGGCAGAGCCGGAGGTTTACTTATTAGAATTAGCTTGTTTGAGAGTTAGATTATTTCGCCAACTAAAATTCCAAAATCATTTCACTTTCACCTAAAAAAGTGGAAGGTAAAAAGTGTAATGCGTGGAAGAATGTTTGTGAATTTTACAATATACACTTAAGCATAGAATTTCCCTATAAAATTCTCAAGTATTATAATTTTTATTTATATTATGATAGAATGATTTCAAGACATTAATTATAAGGATATTTTATGATACTAAGAACACATGCACTAAAAATTGGACTGATACTTACATTAACGCTCAGCACAAATCTGATGGCAAAACAGACGATTCAAGAGATGGAAATTAAGTTAGCAAATCTCAAAGTGGATATCTATCAAAATAAAGTAAAACTTTTTCAACGGGAGGAAAAAATGTATGAATTAGGTGTCAAAGCCTTATCAAGCACAAAAATAGATAAAGAAAAGATGGAATTAAAGCTTGCTGAGATAGAGTTTGGTATTGCACAAGATAAACTACTTCTTTTTAAAAGAGAGTTAAAACTCCATGAAATGGAAGTCGCTCTTTTAAAAACAAAACATCACTAATTTTAGTGTGATGAGTTATACCTTGTAGACATAACTTATCACTAATTTTATGATACACTCTATTTTATGAATGAAAGTTTAAAGATATTTTACAGCGACCTTAAAAACTCGTTTAAAGATTTATTACCTATCGTCCTCGTTGTTGCCTTTTTCCAGATAGCTATCGTGCGTGCTATGCCCGAAAATCTCACTTCCATCATTATCGGTCTTTTTATTGTGGCTGTGGGATTAGCACTCTTTATCAGAGGTTTAGAGATAGGTATCTTTCCCATCGGGGAAAATCTCGCCACAGACTTTGCCAAACAAGGTTCTATCTTTTGGCTATTGCTTTTTGCTTTTACTATCGGTTTTTCGACTACAGTGGCAGAGCCTGCTCTCATCGCTATCGCGGATAAAGCAGCACTCATCTCTGATGGGCGTGTGGATGCCTTTTGGCTTCGTATGACAGTAGCAGTTTCTGTGGGATTTGCTATCACCTTGGGGACTTTTCGTATCCTTGTTGGGCATCCAATCCAGTACTATATCATCACCGGATATATCATTGTGGTATTGGTAACATTTTTTGCACCCAAGGAGATTATCGGGCTGGCATACGATAGTGGTGGGGTAACAACTTCTACCGTGACCGTCCCACTCGTAGCAGCCTTAGGTATCGGACTCTCTTCTAGTATCAAGGGGAGAAATCCTGCAATTGACGGCTTTGGACTGATCGCTTTTGCTTCGTTGACACCGATGATATTTGTCCAAGTCTATGGCATCATCGTCTATATGGGAAGTGGAGATGCGAGCGCTATCATGATAGCAGAACCTGTCAAAGACGTAATCGCAACTTCTGTACATAATTTTGACTGGAAAGTGGCGCTTATGGATTTGTTCGGTGTAGTCAAAGATGTCGCACCTATCCTCATCGTCATCTTCTTTTTTCAGTATATCATCATCAAAAAACCCGTCGCACACCTGCACAAAATCACGGTAGGAATCATCCTCGTTGTCCTTGGGCTTTATGCCTTTATCGTAGGCTTAGAGATGGGACTTTTTCCTATCGGGGAATCTATCGCCTTTCAACTCACCGCGATGAAAAATAACTTACTCATATATCTTTTTTCCTTTTTGATAGGATTTTCCACAACGATGGCAGAGCCAGCCCTCTTAGCCATTGCCATGAAAGCCGAAGAGATAAGTGAAGGTAATATCCAACAAAATACCCTACGTATCGTGGTCGCATTTGGTGTAGCCATCGGTATCGCACTTGGAGCATATCGCTTGGTGAGTGGAGATCCTATCCACTACTATATCATCGTAGGGTATTCGCTTGTGATTATCATGACATATTTTGCACCAAAGTATATCGTGCCTATCTCTTATGATAGTGGTGGCGTAACCACGTCTACGGTGACAGTACCATTGGTTGCGGCACTAGGACTAGGACTTGCTGAAAATATAGAGGGTAGAAATCCTCTCATAGATGGGTTTGGGCTTATCGCGTTTGCGTCGCTATTTCCTATACTCACAGTCATGGGATATGGTATCTATGCCCAGTATAAAACAACTAAAACAGATTCTAGGCATAAGCCTTAGCCTGAGATACAATGAATTAACAAGGGGCTTTGCTCCTTGTTAAGAAAACAATTTAAAATAAGAAGGAGACACACTATGAAATTTACAGCACTTCTCGCCATTATTCCCGATAGTCAAGAAGAAAAAGCCATCGCTGTTGCCAAAGAGGCAGGGGCTGGTGGTGCGACTATCGTCCATGGAAAAAACATCGGGCTTAAAGAGAAAAAAGTCTTTTTTGGACTCACGTTGGAAGAAAATGTCTCTATATTGCTGTTTATCTTACCACGCCGTCTCTCTATGAAAGTGATGCGTGCTTTAAGGGCTGAGTTAGATATGGATAATCCCGATACAACCGCTATGGCACTCACGATGCCACTCAGCCATGTAGCGGGACTCGACAACGAAGAGTTACACCATTTTGAACAAGATATCAAACATATACTTTAGGAGGTTTTTATGTTAGTTAAAGAGATTATGACACCCAAAGAGAAGCTTGTAGTTTTGGCACAAACTGCCACGGTAAGAGATGCCTTAGCAAGTATGCGAACACATAGTATCCGTTCCATCATTATGGATAAAAGTAACCCTCATGGTGCTTATGGATTAGTGACATTTAAAAACATACTCCAATCTATCGTGGCTGAGGATGGAGATATCGACTTGCTTAATATTTATGATATCGCAGCCGCACCAGCCATCTCCGTTTCAGCAGATCTCGACGTCAAATATGCCGCTCGTATGATGGTTAGTAGTAGTATCAAACGCCTCTTGGTCATCGACAACAATGAACTTGCAGGGATACTCACTATGTCTGATATCATCGGTGTTTTGATGGATAGCTTAGAAGACAAATGACACTTTTATTGCCACTTTGGGCGATATTTTACTGTGCATTGATTTTGGCATCTGCTGCTGGGACTATCATGATAAGTGGCAGACGTACAGCTATATACATCGTAGGGGAGCTTCTCTCTGCTGTATTTGCTATCTCTTTTTTTCTATTTAACTATGGTGTTTTAGCCTATCCTAGCACTATCATGATAGTGCTGATGATGCTTAGCTTCATCCTCTTTCAAGAGGTCTGGGTCAATAGAGAACTATATAGTTTTCTTAGGATGGAAGATGTAAATGCCAATGAGCGAAAGTTTACACTCTGGTTTACCACTCTTTTCATGGGGATTTTTCTCTTACCATTTTTTTGGGTTTTAGCTGAAGTATTTAAACATTATTTATAAAGCCACTTTAAGTCTGCTCTGCTAAAGTAAAAACCTACTTAAATTATAGAAGGAAGACAGTAAAATGAGATGGAAAAAAGGACGAAAAAGTACCAATGTAGACGATAGACGAACTAGTGGGGGGAGAAGTGGTGGCTTTAAAATGCCCTCTTTGCAAACCCTATTTTTTATCTTCCCAATCATAAAACCACTTTTAAAAAGTAAATTTGGATTGCTCATCATTGGCGCAGGGGCATTGGCGTATATGAGTGGGTTTAATCCCCTCTCCTTTATGAACGGTGGACAAACAGCAGGTATCGCACCACAACATCAAGCCGCTGATGATGAGAGAGCCACATTTATCTCAACAGTTCTTGCCGATACAGAAGATGTCTGGAAAGATATCTTTAACAAGGCTGGATACACCTATAGAGAACCAAAGATGGTACTTTACCGTGGTTCTACTCAAAGTGGCTGTGGTGGAGCAGACTCAGCGATGGGACCATTTTACTGTCCTGCTGATGAGACGGTTTATATCGATCTTGGTTTTTATGATGAACTAAAGTACAAGTTTAAAGCTTCAGGTGACTTTGCACAAGCCTATATCCTCGCGCATGAGGTAGGTCATCATATACAAAATCTTCAAGGTACTTTAGAAAAAGTACAACGCGCAAAGCAACGCTCACATGGAAAAAGTGCTGCAAATGCCTTACAAGTCAAGGTGGAACTACAAGCTGACTGTTACGCAGGTGTCTGGACAAACCATGCACACAAGATGAAAAATATCTTAGAAGAAGGTGATATCGATGAAGCACTCAACGCTGCCAATGTTATCGGTGATGATACCTTGCAGAAAAAAGCGCAAGGGTATGTAGTCCCAGATAGTTTCACACATGGTTCATCAAAACAGCGAATGACTTGGTTTCTGCGCGGCCTTAAAACAGGTGACTTGAATAGTTGTAATACTTTCTAAATACTCTTGGTATCATGATAGCATCCATGCTATCATGATATAGCGTACTCCTTTTGCCAACAACACTATCATGATAAACTTTTTCACATCATACTTTAACACCCCTGCAATCAATGTTATAGGATCTCCGATGAGAGGAACCCATGAGAGGAACAATGCCCAAGCACCATACTTTTTAAAATAACGATGCGCACTATCCAGATATTTTTCATTTATATTTTTCTTATGTAGCAGATAATCCATACCCTTTAAACCTAAAAAATAGTTGATCAGTGAGCCTAGTGTATTACCAAGTGTTGCAGAGATGAGAAGTAGTATAAGGTTGTAGTTTTGGGAGATATCATATAAAAGCAGTGCCTCACTACCCCCTGGCAAAAGTGTTGCCGAGAGGAGTGAAAGTATAAAAAGAGTGAGGTAAACTAGCAATTATTTAACCATCAACTCCCGAATCACATCTTCGTTGGTGATATCTTTATCATACTTGACAACGATAACACCTTCGGTCTCGTTAGTATAATATTCAACGATACCTTCACGACCTTTCATCGCAGGTAACTTCTCTTGGTCATAGCGGTCAAATTCCATGTAGACATTACCACGATGTCCTGGATTTCTTAGCTTCATCACCCATAAAAACCAAAGCACTGAAAGTCCTAGAACGATGAGTGCCAAAGTCCCTCTTGAATACGCATGAAGTACCCAACCACCAAGCATACCACCCATAAACGCACCAAAGTAAGCAAATGAATTTGCCGCGCCTATAGCCGCTCCCTTTTGATGCACTTTAGCAAACTTAGAGACAAATGACTGCAGTAGTGGTTCAAACATATTAAATCCGATAAAGAAAAGCACCACACCGATGATAAATGGCAATGCAGCCGTTGCAAATCCCATCAGTAAAAATCCGATAGCAATCAACACGATAGAGAGTAAAAATATCTCTTTACCCTTATCTTTTTTCTCACCAAATACCGCCGCTGGTCCCATCGCAATCAATCCAAAAATCATCGCAGGTATATAAACCTTCCACAGCTCCGTCTTATCCCAAGCAAAACCACCATCATCTACGCTTTGCGTCATTACGATAGGGATGATTAAAAATGCCATTGTCATGATAGAAGTATGAAACAAAAATGTCACGTACATAATCACCAAGCTTTTATCTTTAAAAACTTCTTTTATTTTACTCTCTGCTTCAGAGTAATGATGCACTATCTTTGGTGCTTCTGGTACAGCGGTGAAAAGAACTAGTATCGCAAATACTGTAAGTCCTGCAGTAATCCAAAAAAGTTTATCCACACCATATATACCACCTACGATTGGTCCAACAACCATCGCAACTGCAAAACTTAGGGCTATGGTTCCACCCATGATAGCCATAGCGTGTGCTCTAGTCTCTTCTTTTACCAAGTCAGAAATCATCGCGGTAACAACAGAACCGATAGCCCCCGCACCTTGTAAAAAACGCCCTATCATCAACGTATAGATATCTGTAGAGAGTGCCGCGACAACAGATCCTACGATAAATATCAAAAGCCCAAATAGCAACGTCTTTTTACGTCCTATCTTATCACTAAGCATCCCAAATGGTATCTGAAATATCGCTTGGGTTAGCGCGTAAGAACCGATGACAATTCCCACGATAAAAACAGAGGCACCATCCAAGGTAAGTGCATATGCTGAAAGGACTGGAAGAACGATAAATAGCCCCAAAAATCTTAGTGCCACGATGAGTGAAAGTGGCATAACTGTTTTAATCATGATAAAAACCCCTATATGTTATAATATTTTCTATATAAGACAATTATATTCCTAATTACATTAAGGTAAACCATGAAAATTATCCTAGCCTCTGCAAACAAAGGTAAAATCCGCGAAATCAAAGAGTATTGTTCTTATGATGTGTTAGCATACTCCGATGTAGTAGAGCCATTTGACATCATCGAAGATGGCGATACATTTAAAGAAAATGCGCTTATCAAAGCAAGAGCTATTTACGAAAAACTAAAAGACTCTGGTGAGCACTTTATCATCCTCGCTGATGATAGCGGTATCTCTGTACCAGCCCTTAACAATGAGCCAGGTATTTACAGTGCACGTTACGCCGGAGAAGGAGTGAGTGATAAAGATAACCTTTACAAACTTATAGATGAGCTGAAAAAACATAACATCACAAAAACAGCTGCTTTTTATACTGCTGCTATGGCAATGATCACGGATAAGGGAGAAGAATTTACCGTGCATGGTTGGATGTATGGGGATGTAATAGCCGAGGCTAGAGGAGATAAAGGCTTTGGTTATGACCCGATGTTTATCCCTGAGGGCTATCATGATACCTTGGGAGAACTAGACTCTGATGTGAAAGAAGCCCTTTCACACCGATCACGTGCTTTAAAGCTTACAAAAACTATCTTGGAGAGTTTGGCTTAGTGTACCTGCCCTACCACTCCATTAACATTGGTTTTGAGGATTGTTAATCCCTCTCTGCCATTGGCAATAAAAACGTAGTTATTATAAATCGCTAGGGCATAAGCACTATCATGTAGATAGTATGAACCTACTTTATCATAATCTTTAAATATTTCTAAACCTTCACTATTGACTTCATAGTAGTACGCACCACTCACAGCTGAACTATGTCCCACTCCATTTTGACTTTTCCCGCTACCAATGTAGTACGGATTGTAAGGGTTATATACATCAAAAGCATGTACACTATAGTAACTCTGCAATCCCTCAGAGACATATGCTACATATACGACATCATCTTTTACCTCAACATAGTTGACATACTCTGGTAAATTATAACTATATATGAGGTGTGGATACTCTGGGTTACTCACATCTATCACTTCAAGTCCACCATCACCACTAGCGATATAGACGATACTCCCATCTTCTGAAAGAGCGATATCTACAGCGACACCTTCTGTATTAAAACGTTTAACCGCCTCTATCTCTACATCCATAGTTGCATCATACTCACTACCCATACCCGTGCTACTGATACGTGCATAAGAACTTGATGTAGGACCTTGAGAACCATCACGTACACTATCACCACAGCCTGAAAAAAGTACTATAAAGGCTATAAGTAAACTATTTTTAATCATTTCAATTCCTTAACGTGCATAATCTTCTTACATTCAGAATAGTAATTTTTCTTTTTTTATGCAATCTTTTTTTACCTTTATTGAAAAATAAGTCTTTTTTGTTCCTAAAAGAAACATTTTTAAAAATTAATAGTGTATAATCATCAAAAAAATTAAAGTTTTTCTTCTCTAGCTATAATCATAGCTAGAGAAGAATTGACAAGGAGTTGCAATGTCAGACATCTTAATCATCGGAGCAGGAGGCGTGGGTCGCGTCGTCGTACACAAGTGTGTACAAGATGCAACATTTGACCATATCACATTAGCAAGTCGTAGACTTAGTTCATGTGAACTTTACCAAAAAGAGGTCAAAGAACGTTATAACAAAGAGATAGATATCGCCAAGGTCGATGCCGATGATGTACCCGCCCTTGTAGCACTCATCAAAAAAGTAAAACCTGACATGGTACTTAACATCGCCCTACCTTACCAAGACCTTACCATCATGGAAGCCTGTTTACAGGCAAAAGTACACTACCTTGATACTGCCAACTATGAACACCCAGACTCTGCAAAGTTTGAGTATAAAGAGCAATGGGCCTATCATGATAGGTTTAAAAAGGCTGGTATTTTAGCCCTTTTAGGATCTGGATTTGACCCTGGTGTGACCAATGTTTTTTGTGCTTATGCGCAGAAACATTATTTTGATACGATAGAGACCATTGATATTCTTGACTGCAACGCGGGTGACCACGGCTATCCTTTTGCTACTAATTTCAATCCTGAAATCAACCTCAGAGAAGTCTCTTCAAAAGGACGATACTGGGAAAATGGTAAGTGGATAGAGACAGAACCGATGGAAATCAAGATGGTCTGGGATTACCCTGAGATTGGTAAAAAAGATTCTTACCTACTCTACCATGAAGAGATGGAAAGCCTTATCAAACATATCAAAGGGCTCAAGCGTATCCGATTTTTCATGACCTTTGGAGAGTCTTATCTCACCCATATGAAATGTCTTGAAAATGTTGGGATGCTTGGTATACAAAAGGTAGAACACAATGGCTGTAAAATAGTCCCTATGCAATTTCTAAAAACATTACTGCCAGACCCTGCCACTTTGGGAGAGAGAACCAAAGGAAAGACCAACATAGGTATCGTTGCAAAAGGATTAAAGGATGGCACAGAAAAGACGATTTATATCTATAACATCTGCGACCACGAAGAGACTTACAAAGAGACTCTCTCTCAAGCAGTTAGTTATACGACAGGTGTCCCGGCCATGATAGGGGCAAAGATGATGATGCAAGGAAAGTGGATGGGACAAGGAGTGTTTAATATGGAACAATTTGACCCAGACCCATTTATGGATGCATTAAAAAATGATGGTTTACCATGGTTTGTAAAAGAATTATGATAGAATATAGCACGGATTAACATATAGGAAAAATCAATGATGAAAAGTATCGACATGAACTCCGAAGAGTTCTTAGAAGAGTTAGAAAAAACAAAAAAATTTACAGACAAAGTAAACAAAAATTTCGGTTGGGTATATAATGCCAATGAAGATGTCAATGAGGGTGTCATCATGGGATTAGCCCGTCACAAGCTTCTTTATGGAAAGCGTTTTTGTCCCTGTTTTATGGTGGAACCAGATCCCAAAAAAGAGGGAAAATTTAAAAGTGTAGATGATAGAACTTGTCCTTGTAAACCAGCTATCGAGCAAGAGATACCTGAAAAAGGTGTTTGTCACTGTGGTATCTTTTGTGCTCCTGATTTTGAAGGTGCTGCAAAGGCTTAGTTACCTTTTGAGTGTGACTGACGCATCTAAGTCAGTTGCCTCAAGTGTCATAGAATTTTGTGTACTATTCGAGACGGTGTAGTCTGATGAGAAAAAGGCTAAGACGGCGTTATCAGCGTCTTTAAAGCCACTGCATGTTGCTCTGTTGACTGTTGTAGGAGAAGAGACTCTCGAAAATGATAGTTCATCATCTTTAAACTTATAACGTGCCGTGATATCATAGCAGTCTGCTTCCACTAAAACTGTACTTTCCTCAAACATCATCTCTATCTTGTAACTTTTCTCTCTATCACTTGTACCCCGAAGGTATTTCATTAAGTCTATCTCTATACTAGTCCAACTTTTTCCTTCCAGAGATATGCCTGTTTCACCGCCATTCAATGAAGCAACTACTCTACCATCTCCCGCACTAGGACCACTAGTACTTTCAAGATTTTCTGTTGAACTGCTACTACAGCCACTCATCAGCAATAATGCCACCATCCATAACGTCACTGTGGTTCTCTTCATCATGATAATTTCCTACTAGTTTATATCCTTAAATATCGTCAAAACACCCATTAACTTTAATCTGTGAAAATATGATAAAATGGAGCATCCCATAATTATATTAGGAGGGAAAATGAAATATGTTATATTAGTATTTAGTATGTTGTTTTTTACAGCATGTTCACCCAAGTATAAAGTGATTAAAGAGTATCATCCACCAAAGATATCAAACAGTAGTGAAGCTAGTATCTGTCTTGGTCTGTGCGAAAGTCAGCGTAACGCTTGTCAAACAAAATGTGAAAGTGCCTTTAGTTCTTGCAAGGTCAAAGCACATAGGATAGCCAAGCAACGATATGCAAAAATGTTACAAGCGTATACACAAAAACTTGAAAATTATGTCAACCAGATAGACGATTATCAATTTGACAGAAATTTTATGCATTTTAGCTACGTAGGATATGGCTATCCTTACTATTATAGTCCACGTTATCATGGATATGCAAATAGCCTTTTTTGGTATGATCCTGTCCCTTATTATAGTAGTAGTTACTTGCCTCCAAAACCTAAAAAACCTTCTTTTGAACAAGAAAAACTCAAAGCAGAAGCGGAGTTTTGTGACTTAGACTGTGGTTGTACACGAAGTTTTGACAACTGTTATACAGGCTGTGGTGGTCAAGTCATCTCTAAAAAACTCTGTATAGAAAACTGCCCTTAATGGCACAAAAGTCCATCCTCATCACAGGATGCTCAACAGGCATCGGTTACTACTGTGCTAAAGCCCTTCAAAAAGAGGGCTTTAGGGTTTTTGCTACTGCGCGTGATAGCGTAGATGTGCAAAGATTAAGAGATGAGGGATTGGACTCTTATCAACTAGACTTGGATGACTCCCAAAGCATCCAAGAAGCACTCGATAAAATCCTTGAAAATACGGATGGGAAGCTCTACGCACTTTTTAACAATGGTGCTTATGGACAACCTGGATGTGTAGAAGATTTAACTAGAGATGTTTTAAAAGCCCAATTTGAAACCAATCTTTTTGGTACACACGAACTCACGACCAAAGTACTTCCTATCATGAGAGCACAAGGACACGGACGTATCATCCAAAATTCTTCTGTTTTAGGGTTCGTCGCTCTTCGCTATCGTGGTGCTTACAATGCTAGTAAATTTGCTCTTGAGGGTTTAAGTGATACCATGAGACTAGAACTTGAAGGGACAAATATCTTTGTTTCCTTGATAGAGCCAGGTCCCATTCGAAGTGACTTTAGAAAAAATGCACTTGCAAAATTTATCCAAAACATTGATAGAGAAAAGAGCGTTTATAAAACAGTTTATAAAGAAAAACTTGCAGGCTTAGAGCGCACAGAAGATGTGCCTTTTACACTAGGTGAAGAGGCAGTATTTAACGTACTTCTTCATGCGCTTAATACAAAAAGACCAAAAGAACGGTACCGTGTGACAACACCCACTACCATCTTTTGGTTTTTAAAACGCATCCTTAGTACTACACTTTTAGATAAGGTGCTACGAAAAGTAGAATAATCATAGACCAAACTTCTCTTTTTTATACTTCAAAACTGCACCATTATCATCAGCAAAGTAGATATATCCTTCATCATCAAATGCCACGCCTTCTTGTGCGAAAGCTGGCAATTTAGCCGTAAAAACAACCTTTTTTTCATCCAAAGAATATTTTAAAAGTAAATCTTCTGTATCACTTACCATATAAAGATACTTATCATGATAGGTCAATCCTGAGATATCTTTATGTCCATGTTCAAAGAGCTTTGAAATAGTCACTTTTTTCTTATTGCTTTTTTCTACTTTGATGAGTAAAGAAGGATTCTTTTTTGGTAAAAATACATCAGATTGGTTTGAAAGAAAAAGAGCGTCGCCTACGATTGCGATACCTTCTAGCCCCTTATTCTTTCGGTCTTTTTTCAAAATCATCTTATCATGATACACTCTTTTTATATTGATGTAATTTCTAATTTTCAAGTTTTTTTGACCTACTACAAGAATGTTATCTTTGCCTTCTACCGCAAAAAGAAGCTCTCCTTTTATATCATCACAAGCCACACCTTCTAGGTCATACTTCCCTAAACGACGCTCTCTTAAAATCTTTCCATTTTTATCGATTTCAAACACTTTTCCTTCATCATGCGCCACAAATAATGTCTTGCTTTTTTGTGAAAAACATATACCTGAAGCTTCAGGTATTTTGGCTATCTCATTTGATTTTCCTTCGCACCCTATCACGATAAAAAACATCACTCCCAGCAAAATAATTCTTTTCATATTTCTTTTTCCTTTTCAAACATCACTTTCTCTTCTAATATCGTCATCTTTTCGCTTCTTTGTTGATTTATTTATAGTATAATCAAATATCATTAACAAAGATAGAGGAAATAGCATTATGAAATGGATGGCACTTTTTTTACTTATCTTAGTGACGCTTTTTTTAATATCCTGTTCTTCAGACAGTGTCGATAAAAATACAACGCTACTTATAAAAGATGACAATCCTACTACAGACACTTTGCCAATTTACAAAAAATCACAAATCTCCTCACAGCCACTTATCTATCTCGATGATACGAATATTTCACAATTAGAGTCAGGGTATGGGACATTTGGCATACATGCAGTTGAGACAAAAACGATACAAAATAGTGAATTTCCAGCACGTACAACAACACTCTATTACCCAAAAGATTTAAACAAATCACTGCCAACACTTTTCTTTTATGCCGGAGCTGGTGTCTATCACGCTGACACTTACAAAGGGTTATTCTATTTTGTGGCATCAAAAGGTTACAATATCCTCTTTATCACTTATGAAAATTATCAGCTCAGACCTCTCCCTGCTATAACAAGAGATGCTATCAATCAATTTTCATCACATATAGATAAGAGTAAAGTAGGTTTTTTAGGGCATTCGATGGGTGCAGGCGTGACATTTTGGTTGATAAACCAACTCACAGAACTAGGCAGTGATGCAAGGATTATCTTCCCGATGGCATCTGGTTACTCCGCATTTAATGTAAAAACAAACATGATACCCCATGATAAAACCATACAATTACCAGATAACACAAAAATGATTCTCCAAGTTTATGCAAAGGATTATACTACTGATATCCGTATAGGTATCGATCTCTTTTTGAACAATTCTATCGCAGAAGATAACAAAACATTTATGTTTATCTATGGTGATAAACATCATGCTGCCAATCATAGCAGTATGGCAACTAAAGATACCTATCACTACGATGCTTTTATGCAAAGAACTATCTATAGACCACTTGATGCACTAATGGATGAAGCCTTTAACCACAATCTTGATGCAAAAACAGCATTGCAGGAGCAGAGTGCAAATGATCCCTATTTTCATCCCTATATTGGGCTCAATCCCCAACTTGATATAGATAAAAGCTATATCTTTCCTGAGGATTTTTATCCATTTAATTGTTCTGAAGCAAAATCTGGTCACTACATAAGCATTAGGAAGGAGTACTGTAAAGCTCTTGAACTATAAAAACATTCCCACACCTATCTATATATCAGAAGAGAAAAAACTAAAAGAAAATCTCGAACTCTTAGCCTATGTACAAGAAAAAAGTGCTGCAAAAATTCTCCTTGCTCTCAAAGGTTTTGCCTTTAAAGCAAGCTTTCCCTTAATGAGAGCATATCTGCATGGCTGTTGTGCGAGTGGGCTACACGAAGCACGCTTGGCTCATGAAGCATTCCAGAGAGAAGTACACACCTACGCCCCCGCCTTTAAAGATAAAGAGATAGATGAGATTATCCATATAAGCAATCATCTCGTTTTTAACTCTTTTAGCCAATGGCAAAAATATAAAGAGCGCGCACTTGGCAAAGTCTCTTGTGGCTTACGTGTCAATCCTGAAGTCTCTGCTGCCCCTACTAATCTCTATAACCCTTGCTCAACCCATAGTCGCCTAGGTATCACAAAAAAAGAGTTTAGAGACGATTTACTTGATGGCATAGAGGGGCTACATTTTCATGCGCTTTGTGAACAAGATGCGGACGCATTAGAGCTTGTTTTAAAAGGATTTGAAGAGAAGTTTGGACATCTTATCCCTCACATGAAATGGATAAACTTTGGTGGCGGTCATCACATCACACGAAATGATTATGATGTAGAAAAGCTTATCATGATCATCAAAGAGTTCAAAGCCCGCTATGATGTAGAAGTCTATCTCGAACCTGGTGAAGCAGTAGGCTGGCAGACGGGCGTGCTAGTGGCTACAGTCCTTGACATCGTACACAACGGTATCGACATCGCTATCCTCGATACTTCCGCAGAAGCCCATATGCCTGATACGCTCATCATGCCCTATCGTGCAGAAGTAAGAGGCGCAGGGAAAGCAGAAGAAAAAGCATATACCTATCGTCTAGGTGGAAACACTTGTTTGGCTGGGGATATTATGGGCGATTATAGTTTTGATGCACCTCTAAAGATTGGTGACAAAATTATCTTTGAAGATCAGATACATTATACCATCGTCAAAAACACAACATTTAATGGCATAAAACTTCCTGATTTAGCGATAGAGAGAGAAGATGGTAGCCTAGAAATCGTTAAAAAGTTTGGCTATGATGATTACCAAAGAAGGCTCTAAAATCCATAAACTTTACGCATAAATCCATCCACAAAGAGGGATAAAAAGTCTTCCATCCCTCTATCATGATAGGGGTTTTTTTCTACAGAGTTCACCCTCTTTTTCAAACTTGCCTGTGAAGAGTCGGGCAAAGTAGGCGTAAACTCTTGTAACCCTTCTAACTTCGCCCACTCCATGATTTGCCGAAGTTCTCCTGCATCAAGCCAATACCCACAACTTCCACATCTATCCATGATAACACCACTGCGCTGCTTGTAGTTGATACGTGACATCATTTTACGACATTGGGGGCATTTTTTGTACTTTACTTTTTTTTCTCTGACACGTGGATTATCCATGATATCACGAAGCTTTTTTAAATCACGTTTTTCACTTTTCACTATCTCGCGCTCCATCAAGGCTTCCAACTCACCAAAGTCTAAAAATATCCCTTTGCAATGTTTACATTTTTCAATATAGAGTTTTTGAGATTCATCCATCATGATAGTATCTAGAAAGATTTCACAGTCGGGACAGATACGCTCTGTTTGCCTATGTACTTCATACCGTTCTTTAAGATCAATATCATTGCGCACCCCACAATACGAACAGATAACCCCATCCAATGTACCGCCACAATTTTGACACTTGCCTATCATGAATATCACCTATAAAGTTTTGATAATTCAATATCGGCTATTTTAAAGTTTTTTGTAAGGGAATTTGCTCTATAATCACGGCGTCAAATGTCCTGACGCACATTTCTATGTGGCCCGTTCGTCTAACGGTTAGGACTCTGGCCTCTCACGCCGGCAATAGGGGTTCGAATCCCCTACGGGTCACCATTTAAAAACCTTATTAAAGCCATTTAGAGCTAAAATAAAACTTCTTAAAAATTAAAATTGGTAACCTATTGGTAACCAAAATTTAAAAAACTTTAACTGTTTTAGAAAAAAAATTGCAACTTCTACAGGAGCAAAAATAACTCTTGCATTTTTTACACTTCCAATTTTTTGTAATTGGGGATATCCATTCCTGAAACATATATATACATTAACTGCATAGACAGATATACTGTCCTATCGCACATATACCATATCCCATACAGCTACGATATCATAAAGTGCTTTTACATCTTTATTGTGCATCCGTATGCAACCATGTGATGCTGCTTTTCCTATGGAACTTGGTCTATTTGTACCATGGATTCTAAAAGGAGAGTCGCCTAGATATAGTGCTCTGGCACCTAGTGGATTTCTCTTTCCACCTTTGACTACTTTCGGTAAAAATGGGTCTTTTTCTAGCATATTTGGCGTAGGTCTCCATGAGGGCCATTTTGTCTTTCTTGTGATAGGATAGACACCATAAAATCTATCTTTTTTACACTTACCAACTGCGATAGAAAATTCATAGGCCATATCATCACCTAGTACATAATAGAGTCTCTTATCCTTAGTAACTATCACTATAGAACCTGGCTCTTTTTCTGTAGGAAAATAGACCATATCTCTATCCAACCCAGGGTCTATGTAAGCAGCAAATAGTGATAAGTTTAAAAGCAAAAATATTGTAATAATTTTTTTCATAGATTTTCCCGATATAAGTATTTCTACTATATCGACAAAATATACAGATAATTCAACTAAAAGAGTTCATATTCCTTACGAATACTATCTTTGATACTTTTATCTTTTGTATAGACAAAAGCATAATTGAAGTTAGCACTTTTAATGATATCAAGGGCTTCTTCATGAGAACTATAATAAGAAGGTCGTTTGACACCCTCTACCTTAGTTTTAGGCGGTGTCAAGACGATACTCTTAACTATCCAAGCACTAGGGGCTGAAACATACATTCTAGCCGATACAATGTCTTCTTTATTATCACAAACGATAACGGTTCTATCATTTTTGCTCTCTTCATTGAGTGAAGGCTCTCCTTCGATAAATATTGGTGTAAACTTATTGATATAGCAAATATTTTCTATGGTATATTCAAATCCATGTGTTTGGCAAAAGTGTATCACTTTTAAAACATGATCTAAGTGAAAGGGCACCATCTCTTTATACTGATAGACATACTTTTCCACCTTAAAAGTAGAACGAAAAAGGGTATCAGAGATAACGTACCCATCTACCTCTTTCACCAGTTTTCTAGCTTTTGGTCGAAGCTTTTTCGTCATCTCTAAATCGGTAGAGATAAAAAACTTTTTCTTGCTATTAAGCACGGTTTCAAAGGCTTTTTTCCAGACACTTGATAAAAATTCTATATCACTTTTACGCTTTTGTAGCATCTTTAAAAAAGCTAATTCATGGTCATTGAGGTAGTAAAAAAGAGCTTCTTCATCGCTTACCACCTCTTGCGTGATTTTAAATGCAGCCAATTCTAAATCTCCGACTTTTATCCATGCTAAACTCTCATCACTTATCATGATAGACGCATCTGCATAAAGTAGTGTACTTGCACCCTTTTTGATAGCTTCCTCAATCTCCTCTTGTGAATCAGAGATAAAAAGTGACCCTTCTCCTACTTTTGCAAGATGCACAGTTGCACTATAAATAGACTCTATTTTCGATGTCTCATTGACAACACCCGCAGTTAACTCAATAAGTTTTTCTATCTGCATCTCATATCCTTAAGCAATGAAATACTCCCCATCAAAACTAACCATCGAGTAGTTTCTATCGTGTCCTAGACTCTCTTTTAATCCTTCTATAGAGAGAAAAGAGAGTGAATCTGCACCGATTTTCTCACAAATCTCTTCTTCACTCATATTGGCAGAAATAAGCTCTTCATAACTTGGCGTATCAATACCATAACGGCAAGGATGCTTGATGGGAGGAGAGGCAAGTTTCATATGCACCTCTTTGGCACCTGCTTCTTTAAGCATCTTGACTATCTGCTTTGAAGTGGTTCCGCGAACCAGAGAATCATCGATGATGACCACACGTTTACCCTCCATTAGCTCTCTTATAGGTGAAAGTTTGAGACGCACTTTCAAATCACGCATCTCTTGAATAGGCTCGATAAATGTTCGTCCTACATAGTGATTACGAACTATTGCATTTTCAAAGGGTATACCACTCTCTTTGGCATAACCAAGTGCTGCTGCGATACCACTATCTGGTACTGGTAAAACCACATCCGCTTCAACAGGATTTTCTTGTGCAAGAATTTTACCCATCGTCAATCGTTTTTCATATACATTCTTACCATCTATTACAGAATCTGGTCTAGCAAAATAGATATACTCAAACGCACAAGGACGAGGTTCTGGCTCATAAAGTTGGATAGAAATGGGTTCTTGCCCTTTTTCAAATATCAACATTTCACCCGGATTAACATCACGCACAAACTTTGCCCCAACAAGTTCAAAAGCACAAGTCTCACTTGCCACGATATAGCCACCATTTTCAAATTTTCCTAACGAGAGTGGCCGCACACCATACTTATCACGAATCGCAAACATCTTAGAACGGCTTTGGATGATGAAACAGTAAGCCCCTTTGATATCTTCTAATGCCTCTTTTATACGACTCTCTAAGCTTGTCTTTTGGCTTCTAGCGATGAGATGGATAAGATTTTCTGTATCCATGTAGGATTGAAAAATCGCTCCTTCATCGATAAGTCTTTGGCGTACTTCCTCTTTGTTAACAAGGTTACCATTGTGTACGACCGAAATCTCACCTAGTTTATACTTTGCCGAAATAGGTTGAGCATCTAACACAGAGTGACTTCCTGCGGTTGAATAGCGATTATGTCCTACTGCCATAGAACCCTTTAGATACTCAAAGTTTTCCTCACCATCAAATACGTCTGTCACCAAACCACGTCGTTTTTTTGTCCAAATATTTTTCCCATCACTTGAACTGATACCTGTTGCTTCTTGACCACGATGTTGCATCGCAAAAAGCGCATAATACGCCACCTTTGACGCTGATTTAACATTAAATACACCCACTACTGCACACATAATTTTTCCCTATATTCCTAAACAATCTGTTATATTATATAAACCACTTTTTTGGTTCACTATCCATTTTGATGCTTTTATCGCACCTTTGGCAAAAGTATCACGACTGGTAGCTGTATGATTGAGTTCGATAAACTCACCATCATTATAAAATCCTGCTGTATGTCTTCCGACGATATCACCACCACGCAGCGCCATCACGGCTATCTCATCCTTGGTTCTTTCACCGATGTTACCATCACGACCACTTACACGGACATTGTCCAAGTCCAAGCCTCTAGCTTTTGCTACATGCTCCGCCAAAGTCAGTGCTGTACCACTAGGGGCATCTTTTTTATACCGGTGGTGTTGCTCCACTATCTCCGCGTCAAAGTCGCTCAAGGCTTTTGATGCGATAGCCGCAAGCTTATTGAGTATCGCCACGCCCAAAGACATATTTGTTGCATATAGTACTGGCATATTGCGCGCAGCTTCATCCAAGAGGTTTAACTGATGTTTACTTAGACCCGTTGTACCTATAACTAAAGGCTTGGGTGTTGTAAGTGCCGCTTCCAAGAGTGACTCTGTACCATTTGGAAGTGTAAAGTCTATAACAACATCACAATTTTCTAACAAAATAGCCGTATCATTGGTTATCATGATAGCTTCATCAATCACAAAATCCACCTCTTCTATCGCATGCACCACAGATACTTTAGCATTTTCATCGCCTTTTAAATTTTCTATTAAAAGTCTACCTACTCTACCAGTTCCACCGTGTATTCCTACGTTTATCATTCTTTTCCTCTATTTTATGGTCGTTATTTATAGTGATCTTGCTATGGCTTGAAGTGCGGCTACTGCGCCATCACCTGCTGCACAAACCACTTGTTTTGGTGCTTCTATGCGGATATCTCCCGCTGCAAAAAGTCCATCAAGAGATGTTTTCATAGAGAGATTGACTACCACTTCTCCATACGCTGACATTTCACATAAAAAACTACCGTCATCTTGTTTTAAGACACCATTATTAACATTCATTCCAACAAATGTAAATATACCAGGCACTTTTAAATCTCTCTCTTTACCTTCTTTATCTACTGTCAAAACACCATTAACACCCATCTTGTCACCGTAAACATTTTTAATAGTTGAGTTTAACACTAGTTCGATATTTTCCTTACTTTTTAGATGTTCTATCGTAGATGGTGCTGCACGAAATTCTTCTCTTCTATGTATGAGATAGACTTTTGAACAGATGTTTGAGAGATATACTGCCTCTTCTAGTGCCGTATCACCACCACCAAGAACTGCCACTTCTTTATCTTTATAGAAAAATCCATCGCAAGTGGCGCATGTACTCACACCCTTTCCAAAAAACTCATCCTCACCCTCAAATCCAGCACGTTTGGGCGTAGAACCTGTACAGATAATGACATTTTTGGCTTCTACTTCTTTGCCAGATGCTAAGATAACAGTGAAATTTTCACCCTCTTTTTTTACCTGCTTGACTTCAGCCATCTCGTGTTTGAGACCAAAACGCATACATTGTTCAGGCCAAGGCTCCATCAGTTCCATACCCGTCACCACTTCTTTGATACCGGGATAATTTTCTATCTCTGAAGAGTTCATAATTTGCCCACCAGGTAAGCCCATCTCAAACATCGTTACGTCTTTCAAACCACCTCTAGTGGCATATAAGCCTGCCGTCAAACCTGCAGGACCACCACCGATAATCGCTAAATCTAACATCATCATTTCCTATATTTTATAATTTTTCTATCATCGTATCTTGCTTATAAAGTTCATTTTTTATCTGTTTTATCTCAAAGGCACAAGGCACATCGTAGATATTGAAACGCTGTATAAACTTTAGTAGCGTGTTCATCCCTGTTGATATGGATATGATACTATCTTCTTCTTTAAATCTTTTCTGATACAAGTCTATCGCAAGGATGGGATTGTCTTTTGCAAGCTTCGAGGAAAGTTTCTTCACATCTTGCATATTTGAACTATAGACTAAAACTGTGTAAGCTTTGTGGGATGGTATAAAAATATCTTTGGTTGTATAAAAAGTATGTTGTTTAAAGTCAAAAAATTTATATTCAGAAAATTTATAGTTATAGTATGCAAATGCGCCGGCTATCATGACAGCACCAAAAAAGGAAGAAAAGAGATAATTTACTGAGAACGCTTTATTCATATGGAGATGACAAGAGGCATAAGCCTCCCATCATGATAAACCCTAAAGGAAAGAGTCTATTTTATCAGCAAGTGCTTCTTTACCAGCCGCACCTACCATTTGATCTACTAACTCACCATCTTTGAAAACGAGTAGAGTTGGGATAGATCTGATTCCGTACTGGATAGCGATATCTTGCTCTTCGTCAGTATTTACTTTCGCGATTGTCGCTTTTCCGTCAAAATCTTCTGCTAACTCTTCTATGATTGGAGCAATCATTCTACAAGGACCACACCATGGTGCCCAGAAGTCTACCAAAGTTACGCCCTTAGCGATTGTATCATTGAAGTTTGCGTTTGTTAATTCTACGTATTTTGCCATATTGTTCTCCATTTTATTAATTAAATTTCTTATTGTATATTCACTAGAAAGTGAACTAGTGATTATATCCAATTTTTCTTAGTATTAGATTAATAGAAATGGTTAAGTTTATTTTTATTTACCTTATTTCCACTTCTACTCTTCTATTTTGTTCTCTACCTTCGGCGGTATCATTTGTCGCGATAGGATTCAAATCCCCTTTTCCGATAGCTCTCATACGAGATGAAGAGACACCATACCCTACTAAAAGCTGCTTGACTCTCTGTGCTCTTTTTTCTGAAATTAGTCTATTTCTCGCTCTATTGCCCGAAGTATCTGTATATCCTACGATTTTGACATTGGCATTTGGATAGCGTTTAAGAAACTTAGCAAATGCTTTGATGGCGGACTTTGAAGCAAGTGTAACATCAAAAGAATTTGGTTCAAATCGCACATCGAGATTTTTCTTTACGGCACAACCTATGGAGTTTACCGTAAAGCCTTTTGGTGTATTTGCACACTGATCGAGTGAATCTTTTACACCATCGTGGTCACTATCTACAATCGTCACAGCCGGTACTTTAACGGGTACTTCACTCACTACTTCACCGATAACCTCACCTACTACTGGTGCACTTGTTACTATGTTATCACCAAGCATAGTAGGTTCAGCCCCATTAAATGATTTAGCCTGAACCGCTGTTCTTACGGGACACCCCCTATCATTGACACCTACACCTATAGGCGTATTTGGGCAAACATCGAGACTATCAGGTATAGTGTCACCATCACTATCTATCGTCGGGGATGTCTGTTTTACAGGACAACCACTAAGATCCACCTGCGTACCAAATGGAGAATTTGGACACATGTCAGCATAATCATAAATCCCATCTCTATCACTATCCTGCGGACTTACAGTTCTACCAAAAGGGATACCAACCCCGATATAAAAAGCAAACTCTGCATCTTGATTGCTGTTAGATTTTAACATATGTAAGGCTTTTAGTTCTGTCACTAGGTTAATGCCATTTGGCAATGGATAACGTAGCCCCATACCCCCATCGATAAAAAATTGACTATCAAAGTTAGGACGTGAATCCATCACATACTCATAACCCATACCAGCAAAGAGATAAGGCGTCAAAAGATAACGCGACTCTACCTCATACACCCCTTCTACATCAAACTGCAAGGTACCACTCACGCCACCTTCAGCCTCACTCTCATCGATACTGACATAAGCCAAACCAACACGAGGCTTGATGATATACCCCTGATCAAACATCGCATCTACGCGAAAAGAGTGCTTAGAAAAGTCAAATCCATCATCATTGTCAATCGATGTCAAACCATACTTCAAAGTACTTAAACTACCTGCTGCAAAAAGAGTTTGTGCTGTAAGTAAAAGCGACGCTAGTAAAAGTGATTTTTTAATCATTAGTAACTCCAAGAGATAAAATTGCATTATATTAACATTTTACGGTTGAAAGTTAAATATTTGTTACTATATGTGCTTATTTTAGGGGTACTTAAATTTTAAAGAGAGCAAAAAAGAGACCATTATGATACCCTCTTCACAACATACTCCCTAGCTACAAAATAGAGCATAAATCCCCATAAAATGAGAGAACTTACTATCGCTATCACACCCGCTTCTTCTTTCATCTGTACTAAAGATTTAGGGTCGATATCTTGTAATGAAAAGAGATAATCAAGCTCCAATCCAAAGAGAATACTTCCGATGATGATAGAGCCAAGATAGATATAAAGAGAGCGCGTACCTAGCATCTTTTTTACGACACCGATAGTGACCGTATTGGTCGCAGGACCAGCAGAGAGAAAGACAAATGCCGCCCCCGCACTCACTCCTGAGAGCATCAATGCTGCGGCGATAGGTAGTGACGCTGTTGCACAGACATACATGGGTACGGCTATCATGATAACGATAAGATAAGAGAGCCATCCATACTCAAGCAGTATTTCACTGAGGTTTTGGGGTATCATGATAGTGATAAGTGCACCGATAAGCAATCCCCAAAAGAGCGCTTTGGCGATATCCCCAAGAAGGGTGACAAAAGCGTAGTGAAGTGCGCCTTTGAGTGAAAAACCTTTTTTCTCTTTGACCTCGCTATCACAACAACTACTAGAAGAGCAGCAACTCTTTACCTCTTCTACTTCTAGCACCTCTTCTTTATCAAAGAGATTGGTCGCTATACCCGCTACAATCGCGATAATCATCGAGGTCAAGGCACGATATATGGTAAATGCCCAGCCAAACATCCCGTAGGTTGCCAGCAGAGAATCCACACCCGTTATCGGTGTAGAGATGAGAAAGGAGAGTGTCGCACCCTTACTTGCTCCACTCTTTTTGATACTTGTTGCTAGAGGAATCACCCCACACGAACAGACAGGCAGAGGAATCCCAAAAAGCGTTGACTTCACCACCGAAGCGATATTTTCTTTGCCCAAATGTTTCGTGACGATGCTATCTGGCACCAACTCATGCAATATCCCTGCGAAAAAAAGACCAAAGAGTATATACGGTGCCATCGCATAGGTTAACTCTACCAAAGCTGTGAAAAACTCCATCAACAGTTCCATAATCTACCCCTTTTTTGGAAATGTCAGCACAAAGGTAGTCCCCACCCCTAACTCTGACTTTACTTCTATCATGATAGCATAATTTTTTGTGATAGTTCGTACCATATCCAGACCTATGCCAAATCCCCCGCTTGTACTCGTGGCACGGTAAAATCTCTCAAAAATATCTTTAAGTTTCTCCTCCTCTATCCCGATACCACTATCCTTGACGATGAGTTTCCCATTTTTTAAAGTAATCTCTATCTTATCGCTTTGTTCGGAGTATTTGATGGCATTGGAGATGAGGTTGTTGATGAGGCGTACAGCTGACTCTTTGTCCATCAAAAAATCAAAATTCTCTATATCAGGCACTATCATGATAGATTTTTTATCAGCAAAGGCTTGCAGGTAAGCTATCTGCTCTTTAAGCACTTCATCAAACGCCAATAAGGTAGTAGGCTGCTCTTTTTCGCGTAAAAAGAGATAGGTCAAATCTTCATAAAGTTCAGAGACTCTTTTGGCAGAGAGCTTGATTCGCTGGATGTTTTTTTCAGAAGTGAGATTGGGTGAAGAGGTACTCATCAAGAGTGCGGTGATAGGTGTGTTTAACTCATGGGTACTATCCTTGATAAATTGATTTAATTTCTCCCTCTCTGCGTGTATCGGTTTGATAAAAAGTTTCGCCAAGTGATACCCCACTAGAGAAATCAACGCAAAAAGAGCCAAAAAAACAAGGATAACCTTTTTCGTAAAACCCCCTATAGCAGCGCTAAAGAGCCTCTCTTCTACCACCACATAATCCACACCCATATGTCCCAAAACACTTGTATCAACTACACCCAAATGATTTTCTCTTTGGTAACTCTTTTGAGCAAAAGGTATAGTATGCGTTATCTCTGTAATGATAGGAGATTTATCTACGTCATAAAGCCCCAGACGATACCCTTTTTTCGCCTTTAGCCTTGTGATATCTAAGTTTTTTCCATGCATATGTGCCTGTGTCAAAGTCGCTGAAATCTCCCCAGCATTTTGTCGCATCTTGGCATAAATCAAATCACGCTGCAGGTTATACTCCATCTGCCAAAAAAACCACGCGATGAAACTAAGCAGTATAAAGGCGGAGATGAGATAGAGTCCCAAAAATTTATAAAGTGTCTTTTTCTCATTTTTTGTTAAAACGATAACCGACCCCTTTGAGATTGCTGATGTAGGATTCTCCGATGATTTTTCGGATATTTTTGATATAGGTTCGAAGCGTAGCATCGCTTGGGGCACTCTCATAATCCCAGACATTCGTACCTAACTCCTCTAGTGAAACCACCCTATCATGATGTTCTATCAAGTACGCCAGCACCGCCGCATCCTTACGCGCTAAAGAGTGCCTCTCTCCTTTTATCATGATAGTCAGGTTTTGCATATCTAGGGTGATATCTTTATCTATCATGATAGTGTGATTATCCAGATGAAAGTGGCGTTTGATGTTGTTGATGCGTAGTTCTAACTCACTCAAATCAAAAGGCTTTTTGATATAGTCATCAGCCCCTACAGCAAAACCCTCTTGCATATCTTTTGGGTCTGAGAGAGAAGTGATAAAGATAGCGGGCGTTTCATTTTTCACCGCACGCAAAGACTTTAAAAATTCAAAACCATTCACATAGGGGACATTCACATCCAAGATAAAGAGATCAAACTTTTGTGCATAGGCCAACTCTTCTGCTACCTTACCATTGAGTGCGAGGGTAACCTTATATCCCAAAGAGAGCAGAAATTCTTCAATAATTTCTGAAAGAATCATATCATCTTCGAGTAATAATATATCTAGTGTCACCATAGCCATCCTTGTTTTATCAAAGTATTATAACATTTTATACGTTTTCTTCTATTTCTAAGACTAAAAAATTACTACCAACAAAGAATATGCCTTGTTGAAAAGCATTTTATCCCTAAAAATTATTTTTAAAAAGTCGATATAGTTTTTGAAACAGAAATTAAACAATAGGACGGGGAAATGATACATTATAAACATTTTATTATCGGGTCAATGGCGGCATTAACACTACTAGGTTGTGGCGAAACTAGCGCAACTTTACAAACAACACAAGAGAGAGAAACTTTGTCACTTAGGATGACTGATATCGGGCAAAATCTAAGCAATACAGAAGCAGTTCAAAGAGACTATGAGGCTTTAAGACTTCCAAAGTATGTCAATAAAGATTATTCTTTACCAAGTGAGGGTATTAGTGGTTCAGATATCAACTGGTCTCTTGTAAATACAGGTGACTTTAATATAACAGGTCATACATTAATGATTGAAGATACTACCATCGAACAGTATGCAAAACTTTCTGCATTTATTCATTATGACTTAAATACTTCAACAGCTGAAGCCAACAAAACAAAAGAGTTTTGTCTAACTATCTTACCAAAAGCCACAACAGCTATGGAAAAGGTTACACAAGATATCAAGATGATTCAGGGAAATCACTTTCCACTAACCATTGATTTAAATAGTACAGAGCCATACAAAGATTGTGGATTGATAGATATGTCACCATACAATGACTCAAATATTACTTGGACAATTTGTGATACAGATTTACTAGAGGTAAATACTACAACAAATAAATTCCAAGTAGTCAATCCTGAAGCGATTATGTATACAACATGCACAACGGTTAAGGGGACCTTCCAATATGGTGATATAGAAAAAGTTGATTATTTTAAAGTGATTATCCATCCTCTAAAAAAGATGATGAGTTATGAGGAAGCTTGCCAGTTGGTAAAAGATGCAAGAGAAACGTTAGAAAACAGTACACTTGATATCTCTAGTACACTTCCATTGGCTGATGGTGATGTCACTATCTCATGGGTTTCTTGTAAACCAGAGTACCTGACGGTAGATGAAGATGGAAATCTTGTTAATAACAATGCTAGTGGAGAGACGCAAGAGGTTTACATCAAAGCAACTTTATCTCTGCAAGATATAGAGAAAAAGCTTTATATCCCGATCTCCGTACCTAGCCTCTAAACCAATGATGCCCCTTTTTGGGGCACATTTCATTTTAACTCACAAGGAGAACGCTATGTTCATTTTTCAAAAAAAGATACAGTCGATTATTTCCATGATGGCTATCTTGTATCTCACAGGCTGTGGTTCATCACAACTCAGTACCGATTCTATTCAAACATTAGATACTAGATCTCCAACGGAAAGTAAACTGTTTGCTTTTTATGGTGACACCCAACTTAACCGTATCTTGGCTATCGACGTTAAAGCAATGGAGTTGGCAACAGATATACCTACAACGGGCGTCACCCCCTATACCGTAGGACGCGCAGGAAATCTAGATAAACTATACGCCATCACCAGAGGTTCTCAATCCATCGATGTCATAGATATCAATACTCTGAAGATAACTAAAACCATACCGTTAGCACATAGCCCACGCTCTTGTGCCTTCAACGAATACTTAGGCTTACAGTTAGTCAGCGGTAAAGATAAACCAATGTCATCATTGATTGATGTAGAAACTGACGAAGTCGTTGCAGTAGTTGGTAGAAATGAACTTGTCACACCTTTGGACTTTGGAGGCTCAAACGCAACGGGACATCCTATGTGGCTCACACCCGATATATTTGCCTTGATTGACAGAGAAAAAAGAAAAATAGAACTTTATAAAGTTGAAAAAGAGGAAGGAAAATGGAAAGTAACTTATCTAAGTAAACTCTGCACTCCTACATCAGCACACCACTTTATCGGTAAAGGTATTGATGGCATGGATACAGGTATCTTGATAGGAGATGCACCAAAAGATACTTTTTACCTAGTTACAGAAGGGGCACCACAGGATCGTCTCTCACCGAGGCTTTCAGAAGTAAAGCTTAAAGGAGAGACTCTATGTATCACAAGAACAGTCTCATTTGGCTGTGAAAATGTTGAAGATATGGGTTCACACCACGGTACTTTTCATCCGGACGGGAGACATGTCTATATGGGCTCAACAGAGGGTAAAATGCACGTCATAGATATCGTAAATATGAAACTTGAAAAGAGTATCATCACGGGTAAGGGTAGCGGGCATACTACATTTGTCCCACAAAAAGATTTAGCTATCGTTACTAATCATCATGATACATTTATCACGATTGTTGACACAACAACCAACACAAAGATTAAAGACTTAAATGTGAGTGGAGAATCCATCAACGGCACTATCTTGCAATCACACACAAGTTTTACAGATTTAAACGGTGACTTTTTCTATGCTTTTGCGACAGACAATGGCATCTTTTACGAAGTCAATCTTGACACCTTGGAGGTTTCCCGCACACTTTATACAGGGGGAACACCTAAGCAAGGGTGCTCTGTTATCTTAGAATAAATCTTTAATTATATGCCTGTAAAAAGGCATATAATTTCTATCATGATAGTTTTAGATAAACTCTACCGCTATCTTATGCGTATCTAACCCAAGCTTCTCTCTATCTGTGATACCTATCGCCAAGGCGACCATCTGAGAGATATTGAGTACTGGCACACGGATGTCACGTCCTACAGCTTTTTCACACTTTTTCTTGCCTTGATCTATCATAAAATGCGTCTCTTTACTATCTACTACCAAGATTTCTGCGCCACTATCGATAGCATCAAAGATGATATTTCCTGCTTTTTTATAGGCTACTGCTTCATCTGCCCCAACGATATCAAAGCCATCTCCACGCGCTGAAAACTCAAAATCCACTACATTCGCTCCGATAGCAGTTAAAAGTTCTTTTGCTGCCTTTTTTACCTCAGGAACATCCTTGCAAGTAAAATCTCCCGCATAAAAAGCGACCTTAAAATCAGAAAATGGATGTTTCACTTCTGAAACCACCTTCTCCAAAGTGATATTGTCAAGGATAGTTTCAAGCGCACAATCTTCATCCTTTTGTGCAGCAAAATGACTACACAAAACCGCTTCTGCCTTATCATAATACCCCATCGCTTCCTCGCTATACCCTTTTACTTCAGGCGCAAAAAGTTGTGCTTCAAGGGCATGAATCGTCTGCATATTGTCATTGTAAGGGTACATATTGCACTCTTTTTCATAGCTTCCTATGCCATTTGGCACATCGATAGCATCCAAAATCGCCTCTTTTTTTGCTGGATACTTCTCAATGAGATGATGCGCATATAAAAACATAGAATCCCCAAAATAGTCTTGGTTATACGCCAAAGTTCCTGAGGCATAATACTCACGAATCAATGTTTTGTAGTATTTAAAATCCTCTTCATCGCCAAACTCTTCAAGCACTTTATGTTTTTCGATAAAGTCACTATCATCGATGATTAAGTCTTTTGTAGCCCTAAAAGTTGATATAGGTTCAATCGTCCACGAAGTACCAAAAAGCTCCACCGCTTTAGCAATCCCAAGAGAACCTTTGACAGAAACTCCGTTGATTTGCAACATCGTATTGGTCTTTCTAAAATCAAAAAAGTTTTCAAGATTTTGCACTTCAAGTAGCAAATCCTTCACCTTTAGCGCATCATCTATCATGATAGTATGCATTTTATAATCAGGCAGATAATCTCTCGTAGCGTTAAAAAGGAAAGTTTTTGTATCTAGTTGGATGTTCATGTTAGCCCCTCAAAAGTTTTTACAAATTGTATCATGATAGTTTTACAGTTTCTTTTTGACTGTCATGACAACGGTCGTCGTGAGCGATAATTTTCCTTTTGGGAAAACTATTTGCTCCACATTTTTGTTATCATTTAATTACAGTTCAAACATAGCAACAAGCATTTTCGAAATCTCTTTTGATGTAGCTATATCAACATCACCAAGCTTCTTTTCAAGTCTCGTTTTATCAACTGTTCGAATCTGGTCTAATAGTACTAATCCATCTTTGTTGTCAAATTTTATTTTAGGTCGGAAGATAAAGTCAAACCCTTTAGAAGTCATTGGAGCGATAATGACTGTTTTTAAAACATTCATTTCATTTGGTGAAATTATTATACAGGGTCTGGTTTTTTGAATTTCAGAACCAACAGTTGGATTTAGCTTAACAAGATAAATCTCATATCTTTTGATATCTACTACCATTCATATTCTTCTAAATCATTATCGTTAAGTAAATCCTTTAAAAGTCCTTCATCTTGCAACCCCTTATATTTAGCAGTTACTTTTTCGATATTTTCTAGCCAAGTATCTCTTCTAGTATTATTAACAGGTTTGATTAATAACCCATTTTCTAAAACCACCAACTCTAAACTAACATTTTCAAGGTTAGCTTGTTGAATTAAAGGCTTAGGGATTCTAATGCCTTGTGAATTTCCTATTTTTGTGAGCATAGTCATAATTAACTCCTTTGTGTAATTATAATGTAATTACATTTTAAAGTCAAGTTTATATGATGATAACGGTTGAGTATAAAAATCTGTATCTGCTCACCATCGTTTTTATATCTTTCGTGATAGCAAGTTTTTTTGCTCAATCAAAATGCGCGTTGGGGATATAGATTTTTATACTCCGTCTTGTTGCATCTAACGCTTGTTTTGGTTAAAGATATCTAATATTTCAATAAGTTTTTTTGAATGTTGATTTTATAAACAATGGTATATCCCTTAAAGACCATATCTCTAATATTTTCATCATTAAAATAAATTGATTGTCTATTTTTGTATGGGAAATTTGGAAGATTTAATATTAGTTTTTCAAGTTCATTAGCAAAGTTTACACTTGCGATAGGTTTGTCTTCTGCAATAAAATCAATGACGTGGAGTAAGTTAAATTCAAAAGTTGTTCTGTAAATAATTTGCATTAATTGGATTGAATTTTTTCAAGATGTTTATGAACATTGCCCCATAACTTATCATCAGTTATCATCTGTTTATCGTCATCTAGTATTTTTTGTAAATCTTTTTTTCTTTCATAAAAATATGGGTCAAGTTCTAAATTTTTATCTTTTTGAACTATGACATTATCTTTTGCTGTATCAATAAATTTCATAAACTCAGTCATAAAGTCATCTTTGACTTGTATTGTTAATGTTTTCATGATTATCTCCAATGCTTTTATCTTTCTTCATTGTAGCAAATTTTTAAAAAAGTTGTGGAGAGCGGTAATAAAAGTTATAGACTTTTAATGATGTTTTGTCGTCAAAATAAACCTTAAACTTTTTTCTTTGATGGCTTTAAAGTCTATGGGTACAACGGCTGAGTTGAAAAATATGCCGTTTTTCTTTAGTTTGATTTTAAAACTATTAAAGTTGTTTTCTCAAAAAAGCCCTAAAAGTCGGTTGGGTAGGCATATTTTCTTTCAAGTTCTTGTTATCCTTAAACAGTTCAATTGAAAAAACTACTTTCTATTTTTCCAATAATTTGGTTTTCTCTTCAATTGCATAACCGCTAAAATAATGATTTCATTGCCTCTTTGATAGTAAATAATACCAAATGGAAATCTGTTAGTTAAGCATCTTCTGATATTTCCATCAAGTGGATGCCAAGCATTTGGAAATTTAATAATCCTTTGAATAGTCTCATAAACTTCATTTGCAAATTCAAATCCTAAACCAGCCCTGCAACCCTCATAATGGTCAATTGCATCATTGAACTCTAACTCTGCTTCATCATGAAATGAATAAGTCATACTATTTTAATCTTTGTTGGATTTTTTGAAAAACCTCTTCTCCACTTATTAATGTAGCTTTTCCATCTTCAATTTCTTGTTTTCTTCTATTAACTTCTTTAATCCACAAATCATCAATAGAGTCACTTGTTTGATTGATACTGTTTAAAATTTTATCAACAAGTCTAGTTTTCAAATCAAGTGGCAAAATATCAATTTCATCAAATAGTTGTTTTTGTTGTATAGTATCCATATCTGCTCCTTCTTTAATTATGCTATTGATGTATTTTATCGAAATTTTCAGATTTTTTCTTTTCTCTAAAATTTTAGTGCTACTTTTTTTAAAAAAGTAGTGGGCGGAGCTAATAAAAGTTGGATTTTTATTGGCATAATCAAGCCCGTAGTTTTTTTTATTTGAGAGGTTTCAGAATTAGTAGTGATAACGATTGAAGATAGCCGATAAATTGCCGATAGGTAATTTATTGGCTACTCTGTTTTGTTGTGTGACTTCTGGTATAAAAGTTCTGGGTCTAAATCTAGTTTGTTGTCCCACTCAATGCTATCGAAGCATACTTTTACACTTTTAAATAAGTTTTCATCTTTGAGTTCTTGAAATTTTCCTATTTCCAAATATGGTTTTACATCGAATATTTTCTCTTCTTGATTTTCAAATTTTAATAATAAAAGATAATCGTTTAAAGGTTTTACCTCTTTGACTGATAAATACATACTATCCTCCTATTTTAAAGGGTCAATTTTAAATGGTAATTCACACTTTTGAATATCTATAACAGCTTTATCATCTTGATAATAAACATGGATATGTGGAGGGTTATGCTCCCTTGGGGCACAATACATTCTAACGATGATTCCATAAAACATTGAAATAGTTGGCATTTTTATTTCCTAAATATCTAAATTACTTCATTCTAACATATTTTGCTAGTCTAATACCTTTACTTATTTTAGCATGATAGTCTACTCCAATTTCAGCTAACTCAGCAATTTCACTCATTGAACATGTGCAATTTTTTAAATCATCTGAATATTTTATTCCAAATAATCGTATCATTGCTGTACTATCTCCTTTTGGAGTATTATTGTACATTTTATTTAATTCACTAGCTAAATCTTGTTTTGTCATTTTAAGTTTTTCTTTCACACAACGACGGAATTGAAAAATATGTAGCTGTTCACAATCGTTATAATATTTATCATGATAGCATATCTTCTTGTTCATTCAAAATAGTCGTGAGGGCTACATATTTTTCTCCAATATTTTGTTATATATAGACTTGTTTTAGCACTTAAAAGTTAAGAGTTGAACCCTGACTCCCATGTTTCTTTTTGAATTGATTGAGTAGGTATGGATACTTCATATGCTCTTTATTTGCAACAGTAGTTTTTGGTTTTGGATAGAGTGCTTTAATACCCATAAATTTAAAGGCACTTTTGACAAGTTTTCTTCCTACAAAAATATCCTCT
>JAJRSK010000003.1 GCA_024278835.1 Campylobacterales bacterium | reverse complement strand
TGACAAGTTTTCTTCCTACAAAAATATCCTCTTTTTGTAGTTCTATCATCACTCTTCTGGTTCCATAGTATGGAAAGTCTGTATGAATCTTATCGATTGCATTTAATAGCTTAATATCCTCATCACGACTAAACGGCTCTACTGGTCTGTAGTAGTGTGCTGTCTTAGAGATATGTATAATGTTCCCATTTGTCAATACCAAATCTAAATTTCTTTTTATTCCACTCATCTATGCTACTTCTAGTAACACTTCTTTAACATTATAGCTCATATTGTTAGAACCCTTATAATAAGCTTGATAATGTGTTGGGATAGTAGCTATACATGATAGCACATCTTCTTGCTCTATCAATATGGTCATTAGTGCTACATATTTTTCTCCAATATTTTGTTATATTTGAACTTGCTTTAGCACTTAAAAGTTAAAAGTAAAGCCCTGGCTCCACCACTTTGAAACAAAGAGTAAGCGATAATTACAAGCTTTCTCATGACAGCTATCTGGGCTACTGTGGTGTGCTTACCATTTTCTTTAAAACGATTGTAAAAAAGTTTCATTTTTTTATTATGTTTTGTTGCAACCATAGCTACCATAAAAAGGCTTCCTCTATATAACCTACCACCAGCTTTAGAGATACGACTTTTACCTTTTGTAGATGTTCCTGACTCTCTAAAGATTGGATCTAATCCAACTAAAGATGTTATCTCTCTGATTTGCATTTGGATATTTGATAAAAAGATGAATAAGTACAATAGCTGCAATTTTACCAATACCATCTATCGAGATGATAGCTTCATACTTTTTTAAAAGAGTTGCATCTTGACAGATAAGTTCATATATCTCTTCAATGATTTGGATTTCAACTTTTTTAAGCTCTTTTATCTCTTCTGCTAAAGTATCTATAACTGGGATAACAATCTCCTCTTTTTGTGCTATCATGATAATATGAGATATCTAAGCCTTTAAAATTTATTTGAAGAGCTTGTTAGCACAAGAGGTAACCTCCTGTGTGATTTATAGCAATAAACTACACTTAACTTGGTCTCGTAAAATACGATCTAACTCAATTATGTTGATCTTGTTGCTACACAAGTTTTTAGTGCAATAATCTAACTGACCCTCAAGCTAGTTATCTTCTTTAAGAAAAGTAACTGCTTCGGCTTAACTCCGATCTATCACTACTAAACAAACTCTTATGAAATGATAGCTAAATTGCTATGGTCTTATGATACGGGGCTTTACTTTTTACTTGTTATATCTATACTTGTTTTAACACTTAAAAGTAAAGCCCTGGCTCTACTATTTCATAACAAGATTTAACATTCATTTAACACAACAAGAGTATAATTTTTTTGCTCAAGACAGAAGGTGATATTTTATTTTGATAGAGTGCAAACTATTCAAATGAGTATCAATGATGTCAGTTAGATATCGGTGCAATAATGTAATTTTTACGATTTCATTTTGCTTATAATTTATATTTCATAAAAGGAGGAAATATGAGACTAAAATTATCGCTTTTGTTGGCTTCAATTGCTACAATTTCAGCTATTATAGGATGTGGAGGTGGTAGCGATACCGTCACTATTCATAAACTTATACCAGAGGAAAACGCTACTGCACATAAACTTTTTTACGGAGAAGTTTCACCCACAGGTTTGGGAAGTTTATTTAATGTCAGAGTTATTGATGCAAATGGCTCAGAAAAAATCATTGTCGAGAACAATGATACAAGCGTCATAAGACGCCCAGTTGTAAGTACGGCAATGAAATATGACCCAAAAACAAATAGTTATGAGAATTTGGAAGTCAAAACTTTAGATTATGCTTCAGGCACAACAGCTTTTCGTATCGATATGAAAAACGGAAGCCAGAAACAAAAATGGGATAATTTATCAGATTTTGATTATACAACAATCGATTATCTTGGCTCAAAACAATACCTTGTTGCTAAAGATTCCGATACCAATCAAACTCTATTGATCACTCCAGAAAATAATAGTAAGAATTTTGGAAATAGGGAGCTGTTGTCGTTAACATATGATTCTTATGGCGATGCTCCAAAAGGTTATCTTGTTTACAATAATGATAATAACAGAGTTGAAACTTGTAGTTTAAATATAGATTGTAATCTGGTTGATGATTTAAATGTAAGTAGCAGAGATTATGAAGGAGATATCGCTGGCACCACATATAGTGTTTTCCTCTCTGGCAATACATTATACAGACTCGATAAAGCAGACAATACGGTAAAAGAGATAAGCCTTGACGGCAAAGAGATTGTAATAGGTCATGGAACCACAGATTTTCAAGGAGAGAGTTTTTATTTTATAGGTAAAGATCAAAATCTCTACCGTGTCAATGTCGTAGAAGAAAAAGTAGTTAAAGTTACTCCTTCACCTGATGATAGATTGGAAAGGATACGCGCTTTTACAAACGGCTATGTCATTTACGGAAGCGATACAATACTGAAAGCTGCCAAGAAAGACGGCACCACAAAAGAGCCTATCTTGTTGGCTGAAATGGATAAAACCAAAGGCTATAAGTATGTCAAAGAGTATGGAATTGGGGACAAATTTTTATTTGTAAAATATAATGTTGATACAGAAGCATTAGAAACACGATTTGAAGCCTGCATCTTTGATGAAGCAGATTCTAAAAACCCTCAATGCAAAAAGAATAGTTTCTGGGCAGGAGCAACGATCAAAAGAGAGGGAAAACTCAATTTTGAGTCAAGTTTTCAATACACTCCTTATGCCTACATCAGAGTGGATGATACCGATGCCTATGGAGGTGGCACTCTCAAAGCCATAAATCCAAAATATCCACTTGAAGATGGTATTTCTATGGGAAGTATTCCAAATTATAACTTCCAGACTTTTATCAGCAACTCTAGTTATGTCAATGAGATGGTGGATAGTGATGGAGGTGTCATCTTTTATGCCAAAAATGATCTTACTTACCATGTGGATGCATTCTATATGAATCTTTTCAAAGAAAATAGCTTGAAACAACTTACAGATACAAATCCTGAGCCTGATATTGCACAAGGAAGAGATCACTGTCATGGACGCTCGTGCTTTTTATGTCATAGCTTTGCCGGCGGAAAGATATATACAGATTTAGATGGTGGGGGAAGTGCTTATGGATATAGAGTTAGATTGGATTTTGAGGACGGAACAACATTTTTATCAAAAGTTGCGAAGGGAAGAGGTGAGAATTTTAGTATTCCACTAAAAGAATTAAAAAGTAACTTTCATGTTTCTGTTTTAGATGCAAATGATTCAGTTGTTAATCAGTCTGGCACTTTGGATCATATTCATGGTGGTGTTGCGGCAGCTAATTGTAATTTTTGCCATGCGCGCTATGGAAATACTAGATATTTAGCCCCTGGAACGATTTCAATTAAGCCGAAAGATTAGTATAGTTATATATTGTCGTTAGCTTGAAAAGTTGTTGCGATGGATATCTATTGCGACAATTTTTCGTCTAAGTTAAGAGATTTAGGAAGTGGTGCTTTAGCCCACCAAACGGGGTCAAGGTGTCAGGGCTTTACTTTTAACTTTCTAAAAACTTCTCTTTATCTATTGTAGTATCAAAAGTCACTCGTCTTTCAACACCGAGACAGGGATTCTATAAAGAAAAACGAACTTGGTGTTATCGTACAATTCCGCAAAGACTCAATCAATGACTACCCACTCTAACTAAAGGGCACCTCCAATGCCATTAAGTTAAGAGTTTTAGGAAGTGGTGCTTTAGCTCCACCAAAAGGCTGAGGCTAAAGCCACAGTTCCAATTTAGGCAATTTTTTCTTAACTTAATGGCATTGAAGGACACCTCTAAAAACCCATTATGAATGACTAGAGTTTTTCGAGGTGCCCCATAATTACTAAGTCATCATAATTGCAATACTCTAAATGTTGTATAGCTAGCTCTCTCTCATCATATGCTATTAAATCATTATCATCACTTCTATTTTTATTTGTGATTGAAGAGTCTATTGCAATGTTATTTAAAACATCAAACAGACACGACACTCTAGCTTGCGCCACATCTTTTTTAAACTCTTCTATTTGGCATCTAACTTTCATAGGATTAAACTCTTTTTTTACATCATCTGTATTTGGCAATGTAACTACTGAACCATCTATTGCTAGTAATCTTAATCCTTTAAATGTTTCATACTTTCCATCTTCATAAAACATATCTGATGACATATGTGCATACTCTTCAAAGGCTGTATAGTTTAACTTTGCTCTTACTTGTGTATATGCACTATTGGTTATAGTGATATCTTCTCCTAAATCCAATTGCATATCATTTAAACTATTTTGTATAGATTTGTTACTTTTTTTAATCATCATAGTCATAATTTTATCAAACCCTAACTTCCTTTCTCTAGTAAAACTATTTATACCAATTTTATGGTTTTGCTTAAAATCATCTTCTCTTTTTCTGTCTCTAAAAAATGCTGAAATTGAGGCAGTTTTTTTAACATATCCAACCTTTATATTATAATAATATATTATAACTAAACAAGACTTCAAATTGCCTATAAATCCCTATATAATGGGCTTTATAGATGAAATATTAAATTCTATTTTTGTTGTAATATCTAGCTATGTTTGACTTTTTAGATTCCTTGAATTAATGGTATTGGAGGGTGAGTTAAGGGTAGCTCTAAAAAATTATGCTATATTATCATCATGATAACCTACCTCATCACCAATCCAACCCACACCTACCCCACCTTCCAAAATGCGGATTTTATCTGCTACCGAAACAAAGCGTCCAAGGACATAGAGGCGATGAAAGCCTTCTTGGCACAAGCCAAAAGAGAGGGCATAAAAAATATCTTTTTAAGTGAGCATTATCTGCTTGCCAAAGAGCTTGGGTTTGATGGGGTGCATCTAAACTCCCGTCAATACTTCTTTGTCCCTGAAGCTGCGCGACGCGGACTCAAGGTCATCATCTCATGCCACACAGAAGCTGAGATAGAAGAGGCGATACGAAAGAAGGTCGATTTTATCACCTATTCGCCTATATTTGCCACGCCAGGCAAGGGTGAGCCAAAGGGGATAGAAGATTTACAAAAGATGGTTTTACGCTATAATATTCCTATCATTGCCCTTGGTGGTATCATCAGCAAGGAACAGATAGAAGCGGTGAGACTGACAGGGGCGGCTGGGTTTGCTTCGATACGATATTTTACACAAGGATAGGAATGGCAGAGCAAGACAAGGTTAAATGGGATAAAAAATATAGTGAAAACACAGAGTTTCTCTCCTATCGTTCCGCGGCGCAGATGGTGGAGGAGTATTATCACTGCTGTGGTGGGAAAAGGGTGTTGGATTTGGCTTGTGGTGCGGGGCGACATGCTCTCTTTTTATCAAAGCGGGATTATCTCGTCGATGCCGTAGATATCTCCCCTGTCGCACTGAATCATCTACGCCAGCAAATCAATGACAATGTAACTCTGATAGAGGCGGATTTGGATACCTATATACCACAAAAAGAGAGTTATGACCTTGTTATCATGACAAACTTTTTAGACCGTGACTTGATAAGGCGCGCCAAAGAGGCTTTGAAAGTGGGAGGGCTCTTTATCGTCGAAACTTACATGGAAGATGAAGCAAATGAAAAAGAGGGCTACAACCCAGACTTTTTACTCCAACCCCAAGAGTTAAAGCAGATTTTTTCAGATTATGAAATAGTTGCGTATGATGAGTCATGGAATGAGTCCTACGAAAAACGCCGTATGAAAAAACAAGCCATCACGGTGCGAAAACGATGAAAGCAATCCTGCTCCTAGCGCTACTCTTTTTCACCGCTTGTCAAGAGAAGCAAGCCCCACAAAAAAGTAACACCCTCACTATCTACACTTACGATGCCTTTGCCGCCGACTGGGGACCCGCACCCAAAATCAAGAAAATCTTTGAAAAAGAGCACAACTGCACCTTGCATTTTGTGGCGGCATCTAGTTCTATAGGTGCGCTAAGAAAGATACAGATAGAAGGGGGCAATAATAAAGCAGATATCTTACTTGGGATTGATACAGCAACAGCAGAGATAGCTAAGGAGACTGGGCTTTTTGCCTATCATGATAGCGACCTCTCAAAGCTTGACTTGCCGATAGCCTATCATGATAAGATATTTGTGCCCTTTGATTATAGCTATTTTGCTTTTGTCTATGATAGTGAAAAATTAAAAAATCCTCCCACTTCCTTTGAAGATTTGGCAAATATGCCAGAGGATTTCAAGATAGTTATCCAAGACCCTCGCTCATCTACACCGGGGTTAGGATTGCTTTTGTGGGTCAAAGAGGTCTATGGGGACAGGGCATCAGCATACTGGAAAAAACTCTCTCCGCACATCCTCACCATCACCAAGGGGTGGTCAGAAGCTTATGGACTCTTTCTCAAAGGCGAAGCAGATATGGCACTCTCTTATACCACTTCCCCTGCCTATCACATCATCGATGAAAACAAGACCAACTACAAAAGTGCCAATTTTACAGAGGGACACTACGCACAGATAGAGGTGGCAGGGATGCTCAAATCTTCTAAGAATAAGCCACTTGCAAAGGCGTTTTTGCACTTTTTGATGAGTGAGGAGTTTGCCAAGATTATCCCAACGGCAAATTGGGCATACTCTGTCGTCAAAACCGATACTTTACCAAAAGCATTTGACACGCTTTCCATACCTAAAAAGGTGTTTTTACAGAGTGGAGCAGAGGTAGAAAAGAGCAGAAAAGCACTCATCGATGAGTGGCTAGAGGCTATCAAAAAATAAGATGAAACATATCGGGAAAACCCTCTCTTTGTTGCTATTTCTCTTGGCGGTAGGGATATTTGCAACGCTCTTTTTTTCTCGTGATGTTTCCGTCTATCATACCTTGGATGATAGGATTTGGAGTCTGCTTCGTTTTACGCTATTTCAAGCTTTTCTCTCGATGCTATTGTCTATCATGATAGGGGTTGTTTTAGCGTGGGCTTTGGCGCATCAGAGTCGATTTTTTGGTCGTCAAGTTCTTGTGGCACTCTTCTCCTCTTCTCTTGTCTTGCCGACCTTGGTGGTGGTCTTTGGGCTTATAACGATTTATGGGCGAAATGGCTGGATAAATTCCCTTTTAGATGTGCTTTTTGATGACGATTTTGGTAGTTATCTCTACGGACTCTTTGGGATACTCTTAGCCCATGTCTATCTCAATGCCTCCTACGCCTCTCGCTCCTTGCTTCATGCTTTTGAGTCGATTCCTATAGAGAAGTATAAGTTGGCAAAAAGTTTAGGATTTGGGGTGTTTAAACGCTTTTTGTTCGTGGAGTTTCCTGCCATAAAATCGACGATGATGGGCGTGGCTGTAACGATATTTTTGCTCTGTTTTAACTCCTTTGCTATCGTCTTGGTACTAGGAGGCTCACCCGCTTACAACACCCTAGAAGTAGCCATCTATGAAGCGGTAAAACTCGAATACAACATCGATATGGCACTCAACCTTGCCCTCTTGCACCTCTCCATCTCTTCCCTCCTTCTCATCCTCGCAAGTACAATCACCACCCCCGTCAACAACCTCAGCCAACACGCTATCCGTAGATGGAGAGAGTCGTCGATAGAGCGGAGTTGGCAAGGATTTATCATCGCTACTTTTGCCCTCTTTTTTATCTCTCCCCTGCTTGCTATCATGATAGATGGATTTAGTGCTGATTTTGCTAAGATATTTGCCGATAGGCTCTTTGTGCGTTCCTTTATGACCTCTATCATGATAGCGCTGATTTCGGCACTTTTGACCCTGCTTGTTTCCTTGGCACTTGCAGATGCAAAGCGTAGTGTGAGCAAAGTCGTTGCTATCATGATAAGCTTCTCTGGCAATCTCTATCTTGCCATTCCCTCTTTGGTGCTTGGACTTGGATTTTTCTTGTTGTTTCAACAGATAGGTGGCGATGAGAGCCTTTGGGCAGCGATGGTGCTTGTCGTGGCAAATATCCTCATGGCGCTTCCTTTTGCCCTCTCTATCTTAGCTCCTTTGATGCAGAAATTATCCACCCGATACGATAAACTCTCGCGTTCGCTTGGTCTGCATGGCTGGAAGCGGTGGCGTTATGTGGAATTGCCTTATCTTGTGAGTGCTTTACGCTATATCTTTGCCTTGGCATTTTGTTTTTCGCTGGGGGATTTGGGTGTCATCGCCCTCTTTGGAAATGAACACTTTAGCACCCTGCCTTGGTATCTTTATGGATTGTTAGGCTCTTATAGAAGTAGTGATGCGGCTGGGGTGGCGTTGATAATGTTGCTTTTGGTGCTTGGGGTATTTTTACTGCTAGGAAGAAAAAAAGAGCTATCATGATAGGGTGCTTCTACCTATCTGAATATCGGAATGCTCCTCTATCATCTCTTTTACAAAAACTTGTTATAATCCCCCTATGTTAACTATCCGAGAGCTTATATTTTCTTATCATGATAGCCCAGAGTTTCACTTCTCTCTGCAAGCGTCTGCTGGAGAAATCACGATGATTTTAGGCAAGAGTGGTAGTGGGAAATCAACCTTTTTTGATTTGCTTTCTGGCTTTCTCTCTCCTCAGAGTGGTACTATCATGATAGATGGGGTGTCGTTGCTTTCTCTGCCTGTGGAGAAGCGACCGCTGACTATCCTCTTTCAAAAGCACAATCTTTTTGAGCACTTAAGCGTCGAGAAAAATATCCAACTAGGCAAACCAAACGCTAGCAAAGAGGAGATAAGGCACATCCTAAAAGAGGTGGGCTTGGAAGGCTTTTCTAAGCGAGCAGTTACAGCACTCTCAGGGGGACAACAACAGCGTGTTGCACTTGCAAGGGCACTGTTACGGCAAAAGCCTATTTTGTTGCTTGATGAGCCATTTACGGGCTTGGATAAGGCGACACATGATGAGATGCTTACACTCGTGGAGAAAATCACCAAAACACATAAGCTTCATACTATCATGATAAGCCACGAAGAGGAGGATGCCCGTATCGCTTCTAGGGTCTATAGGATGGTTGATGGCAGGCTATCATGATAGATTTTACAGAGCAGGAGCTAGAACTCCTACCGCAGCAAGGATACTGCAACGAAAACTACCTCTTAACACAGCAAGGCAACAAGTATCTCGTAAGAAAATTCAAACTTGCTGATAGAGATAGAAAGCTCGAATACAAGATTCAAAAAGCAGCCTATCATGTGGGTATCGCTGCCAAGCCTCTATACTTGGATAAGGCTATCATGATAAGCGAGTTTGCAGAAGGTGTGCACCAAAAAAAGCTCTCCAAAAAAGAGACACGCAACTTAGCAAAAGCACTAAAAAAGCTACATCGCATCCCTTTTAGAAGCAAAAAAGTCCATTTTAAAAGTCCCTTCAAGCCCGATTTTGCCCTCTGTCACAATGACCTTAGTGTTCAAAATATCCTTTTTGGTGATGCGATCACCTTGATCGATTGGGAGTATGCTGGCGTGGCGGATAGATACTTTGATTTGGCGACGGTGTGTGAAGCGTTTGTGCTCGATGAGCGTTGCTTTTTTCGTGCCTATGGGAGAAAAATCAACAAGCGAAAACTACGCACCTACAAGAAGATATATAGGCAAGTGACAGCAGCGTGGTTTAAGAAGCTAGCTAGGGGAGAGTTGGCAGGGGTGTTAGAGGCTTCTTTAATACAAAAACCCAAATAACCAAAGTGGAATTTTGTTTCTAAAACCTATCTCTATCTCATCCGATACAACAAATGAGTTGGGTATATCGGCTATCTGTTTGTAGCTCTTGTTTTTGCCACCTATCTCCACGATATATTGACTATCTACCACAAAATCACCTTTGAGTGCAACCTCTACACGCTCATCTGCCAACATTGACATAAAAAACACCTCTCTAAGTGTTCCTATTTCCATACTACTACAATAGGCATGATGCAAGTTTGTATTGGCAAGGTAGAGCTTTTGTGGTTTTACAAAGATGCTATCACCTCTGCTTTTTGCTCGTATCAAACTTAATATTCGACCTCTATGAAGATACTCCATGTATCTATAAAGTGTCTGATAATCCTTGATTCCCATTTTTTCTGCAAGAGCTTTGATATTTATCTTAAATGGAGAAGACTCACAGACCAAGCGAACCAATTTTTTAAGTGAGATAATTTTCTCATACTCTATAGGAAAAATAGAAGGTATATCTACCTCAATAACAGTGTTTATAGTTTGCTTTAGGCGAAGCGGATAACCTTTAGTATCTTCAAAATAAAAAGGATAATACCCAAATGCTAGATACTCTTTCCAAAAAGCATAAGGCTTGATGCTTTTTAGCAAATTTCGTGCTATCTCTGTGTGATTGGTAAAAATATCATTTTTAGTGTAGATAGGTAGAGAGATGCCCTCTTTTATCTCTATAAACTCACGAAAGGATAAACCATTCATGCTATAAAGCATTGCCCTTCTACTCAGGTCACCTTTGGCATGGTCAAGCTGAAGTGCTGAAGAGCCAGAAAATACTACTTTAAGTGCCAACATATCATAAATCTTTTTAAGCTCTTTTTCAAAATGCCTATACTTATGTATCTCATCTATAATGAGTAGTTCTCCACCCTCTTTAGAGAATGAATAAGCTATATCAAAAAGCGAGTCTATATCTAAATCATCTGCAGAAAAGTAGAGTTTTTTTTCAAGCGATAAAGGGTTCTCTCGTAGATATTGTAGTAAAAATGTAGTCTTCCCTACACCTCTTGCACCAACTATACCTATGAGTTTTGCGGAAAAATCTACTTCTTTATGGATATATCTTTTATACTCTGTATCAAAAAGTCTCAAATAGTTCTCTTGATACTCTCTCAATGTCTCTAATCTATTCATAAGTTTCCTTTTATGTTTCTGTCCATAAATATTGTATCATGTTTTATGTATAGAATCATAATATCAGGATTAGAGCATAGATTACTTCCAAAGAGATAAATAGTTCTAAAAACCCTACAACTAACCATATAAAAAGTAGTATAAGGAAAAATATGGTTAATATTGTAGGGTTATCGGAGCTATTTTAGTCTCATACCTCAGCCATGATTTTTTCTTCCATCCCAATGGGATATATTTTTTGCTCCCAAGCTTGATAGCACTTTTTTAATCGAGTTGATATTGTCTCCACCTATAACTAAAACTGACATAATTTATCCTTATTAAAATTAAATTATCAAGAGTATATAAATATAAAACTTAATCATACTTGAAATTGAAAACGGTTATCAACTTAAGTTGAGACTAAGTTTGATTCTCTTACTATATCAGCATAAAAATATAAAAGGTTTTTTATGAAAAAAAAGGCTATCACTTTAATAGAGTTGATAAAAGAGCAGTTTATCATGTTGATATTGTTTGCTATAGTAGTCATTTCAAGTTACATGCTTGTTGATGTTTTGAATGATGAAAATATAGAGCGGCTTATAAACTCTTTACTTTAAATCTATATATTTCTGAGATCAAGATGAACAATTTAATTTTTATGCTAGGTGTAACAATATTTATAATAAGTGGTTGTGCCAACAAACAAAAGGGAGTAGGAATTGAAGAAAATATTATTGTCAATAGTGACATCAACGGTAGTAGCGAGTGCCTCACAAAGTGTAAGCTTAGATACAATCACAGTAACCACAGCTACAAAAACATCCAAAAATATAGAAGGTGTAAGCGCGAGTGTAATCGTAGTAGATGAGAAGAAGATAGAAAAGATGGGTGCTTCAAGTCTTGGAGATATCTTAAAAAGAACACCAGGTTTAACAGTCCAATATGGAACTTTTCCATCTGCCTCAAGCAAATCAAAATCTTCTGTTTCATTAAGAGGCATGGGTGCAAACGGAACACTTTTTCTTATTACCTATAGATATATCACTTTTTTCTCATTTTTTTCTACTATACTCTAAAAAAGGGTATTAATATGCACGATTTTCAACTACTCTATCTTATCTTTGTCGGTTTGTGTTTGGGGGCTATCATGATGGTGGCTCTTTATAATCTGTTTTTATATATTTTTAACAAAGAGAAGATGTTTTTATATTATGCTCTGATGCAGAGTGCCATCGCTGTTGTTTTGCTACATGATACTCAAGTTGTGCAACATTTTTTTCCATCATTTTTCAGTAATTTTTTCTACCAATTTTCCTCCTATGTGGCACTCTTTTTCGTTGTGATGTTTACCCGTGCTTTTTTTGACACCAGCCATACTTTGCCAAGGCTTGATATCGCACTCAAAGTGTCGCTTTTTGCTATCATGATAGGTATCTTCTTTTATCCCTACTTTTTTATTTTTGATGATGGGCTCTATCTGCTTATTTTTCTCTTTATTCTTTTTGTTGCTTACCTTCGATATAGGGATGGATTTGTCTTGGCAAAGTTTTTTCTCTTGGGGTGGAGTATCTTTATATTTTCTATATTTTTAGATGGGTTTTTTGATTTTGATTTGGATATCGCACCGTTTGATTTTAATCCTATGCTTTTAGGTGCTACCATCGAGGCGGCGATATTGGGCATTACTATCGCTTATAAATTTAAAATTTTAAAAGATAGAAAAGAAGAGGAGCGCCACCTGCTACTACAACAATCAAAATTAGCCTCTCTTGCTGAGATGCTTGGCAACATAGCACACCAGTGGCGACAACCCCTCTCTCGCTTGGGATATATGCTGATGAATCTCCAGTATTCTGATAAAAAAGAGAGTGAAAAACTGCTCAAAGATGCCCAAAATCAACTTCAATACCTTTCACATACCATTGATGATTTTATGCACTTTTACAAACCTTCACAAGAAAAAGAGCATTTTGCCATAGCCACTGTTTACAAAGAGGCTAAACAACTTGTCGATCTAAAAGGTATCGAAGTGGGTGTAGAGATTCAAACTCTTGAAAAGATTTACAACTATAAAACCCTTTTAGGACAAGTCATCCTCAATATCCTGCAAAATAGTAAAAATATCTTTGCACAAAGAGAGATAATATCACCAAAGATAAGTGTTATTATCGATAAACACTCTATCATGATAGAGGATAACGCAGGTGGTATAGCTTATAAAGATATCGACAAGATTTTCGAACCCTATGTCAGTGGCAAAGAGGATGGCTTAGGAATTGGGCTTTATATGTCAAAGATGATTATCGAAAAACAGATGGGTGGGAGATTGGGGGTAGAAAACGGTAAAGATGGGGCGAAGTTTATGATTAATTTGAAGTAGGGGTATTGGTGTTGTTTGGATTTTGTATTGAGATGAATCACAAGAGTATGGCATGAAGCTATCATGATAGGCTTTTTGTATTGCTTTATCTCTCATCTTTTGGCATTTGTTTGATTTTCTCGATGTAGAGAGATTGTGAAGGGAAGGCAAACTCCAAGCCATGTTGCTCCAAAATCTCCCATGTTTTATAAAGTACATCCTCTTTCACCTCTAGCCACTTCTCCCATGAAGTCGTCTTGGAAAAGGCATAGATAAGGATATCGAGTGAAGAGTCAGAAAAACGATCAAAATAGACAAGTTGCGTGGTCTTGATACCAAACTTATCATTGGTTGAGATGAACTTTCCTTCGTTTTTGTAGCGTCTTTTGAGGCTTTTGTGGTCTATCTTCTCTAGGGTGATGATTTCTGGGTGATTTTTGAGCATCGTGTCTATCTCTTTGATAGCATTTTTGAGATTTTTGCGACTTGCGTCATAAGTGACACCGATGTGCATCTTGATGCGTCGTCCGATACTGCGTCTGCTCCAGTTTTTGAGTGGTGTGTTGGCGAGTTTTGAGTTTGGCACGGTGATGAGTGCATTGTCAAATGTCCGCACCTTTGTCGAGATAAATCCCGTCTCTACGACAGTACCCTCGATGTCTGCCGTCTCTATCCAATCCCCTTGCGAAAAGGATTCATCAAAGATGATTTTTAAGAGTCCAAAAAAGTTTGAGAGTGTATCTTGTGCAGCAAGTGCTACCGCCAAACCACCGATTCCTAGCGAAGCCAAAAGCCCTGTGATGTTGACACCCATTTTGACAAGGATAACTGTGGCAGCGATGATAAGGATGAGGACTTTTGCCACAGAGAGCATGAGGTTTAGCAGTTCTGCACGCAGAGGTACATTGTTGGCTTGTTTGTTATGAAAATAGGCAAAAAAGATATTTTCTACAAATCGCATCAATATATAAGCAATCACCACCACAAAAAAGAGATAAAAGAGGAGGCTGGTGCGCTCACTGAGAGGTTGTGGGTAGTTTAGCACCTCCATCGCCAACTCTATCCCGATACCGTTGATAAGCAAAAATATAGGTCGTTTGATACTCTCAAGATTGTCTAACAAAATCTCATCGATATCGTCCTCTTCTTTTAAGATGCGATTTTTAAAGTAGTGATAAATACGCTTATAAAAGACAAAATTGAGTAGAAAAAAGAAAAAGATGATAAGCGCAAAAAGCGACAATCGCCCTACATCTGTTTTGATATAGCGAAGCATGACATTGGCTTTGGCAGCGGCAGGCTGTTTGTTGATGTAGTTGATGAGATTGTCTAGTTGTAGCTCATTGGCGATGGAGTGATAGGTGAGTAGTTTGGCATTGAGCGTGAGATAGTCCAAAAAACTATCAAAAAAGTAGTAGTGCTTGGCAAAATCAAAAAAATGCTCTTGTATCTGCGTGGCGATGCTTCCCTTTTGAGAAGCGACCTTTTTGTAGAGAGCGATGGTATCTTGCAAAGGGATTTGTTTGAGGTTTTTCTTTGTTTTGTTGATGTAATGAAGTAGGGATTCTTGCTCTAGTTGTGTCCAGTTGTCCGCAAGATAGAGAAAAAAATGGTAGATTTGCTCTTTGAGTTTCAAGCTCTGGAGCGCTATCTTGTCACGGTTTACTGCCTGTAAGTAGCCATACTTTTTATTGGATTCGATGCGTAAGGTGAGGCGGTTTATCTCGGCACTACTCTTTGAAACATCAAAAAAACTGCTTGCATCTTTATCTAGGGAAAAAGGAGAGTTTTTCAGGGTGATGAGGAGCTCTTTGTAGCGGTTAAATTTTTCATCGATACTGTTTGTCGTCTGGTTTTCATCTAGTGCTTTTGTCTCGTTGCCCTCAGAGATGATTTTTAAAATGGTGTCTTTGTTGAAGAAGGTATCTTCCACTTCAGAGAGGGACTGCCAAAAGGAGCTAGCAGCAAAAAGTGTTAGCGTAAATACAAATGAGAATAAGAGTGCTTTTTTCATAAAGCAATGATAGCAAAATTTGCGTATCATTGCCTTTAGCTTCTATCAAAGAGACCAAGTGGGGGGGGGAGTTAGTCTCTCTTTATCATGAGTATAAAGTTAAAATAACTCTTCACAAAAAAAAGTTTTTAGTTTACTCATGAAATCACCATCGATTGATGCAAGTTTTTTATCAACAACTTCAGAATTTAATGTAAAGCATTTGTCGTATTTGACAAATGATAGAAGTTTTAAATAACCATCTTTCAAGTCTTGCTTAGTAATTTCAAGTAGTGCTTTTTGTGTATCTTTTGAAGTGATTTGTAAACATATAAAATCACCTAAATCATTTTCATCTTTTAAAACAAGGACAGGTCTCTTTTTTGCTTGTTGAAGATTTGTAAAAGGAAATTTTATCAGAACGATATCCCCTTTTTTATAGGGCATCCCACGCCTTGTCTTTATCATTGTCCCAAGTTTCTTCCATAGAAGTAATTTGAAGCATCATAAGTGGATCTTCTATTTTTGTTGGATTATCTGAAGGTTCTAATTTTATTTTATTTATCATGACACCTTTTATATCATCAAGCATTTTTAAGACATTGGAGACATAATCATCTTTTACTTCTATGTAAATTGTTTTCAATGACTCCTCCTTTTTTAAACGCATTATAACATAAAAGCAAAGCCTAGGTCAAAGTGTAGCTTTTAACTTTTTTGACACTTTATTAATCCCAGCCCACTCAATCCCAAGACTTTGCAACTTCGTTTTGCATAAAGTCATCATGATAGGATTTTTGTGTTGCTTTATCTCTCTCATCTTTTACGGAAAACTCGAACTCAGGTGATGAATAGGTGGTAAAAACAAAAGCTTTGAGCAGGTAAAAGATATGCCAAACTCATTTGTTGTAGCTGATGATATAGAAGTTGGCTTTGGTAACAAGATACCTCTTTG
>JAJRSK010000002.1 GCA_024278835.1 Campylobacterales bacterium | reverse complement strand
TTTCTGAGCTAACCTCTGCATTTAATATAACTATAAATTATATTTATAAAATATAATACGATACATATTTACCTATCTTTATCGACTATAGCGTACAAAAGTACATATTAGGAACTATTAAGAAGAGTTCTTAATAGTTCCTAATTATTCTTAACTTTTAATAATATACAAAAATAATACTTGATTATGTTTATCTTTATGGCTACAATTTTACTATCGATATGATTTAATTTGAAAGGATATAAAAAGATGACATTTGATCAAGCGATGAGTGAACTAAGAACACTTTATCCAGGGCGTATGATAATTAACAAACAAGAGACAAGCAGAATGTTGGGAAGGTCAATACCTACACTCGATAGAGATATTAAAAATAAATATGGCGTTGGGTTTTTTGCCCAAAAGCAAAAAGGGCGAGTCTATTTTACACTTTACGATATTGCACAATTTTTGTCAAACGATAATGAAGCAAGAGCATAATCATGGGTAACAAGAGAGAATATGAACAAAACTATACAACCATCAAGCATAATCCTAGAACAAAGTTTGGATTGAGCAACAATGATTATTGTATTGCAAATGCGATATATCATCTTCAAAATAAACCAGATAGCAAATTTCCAGGATGGTACTATGGGAAAGTTGAGACACTTGCAAAATTATTTAAATTTAGTAGAGCAACGCCATATAATTCTCTAAAGAAACTGGTAGACAAAAAGCTTATAGAAAAAAATGAAGATACAGGTTTTTTAAGGACTACAAAATTATGGTGGGACGAGTTTATAAATGACTCTATTGTAAAAAAAGAGAGCTTTAGACAAGGATATAAATTTTAGATTACTGTATAAATTTTATACAAAACTATCTAAAATTTATACAGGATGTGTCTAAAAATTAGATTAAATCGTCTAAACTTTAGACACATATATAAATATATATAACTATACAGATAACAATAGCGATAGAAATATAGCTACACCAAAAGAAAAAAGAGATTTTATTTGCAAAGGAAAAAAGCTAAATATTATGGGAAGACCAAAATCAAAAGAACCAAAGACAAAAAATATAGCCGTGTGGGTTACTCAAATTGAGCATGATGTTATTAGCTCAAAAGCATACGCAACAGCTTTACCTTTATCTTCATATTTAAGACATCTAGGTATGAACTATAGACTTAAAAGTAAGATGGATGTTATAGTAGTTGAAGAGCTAGTAAACGCTAAGGCAGAGTTAGGTCGTATAGGTGGGCTTTTTAAGTTGTGGCTTGTGCATCATGAAAATGGTACAACCAATCTTGGCTCAAAATCATACAGACAGATAGAAGAGATAGTAGATGAACTAGCCAATAAACAAAATGAGCTTTTGGCAAGTGCAAGCCATCTTATGAATGGGTGCAAATAAAAAACTGAGTGCTTGGGATTATTTAAAGAACGCACAAACTTCTACATCTAAAGCCTTAGCTATCTTATATAGATGCTCTATATTGTAGTGTTTTTCCTCTAGCCCTGCTTCTATTTTACCTATAGTACTCATGGACTTATGTCCTATGGTTAGAGCAAGGTCAAGCTGAGTAATGCCCTTTTCTTTGCGTATTTTCTTAATGTTGTCTGCAATTTGTTTATGAAATGCTTCAATCTCTTTGCTGCTATATTCTACATAATCCATACATAATTCCCTATAGTGAAACTTAGATTTAAGTTTAGGAAAGATAGAATATTTTTAACATTCCCTATAGTGAATATACTGGGAATAAAAATACAAAAAAAGAGTAAAATATGAAACAGATTATTACATCAATATTATTGCTAGGATTTATCATGAGCATACAGGGTTGCGAGGGCAAAGAAGAGAAACTTCAAGCAGAGAAAAAATCTAAAAGAGTACAGATGAAGCAAAAGATTAATGCAAAGAGCAACAACGAACCTACAAAACTACCTCTGTAAGCTCATTTTTTTGCTATAATTTAAAAACGAGGAGATAATATGACGAACAAAGAACTACAAAAACTAAGTGATGAAGCGTATGAAAATGCTAAACATGAACTAGAAGAGGTTGTTGAGGGAAAAGAATACACAGCACAAGAAGCCTTAGAGATGGGAGCATTCTCAGACCCTGCCATAGAAAGTGCCATAAACGACTACATAGAGCAAAAAGAACTTGAAGCATGGGTAGATGACAATATCACTATTTTTGCCTCTTAAATGAATTTTAGACACATAGTAAAATTACAATATCCTTGATGAGTCTAGCTCTACAGTATGTGGACTAAATCTTTCTCCTCCACTGAAGTCTGCCTTAGCTATGACTGGCTCATCATCACTCTTTTCTATTTTTGGTGTTTCTTCTTTTGAGGTATGCATGATATTCTTTTTTATGGGTAACTCTTCTTTGGCATATTTACAAAAACTCCAGTAAGACATCTCCCAGCCTCTACGTTTTTTCATCTCTTCATAGAGGATTTTAAGCACTACATACCCACTATCATAAAGTTCTCTTATCTCATGCAAAGAGGTATAAAATTCTATTTTCTGCATCCCACGTTGATTTGGCATCATCCACTCCATTTAAGCAATATTAGGCAAATTATAGCAAACTATTGCATAGTCTGATGGATTTGCATCTTCTTAGGGGCATATGTGCAATAATATGTTAAAATTTGTCTATGTTAGTTTAAATACAAAGGCAGGATGGGTTTTCAGTGTCGCAAAACTAAGTTTTATACCCTGAAATCGTCCTGAGGCTTATTCGCTACTTTTGGTAGCTCAACGGTTTAAGTGAATATGATAGAATCAGTAATAATTTTAAAGTAGGTGAAATTTATGCATATTAAGTCAACATTTATTCATTTAAGTAAAATTGGGTTAAAAACCGAAAATGAACTTTGGTTAAAAAAGATTTTGACTTGGGATGATTATCAAAAGAATATTGAAAATACTAATTTATTTTTTGATAAAAGTTCATCTAGATTATTCGAATCTTATCAAGCATTAGATAATAACGATATAGAGTTCTTTGCAAATACTCTTCCTAACAAAGAATATTTTAGACTAGCTTTATCATTTCCTTCAGATGTTTTATTTTTAGATATTGAAACAACGGGGCTTAGTCGGTACTATGACCATATAACAATGATTGGGTGGAGTATAAATGGTGAATATGACTATTATGTGCAGGGTATCCATCAAGAAAATAAATTTAGGGAAGCCTTGTCAAAAGCTAAAATTATTGTCACGTTTAATGGTGCTATTTTTGATATACCATTTATAAAAAATTATTTTAAAAATGTTGAAACTCCACTATGTCACGTAGACTTACGTTTTTTAGCAAAAGGTGTAGATTTATCTGGAGGACAAAAATCTATAGAGGATCAAATAGGATTTAAGCGAAGTAAAGCACTGAAGAGTACAGATGGATATATGGCAACCGTACTATGGGATGAATATAAATGGGGCAAAAAATCGTCTTTGGAAAAATTAATTGCATATAATCACTCAGATGTGGAAGGAATGAAAGCTATTTTAGATTTTTGTATAAAAAAGATTTATATCAAGAATGGCTATAGAAAACATTTTAAAATTCCTTTCAAGTTTACATCATTAAAAGCGAAGTTAAATAGGAAGCAAATAAAAGATTTTGCACAGAGTAGTAAAATTCCATTTGACCCAATGGCAGCATTAAAATATAAAGAATTGGCAACAAAAATTAATAGAAATATTCAAATAGTTGGTGTTGATTTAACCGGTAGTGAGGAAAGACCTACAGGTGTAGCACTATTACGTAATAATAAGGTAGAAACCTTACAAATTAATACAGATGATGATATGATTGATTATATCATTAAATCTAAACCTGATTTAGTTTCAATTGACTCTCCTTTATCATTGCCTTTTGGTAGAATTTCTGTTTTTGATGATGATCCTGGACGAGATGAATTTGGTATTTTACGAATATGTGAAAGAGTACTAAAAAAACGAGGGGTCAATGCTTATCCTACTTTACTTCCCAGTATGCAGAAACTTACCAAGAGAGGTATTGAACTTGCAGAAAGACTACGAAAACTAGGGATTCCTGTTATTGAAAGTTATCCTGGAGTAGTACAAGATATTATAGGACTACCTAGAAAACAAGCCAGTTTAAAACTTTTGAAAAAAGGTTTAGGAAAATTTGGATTAACAGGGGAATTTCTCAAAAAAGATGTCAGTCATGATGAAATAGATGCTATTACATCAGCTATAGTAGGCTTATTCTTTTTAAGCTATGATTATGAAGCTATAGGCGACTTACGTGAAAACCTAATGATTATTCCTGATCTAGATGCAAAACGAAAAGTAAAAAAAGTTTTTGGTATTAGTGGACAAATCGCAGTAGGAAAAACTACTGCAGCAAATTTTTTAAAAGAGCAAGGATTTAAATATACTCGATATAGTTTGGTTTTAGAAAATATACTAGAAAGAGAAAATAAAGAAATCAATAGAGAAAATCTTCAAGCACTCGGACTTGAAATGAGTAAAAATCAAATAGAATTTTCTAAAAAGGTTTATGAAAATATAGCAGAATATGATAATATCGTAATAGATGGATTACGTCATCCTGAAGATTATACATTCTTTTTTGAGCAATATGGTTATGATTTTAAACTTATTCATATAGTATCAGATGATACGACTAAAGAAAAACGATATGTGAATGAAGGGCATACTACCAAAGAATATAAAAGAGCAGTTACAAATAAAGTTGAATCAGATGTTCCAGAATTAAAAAAATATGCTTATACTATTTTAGATAATAATGGTACTATTGAGGAATTGAAACATAAAATAGTAGACCTTATTAAGGAAGAGAATTAAATGGGCATAACAATAGTTGTGGGTGGACAATATGGTGGAGAAGGTAAAGGGAAAGTTTCTCACTTCTTTGCAAAAGAAAAAAATATTGCTATCTCAGTTCGTGTTGGGGGAAGCAACTCAGGTCATACGGTAATTAATGATAAAGATGAAACCCTAATATTGAGACAGCTACCTACCCCTTCAATTCTACCAAATTCTATTTCTGTATTAAGTGCAGGAAGCTATATTGATATTGATGTGCTAATGGATGAGATTAAATTAACTGGAATATCTGATAAGCAACTATTAATCGATGAAAATGCGATGGTGATTACTGCAGAAGATAAAGATAATGAGTCTAGTGGTACACTTAGAGGCGATATAGGTTCAACACTAAGTGGCACAGGAGCATGTGTTAAAAGACGAATAGATAGAAGCAAAATAACAAAGTTAGCAAAAGATATAGACGAGTTAAAACCTTATATTATTGCTACTAAAGAGTACCTTTATCAAGCACTTCAAGATGGAAAAGATATTTTAATAGAAGGCACACAAGGATATGGACTATCCTTATTGCACTCTCCTTATTATCCATACACAACATCAAGAGATACTACAGCAGCTGGATTTTTATCAGAAGTAGGATTGAGCCCTTTAGATGTAGATGAGATTATTTTAGTTATTAGAACATTTCCTATTAGGGTTGAAGGAAACTCTGGATGTTTAGAAAATGAAATTTCTTGGGATAGAATACAAAAGAAACCTGAACTATCATCTGTAACTAAAAATGAACGAAGAATTGCACATTTTGATAGCAATATAGTAAAAAAAGCCATTATCTCAAACAGACCAACAAAAATTATTTTAAACCATGTTGATTATGTTCTTGAAGATGATAAAAAAGATTTTATTGAAAATATTGAAAATGAAATCAATTTAAAAATAGACTTTATTGGTCTATCAAATAGTATGCTCGAGAAGAATATATAATTATGGTTTTACTTAAAGATGAAATTCAAAAAAGAATAGAGTCAGATAGGATGATAGTGGATCCTGAAACTTTGTCAAAAGAATACCAAATTTTTTTTGATAAAGAGTATGATCCTAAAGTAGGAAGAGAAAAACTATCCGGTCTAGGAACTAATGATTTAGAAAAATTTTCTAACCAAATTAGTATTGCTAGTTACAACATTCGTATCGGTAAAAATATTATGGTAGAAGCTGAAAAAGAATATAATTTGACAGATTATTCTAAAGTTATATTAAAGCCTTTTGAAGTTGCTATAATCCAAACATATGAAATTGTCAATATCCCCAAAGATATTATTGGAAGATGGAACATAAAAGTTTCAAGTGCATATGATGGTTTAATATGGGTTGGTGGACCACAAGTAGATCCCGGATATTGTGGATATTTATATTGTCCTGTATATAATATGTCAGATAAAGAAATTGTATTAGAGTTTAAAAAAGATATTGCCACGATGGATTTTGTTCAAACAACTGAAGCTAATATTGGAGATAATATCTTTGATAAAAAAATTAAACCTTTTGATTATTATAAAAATAAACAGTTGAAAAGTGCTTTAACTACACACGTGCAGAAAAAAATAGACGAAATGGATGACTTTAAAGAAAAAATGGAAGAAAGACTACATAAGTTACAAACTACGTTTTTAACTGTAATTGGTGCTTTGTTCGCAACATTATCTATATTAATTATTTCAATGAAAACAAAAGTTACAGAACAAGAGGCAACAAAAGTTTACCAATATATTACTTATTTTGCAGTAGGTATTTCTATTGCTTCTTTTATTAATTCAAGCAAAGATATTTATGGAAGTAAAAAATTTATTGTTTCAATTATTGGAGCAGTATTTATTGTATTAAGTATTATTTATATAATAAAGCATATTGGAATGTTATGAGAATAGAAATCTGTGGTGGTATAGCATCAGGAAAAACATCTTTAGCGACTTTGCTTTATGAAAATAAATTTGGTACCGTTGTATATGAAAATTTTAATAGTAATCCATTTTGGAAAGCATTTTATACAAATCCTGGTGAATATATTTTCGAAACCGAACTTACTTTTACACTACAGCATTACCATGAAATAAAAAAACAAATGGATTCTGATTTATTGATATGTGACTACTCTTTATTGTTAGATTTTGCCTACGCGAACATTGGATTAAGTGATAAAAGATTAGAAATATACACGGATTTGATAAATGAAATTTATTCTGATATTGGTAAGCCTGATTTATATATTTATCTTGAATGTAGTGCTACAGAGGAGCTGCAAAGAATTAAAAACAGAAATAGAGCTGTAGAAAATGATATGCAACTTGATTTTCTTTTAAGTCTCAATAAGGAAATATTGCAAGATGTGCAGAAAGTTGATACTCCAAATGTCTTAACAATAAATAGTGAAGAATATGATTTTGTGCATAATAATGAAGATTAAGTGAAAGTTATTTCAATGATTCGAGAATCATTGATGAATATGTGATACTTTTTCATCCAACCACTCACCCCACCATCCCATAAGCTCTTTCCTCTGCTCCAAATACTGAGCTCTATTATAAGCCTGTGCAACCTTAGACCCTATCTTGTGAGCTAATTGAATTTCTATAACTTCAGATGAAAAACCACTCTTTTCATGGGCTATGGTGGAGAACATGGCTCTAAATCCATGAGGTACGATGCAGTCATTGCTGTAGCCTATGGTGGTGCGTAGGGCTTTGCCCAGTGTGACATCACTCATGGGAGAGTTAGGGTTTCTGTTGGAGTAGAAGATGTATGACCCACCTTTGCTGTAGTGTTTCGCTTGTTTGAGTACGTCTAGTAACTGCTTGGAGAGAGGTACTATATGTTCTTTGCCCATTTTCATCTTTTCTGCAGGGATGACCCAGAGTTTATTGTCCCAGTCTATTTCACGCCACTGGGCTAAACGTACATTACCAGGGCGTATGGCAGAGTAGGCTAAAAATAAAAGCCCCAAACGTACCATAATCCACCCAGTGTAACAGTCTATGGCATGCATAAGTTTACCTATCTCTTTAGGGTCTGTGATGGTAGGGTAGTTTCTACCTGTTGGTTTTTGGAGTACCATACTTCTGTCTATGTCTGCACATGGGTTTCTTTCGCACTCTCCATACACCACTGCAAACTTAAAAACTTTGCCTATCTGAGTAAAAAGCCTCTTGCCTGATTCTAACGCACCTCTGTTTTGTACTGATTGCACTATAGGGATGATTTGCTTGGCTTGTATCTGGTCTATAGGCTCTTTTCCTATGATAGGGTTAGCATCTCTTCTAAAAAGGCTCTCTACGCCCTCCCAGTACTTTTCGTTACGGTCTGCTTTATAATGTTCTAAGTAAAGATGTACCATCTCCTCAAAAGTTTTCTTTTTTTCTATGTGTACCAACGCTTCTTTGATGCGAGGGTCTATGCCATTGGCTATCTGTTCTATAAGTGAGTCTCTTTTGGTTCTAGCACTTTTGAGACTAATAGCAGGGTACTCACCTATGCTAAGGCGTGTACGCTTACCGTTTATGGTGCATCGAAGCCTCCATAGCTTTGAACCTGTAGGTTTGACCTCTAACTGTAGACCAGCACCATCATTAAGGGTAGTAGTCTTTGTGCCTGCTTTCTCTGATCTAACTTTAGTATCTGTCAATAACATAGTGGTACATCCTAAATATCTGTGTCTTGGCTACAGTGTACCAAAATGTACCTTATCGTGTACCATTAATATTGAGATGGAGTGATACGAATAGAGTGTAATTTATATGATAATATAGTCTTAATAGACTAGTATAGCGTTATATTATGCATTTTATGAGTTGTTTTGATATGAATTGATTTTATGAGATATGGTATGATTGGTGGAGGTGAGGGGAATTTTACTTTCCCTTTATACTGTGCTTTGAAAGCAGAGACTCTAAATCGATGCCAAGTTGTCTACTACTTTAAATATCTTGCATCTTATTTACAAGACAGATAAAGAGTTATTGTATCTCTAAGCTAATTATTTTTGACAATCAGCTCATGTTATGATACGATTGTCAAAAATAATCAGCTCACATAGACCAAGGATAGAAATGCAAGATGAAAAAGTATGGATATGGCAAGATGATAAATATCCTAATTTTAAATATGATAACTTAACTTTCGCACGTCATAATAAGCTTCAAAGCATTACTGTATCAGGGCTAACATAATATTTCACATATGTCTGATGAACAATTAATGACCCTTTCTACACTTGAAGATATTCAATTTTCTATTGAACTTATTATGAAACGATGATAAGCGATAAATTGTTACAAAATGTAGCTATTGACAAAGACAAGGGGAATTGAAAACCTCACTGACCCCAGATGATTTTCTTAGGCTTTACATCTATCTCCTCTTTAGCCTTATCGATGGCACGGTAAATCGCTTCAAAATGTTTGGCACTTGCAAAACAGAGACCGAGTTTGCATGCCATATAGGTATCATGATGATGTGCGTGTCTGAGGATAAAGGGGTATCGTATCTTTAAAAACTCTTTTTGCTCTTTTTTGAGTGCAGATATAGGTGCTTTGAGCGTGATATCTCCCACTTTTAATCGCAATGCAAGTGTGACCAAGCTTGCACTCTCTTGGGGCTTATCTTCTAGTATACTTACCTCTTTTTTTAACACTTTTTCGCTCTCTTGAAGCAGAGTGAAGTCATCATTGAGGTTGGCTAAAATAACAAAGCTATTTAGCAAAACAGAGAGAGCAGAAGAGTAGTATTTGTCATCAAAATCTGCTTTGACTTTGGGTGTACTTGTGTTCATATACCAAGTGCCTTCCCTTAAAAAAAGTGCTTTTGCTTTGTGTGCCAACTGGGAAGCTAGGGCAAGATATGACTCGTTTAGTGTGACTTGGTGTGCGGTTAAAAGGGTGTCGATGAGGTAGGCATAATCTTCTAGGAGTGCCTCTTGTTTAGGAGCTTTGTTGGCGATGGTTTGATGATAGAGTGTTCCATCTCTAAACATCCTCTCTTGTAGGGTTTTTAACCTTTTTTCTGCCAACGAGAGATAATGCCTATCATACATCCCCAAAGTATAGAGTGCTTTTATCATCATAGCATTCCACGCAGTGATGATTTTTTTATCTAGTAGTGGAAAATCTCTACAGCTTCGTATCTCTTGGAGTATTTTTTTGACCGCTTGAAGTTTGGCGGGTATCTCTCCCTCTTGTGCGATAGTGACATGAGAATCCTCACCATCATAATTTCCAAACTCTTCGATACCCAAATACGCCAGTATATCTTCTGCTTCTTCTTTTGTAAAACCTTTCTCCAACAACGCTTTTAAAACCCTATCATGATGATAGAGATAATAGACCCCCTCATCCCCCTCTTTGCTTATACTATCGCTTGCAGAGATGTAGAGCCCATTATCGGTATATCGCCTCTCTATCTCATCTATCGTCATCTTGGCAATATCATGATAATACTTCTCCCCCGTCAATCGATAAAACTCCAAGTAAGGTAGAGGCATCTGAGCATTGACATAGAGGAGTTTTTGAAAGTGTGGGATAGTCCAATCCTTGCCAGAATAACGGAAAAATCCTCCATCTATCTGGTCAAATATACCGCGTTTTGACATCGTTAAAAGTGTCTGTTTTGCCATCTCAAAGGCTTTTTTATCGCCCGTGGTTTTGTAGATGTTGAGCAAGAGTTCTATCTTTGAACTCTCTGGAAACTTGGTTCTACCTGTACCAAATCCACTATTTTCTTTGTCATACTCTGCTGTGAGATGCTGCATCGTTGTCTTGATGAGTGCTTTTAAATCGAGGCTTTTCTGACTTGGCTTGGTATGCCTCTTTTTTGCGTGTAAGGTCTCGTCAAATACCTTGAGTGCTTTTTGAAGTCTCTTTTTCTCTCCATACAACTTGCCAAGTCTCGTAGTCAAAGTGAGGATATCCTCCACACCACCCATAGACTCTCTTGGCATATAGCCCGTGATATAAAACGGTTTTAAATCAGGCGTGAGAAAAACAGACAAGGGCCAACCTCCTCTACTCCCCTTATAGGCACGAAAAAGGTTTTGGTACTTTTTGTCGATATGGGGCAACTCCTCTTTGTCCACCTTGATAGCGATAAAATAGCGATTGAGTACCTCTGCGACATCCTTTTTCTCAAAACTCTCCTCTTCCATCACATGACACCAGTGACAAGTGCTATATCCTATGGATAAAAAGATAGCCTTATCTTGCTTTTTAGCAAGGGCGAGGGACTCTTGGTTCCACGCATGCCAATTGACAGGATTGTGGGCATGGCGCTTGAGGTAGGGGGAAGTTTCTAGGGCTAGGGCATTCTCTTTGGCAGTTAGCGTATTGAATGCTAGTAAGATGATGAGTAGTAGTTTTCGCAAAATCACTCCTTATGCTTTATTATAACATAAGGAGAGCCTATCATGATAGCTTAGTAGTCGTACGAAACGGTCAATCCAAAGGTTCTAGGTGCGCCTTGTTGTGTGTACGTTTCAGTTGCGTAGCCTTTGGCAGGGTTGTTTCCAAAGCTTCCAAATCCTCGCACTTGATAATCGGCATCAGCTAAGTTTCTTCCCCAGAGGGTGGCTGTCCATTTTCCATCTAGTACCGTGAGGCTAGAGTTGACCAAATTATAACTCTCTGATTTTGCAGCATGGCGGTTTGAAAAGTAGTAACTATCACGCCCTTCTAAGTTCGTTTTGAAAAGCACATTTTCCCCCAAGGCATAATCAAATCCGACATTGTACTGATATTCTGGAGATTGTGCAGGGGTGCGTCCTTCTGCCTTGTAAGCTTTTGGATTGGGATCGACATACGTATCAAACTCCGACTTAAGCAGCCCAAGAGAAGAAAAAAGGTGCAACTCTTCTAAAGGATAATAATCCGCCTCCAACTCGAGTCCATAGTAGTGTGTCTTGGCAGCATTGGCGATGTAGTCTGTAAAGGTTGGATTGCCTTTTTCATCTTTTCCGACTACGGAACTTTTCACCTGTTGGTCTCTTCGTTGCCCATAAAAGAGGTTGATACGACCAAGCAAGGTATCATCAAGTACGCTGAGGTTTCGCCCTGCTTCGATGTTCCATAGTGTCTCTGTGTCATAATCTTTTGCATTGGCACTTAGCGTCTCATCGGCGTTTACGCCACCGGGTTTGTAACCACGCGAGAGCATGATGTAGTGCATATGTTTCTCATCTTGTTGGAACTTGATTCCGATTTTGCCGCCTGTGAGTACTTCATCGGTATCTATCTTGACATTTTTACTATCATGATAGCTTGCATCCCACTTCTCAACTCTCAGCCCCGTCACGAGGGTAAATCTATCTGACAAGGCACTATCAAGCTGTCCATAAAGGGCTAAGTTATTGGTCTCATAATCACTCGTAAAAGATGAAGGCACGCCCTCTTTGAGACGATTTCTCGTTAAATCTTCTTGTTGATTTCTTGCATAAATACCTAGCGTCCAATCTGTTGAATTTGAGAAAATCTTTCCCTCTTTATCGGAGATGAGACGGATATCGCCATCGATCTGTTTTCTATCTCTCAGGTAGGTATCGACATAGTTATAGGGGTACAAATCTGCTGCAAATTGCCCCACATAAGACCAATCTTCATCATAACCATACTCGAGGTCAGATTTGCTCATACTTAGCTTACTCTCTAGGTGCATCTTTGGATTGATTTGGTAGGTGGATTTGAGTGCAAAGGCGTCGGTTTTTTGTGCATCTGTACCCGGATTGTCCGCCGTAGAAGTGCGTGAATTGTCAAAAGTAAAAGCATCATAGCCATTATCCACATCGAGATGAATAAGGTTTAAATCAATCGTATGCTTGTCAGAAAGAAGCCATTTAAGTTGTGATTTGACGGTAAGTTCATCGATGTTTTGTGTGTCGGTACGATTTAAATAGCTATTTTTCATAAAACCGTCGCTGGTATTTTTATAGACAGAGAGTCGTCCTAAAAGTTTATCTTTGATGAGTGTCCCACCTACTGCCACACCTGCGGCTTGTCGGTTGTAGTTTCCGATAGTCACTTCTGCGTGTGCTTCTGTCTCTTTGGTCGCTTGGTTGCTTTGGATATTTACCACACCGGCTAAACCGTTGGTACCGAAAGTCGTCCCTTGTGGACCTTTGAGGATTTCCATCTGCGCAACATCAAAGAGCGTCACCCCCAAGGCAGACTGTGAAAAGTCGATACCATCTATCATGATACCCACAGAAGGATTGACCGGAGAGACAAATTGGCTCCGCTCACCAATCCCTCGTATCTGGATATAGTGGGCGCGTGAAGCCCCTGAAGTAAAGTTGACATTGGGCGTTTGGGCGATGACATCTTCAAAGTTTTCTGATGCTTTATCGATGAGCTCTTCCTGACCGATGACGCTGACAGCGCCCGCGGTACGAGAGAGTGTCGCTTCTCTAAAATCCGAAGAGACGACGACTGGATCGAGATTGATATCTGTTGCTAAAAGTGTATTGTTTGCTATCATGATAGTTGCGATGATAGATAAAGTTTTTGTTTTCATGTTGTTTTCCTAAATATAAATTTAGGAAGAGTGGCGTTAGTGATGAGGAGTAATCAGCTAGCTTTTCTCTTCCTTACGCTGGCATTGACCAGTTCAAGTTCAGCGGGACTTTCTCAGCCTTAGCCCAGAGGATGCGGTAATCGTATGTGTATAGTATTTGTGCTTTGCGTTAGAAACTTTAGGAAGAATTTAAGCTTATGCCGTAGCATAGGCGATGATTTTTTCTAAAGTTTATGACATAAATGACATACACTAGAGATATACGATTACTGTATCCTCTGGGCTTTAGCACCCCGAGAGTTTTGACAATGTGATTGTACTTTAATTGGGATAAATATTATCTTAATTAAAGTAACTTTGTTAGTTTATCATGATAGGGATGAAGTTACATCCCTCCCAACGCTTTCTTGACATTGTCATCTGCCATAGAGATATTCCATGCAGGTTCCCAGACCACTTCTACTTCTACTTCGCCTACACCTTCGAGCTTTTGTACTGCTTCTAGTACCCACTGTTTTATCATCTGGTGCAAAGGACAACCTTGTGTGGAGAGGGTCATAACAACTTTGACATTGCAATCCTCATCTACTATGGCGTCATAGATAAGCCCCATCTCTACAAGATTAAAACCTACTTCAGGGTCAATGACCGTACTTATCGCTTCAAACACTTTTTCTTTTGTGATATCACACATCTTTCATATCCTTTCCATATGCCAACATTTTATTCATCGTAAAAAAGAGAAACACTGCCCCTACAAAGAGTAGTGAAGCTCCTGCCTTGAAGATGTCAGAACTCTCACTCATCAAGCCCAATCCTCCCATCAACACACCAGAGACCGTAAAGAGAAAAAACATACCTGCTGCTTTTTTATCATACATCTCGTGTAACATCGGTACTTTCTTTTTACCTACAAAAGGGGCAAAGCGTTCAAACCAGACTAAAAATGGTACGATTTTATAGAGATGTCCTGTGATAAATGATGAAACAAATCCCAAAAGCAAAAACCATACAGAAGCATGAAGTAAACTCTCACTACCCGTAAAAAAGTACACCCCAGCTATCATGATAGAAAGCAACAGGCTCACAAAAGCAAATATCATAGACTTTGCCCAAACATCCAACTCTTTTCTCACAGTCAGTTTTGCGATGATATATATCTGATAAATATAGAAAAATATCCCTACAAAGTTGAGTACATAACCCACTATCATGATAGGTTCTTTGCCTATCACTGCTCCAAAAAATACAACTGCTACGCCAACTATAATAATATTTAACGCTCTCTCAACGGCACTTTGATCAAACCCATGCGCTAAAGAAAACATTGGGATAAGTATCAAGGAAAGTCCCATGATAGTCAGTACCACATAGCCACCAAGGACTGCAAATACATGAGCCTTTAACATTAGCGCGACATTGATTCCCAAGTCACCTGTCAAACCCAAAGCGATAGCAAAACCAGTTAAGATACCTAACAATAGATATCCATTGCTCCATGCAACTGTTTTAACCGTGAGTGTACGAAGCTTTGTCTTTTTAAGGGTAGCCACACTTTCAAAAGCAAAGATAAGCATCGAGATAAGTACTAACACGCCACCATAAGGAAGCAAAGGTGTCATCCACCAAAATCCAAGCACCATCATGACAGCACCTACTGCCAAAAGAGGTAAGATTACATAGTACAAGTCCACCAGCGCATGCCCAACTTCAAGCACCACAGGGATGAGTTGTGCCATCGCACCAAAGATGATAATCATCACAAATCCCAATAAAAATAGATGAATCCATCCAGCTACATCCATCTGTTGATAGGTAAATGTAGGTTCAAATGAGACTAACGCAAGCATAGCAAGTAAGTAAAAAACCACCCCTGTTCGAAAGAATGGGGCGATAAGTTTGAGAGGTGGTGCAAAATCCCTAGAGATAGGTGTCATCGCAGATTAACCTGCACAACTAGCATCACCAAGACCTGCTTTTTCGCTCTCTCCACTCTTGTAAGAAAAAGTTAGTTTCACAAGTCCACCATCGACTGCTTCTTCTTCGATATTATAATTTTCACCGATTTTGGCTAGTAGTCCACCTGGGCTTTTGTGATTTATCATGACAAGCTTTTTATCTGCAGCATTGATGAGGGCTAGTCCTGCCATGGCGTTGACCATCGGATCTGGTGGACCACATTTTGATGTATCAAACTCATAAACTTGTGCTTCTCCATCTTGATAAGTAACAAATGGTACTGTAGCTCCAGCAACTTCAATCGCTTCTTTTTTTAATTCAGACATATTAACTCCTATTTGTTTTTTGTAATTGTAATAAAAAAAACTTTTTTTTTCCTTGACTTAAATCAAGGATTGCGTTTTTTTTGATAAAATACAATCATGGAAGATTTATATAGATATGCTGTTGTCCTTACGGGTGGTATCGCAACAGGGAAAAGTACCGTCGTTGAACTTTTAGAAAAGCAAAATTTTAACATCATTGATGCCGATAAAGTAGCACATGCTATACTTGATTTAAATACTGAGGGTATCGCTATGCTATTTGGTGAAGAGTATGTTAAAAAGGGGTTTATCGATAGAAAAGCCTTAGGAAGTATCATCTTTTCAGATGAGCAGAACCGCAAAAAACTAGAAAATTTTTTGCATCCTCTCATCAAAGAGGAGATTGAAAAACAAAGTGCGGTATTTGACAAACATCAGATACCTTATATTGTCGATATCCCACTTTTCTTTGAGACAAAAAACTATGATATAAAAGAAGTAGCGGTGGTCTATGCCCCACTCAAAGTGCAAAGAAAACGTTTGATGTCACGTGATGGTTTTAGCCAAGAAGAAGCAAACAACCGTCTCAATGCACAGATATCTATAGAACTGAAAAAAGCAGGAAGCACTTTTGTCATAGACAATTCAAAAGACTTCATACACTTAGAAGCTGAGGTAAAGAAGTTCATAAACCACATCAGGAGTAAACATGCAAGTAAGTAAATACAATGCCAGCGGAAACGATTTTGTCATCTTTCACACCTTTTTAAATGAACCACGCAATGAACTTGCCAAAAAGCTTTGTCACAGACAAAAAGGAGTTGGGGCAGATGGCTTGATAGTTTTGATGCCACATGATGGTTATGACTTTGAATGGCAGTTTTATAACACAGATGGATCTGATGCTGAGATGTGTGGAAATGGCTCACGCGCAGCGGCTCATTATGCCTACACCAATGGTTTGGCCGGAAAAGAGATGCGTTTTCTTACTACGGCGGGGGTTATCGAAGCAACAGTAGATGGTGAAGAGGCAGAAGTAAAACTCACAGAAGTAAAAATCATAGATAAGCTCTTTGTAGCAGAAGGGTTAAAGTGGAGTTTTTATGACACTGGCGTTCCTCACTTGGTGACATTTGTAGATGATTTAGATATCTATAACAAAGAGATGGCAAGAGAGATGCGTAACACCTATAACGCCAATGTCAACTTTGCCCGTATAGACCCCGAAACAAAAGAGATACATGTGCGTACTTATGAGAGAGGTGTAGAAGATGAGACCTTGGCATGTGGTACGGGTATGGCTGCCTGCTTTTTTGGGGCAAATCTCAATGGTGATGTACCAGATAAGACGAAAGTTTATCCTACGAGCAAAGAGGAATTGACGCTTCGTATTCAAGATGGATATATTTTCTTTAAAGGAAAAGTAGAGAAGGTGTTTGAAACTAGTCTAAATGAATAAGGAGATTCTTCGCCTCGCTATCCCAAATATCATTGCTAATATTTCTGTCCCGCTCATCTCTGCAGTTGATACTGCGCTGATGGGACATCTCTCTTCTTCACATTTAGCAGCATTAGGCATAGGAGCGATGATATTTGTTTTTATCTATGGAAGCTTTAACTTTTTACGGATGGGGACAACGGGGCTAACGGCACAAGCCTACGGACAAAACGATAAAACCCTCATGGCAAATACCCTCTCACGGGCTTGTTTGGTAGCCTTGCTTATCGCTTTTGTGTTGATACTTTTTCAATCTCCTCTCTTTCACACAGCCACTTACTTGATGAATGTCCAAGAGGGTTATGCAGACAAGGTGGCATCCTACTTTGATATCCGTATCTATACCGCACCAGCCGTCTTTTTACAGTTTGCCTTGATGGGTTGGTTCTTTGGAATGCAAAATGCCATCATCCCACTACTTATGACCCTAGTCATAAACTTAGTCAATATTTTCCTCTCTTACTACCTAGTTAATAACCTCGGTATGGGTATAGAAGGTGCCGCTTATGGCACACTTGTCGCACAATATGCAGGGGTGATTTTTGGCTTTATCATGATAGGGAGATACCGCGATATTCTCCATCATATCACCTATCATGATAGCGTGCAAAAAGAGAAGCTTTTACGCTTTTTTTCTGTCAATAAAGATATCTTTATCCGTACCCTTGCCCTGACATTTTCTCTAGCATTTTTCTACTCCCAAGCAGCAAAAGAGAGTGAAGAGACCTTGGCTATCATGATACTGCTTTTACAGTTTATGATTTGGATGGCATTTGCGCTTGATGGGTTTGCCAATGCCGCTGAAAGTTTAGTGGGGAAGTATTATGGCGCAAAAGCGTGGGGAGATTTTCACAAAGCGGTACGCTATAACTTTTACTGGGGAGGAGGGTTTGCCTTACTTTTTTCTCTTGCTTACTTTTTTCTTGGTCGTACCTTTTTAGAACTTTACACCAATCAAACCCACCTCATCAATCAAGCGATGCCCTATATGTGGCTCGTGGCACTTTTACCCTTACTTAGTTTTGTGGCATTTATCTGGGATGGTGTTTTTATCGGTATGACCGCCTCGAAATCTATGCGTGACGCGGTGCTTGTCTCCACACTACTCTTTATATGGATATTTTATCTGACGCGTGGGATAGACTATGAGTGGGCATTGTGGGGAAGTTTTGTGTTGTTTTTTGTTTTTCGGGGTGGCGTGCAGACCTGGATGTTTTTTAAACAGGGAAGGTTTTTAAAATAAAAGTTCTCTTCTGCTATCATCTGCTCACTAAATTTTGAGAAAAGGAGGATAAGATGATAAAAGGTTCAAAACACTATTTTACGTTTTTTGGCGTCATGCGTGCGGCTATCAATGTAGCGTTGCATCGTACTTTTAGCCAGATAGAAGCACTATTTGAGAAACAGATTTTTGTGCAAATCAGACACAACAAAATCGAAAAACAGACAATACAAAAAAATCAAACATACCAAGGATAATATAAATGACAAAAACAAACATTTCACTACTGCTCTCTTTAGCACTAGCAAGCCAAACTTTCGCATCAAGCGTCAACCTAGAAAAAATCACCGTTACTACTCCGACAAAATCTACACAATCACTACAAAATATCACAGCCAATGTCACCATCATCACAAGCGATGAGATAGAGACAAGAGGTTATAAAACGATTAGTGATGCGCTCAAAGCACAGGCAGGTATTTCGTTCACTAGAAATGGTGGATTGGGTAAAGCGACTTCTATCATGATAAGAGGATTTAGCCAAAAACGCGCCCTTGTCCTTGTCGATGGTGTACGCTACAATGATCCTGCTTCTATCTCAGGGGCACACTTGCAACATATCTTGATGGAGAACATTGAAAAAATAGAGATAGTCAAAGGAGCACAGTCAGGTATCTGGGGCGCGGATGCTAGTGCAGGTGTCATCAACATCATCACTAAAAAAGCAACACAAAAAGGTCTCACTGCTTCTATCAACGCAGAATATGGTAGCTTCAACACCCAAACTTATGGGCTTAACACTACTTTCAAACAAGACAAATTTGACCTCTCTTTCAATGCTCAACGACTCACAAGTGACGGATTTACCACTAAAGTACCTGAGGGAGCAAAAGCAAGTGATTTTGAAGATGACGCCTATGAAAACAACTCCGCTGATATCAAACTAGGCTTTAATATCACAGACAAAGACAGGGTAGAAACATTTTTCAATTATATAGACGCGGACAGCGACTTTGATGGTTACAATGCAGACCCATCTCTCGCGGCAAATGATACCGTAGCAAACTCTGAGGCAAAAGAGCTCTTTTATGGACTTAGTTACCAAAGAACGGTAGGAGAAAACAACACAAAGTTTTACTATAACAAGTCAGATTTTTCACGTACTTCTACTACCAGTCGGGTTAGTAAGTTTGATGGTAGTGTTGATGAAATAGGGCTTAATAGCGCTATTGTTTATGGCAAGGGTGCTTCTTTGAGTGCGGGTGTGGATTATAAAAAGTTCAAACACGAAAATAAAATCGCAAAAGACTATAGCAATATAGGTGTTTTTGTAGCAAATTCAAACAGTTTCAATGCACTCATCTCTGGTACAACTATCTTTTCTCAAGCTTTGCGTTATGACAAGTTTGATGACTTTGACAACAAGTTTACCTACAAGCTAGGACTCAAACATATCCATGAAAATATCAAAGACTTTTGGACATCTATCAACTATGCGACTGCGTACAATGTCCCTTCACTTTTTCAACTCTACTCTTATGCAGGAAACAAGGATTTAAATCCTGAAGAGACAACAAGCATAGATGTTACGGCAAACTTTAAAGGCTTTGGTGTGACTTATTTTTACAATGAGATTGATGAGATGATTGAGTATGTGACGACGGATTTTGTGACCTTTGCTGGATCATACTTCAATGTCGCTGGGAAAAGTACACTACAAGGTGTGGAACTCTCTTATGCCAATACTTTAGAAGTAGCCAATCTTGCTTATAACTTCAACTACACTTATCTCAAAACAGAAGACAAAGATGGTAAAGAGTTAGCAAGACGACCTAAAAGCACTGCCAATCTTTCGCTAGATTATTATGGCTTGGCTGATACGCATATAGGAACATTGGTACAGTATGTTGGCATGCGAAAAAAATCTAAATATGATAAAAACCCAACGCTAGACTATAAGTCATATACGCTTGTAGATTTAACAGCGGATTATGATCTCAATGACCAACTCAATATCTATACAAGGGTTGACAATGTTTTAGACAAAGAGTATCAAACTATCACCGGTTATGCAACAAGTGAGCGCGCTTTTTATCTGGGCTTTAGATACAAGATAAAATAGTGAAAAAAGCCATCACCATCTCAGCCACCGCGTCAAATCAAGGCAAAACTGTCTTGACCGCGGCGCTGTTATATCACTTTAGAGATTCGGTTGCTCCTTTTAAGATAGGACCAGATTTTATCGATCCTCAGTTTCATCAAAAGGTCTGTAATAACTCCTCAATCAACCTCGACACCTTTATGATGAGTGAGGCGCAGGTAAAGTGGGTATTTGACAAATACGCCGATAAGGATATAGCGATTTTGGAAGGGGTGATGGGCTTTTATGATGGGATGGATAAGGGGTGTTCTGCCTATGATGTCAGTAAACTTCTTGCTATCCCAACTATCATGATACTGGATGGTTCTGCCACTTATATCACGATATCGGCTGTTTTACATGGCTTGAAAACATATAAAAATGACAACACCATAAAAGCTGTTGTACTAAATAGACTCTCATCAAAAGGGCATTATCAACTCATCAAAAAACAGATAGAAAAAGATCATGCGGATATCGCTGTGTTAGGGTGGATACCCAACCATTTGGAGACACTTGATTCGATACACCTTGGGCTTGACTTGTCAAAAGAAAACCTCAAAAAGCTAGAAGGAATTTCTAAAGAAGTGTTACAACATATAGATTTAGAGAGGCTAAAAGCACTCTCTTCTAGTAAACTCACTATAGATAACTACCCTTTTGAAAAAGTACCACAAAGTGATAAAACCCTTGCTATCGTGCATGATGAACACTTCTCGTTTCTCTATCATGATAATGTGAATTTTTTCAAAGAGGTATTTAAAAAAGTCATCATGGTAAGCCCTTCAAAAGATGAGGTCATAGATGCAGATATCGTCTATATCCCTGGTGGGTATGTAGAGACTGCTAGTGCTCATACCTCACTAAAAAAGGCAAAAGCATTTCGAAGTTCACTTATCCAACATGCCAAAACCAAGCCTATTTATGCAGAGTGTGCAGGATTTATCTATCTTGGAAATCGTATAGACGATAAAGAAATGAGTGGGATTTTGGATGTTGATTTTGAGATGTGTCAACGCTTTACAAGACTTGGGTATTATGAAGTGGACGCTGTCAAAGGGCACTGTTTTCACCACAGTAAACCTATCGGTGAAGATATCATGATAGCCCAAAAGGATAAGGTCTATGGGACATATCTCCATACCTTTTTTAGAAATCATGTCAACATTTTAAAGGAACGATTTGAGATTTAAACTACTTTTGCTTTTGCTTTCTATGCAAGTTTTGGCTAGTGAGCGTATCGTGGCACTTGCCCCTTCTGTCAATGAGATACTCTTTGCCCTAGGAAAAGGGGGAAATATCGTAGGTAATACCACTTATGCTACTTTTCCAATAGCTTCACAAAGCATTCCTAAAGTGGGTGGGTATTTTTCTGTTTCATTAGAAAAGATTTTGGTTTTAAAACCAACTTTAGTCTTGATGCAAAAAAATAATCTAGCCCTCAAACCACGACTTGAAAAACTAGGTGTTAAAACAGAACTTATCCGCATCTCTACACTTGATGATATAAAGAATGGTATAGCCAAGATAGGTACATTAACCCATGCGGAGAAAAATGCAACAGCCATCATCCAAGATATCAACAAAGCGATAGAAAAAACCAAAGGAATTTTAAAAGATAAAAAGATTCTTATCGTTTTTGGCAGACAATTTGACCTCAAAAAGTCTATCTTTGTCAGTGGTAACAATATCTATTTTGCCGATATCATCCGCTCTTCAGGCAATCAAAATGCTTTTAGTGAAGATAGTACAAAACAACCCATGCTCTCCTATGAAGGCATCATCGCCACCAATCCAGATATCATCTATATCCTCGCACACTTAATCAAAGGGGAAGAGGAGATAAACAGCTTGATAACCCCTTGGCTCTCTCTCCCCGTCACCGCGGCAAAAACCAAAACCATTTATGTCACCACAAAAAAATATGCGGGTATGCCTAGCAATAGAGTTATACACTATATAGAAGATTTTAGGGATGTATTAATAGATGCAAAAGAGAAACTTCACTATCATGATAGATAAAAGGAGTGGCAATGTTAGATGAATCACAGATGATAGAAGCTTACATCGATAAAGAAAAATCCGAAGATTTTTATAAAGAAGCTTTTGCCAAATACACCGTAGCAGGTGTGGATCAGTTTGCTTGGCATTGGTCTTGGTGGGCAATGTTTGGTGGGGTTTTTTACCTACTTTACCGTAAGCTTTATCTTGAAGCACTTGTTTATTTTGTGCTCTTTGCCACGGTAGGTATGATACCTTTTGCAGGGCTTATCATGTGGATAGCATCTGGTGGGGTGCTTCCTTATCTTGTCTACAAAAGATATAAAAAGACCAAAGAACAAGTAGAACAAAACCTCAGTGGTGATGAAGTACAACTCCAAGCCCTGAGAACGGTTGGTGGTGTAAACCAATGGGCAATTTGGCTGGGTGTTGCCTTGCATGCTGTCATGTGGATTGGTGCGATTTATATGATGATACTGATGTCTGCAGCACAGGGAGGAATGTAAGTGTCAAAATCCTTACTCACAAATCTCATAGCTTTTGTACTTATCATGATAGCTTTTGTCGTGCCTGACTCTTTACATAAGCCACTCTTTTACACAGGTCTTTTTGCGCTCTCTGGTGCTTTAACCAACCATTTGGCTATTCATATGCTTTTTGAAAAGGTACCTTTTCTTTATGGTTCAGGTGTGATAGAACTGCGCTTTGAAGAGTTTAAAACGGCTATCGCAGATATGATGATGAAACAGTTTTTTACCCGTGAACAACTAAATAATTTTTTTGCTAAAGAGGAGCAGAAAATAGACTTAGTACCGCTCGTAGAGGGTGCAGACTTTTCTCCAGCTTTTGACGCACTTTCCAACACCGTGATGGAATCGAAATTTGGTGATATGTTGGGTATGTTTGGCGGAGAGACTGCCCTAGAAGGCTTACGAGAGCCATTTTCTAAAAAACTAAAATCTGCTGTCTCAGGTATCGTCGCTTCGGAGACATTCAAGGCTCAGATGGATCACCACTTGCAAAACTCCACATTAAGCGATGATTTGATTGGTTCGATAGAAAAGATAGTCAAAAATCGTCTTGATGAACTCTCTCCTCAAATGGTCAAAGAGATGATGCAAGACTTGATGCGTGAGCATCTTGGATGGCTTGTTGTGTGGGGTGGAGTATTTGGTGGATTGATAGGCTTGGTGAGTTCATTTGTGCTTTGATATTTCAGATTGAAATGTTTTTTAGGGTGTGAGAATATTTATGTCATGATAAGTTATAATCATCAAAAGGATATCCGTTGAGCAAAGCACCACATATCATTAAACCTACTGCATATACGAGCATCGAACTCTTTGCAGGGGCAGGGGGCTTGGCACTTGGGCTTGAAAAGGCAGGCATCCACCATCTCCTACTCAATGAGATAGACAAACACGCTTCTGCTACACTGATTAAAAACCGTCCCACTTGGAATGTCGTCTGTGAAGATATCAAAAATATTGACTTTACTCCTTATCGCGGTATTGATTTAGTCACTGGTGGGTTTCCCTGTCAAGCATTTTCTTATGCGGGGAAAAAGAGAGGACTTGAAGATACTAGAGGCACGCTTTTTTATGAGTTTGCACGGGCTTTAAAAGAGAGTGATGCAAAAGTCTTTCTAGCAGAAAATGTACGGGGTCTACTCTCTCATGATAAGGGTGAGACAATCAAAACTATAATCTCTGCGTTTGAAGAGCTTGGATATCATGTATACGAGCCAAAACTCTTAAAAGCTATCTATTATGATGTGCCACAAAAACGAGAACGCATCTTTATCGTAGGTGTGAAAAAAGAGTATAAAGAGAAGGCAAAACTTCTCTGGCCCACACCCAATGAAAAAGTTTATACACTCAAAGATGCTCTTAAAAAGGGAGAGCTTTATACCTGTGATGTTCCCAAATCTCATGGACAAAAGTATCCTGAAAAAAAGAAAAAAGTATTAGAGCTAGTTCCTGCTGGTGGCTACTGGCGTGATTTACCCTTAGAGATACAAAAAGAGTATATGCAAAAAAGTTTTTATTTGGGTGGTGGTAAAACAGGTATTGCTAGGCGGATTGCTTGGGATGAGCCATCATTGACACTCACTTGTTCCCCCGCACAAAAACAGACTGAACGCTGTCATCCCGAAGAGACGAGGCCCTTTGAAGTAAGGGAATATGCGCGGATACAGACATTTCCTGATGAGTGGGAGTTTTCAGGCTCTATGAACCAACAGTATAAGCAGATAGGCAATGCTGTACCTGTCAACCTCGCAAAGACCATAGGAAAAACACTCATAGAGTTAATAGATAGCTTATCATGATAGGTGACTATAAGCTCTCTTTTATCTCTGATAGTGACCTTTTTGACCATGTCAAAGAGACAGTTGAAAAGTATCGCTTCTCCATCAATCTCAAAAAATTTAACAAAAATCTCATAGATCCAATCAAGCTGACGTTTGATAGTAAAGTCTATGGTAAGAGTTTAGAAGAGATTATCGAGAGTGAAATTATCCGTCAAATTGATAAATCAAACACAAATCATATAGGCTATTTTCATCAGAATATTTTTAAGTATATTAACCCCAATTGGCTAGTTCCTAAAAGTGGTTTTGATCTTATCAATGAAACAGATAAAATTTATGTGGAGATGAAGAACAAACACAACACGATGAACTCATCCTCAGCACAAAAAACGTATATCATGATGCAAAATGAGATACTCAAAGGGGCGGATATCACCTGTATGCTTGTAGAAGTCATCGCAAAAAACTCCCAAGATACCCCTTGGCAAATCAGCATCAATAAACAATCTTTTAATCATGATAATATCCGTCGTGTTTCAATCGATAAATTTTATGCACTTGTAACAGGTGAAAAAGAGGCTTTTAAAAATCTTTGTGAACTGTTGCCAAAAGTCTTGGATGATGTAATAAAAGAGCAAAATGAGTCAACGATTGAAAACAGTGTGTTGGATGAATTAAATCAGCTATCTAAGGAGAGCATACTTAAAAGTCTCTATATGCTTGCATTTTCTAAATATGATGGCTTTTAAAGTCCCGCTTCTGTCATCATCTCTGTTTGATAGTGTTGGATAAGAGGGTCGATAATCTCATTAAAAAGTCCACCTTCCATGATAGCATCTAAGCGGTACAGTGTGAGGTTGATTCTATGATCTGAGATACGGTTTTGTGGGTAATTATAAGTACGAATTCTCGCAGATCTATCACCTGAACCTACTTGAGACTTTCTCTCAGCTGAATTTTCATCGAGTTGTTTTTGCATTTCGTGATCGTAAAGTCTTGCTTTAAGGACTTTCATCGCTTTTTCTCTATTTTTGTGTTGAGATTTTTGATCTTGGTTGGTCACGACCAATCCTGTTGGAAGGTGTGTGATACGGATAGCACTATCTGTGGTATTGACTGACTGTCCACCACATCCTGAGGCACGCATCGTATCAATCTTTAAGTCACCTTCATCTATCTCTATCTCAACATCATCAACTTCAGGCATCACAGCGACTGTTATCGCTGATGTATGAACACGCCCTTGTGATTCTGTCGCAGGCACTCTCTGCACTCGGTGAACACCACCTTCATGTTTGAGTTTAGAGTAAGCACCTTCCCCTTTGATGAGGGCAATCATCTCTTTATATCCATCAACTGTTCCCTCAGAAGAGGAC
>JAJRSK010000077.1 GCA_024278835.1 Campylobacterales bacterium | reverse complement strand
TATTTAACGCCCAATGAAGCTTATTATCAAGGTGCAAATAATAAAAGCTACAATGCTAAAGAAGTGTTACTAGAAGTAGTAGCATAGATGAATGGAATAAAAAGAAATTTTGATTTGGTCTTGACAAATGGGGACATTATATAGTACTACTTTAGAGGTATATAATCATGAGATTTTAGTGGATTATCCACGAGATGAACTAGGAGATATTACTGCGATGGTTCATCAAGATAGACAAGATAAAGATTATGCACTTGTTGAGCACGGAAGCCCCCTATTTTTTACACTAGAGGGAGATGTGATATCTTATGAGGGTGAGCCTCTTCATGCGCTTTTCATCAATGAAGCAGCGTATTATGAGAAGGGTTTTGCAATGTGTTTGGCTAGAAAGCAGACTATCATGATAAAAGAGTAGTGTTACTCTTTATTGTCTGCTAAAATCCTTGCTAAATCTTTTTTTAGTTTTTCTGCTTTTTTGGTATGTATATCAAAATGCTCTTTAGTATGCGGGAATGTCTCACTTAGCTCATTGTAAGTACCAATACGATGGTCAATCAGTATGTTAATAATGCCAAATATTTTAATCATATCGTCATAGGTAAAGATACTTTTGAGTAAATCTGTTGCCATTCTGATGCGCTGTTTTAGTGATATACTAAGTTCAGATGCTAAGCCCATCTCCCTAAAATCTTTCTTAGAAAAATAGATACCACATCTATCAGGTACTAGCATCTTGGTTGTGAGTTCTATGACATAGTCTGGGTACTCTTCTTTTTCTTTTTCAGTTTCACATGAGTCACCTTCGCAAACTTCCTCATCTTTTTTCATCAACTCATCAAATTCTTTTCTTAAATCATCCATTTTTCATCCATTCGTTTGTTTTTATCTTTGCGATTTCTTTTTCTATATCATTGAAGTTAAGGTACTGACTATCCTGTGTGCGTAAGCCTGCCCTTGGGGTATAGGTTAATTCTAAGACTGTGTTAACACTATCATGATAGGTAAAAGTATTTTCTTTTTGGCTATTTATAAAGATATCACAGCCTTCTATCATGATAGTATCTTCTTGTATCCTCTGTATATCTACAGATATTCCTTCAGGGATAAGGCTCATCAGTTTAGCACAGTTTTCTACTATCTCATCATAGAGTATAATCTCTTTTGGTTGGGCTTGTACCAAGTGATAGAGGATACTTTTTATACTTAGTGTATTGCCGTAAATTCCTACTTTTTTGCCTTTTGGTTTTAGTAGGGAGATAGCAGCTCTACCTTGTGAGAGATAGGGTATATTTTGCCCATTTTTTACATCTATTGTGTCGATGATACCACAAATCTCCGCTTCTTCGCTCATATCATCTAGTATGTCATAGAGCCTTGTCCAATACTCCTGTTGAAAATACCCTGCTTTTATTTGAGAATCTTTAAATCCGTAGATAAAAAAACCGATATCATCCATACGGATATTGAGAGGCATCATTTTGGCATCTACATCACTTGCCTTAAAGTAGTTGTTAAAGAGTTCCTCTTTTTTACTCTCTATGGCATTTTCACCGATAAGAGAGAAAAGTACGGTCTCTTTGCCTATCATTTCTATTGGATACCCCATAAGCTTTTTGCTTCCTCCTCTTCAATAGTACATCTGCGACAAGAAGTCTCATCTGCAAAATAGCTAAAGTGTATGCCACATTCATCACATCTTCTTACAGAAAATTTTATCAGTTCATCGACTTTAGGCTCAAATATAGAAGCTGTTTCAAAAGCTTCTAAGTGGATAGAATCACTTTGACAGACATCATGACAAAGTCGACACTTCACACAGGCTAATGCATCAAAATCAATCTTTGTTCCTCTATGATCACTACTCAGTGCACCAGTAGGGCAGATACGATAACAAAATGAACAGTTATCACAAGAGTCATCAATACTTTTTTGTGAGATGAATGAGATGTTATTATAAGGAATTTCAGTCAAATGAGGTTGGTCTTTAACACGCTTTAGTGCCATGTAGAGTAGTTTCCGTTTATTTGGTAGTGATTTTTGCTTGAGTTTGGCGGTGGTACTGCTGTCAAGTGTGCCACGCATATCTTCTTTTTCTAATTCTTTCTCAAAAGCTACTTTGCTTTCAATCGCCCCTTTCATGCTAAAGCGTTTAAAAAAGTCTCTTCTATTTCCCTCTTCTTGCACTTCTTCTTTACTATATCCTATCTCTTGGGCAGCAACTCTTTTTTCACTTCCTAAGTCCTTAAGAAAGTTGTTTGCTTCCTCAATATTTTTTAAGATATTGTCGTAAAGAGGTTCTCGTATCTCACAAGTTTTACAATGTCCTAAATCTAAAAGTGTTTCATCTTCTCCTAAAAGTGCCATGGAGACTAAGTTTTCTACACTGAGTACGGCCAAGCAAGGGATATTTTTCTTACAAGAAATCAGGCGTTCATCACTTTTTAAATGCTCAAAGATAAAGTCAAGCGTATTGAAATCATCAAGAGAGATTGCTTCTGTTGGACAGACACCGATGCAACCACCGCAGTCGATACAAGAATTATTGAGATTTAAAATGTTTTCATTATAAGTGATGGCGTCGATAGGGCAGATATCCGCGCAAAGTGTGCACTCTGAGGATTTACTTGCGACTCTGACACATGAGCCTAGTTCAATGTTTAGTTTACCCATTAGGCTTCATTAGCCTCTTTAAGGTATTCAAAGTCACTCAGTAGAAAATCCAATGCCATCATCGCACTATCATGATAGAGTGGTGTTTGTGCTTCATTCTTGACATTGATGAGATAAATCGGAGCCCAAGGGACTAGATGGGCTTCTATAAATTCTAATTGCATAGCTTTAAACTTATCAGCATTTTCTATATCATCATTTTCTAATGCTTTTTTTTCAGATTCTATCAGCTTGTGAACAAACTCTAGTTCTATGGCGATGTGATCAGGAGAGAGCACTCTTGCTTTATCTTTTTCTACAACAAACTCAAATCTATCATAAAACTGTAAAGCTTTGTTGTCTCCTCCACTTTCAATCATCCCATCTTCACGGGTATAAAAGGTTTCATAGGGTACAAGATGCAAGAGAGAGAGATCAGTAAAGTCAACATTTAAGTGTGTTTCTATCAATTCTTTGGAGCTTAGTGTCTGATACTTATCCCATTCAAATAAGTTGGGAAAGAACTCTTTTATATTCTCAGACGCGATAAATTCTAAAAGTTTTTCATCAGCTTCTAGCATAAATATTCGTGAATACAGCGCATAAAGAAATTCTCTATTTTGGCAATCTAATAGTCTTGTTTGCATGGGGTTTCCTTGGATGTAGTTTTGAAGATTGTGAGGAGTTAACCTCCTCACAAAATTGTTACGATTTTTTGATCGAAACTGAATATGCCTTATCTGTAAGTGGTACAGCAGGTCTTTTGATATGTCTAGGACGACGAATTGTATCATTCTCATCAAGAGGACGTGTTAAATCATCTCTCCACGCTTGGAAAACTTTCATATTATTTTCATAGTTTACATAGATATCACCTATCTTGTCATCTTCCCCGGCTGGCTCCATGATAACTTTTTGATGCCATGCATGGTTACCTGCGATTGGATCTGGATGCGCAGGTGCTACAGCATTTTGCCATGAACCTGTGAGACCATCCCACCAAATATTGTCAAGATCTTTGTTGTACTCAGTAAACTGCCATACTTTATGCTTAGGCTGAATGCCTTCAACAGGCTTCATCGTTGCTACTTTTCCATCATCTGAGATGGTATATAGTGGAGAACCAAGTCCCATAATTCCTAGAGGATGTTTAAATCCTGGAATATTTACGGCATTTTTAAGCTTCCAACGACCCGCATGATGAGAACAAGCTAGCACGCCCGGTCTTGTACCTTCAGTTGGCACAGCCATTGCGATGAAGTAACCACTTTCAATACCACTTTGCGTATCTACGATTCTTATTTTAACGGCATCACCTTTTTTGATTCCAAGTTTTTCTGCATCGCCAGTATATATCCAAACTGGATTGTGATTTTGAGAAATCTCCATGAGATGTTTCGAATTCACAGATCTTGTATGAATATTATAGGATAGTCTGTAAATTGTATTTAGTGCAAACTCATTGTCTGCTTTCATATACTTGTGGTGTACTTGCGTGACAAGGTGAACCATTTTATCACTTTCAGCTGGATTTCTTGGGTATATAGGTATCGCGTATTCTGGCCACTTCCAGTCGTTTGCTAACCAGTCACAGTAGAAGTCTAACTTTTTACTAAGCGTTGCAAAACCTTCATGGAACTTGCCATCAACTTCCACACCAATTGGTTTTTTCTTACCATGACTTTCAGCCCATAGTACACCAAAATCATCTTGTTTGACATGATCAGCGTTGTATGTATGACCATGTGCAGTAATCGTACCTTTAGCTTTATCAACCACTAACTCTTTCTCTTGTGGTCGCAATACATCCGTTGCTTCTGTCCAAGCACCATGATCTCTCATGTACTCATAACATGGGAATTGGCTGTTTGGATAGGCTTGTGTTGCAGCTGATTTTAGCCTTGGTAAAAGAGAAAATCCTGCGTCATAATATTCTGAAATTGTGACAGGGCGGCTAGGATCATTTTTACTAGCCCAGTATTTTTTAACACCTAAGCTTCCATCAGGATCAGCATAATGATAGAGGATATTCATCCAAAATTCATTTTCTTCCCAGATTTCACCAAGTCCTGCTTTCATATGTGCTTCTAGTGTAGCACGCGTTGGGTCTTTTGGTTTCCAGCCCATCTTCTCTAAAGCTACGCGAAGTGCAGGCTGTCTAAATGCTGTCCATTTCTCAGGTTTTGAAGGCTCAGATTGTTGATCATGTCTTTCTCCTGCAAGTCCAGTAGGAAGTACATAGTCACAGTACCAGTTTGTTTCAGACCAAGTAGGTGAGAGGTTCATACTCATCTCTACTTTTTTCTCATTTTTAAGCATATCTATCCATCTGAAACCATCTGGATTTATCCATACTGGATTGTACATTCGAGGTATATAAAGTGCTATTTTATCTGGAATAGCAAGCCCCTTGTCGTTCCACTTTTTACGCCATGCATCATCCTCCATAAGGTGTGGAAGGATAAAAGACATCTCATACGTAGAGAGTGGATACTCAGGTGGCCACATAAGTTCATTCCACACATCCACTTTACCTGGTGCTTTTCCAGCAACAGTGGCTTTGTCACCTTTTCTACCGATAGAGATTTTGTGCCAGTGGTGCCATGAAACTCCACCTTTATCTCCGGCCATTGCACCACGAAGTGCTAGTGTTAAGAAACCTGCCCTTGTGTTCATCCAGCCACCTCTGTGACCGATGGTACCTGCACGCCAAAGGTAAGTAGCAACACGAGAACCTGCGTCGATAAACATATCAAATAACTCATCAAGTTTATCTTCTTGCCCTTCTAGGCGACACTCTTTAACGGTAAACTCTTTAGTGTATGGTGCATAAATCTCTTTTAACATCTCGATAAATGCTTCATATGTTTTTTCAGTTGGTGCTGCTTTGATGTAACCGTACCCAACCATTTTTGCTAGGTAATTATCATCCGCCATCAATCTATCCCAGTTCACCCAGTTTTTCATAAACTCGTGGTGTACTAGATCGTGTCCATTGACACCTTTTTCGTTTAGAATTCTGTTTGCCATGTGAAGATAAAGAGCTGCTTCTGTACCTGGCCAAGGACTTATCCAAAGATCAGCGATACCTGCTGAGTTTGAGAGTCTAGGATCTATAACAACCATCTTTGCACCATTTTTCTTTGCATCAGCAATCAAACCAGCTGATTGTTGGAAGTAGTGACCTGCATCTGCCGCGTGAGATGACTGTAAAAAAATGAGTTTTGCTCCAGCCCAATCAGGTGAGTTTCTATCATCGTTTGCCCATTGGATTGAACCTTCTCTTGCACCTGCGGAACAGATGTTTGTATGAGAGTTATATCCATCAGTACCCAAGGTATGAAGGATTCTGTGACCAAAACCATTTTCATTTGGACGACCAACTTGATACATGATTTGTTTTTTAGAGGCATCATCACCAGTTTTAAGTGTTTTGTTGATTTGCGCACCAATCTCTTGCATCGCTGTTTCCCAAGTGATTCTGATCCACTTACCTTCACCTCTTTTAGACCCCGGAGCTCTTTTTAAAGGGAAAGGGATACGATCTGGATCATACATCTGACTCATCGCACCATACCCTTTAGCACAGTTTCTACCACGAGATGCAGTGTGTAGAGGGTTACCCATATATTTTCTAACAGTGAGTGTTTTCTTATCAACCCACGCCGTTAAACCACAACCTGCTTCACAGTTTGAACATGCTGTAGGTACGATAGTATAGTCATTGACTTTGATACCATCAGGATTGTCTTCTGATTGTACACCGTTTCTACCGATACCGCCTCTTTTCCAGTCATCACCATCAAGTTCTAAAAAACTATCCCACTATTCTACTGGGGGATAAAAGTCCAGTCTATCAGGAGTTGATGTAAACTTAGATGTCTCTTTAGTTTCTTCAGCGATAACCGTGGTAAATACACCAGTCGCCACAGTGGCTCCAGCGACACCATAAGCTGTCCCTTTTAAAAATTTTCTTCTACTTTCTAAAAACATTCTCTCTCCTAACTTAACGATAATAATTGTGGAATGATTAGCCAAACATGTTTAGCGATAAACAATCCTATAAGTGCACAAACAGCTGCGATTTTTAATAATCCGGCACTACCATTTCTAATAGCCATAGTTGTTAACACGATTGGTATCATATATCCTATGATTTGACCGGCCCAGAACATTGTGTTCCATTCGCCACCAGCATGAACAAAAGCCATAGTCGCTTCTACTTCCGCATCTTTCCATGAGAAAAAATACTCTCCCATATACATAAGTAACGATAGTGACGCTGAGATAGCAAGTATGATAGCTAAGTCTCTTCGTGCTTCTTTTGTCCATCTTCCTGAGAAAAATGCCAAGACAGCTGCACCAGCAAGAAAGGCTGCAAATGCCATCTGCATAAGCTCTGCAGGTGTAACCCATAGCGCTCTTGCACTTGCTTCACCCATAATAATTGCGGTGTATAGTGTTGTAGGAATAGCTAAAAACACAGCCACTTTAAGAAGGGTGTCATAAAGTCCTTTTGTCTCTTTTTTGATGATTGAAAGATAAGTCATAAAAGCGATAACACCTGTTAAACCAGTGGCTATCCATGCACCAACAGTGATTGCAGAAGTCCAATGTGGATGTAAAAAGATGTTTATCATTCTAAATGGCTGATGTAAATCTAAGAGTGTAAAGAGTAAAAAGATATTTAAAAAGATAAATGCAATGATAGGAATCAACATACGGATGCCGTTTACACCACCTTCATCTTTATGTCTTGCTAGTAAAAATGCACCAACTAAAACAGTTCCTGTTGCGATACTTTTTGCCCAAAGGTTCAAAGTAATCATCCAGCCCCAAACAACACCTGGAAGAGCTACATCCAAAGTAACTACGGCATTATTAACGATTTGTGAGTGATCCATTTAGTGCCCCTTTCCGATGTGTTTTAAGTGAGTGATATTGTTAAATAAGCTATATCCCTCTTCTCTAAGAGATGCTTGTGGATTAAGCTGTGCTTGTCCACCACCGACATAAAAGTGTTTAGGTATAGTCATCTTTTCAGGCTTTCTTACCTGTACTCTTTTGTCATGGCTGATATATCTACTGATATTACTCATTGGATCTTCTAAATCTCCAAAGATATTCGCTTCCACGGGACAGGCAACAACACAGGCTGGCATCATGCTAGATGCGATACGGTGTGCACAGTAAGTACACTTATCTGCTGTGTTTGTCTCAGGATCCATATAGATAGCACCATAAGGACATGCCATGATACAACCCGCACAACCGATACATCTATCTTTATCGATATTGACAATACCATTATCAAGATAGTGAAGTGCAGAAACTGGACAGATACGCTCACATGGCGCGCTCTCACAGTGGTTACATCTAAGCGGTGTAAATGTTCTTGAAGTATCAGGAAAAAGTCCTTGATCAACATACTTAACGCGAAGTCTCCACGAACTGAGAGGTACTTCGTTTTCAACCTTGCATGAAACCTCACACGCTTTGCATCCCATGCAAAGGTCGAGGTCTACGAGAAAGCCTAACTTCATATAAACTCCTTTAAAATTTTAGACAATTAAAACCTATGATTATAATAATCATAACTATAGAAAATAACTATCCGCAATGAAAAATTGCTTCTGATAGTATAGCACAAAGTAACTATAATATTTGTTTAAATTATAATTTTTTTTGATATATCTTCCTAAATTATTTCTACTATGTTTAAAGGTAACAGTGATAATTATAGTCTTGGTTAATTTTTATTAACTATTAAAGCTTAAAATATTATACTATTATCAATTATAAAGGATAATAGTATGATAAATAAAAGTCTTCTTGCTGGCATGTTGGTATCTCTTATGCTATTTGCTTTGCCAGTAAAGAGCATCGCTTCAGATAGCGAACTATTTAAAGAGAGAATGGTCTATTTTGATAGGGCATTGGATGTTGAGGAAAATTTTGAATTACTTAAAAAAGTGATTGTAAAGGTAAAAAAGCTTGGCTTTAATGCTTTGGTCTTGAATCAAGAGTATATTTATGCAAGACTTTCTCATACAAATGCCATCATAGATAAAGTAAAAAAACGTCTTAATGAAATTGAAGTGTTAACGCATGCACAAGGGCTAAGACTTATAGTGATGCATTTTAATAGTGAAGTGCCTACCTTTGTAGTGAAAGATGGTGATCCTGCTAATCCTTTTTATAAAAAAGGGAAATTTGACTTCTCTGAATCCAATAAAGCCATTACCAAGTATCTAGTAAAAGGAGATAAAGCGTTTGTAAATACTAAAAAACAGCGGATAAAATCCTCAAGTTTATTTGATGGACTATATCATTTTAAAAATATTAAACCAAATACTGAATACAAACTTACGTTAAATGCTTCAACAAGCAACTACAAAGCAAATCTTTTAAAGGTTAGTGTACTTGATGAAGACCATAACGGTGAAAATGGTAAAGTTCTTTTTGGTATACAAAAGTTTTTTAGAGGTATTAGTCCCAATAAAACAAATGGTGAGTACACGCTTTATTTTAATAGTTTAAATCATAAAAACCTCCATGGTGCTATCAAGGTTTATCTCTCTAAACGAGATAATTTGAGGGTAAACTCTTTAGAAATTAAGGAAGTAGGTTATACAAAAAGTGTGCATGTTAAAAGAGAAGATACCACGCCTACTCTAACATCTCCAGATGGGAAAAAAGTGTATAGTTTAGATAGGGACTATATTTTGGAAGATGATAGATTGATGCTTTTATCTAGCGCGATAAAAAGGGAGAAAGTACTCTTGTTGACTTGGTATCCTCGTATCGATGTATCTCGTTTTCATGACCATGAGACAACGGCAGATATTTGTGCAGATGAGAAACTTTTTCATACTATCATGATAGATCAGTATCAAACAATCAAATCCACCATGAATGGTAACATTGATGGTATCGCCTTTAATGATGATGAGTGGCGAGAAGCTGCTTGGAATGAAAAGTGTCAAATGCTTTATGCGTCAGATTACAAGAAAAATAATACTCAGGGGGGATTTACTGGTGGTGACTATATCGGTATCAGCACAAAGAGAATGGTAGAAAATCTTCTCAAAGGTGAAGATCCTTCTATGAAAACCTATGTGATGAGTGATATGTTTGATCCAAATTTTAATGGCAAAGACCCGTATATGGGTGTAAAAGATGGGGCAGTTGGGGCTATTGATTATCTTCCAAAAGAGACAAGGGTATTTAATTGGTTTCCAAACCCTTATGAACCGGGTTTAGAAGATAAAACCCAAGAAGATTTTTTAAAGAGTGCCAAATATTTTGCTAAACATGGGATTTCTCAAATCATCGCAGGCTATCATGATGATATGAGAAACCTAGATGCCAATATTGCTTTTTATAAAGAGTCGGATAAAGAGACGCAAAAAAGTATCGTTGGCTTTATGTTTTTGATTTGGAACCAGCCGGGTAAAAACCCCTCTTATGATGATATGGATAAGGTTGTGAAACGAATATGTATAGAGTTACCTGGAAAATGGCCTAAGGAGGCTTGTAGATAAGATGAAAGTTTTAATCTCAGCTTGCTTGATGGGAGAAAATGTCCGCTACGATGGTGGACATAATCGTATCTATCATGACAGGCTAAAAGAGTTAGACCTTGTGTTTTGTTGTCCAGAAGTGGATGGAGGACTTCCCACACCTCGTATTCCTTCAGAAATCTATCATGATAGGGTAATGAATCAAGAGGAAAAAGATAATAGCAAGTATTTTGAAAAGGGGGCAAGCATTGCGCTCTCTTTGGTGAAAGAATATGACATCAAAGTGGCTATCATGAAAGCAAAGAGCCCCTCATGTGGCAATGAGATGATTTATGATGGTACATTTACAAAGACCCTCAAAAAAGGAGAAGGAATCACAGCCTCTCTTTTAAGAAAAGAGGGTGTAAAAGTTTTCAATGAGTATCAGCTTGAAGAGGCTTTTGCTTGTATCTTCGATAAATAGTGCAGTTTCATATCCATCTCTAAACTCTCATTGGTAGGGTATTCATAACCAAACACTTCTTTCCATAGCGAGTGGTCTTCCATACACATATAGAAAAATACTTTGCCATGCCATGCTTGTAAAGCATCATAGGCAAAAGAGAAAAGTTTTCTCTTGGTTTCTAAGGGGTAGGAGAGTTTACCGCTGGCTTCTACGAGAGGGATTTGTAGTATCTTTGACTTGAAATCTCTTTGTCGGATCTGTTTTATGACAGGTTTGATAAAAGTGAGGGTGCCTAGTGAGAGAAGTGCGACAGAGTTAGGATTAAAATCATCTACTAATCTTTTAAATATCTCCCCATACTCCTCTTCCCACCCCTTAAAATATATCATCGGATGAAAGTGAAACCCTACCAAGCATCCTTGCTCTGCTAAGCGTTTTGCCGCTGTTAATCGTCTATCGAGTGAGGCGGTGAGGTGTTCTTCGTTGTCGATGATGGTTTGTGGGTTTATCGACCAAGTAAAGAGTAGGTTTGGCGGTAGCTCTTTATCTAAGAAGTAAGAGATATTGTCTGATTTTGTTTTAAATTCTAACATGACATTGGGATATTTTCTAGCAAATGCTACGAGGTCATCTAAGAGACCATTTTGATTGCCCCACATCAGAGAGTCGCTAGCTTGCCCTGTGCCGATATGATAAAACTCATCAGGGTCAAGTTCAATGGCTTCTAGCTTTTGTTTGAGTGTGCTGTCAAAAGTGATTTTATCCTCGTTGTAGAAGGATTGAATAGAACAGTAAGAGCAGTCAAAACCACAACTCTCTACCGCGTCAAGGGTGAGCAGGTTGCAACAGCGGGTTTTGGGTGAAGCGACGGGGCAGAGTCCAAAACCTAAGTTCTCTTTTTTTTCTGTGACAAACTTTATACGGGGTGTTTTTGCTTTGCTTGGGCTATCATGATACTCACTTGGTGCGTCTTTGAGATTGTTGTAGTAGGCTTTGGCGTGGGCTATGAGAATCTGTTTACGTTTTTTGCCTTCATATTTTTCATCTAGATGATACGCCCAAATTTCGCTGAGGTTGGGTTCATCCCACATATCTAAGTCTATGGCGATGTCGATGAGTTGTTTTCTATCTTGTTGTGAGAGTCGGTATTTTACTGTTATCTCTTCTAAAAACCTCTGTTCTTTAAGTGGTAGTTTCTGGAAGTATTTATCGGTTATGCTTATCATGATAGAAGTATAACACATCTATCATGATAGAGATTTATTTTGAGTTGTTTGTTTCTGATTGGAATAACTCTTTGGCTTTATCGAGTGTTGATGAAACGGCTTTGTTGATGGCATCTTTTGCTGCAGAGAGTTGGGAAGAGGCTGTTTCTTTGGTTTCGTCTAAAACTTCTTTGGCACTTTGTGTTGCGATAGATGCAGCATCTTTGGCTGTATCTAGTACAGGAGAAGTGGCTTCTTTTATCTCTTGGACAGCTTTATGGGCTATCTCTTTTAAAGATACTTTTGGCTCTTCTTCTGCTATTTTAGGCTCGTGTGTCTTTTCTGTGACCTCTTCCTCTATAGGTGCATCTGAAGAGATTTTTTTGATAGGTTCGTCGATGGTAGTATCAGGTGTTGGACTATCACCTCTGATTTTTGCAACAGACGCTGCCATCTTTTCACCGGTACTTTTTTCGTCACCACATCCGCTGAGTAGTAATAGTGAAGTGAGGATTGCTAGTATTGTTTTTAGTGTCATTATTTTGCCTTTTAGCTATAGTAAATTTATTATACACAATAATAGTGTATAATAAATTAGCAAAAAAATAAAACTATTAGTAGGAGAAGTATCATGATGAAAGTTTTAATGAAGGGTATGGTGGTTTTGAGTCTCTTGGTATTTGCTACTGGCTGTGCAAGGAAGGCACTTGATGCGAGTCGGGAAGGAAGTATTAGCGAATCTTACGCAGGTGTGGTGCAAAATGTCGAGCCTGTGAGTATCAAGGGAGATGGGGCGATGACCTCTATCTTGGGGATGATATTAGGGGGTGTTGTTGGCAATCAGATAGGTAGTGGTTCGGGACAAGATTTGGCGACGATGGGTGGTGTGATGGTTGGCGCGGTAGCTGGAGAAGATGCAGATGTGAGAAATGCACAACGCATTACTGTGAGATTGGAGAGTGGTAAAGTCATCACAACAGTCTTGGCCATCGATGCCAATAATCCAAATCAGTTCAGAGCAGGTGATCCAATAACACTTTTTATCACCAATGGGCGCGTCACTGAAATCCGATAACTTTAAACAGTTTTTACTAGGTCTGGCGATATCTTTTGTGGTGTCGCTGGGCTATTTTATGCTCTATCATGATAGCGGTGTCAAAAAGGCACTGTTTGGCTTTTTTTATTTTTTAATCACACCTTTTTTAGCACTTCCTTATTTTCCTCTCTCTTTACTTATCATGATAATCTTTTTTCTACTTTTTCGTCGGGTGCGTAGCTGTATGCGGGCGCATTTACGATGGCTTGCTTATGCACTGTTGTGGCTTCATTGGGTGGCATGGGGGATGTATTGTAGTACTTATGTTGTAGTATGATTGTCACGAGCAAAGAGAATACCTTCTTGCTCATGAGAAGATATTTTAGGTATTAAATTTTTCCAGTGTCTGATTGAGCATTTGGGATTTATCTGCAAGTTCTTGTGAAACTTTATCGACATTTTTACTTGCTTTTTTGTTCTCATGCGAGGCAGAAACTATATGTTCCATACTCTTAATCAACTCTTTTGTTTGTTTCATGCTTTCTTTAGTTTTCTCAACAGAAGTAAGTGCAATTTCTACACTATCTTCTAGTTTTGTTTTTGTATCATTTGCATTTACGATTAGTAAGTCCGCACTTTGTGACATATCTGAAAATTGGCGAGAAGTCTCTGTGATATCTGTCGAGATAGTGTTGATACTTTGTGTAATGATATTGACATTGATATTTATCTCAGAGAGAGACTTTTGCGTGCGTTCAGCTAGTTGGCGAACTTCATCTGCAACAACAGCAAAACCACGACCATGTTCACCTGCACGAGCCGCTTCGATGGCAGCATTGAGTGCTAGAAGATTTGTTTGATCTGCGATATCACCTATGATGGAGATGATGCTTGTGATTTGAGATGCTTGTATACTTAATTCATCCATCTGTCCCGCTATATTATCTTGTTTCTCGTGACTGTTATTTATCTTTAGTACGACATCTTCTAGGTTATAGACAAAGCCTTCTAAAACACTATGGGTCTCTTTTAATCCATCCGTTGTAGAAATGATTTGTTCTTGGGTTGTTGATAAGTTGTTTCCTACTTCTTGAAGAAGTGTATCTGCGTTCAAGATACTATCTGTCACTTTTGTACTGTTTTCTGAAAGTGTATTTGCTGTATCTTTGAGGAGTATACTCTCTTTATGCGTGGCACTAGAGTGGTTTTTTGTGTTTTCGATTGTATTTTTAAATTCTTTTATAAGTGCATTTAATGCATCTGTTATTTCACCTATTTCTCCTTCTGCATCAGTTTCAATCACTTTAGTTAAATCCATATTCTTTGTCAAAATATTGACTTGCTCATTTAGATGGTTAACATTTTTTACAATAGAACGGGAGATAAAAAATAGTAAGATATTGATGACTAAGAAGAGAGGTATATCTTTATAATGTCCCCATTTGTCAAGACCAAATCAAAATTTCTTTTTATTCCATTCATCTATGCTACTACTTCTAGTAACACTTCTTTAGCATTGTAGCTTTTATTATTTGCACCTTGATAATAAGCTTCATTGGGCGTTAAATA
>JAJRSK010000076.1 GCA_024278835.1 Campylobacterales bacterium | reverse complement strand
TTTTTAATCATAGGAGGGTTTAATTCCCCGACCCTTGGGTCGAAATGGTATAATAAGAGATGGATGAGCATATATATAAAAGTCACAATAAGACATTACTCTTATATCATTTAGTATTTCCAGCCAAATATAGAAGAAAGATATTTGATGAAGATGTTGATGTTACCTTGAAAGAGACTTGTATAGAAATCAGCGAAAGATATGAAATAAATTTTGTAGAGATAGGAAATGATAAGAATCATGTACATTTTTTAGTGCAAAGTGTGCCAACACTTTCAGTCACAAAAATTGTGACAACAATCAAAGGTATTACGGCAAGAGAGATATTTTCAAAACACAAAGAGATGAGAAAAATAATGTGGGGAGGAAATATTTGGACAAGTGGATATTATGCTAATACTGTCGGGCAATATGCAAGCAAAGATGCAATTGTAAAATATATTCAAAATCAAGGAAGAGAAGAGGAATATTCTAAACTTTACCAAGGCAAACTAAACTTGGAGTTTTAGAGATACACCGTACCCTTGGGTCGGTGTAGTTCATTAGCCATCAGCTTGCGCTTGCACGTGAGTTAACGAAAGGGATTTTACCTTTTCTTTAACTCTTTGTTGCACCAGTCAATAATCGTTTTTTTCTGCTCATTACTCAGTTGTGCCGCTTCATGCATCATCAGATAGTTAGACAAAGGCATCATGCCATTGTTGATAGTTTTGATGCTGCGTTTTAATCTTTTTGTTTTAATTTTTGGGTCTATCTCACTCCATTTTGAGAAGTTGAGTGCATCTCTGCCATCATTGACATGCCCTATGATATTCCAGGAGAGCGGTGCTATCTGACTATACCATGGCCATTTGGTTTCATTGGAATGGCAGTCATAACAAGATGTTTTTAAAATCTTCATCACATTATCAGGGGCTTTAAGCGTAAGTGCTTCATCTACCGGTGGATTTGTTTTTTCTGGGCGGATGAGTTGTATCGCTAGTAGCAACACTATCATTATATATACAATTTTCATTCAATTCCTTTTGCCGTATCTTAACAAAATTAAAGTTATTTACTTATTTGTCGATATAGGTAGTATAAAGGATTTATCATGAAAAACAAAAGAATAGTATCAGCACTTTTAGCACTCTCTCTTGTTATGGTAGCCGATATCACAACAGACAAAGGCTACGATGCTACCACAGTACAAGCAGTCAATACCGACTTAATGGTGCTTACTGTATCGTCTCTCAAGCAAATCAATGAGCAGATGAAGCAATGCGCCCATGATAGAAACTGCGACAAATAATACAAGCCAATTCATAATAGCTCCTTTGTAATACCTTCAATCTACCATCTTTAATATAAAATAAATTTTAATAGATAATAGGTATTTCTTAGTTATAACTTATAAAATAAAATATTTATCATCTTTAGTCATATAAATTAAATTATTTGAAATGTGTCTGAAATGTGGTAATTTTATAAGTGTTACCAAAAGTATCATTTATACTTCTTACGTTACAATACCCCATGACTATCATGATAAGAGTGTTTCAATTTTTTCTTTTGCTATTTGCCATAGTGGCATTTTATATCGCGCTTGCTTTTGCTTTTTCTTACTTTCCTAAGCCCTCAGTTTGCCAAGGAGATGCGCACACTATTTATCTCTATCACAATGATGATATCTTCTCACATACGGAAATCATCATGAAAGTAGCACCTTTGAAAGAGGACTTCTTTAATGCTTTCCCAAATCTGTTACGTAATAATCCCAATGGTTACATCGCTTTTTCGTATGGAGATAGAGACTTTATGATGGATGAAAAGGGATTTGATGATATCAATAGCACACTTGCTTTGCGTGGACTTTTTATCAACACACCTGCACTTATCAAAGTAGGGCATTATGGCTCATTTGCAAAAGAGAGATGTCAAGAGATAAAGATCTCAAAGGAGTGTCTGAGAGAGCTTAAAAGTACTATATTAGATTCATTTGCTAAACATAATGGAGCAAATATCCGCTATCATGATAGATATAATCGCTATTTTATCTACTACTATAAGGCAAAAGAATCCTATAATCTCTTTCATACCTGCAACACATGGACAGGTGATAAACTGCGAGAAGCAGGTCTAAAGATGTCCTATTGGACGCCACTAGCTGAAAATGTCATATCTCAACTTCATTAGCTATAATTTAATAATAAAGGATTTTGTGATGAAACGAACACGCTTTGACAGATTGGCACAAGAGTGGGACTTGAAACCTGAGAGGGTAAAGTCTGCTAAGAATGTGAGTGAAAAGTTAAATGAACTTTTTGATTTGGAGCAGATGAAGATATTGGATTATGGGGCAGGGACGGGCTTAGTAAGCTTTGATTTGTGCGAAAAAGCGCATCATGTTATCGCGATGGATAATGCAAAAAAGATGTTAGAAGAGATAGATAAAAAGGCTAACAACGCTGGTATCGATAATGTGTATACACGCTATCATGATATCAATAAGGAAGCGTTGCCAAAAGCGCAGTTTGACCTTTTTATCTCGTCGATGACGATGCACCATATCGAAGATACGAAAGCATTTTTGGAAAAAGCAAAAGCCTCTTTGGTAGAGGGCGGTTATGTGGCTATCAATGACTTGGAGCGTGAAGATGGGACTTTTCACTCGATGGGTAATGATGATGTTGCACACTTTGGATTTGAGAAAGAGGATTTAAGGGTACTCTTTGAAGAGGTGGGCTTGGAAGTGGTCTATTTTGAGACAGTGGAAGTGATTTCTAAAGAGAAGGATTATCCTATATTTTTAATTGTAGGGAAGAATGTTTAAGATAATTTTAGCACTTTTTTTGGTCTTTTCTTTGGAAGCCAAAGAGTTAAAATCTCTTATATCCAACATGATTATCATAGGATTTGAGGGAGAAACAGTACCCCCTTCACTAGCGCATTATATCAAAGAAAATGGCATCGGCGGGGTGATACTCTTCTCTAAAAACATCAAAAACCCAAGCCAATTAAAAGCGTTGACTACCTCATTAAAATCCCTTGATAGTACTATCATGATAGCTACCGACCAAGAGGGTGGTCTGGTGCAAAGGTTAAGGGCGAAAAATGGCTTTTTTGATACTCCTAAGCCTATCATGATAGCTAAGAGGGGAGAAAAAGAAGCCAAAAAATGCTATACCTCCATGGCAAAGATGTTAAGCGAAAATGGTATCAATCTCAATTTCGCCCCTGTAGTAGACTTGGCAAAAAATCCACATAACCAAGTCATAGCCAAGTACGGTCGTGCCTTTTCTTCTAAGTCTGAGGAGGTGATAAGGTATGCCGATATCTTTATCCATGCCATGCAAAAAGAGGGTGTGCTCTCCGTCATCAAACATTTTCCCGGTCATGGCTCTTCGCTGGCAGATTCGCATAAGGGCTTTGTAGATGTGAGTGAGAGTTGGAGTAGGGAGGAGTTAGAGCCATTTTTAGAACTTAAAAGCAAAGCTATTATGACCGCGCATATCTTCAACAGTTACTTAGATGAAATATACCCTGCGACACTCTCACAAAAGACAAATGCTTTGCTTCGTGATAGTGGCTTTGATGGGGTGCTAATAAGTGATGATTTACAGATGAAAGCAATCTCAAAGAATTTTGACTTAAACACGACACTAAGAGAAGCGATTAATGCCTCTGTCGATATCTTACTCTTTGGAAATCAGTTAGCCAAGCCTATTAAGATAAAGGATTTAGTGACACGAATAGAGGCGATGGTGAAAAGAGGTGAGATTAAAGTAGCACGCATCAAAGAGGCAAATAGAAGGATTACTAAAATCAAAAGCTACGCTCACCAAGCTAAGAATCCTTAGTGACGCGTAAATTTTATCTAGGCTTGAAAAGCCTAAGCTTCAGTAGCGCGTGAATTTCAAAGGGGCTTTGCTCCTTTGAAAGATGACAAATAATAAGTTCTCACCAAGTGGTGAAGCTTCAGTAGCGCGTGAATTTCAAAGGGGCTTTGCTCCTTTGAAAGATGACAAATAAATAAAAAAGGTAAATAGATGCAAGAAGATAAGATAGCATTTATCTATGGAAGTGGCAGTGAAGAGGTCGTAGAAAAAGCAAAAGCACACCATTATGCTTCACATTTAGAGTTTATCATGATAGAGGAGTTTATGCTCCATCCAGAAACCTTCACGCAAAATCAGAAGGTACTCATCTGTGCAGCGGTAGAGGAGATAAAACGGGTGATGGAGCTGGCTGAAGAGTGTACCTTTTCTCTGGCTTTTATCCCGCAAGCCAAACAGACTGCTTTACGAGAATCTTTTCATCTTAGTAGCTCGGTAGATGAAAATATCACCTTAGCGATGGAGAGTGAAGCCAAGGATATTGACTTGCTTGTGGCTGGGGGAAAAGTGGTACTTTATTCGGCGCAGATTGGTGACACACCACCACTTTCTTATAGTACAGCTAGTTATGAAAAAAAGAGTTTTAAGGAGCGCTTGCTTGCTTTTTTTGATATCTTTAAGAAGTTTAAAAATCTCCATCATGCCAAGCTTGCACTCAAAACAAAAAAATCAGAGGAGATTGTGACAGTCGCATCTGGGATAGTAGTGATTGAACATGATAACCATACCTTTGCCTCACGCGTTATCAAAGAGGAGTTAGCTATCAATGATGGGCAACTCTCTGCCCTGCTTATCTCTCCACCCTCTTTGATGGGCTATGTGGGATTTTTATTGAAAGCACTTTTTTCTAAGCCTAAAAAAGGAACTTTACCCAAGCATGTAGGACATATCAAAAGTGAACGCCTAGAAGTGGAGAGTGAGCCACCTTTGGAAGTACGTATCGATGGGGAAGTGGTAGGGATGACGCCTGCTATTTTCGAGGTGCTTCCTAAAGCGATAAAAGTATCATTGCCCGAGAGTTTTTGGGAGAAAGAATCGGGTCGTGTGGAGAAAGAAACGGTCAAACTAGGAAGCTTGCCAACCTCCAAAGAGGCGGTGAGTTATCAGCAAGATAAGTTGCCATTTTTTACCCATGCGAGTGAAGAACAGTACCAATCTCTGTTTGTCTCACTTCGTGATGAAGCCAAGGCAAGCAGTACCTTTATGACACTTATCTTGCTCTCTACCCTTTTAGCAACCGTGGGGCTCTATCTCAACTCCTCTTCTGTTATCATCGGGGCGATGCTTTTAGCGCCTTTGATGCAACCAATCGTCTCATTTTCTATGGGTGTGCTAAGACGCAATCAAAATATCTTTACACTCTCCTTGCAGACTATCATGATAGGGGTAGCCATAGCGCTTGTCTCTTCAGCACTTTTTGCCCTTGTCATGCCATTTGAAACCTTGACCAATGAGATGCAAGGACGTCTAAAGCCAAGTTTGTTGGATTTGATAGTGGCACTCATCTCAGGTATAGCTGCTGCTTATGCTAAGAACAATGAAAAGATTGTAGGCTCACTTGTTGGTGTCTCTATCGCCGTGGCATTAGTACCACCAATAGCGGTGGCAGGTATAGGGCTAGGGTGGATGAACTGGGATATGTTTTATCATGCTTTTTTACTCTTTTTAACCAACTTTGCCGGGATTGTATTTGCCGCATCGATGATTTTTTTGATACAGGGATTTTCTCCTATCAAGGAGGCAAAAAGGGGGATACTCTTTTCACTTATTGGTGCACTTATCATCTCTGTGCCTTTGTACTACTCTTTTAAATCGATGCGTCAAGATGCTTTGGTGAAAAGTGAGCTTTCAGGTAAAGTCTTTAGCGTGCAAGGCTCTGATATTATCATGGAAGATGTACAACTTTTGCATAAAAATGGTACGATGCATATCAAATGCGACTTGTTAGTCAAGTCACATCTTTCTGAGAGTGAGAAACAGCAACTTCATATCATGATAGCCAAAGAGTTGGATGCTGATGTCGTACTAGAAGCGACACAGCGGGTGATGTTTTAAAGTGATGGAAAGAGAACCTTTAAAAAGTTATCTTTCCATCTTGTTGTAGTTTTGCGATAATATCTTTGGCTTTTTGATGTCCCCCATAGGCGGCTTTTCGACACAGTTCTAATGCCTTATCGTGGTCTTCTTCTACGCCTAGTCCTGCGTCATAGAGTTGTCCTAGATTATACTGTGCTACGGCTAGATTTTTCTCACTTGCACGGGTAAAACAGACAGAGGCGCGGTGGTAGTTTTGCTCCAACCCTAAGCCTTCTTTGTAACAAACACCTAAGTTATTAAATGCTTCTACATGTCCTCTTTTTGCTGCTTCTTCGTACCAAAATGCAGCCTCTGAAGGATTTTGTGCACAAGTAATACCTCGTTCAAACTGCAAGGCAACTTGATACTGTGCTTCAGGTACACCACCGATAGCTGCTTCTAAAAAGAGTCCATGGGCACGGACGGGATTTTGCTCCACACCACCTAGTCCGGCATCAAAGAGTAGTGCCATATTGAACAGGGCATAGGGTTGTTTTTTCTCTATGGCTCTTTCATAGAGTGTGTAGGCTTTTAAATCATCTTTTTGGACACCCTGTCCCATCTGGTACATATAGGCGAGTGAGGTTTGTGCATCTGCGTTGCCTTGATCTGAAAGTTTTGTGTATAGCTCTAGGGCTTTTTCGTAATCTTTTTCGTTGTATGCTTTATGTGCTTCTTCTAACATCTCTCTACTTTTAATTTTTTTAGACTTCTTCTAAAGCTAGCCTCCGAGGGCAAATCCTCCCGTTGGTCTGAGCCTCTGCGGGTAGCTTTAGAAGAAGTCTATAGCATTCTCTAAGAGCGCAATAGCCTCTTTTATCTCCTGCTTTGGATGGGCAAAGTTCAGACGCATAAAGCCCTCGCCAGCCTTTCCAAAGCTAGATCCTCTATTGAGTCCTAGTTTTGCCTCTGTGATAAACCACTTATTTAGGGTGTCATCATCAAAACCCAACTCTCTACAATCAAGCCACAATAAAAATGTCGCTTCAGGGAAAAGTGGTTTAATAGGAGATATTTTATCCTTTTTTTCATTTATTATCTGTAAATTTTCCAAAAAAGTCTCTTTTAACGCTTTTAACCAAGCATCACTTTGTTCATAGGCAGCGATAGTCACGGCCATAGAGAGAGGATTGGCTTGGATAAGAGCGTAGCGATGAAAAAGTGTTAAAAACTTTCTTTTTAAACTCTCATTGTGTGTGATGGCGTAGGCATTGACGATACCGGCGACATTAAAAGTTTTTGAGGGGGCATTGAGGGTGATGGTGATATCTCTGGCTTCTTTTATCATGGCGATGGGGATATGCACGTTATCATGATAGCTTAAGTCTGCATGTACCTCATCAGAGATGATGGTGACATCATATTTTTTACAGATTCTTGCCATTTTCTCTAACTCTTCTTTTTTCCATACACGCCCTGTGGGATTGTGCGGGGAACAAAATAAAAAGAGTTTTGCCTCTTTTGCTTTTTCTTCAAAGTCCTCAAAATCTATCTCATAGTGTCCATTTTTAAGTACAAGCGTGTTGTCTAAAATCTTTCTGTGTTGATGTTTGATAGCAGCCATAAAGGGAGGGTAGATAGGTGTTTGTATGAGTACCCCTTCGCCTTTTTTACTAAAGGTGGCTACTGCGATATTGAGCGCGGAGACGATGGAGTTTATGGGGCTTATCTCCTTTGTTGCTATCTGCCACTTATGTTGGCGAAGCATCCAATGCTGTATACTTTGAAAGTATCTATCAGAAAAGTGGTGATAGCCAAAGATAGGATGCGCTATACGCGTAGATAAAGCCTCTTGAATGGCTGGGGATGTGGGTAAATCCATATCGGCTACCCATAGAGGCATCACATCTTTTGTGCCAAATTTTTCTATCCGTGCGTCATACTTCTCAGTAAAAGTTGCTTCTCTGTTATAGCGGTTTATAGTTTCTTCTCCCAAACGGTCATTTGTGCGATGGTATGTTGGTGCTTTCTAGCTGTCTCTTTGATGACAAAAGGGATATCTTTGGTATCTACTAGGGTAAAGGCACCTTCTAATATCTCTTTGAGTCCTTGTAAGCTTGTGATATTTTGTCCCTCTCTTTTGTATCCGCCTAGCCACTTTTCTTTTGGGGTAAACTCTTCTAGCCATGTGTAAGGACTTGTGAGGATGAGCATCCCTTTGGCGTTTAGTCTATGCGATACATCCATGAGGAATTTTTCAGGGTCATAAAGACGGTCTAAAAGGTTCCCAGCAAAGATAAGGTCGTATCCATGATATAGTGGCTTGAGATTACAAGCATCTGCTTGCCAAAATGTCACCTTGTTAGCACTTTCCTCTAATCCAAAATCTCTTAAAGAGAGAGATTTATAGGCTAAAATATCCCCCTCTATTGGGTGGGTGAAACGTAGCTGTTTTGACGCTTGCATCTTAGTTGCTGCGGAGATAAATCTAGCGCTAAAGTCAAGTCCCGTCACTTCATCAAAAACACGGGCCAATTCAAAGCTACTTCTTCCGGTGGCACAGCCTATATCTAGGGCTGATTTTGTGGGTTTATCTTTCATGTACTGTATGGCAAGTGATGCACAGGTAGCAGGATAGTTAGGGACATCTAGGGCTTCTTCCCCCCAACCAAATTCGATATACTGAGAGACTAAAGCATCACTTTCATAGATGTTATCTGCGACATTTTCCTCATAGCTACTCTCCACATAACGAAAACCAGCATGTTGGTAAAAATGTCGTCTAAAGGCATAACGGGCGGAGAGTAGGGTTTCATTGCCTGTACTTATCCATGAGCCCCCTTTGATGAGATTGTGTCTACCATCAAAAGTAGGGGTGGAGAAGTCATCATAGAGTGGATGGACTTTAAAGCCTTCATAAGGATAGATGGCCGTCTGTGACCATTGCCAGACATTGCCCCGTACATCATAAAATCCATTGTGATTAAAGGTACTGATGGGAACAGTTGAGGCAAAGTGTTCTAAGTTGATGTTTGCCGCACTCTCTTCGTTGACATCACAAAAATCTACCAAGCGATACCACTCATCTTCTGTTGGTAAGCGAAGCTTTTTACCCTTTTGTTCTCCTAGCCAATTACAATAGGCTTTGGCTTCATGATAATTCACTTCCACAGGGTGGTCATACATAAAGTCCACCTCTTGCGCTAAAAATCGTATTTTATAAGTCCCATTTTGTGGTACCCAAAATCGAGGGTGTGTTACTTTGGCAAAATTTTTCCACCGCTTGCCTGACTCCTCCCAATAGGAATCACGTGCATAACCTTTATCTTCTACAAAGGCCAAAAACTCTTTATTTGAGACTAAAAACTTGGATGCTTTAAAGCTTGGAATAGTGGCTTCATGTTTGCCATACTCATTATCCCAACCATAATAGGTATCTTTTCTATCTTGAAATACATCTCCTGCTGGTATGGGGAGGAGTTCATTTTCAGGTGCATAACGATGTTCTGTGGAAATAGGCCAAGAAGAGAGTGGCTTTAGATAAGCAAGCGGTGTTTGTCGTAGTAGGACAGAAGAGGTTTCTAAGTGAATTCTTTCATGCTCTATTGCCATCATGATAATCCACATGGGAGAATCCCAAGTGATGGGTAAGATAAAAGGGGTATTGTCTATCATCTCTAATACGGAGGCTTTGACATCATCACGATAGGCTTTGGTCTCTTCTACACTTGGCCATGCATAATGCTTTTCATTTAAGTCATCCCAAGACATCTCATCTACACCTACGGCAAATATCGCTTCTAATCTCTCATCGATGCGTCTTGGGTAGAGATTGGCACGGGTGAGTTTGTTGACAAAAAAGGTGGCTGTATGACCAAAATAGAAGATAAGGGGGTGTCTTAAAGGGTCTGCTTTTTCATAATAAGCTTTTTCATCGATGATATGGGAAAAGAGCTCTTCATAGAGTGCATAAGTGTTGAGAAAGTACTCTCTTATCTGGGCTCTGGTCTCTGCAACACTTTCACCATCTAACTTAATATTGTGCGTAATCTTTATCATGATATATGCTTTACCATCCTTACGAGTTGATATGCGTAGCCATATTCATTGTCTTGCCAAGCGAAAACTTTGAGTAAGTCTCCCCCCACCACTTGGGTTAAAGCAAGATCCATGATAGCGCCATGCCTGTTGCCTATAAAATCGGTCGAAACAGAAAAATCATGAGCGATATCTAGCATATCTATGAAATCATTGTAACTTTTTTGCGTAAAGAGTTTGTTTACTGTATCTTTATCTGTTTTTTTGCTTAGTGTTAATGTGATATCGTAAAGCGTACAGGCAGCAACAGGTAGACGGATACTCTTGGCATAGAGTTTCCCTTTTAAATGGGGGAAAAACTTTTCACATTCTTTGGCGGCTGAACTGACAAGGGGTTGGATATTTTGTGTAGCTGAACGGGAGCGGCGGATATCTTTTGAGTAGTGTTTGACATCAAGAAGGCTTTGATAGGCGGTGTAAGAGTGAAACATCGACATGCTGGCATTTTCTATATGGAAACTTTTTTCTATGATATCCATGATAGGGAGAATGGCGTTGGCAGAGCATGAAGAGTTTGAGAGTATCGTCTGCTCTTGATACTCTTGATGGTTGACTTGCATCACGAAGGTTGGGATATCCGCCTCAGCGGGGGCGGATATGAGCACTTTTTTTGCACCATTTTTAAGATAGATACTATTGGCTTCTTTACTTAGAAATATGCCTGTACATTGTAATAAAATATCGACATCCTCAAAGTGTAACTTGGAGGGTTCTTTTTCATGATAGAGCTTGATACGCTTTGCCCCTATCATGATAGTGTTATTTTCAACAAGGACACTATCATGATAGCTACCATAGATGGAATCATATTTAAAGAGAGTCGCCATCTGTTTAAAATCATAGATATCATTGATACCCACGACTTCTATAGCCTCATCTTCTATCATGATACGAAGTGCCGCGCGTCCAATACGCCCAAATCCATTGATAAAAACCCGAATTTTTCTCAAGATTTTTTCTTTTTTATCTGAAATTTTTGTGGTTGAATGGTGATATCTGTGATAACGGTTCCTTCTCTCATCTTAAGTGTGTCTGCTATCGTCTGAGCAATATCTTCTGGCTCTATGTAGGCGAGATTATCATCGCTTGCATGAAAATGTAAATCGTCAAAAAATGGTGTTTTTGTAATGTCAGGATTAATGTTGATGACTTTGAGTCCTGATTTTCTGGCTTCTTTAAAAAGAGAGGTGCCAAAGTGAGCGAGTCCCGCTTTGCTTGCGCCATAGCAGGCACCAAAAAGGGCAGGTTCTATACCAGAGATAGAGTTGATGTTGAAAAGAAACCCTGCGTTTTGTTTTAACTCTCTTAGGTAGTGACGAGTCAGAAGCAGGGGCGCGGTTAAGTTGAGGGCAATCATCTCTTCTATTTGTGCGATTTTCAGCTCTTCATGTGGGGCGAAGTGACCAACTCCGGCACAATGTATCATGATATGTAATTCTTTTATAGTAGGGTAGTTCTTCTCTTTGGTTAAATCTATTAAGACATGGTGAAAGTGTGCATCTTCTATTTCGCATTTAGCAAAGTCTCTTGCCATACCATAGACTTCATAGTCAAGGGAGAGTAGTTTTTTGACACAGGCTTTTCCGATGCCACTGGAGGCACCTGTAACGAGGGCTTTTTTCATGAGAGTAGGGCTCCTATCGTGTGGATATGTGGGGTAAATAATGCTTTTATTTCTTTCTCTTTTGGCAGGGTGCTATCTGTTTTATCAGAGATGACTTTGACTATCATGATATGCCTACTTGTGATAAATTTTTTAGCCGCTAGGTAAAATCCTACGCTTTCCATGTCTGCAAGAGGACTTTTAATACCTAGGTTTGAATCAAGTGCTTTATCGACACAAGTAAGAGATTCGCCTTTGCAAGGGAGATGATATACTTTATCTGTACTTGCTTCAATAAGTTTTTTGATTGTGAATAGTTCGCCTATGTGATGATGCTTTTTTTTACTAGTGCAGGTTCCGATATTGTATATTTTATCCTCATTAGCGGCGTGATATTTTTGTAAAAGATAGGTAGTGGCAGAGGCTGCATAGACTTTGCCTATGCCTGAAATGATAAGCTTGATGTTTTCATTTTCATATATAGGAAAGTGTCTGTCATCAGACTTTGAAAGGGCATAGCCCTCTATCATAAAAGAAGCTTCTGCTACTAGGGCGCATTGTATATAAATCATAAGGGTAGTTTATCATATTTTATTTAGGGCATCTCTAAAAATCCTAGTCGTTCATAACATCACAGATAAGTTTTTGTGTGAGGCGCTTACTTGCAGGACTAGCCTTAGCTAATTCAAAAGTAAGTAACGAAGCACAAAGACTTATCTGTGATGCCCACAGGGTGGGCTTTAAAAGTGCAATCTCTTATAAAATCTCACACTTTTAAAGCCCATTATGAATGACTAGGGTTTTTATAGGTGCCCTTTAGATATACTGAATCATTAAATTTTGCATTGTATGGTGAGGAGTATTTGTGAAATATAGCTTATTTTGTCTAGTTTTTTTGTTAGTAGTTTTAGAAGCTAAGAGCTTTTCTCAGAGCAAAGAGCATAACGACTCTAATGTTACCATCGCGCCACCTAGTTCTTTTTTTGATGAAAAGGGAGAAGTGATACTGATTAGAAACTCAGTAGAGAGAGGGCGTCAAATCTTTATGAAAAATATAAAAAAAGCTTGTGGGATGAATGGGATAGAATTTTCTGCTAAACACACACAAGAGGAGTGGGAAGAAATCAAAAATTTGTGTAGCTTTGAGCATGAAGCAAAGATTATCTGTCCCAACCTCAAGGATATGCCCGATAAATGGGTAGATGATTTGTATGATTTTACCTATGAATATGCCAAGGATAGTGGTAAGAAACCTTCATGCAAGGAAGATGCTCCTTATCAACTGCATTGATTTTAGATATTTAGTGTATAATAAAAAATTATAAAACTAAAGGATTTGTTATGCAGAAAAGATTTCTATTTTCAGCTGTTGCTATGGCGCTATTGTTGGGTGGGTGTGGTGATAAACCACAAGAGTCAAAAGAAGAAAGCGTTAAAGAGACGGTAAAACCTACTAGCCATGAAGGGCAAAGTGCAGTAGTCAAAGAGGCTCCAATAGAAGTACAAGCTGTGGTAGACGAAGTCATCGTACCAGTAGTTACAGAAAAAAAAGTACTTGAAGTAGTACCTGTAAAAGTAACTGAACCTTTGGTAGAGGAGCAAGAGGCGCCAGTTGTGGAGAAAGAGAATGTTAAATCAGCACAAGGGAAAATGCTTGATGGGAAAAAAGAAGCTGAAGATAAAATAGTCTTAGATCCCGCTATTGAAGTGGCACAGTCTGTAGCATCCTCAGAGATAGCAAAATCCGTTGCTTCTGTCGATATCGCCCGTGCTGTGACAGCGGCAGAGGCGACGGAAGCTCTAGTTTCTGTGGAGACCTTGGACTTGGAAGAAGATGAATCCGCACATGGTAAAGCAAATCAGATACAAGTTTCTAAGGATAAAGCTGCCAAGACTATCACCCATGTGGTCAAAGAGGTAGAAGCCGCCAAAGCTGCCTCTGCAGCCACCATTGTTTCATCTGTTCAATCTGTCGAAGCAGCGCGCGCGGCAAGTTCTGTCTCTGCTCCTGCGCCAGCAAGTAGTATCGAGATAGTCAAAGCAAAGTCAGCGGGTGAAATAGCACGGTCGGTCGCTTCTGTAGAGATAGCCAAAGCCAAAGCTGCCTCTGATATGGCAAAATCTGTGGCAAAAGTAGAGATGAATAAGCGTCTTTATGGGGAAGAATCTCCAGAAGTAGTTGCGATTAAAGCCAAAGCTAGTGCTGAGATGGCAGAGGCAGTAGGTGAAGTCAAAATAGCCCAAGCTGACGCCCTAGCAGACATCTCTAAATCCGTAGCTTCTGTAGAGATAGCAAAAATTGAAGCGGGTGTCGCTACGGATTCTGTCTCTAGAGGTCAGAGACTTTATCTTAAGAAGATGAAAAAGACTTGTGCTATGAATGGTGCAGACTTTGCTAAAAAACATACACAAGATGTATGGCATACCTTAAAAGAGGTGGGATATTTCAGTGAAGAGGTGGCTAAGATTTGTCCAAATTTAAAAGAGTTTAAAGAGGGGTGGAGTGAGCGTATATTTGATTTTGTTTATGAATATGCGAGTGATAGTGGTCACGTACCTTCATGTGGTTAAGTTGCGTATCATGATAGGGGTTTATGCCTATCATGATAGCTCCTATATATAGTTGTCTAGTATCAACTTTAGATACGTCTGATCAGCTGAGTTGATGAGTACTTCGTCAAACTCACGCCTTGTTTGATCGTCAATGATAGAGTCAAAACTTCTAAATAAAAGTAGGGCTGATTTTTCTCTATTTTCTATGCTATCGAGCATCACGCGTAAATCTAATCCTTCTATCTCTTTATCAACCATAACAACACGATAGATATTTTCTCTCAACTTTTCATAAAAGCTTTCTAAGTCATTGACAGTTTCGATATCATCGTAATCTTTAGAGAGTACTTTTTCAAAGATTTTTGTCTCTACTTTAGACTTTTTGTATACCAAAATATTTTTCATTTCATGTTCTATTTTGAGAGGGTCTTTTATCGTGGCTATAGGGATATGTTCCTCTTTTTTGCTCTCAACATCATCTATATCCTTTGTTCCCAAAGTGATATCATACTTTTCTAAAATAGCTCTGATATCTTGTTGTTTGGCAGGTTTGGCGATATAATCATCTAAGCCATCATTTAAGAAACGCTCTTTATCCCCTTTAAGGGCATTGGCAGTGACTGCGATGATTGGTGTGTGTTCTTTATTTTGCTCTTTTTCATAAGCTAAGATTTCTTTAGTGGCACTCACACCATCCATGATAGGCATCGCAATATCCATAAAGATAAGATCAAAATGCTTATCTTTTACAGCGTTCACGGCTTCTGCGCCGTTGATAGCGGTCGTGACGTTCAAGTCATACCCTTCGATGATCTTCATCAAGAGCTTTTGGTTGATTTCATTGTCTTCTGCGATTAAAATCTCTCTTTTGATTTTGTTACTACGTTTTCTAGGTACAGCTTGTTTGTCATTTATCTGTGGTGTAATATTGATATGATATTTTTTAGCGACTTCTGTTAATGTTTTTGCAAACTTTGTGAGGTTGATAGGCTCATAAGTAGGAAAAAGATTTTCTGTTTTAAAATCCAAAAGCCTTGTATGAAACTTGGTTGGAAATATCATGATAGAAGGTACATCTGCATTTTTAATCGCATCAAAATCTTCTTTTTTAAGAGAGGCATATTGTGAAATGATTACTTTGGCATCTATCGTTTTCATCTGCTTAAATTCTTCCATACTGATAGGGGAAGCAGAGGCACCAAAATATTCCATATATGCTTTTTCTGTCTCAGTTAAAAGTTTATTTTTACCCTTAATGATAAGTGCTTTCATGCTTGAAAACCTATTCATTTGTGACGATTTTAGAGGCTTCTCTTTTTGTAGTTCTATAGTGAAATAGAAGTTAGAGCCTACTCCTTTTTTACTACTTACTTCAAGTTTCCCGCCCATGAGTGAAACATAGTTAGAAGAGATAGTTAACCCGAGTCCCGTTCCACCATACTTTCTGGTGATAGTGGAATCTGCTTGTGAAAAGGCATCAAAGATATCTGCCATTTCGTCTTCGCTGATACCGATACCAGAATCACTTACTTCAAAGTAAATCTTTTGTTTGTTATCCTCTTTATGAGAAAGATTTTTGATTAACACAGAAATTTGTCCATTTTCAGGAGTAAATTTAACAGCATTGGAGATAAGATTTAAGAGTACTTCTTTGACCTTTATCACATCACCCAAGAGATAGTTATCAAACCCACTATCCATAAGGAGGGAGAGGTTGATATTTTTAGTTGCTACTTTAGGCATATAGACATCCACGGCGTTTTCAAACTCTTCTACAGGAGAGAAGAGAATCTCATCTAATTCTATCTTTTTACTCTCTATTTTTGAAAGATCAAGGATATTGTTGATGATTTCGAGTAAGTTTTCTGTACTTTTATCGATGATATCGACATACTCTTTTTCTTCCTCGCCTAGATTACTTTTTTGTAAAAGTTCCGTAAATCCGATGATACCGTTGATTGGAGTACGAATTTCGTGAGACATATTCGCTAAGAAGATACTTTTGGCTGCATTGGCACGTTCTGCTTTTTTCTTTTCAATAGCAATTTTATCGACGGTGCTTTCAATCACTGAATAGGTTTTATCGATACCCTCAGTTGTACCTAAATCAATGGTATCTTCAATCAAAGCATAGTCAATAATTTTATTTAAGATGCCTTCAATACCCTTGGTCGAGTAGAGATAGGCGTAAAATTTGTTGTAGGTGTAGAGCATGTAAAAAGAGAGTAGGAGTAATAATCCAGCTATGATAGCCATCCATAAAGCATAATTCTTTTCTGCTTGTATCGTCTCATTTAATTTTGAAAATATGCGATTTGTGACTTTGTTGACTGACATGATTTTTTGCGTCTCTTTGGTGAACCAATTGATCGGATTTACCACCGATGCATGAGATTGTAAGAGGCTTTTTTTAATTTTTTGCGTCTCTTTAATAACAGCGATAAAGGCACTTTCATTGAGTACATCTTTTAAATCCTCTTTAGTTTGTGTATCAAGTGCGTTAATGGCTGGCTTAATATTGCTGTCTTTGAAGATATTTAAGAGTAGTAAAGGGTCTTTTTTAGATGCATCACTTAGGATGTTTGTCACGTAGTCCCTCTCATTGGAGATGGCTCTCATGAGTTGCATAGTATCAGTGAATCCTAAAGAAAGTCTATTAATCTTCACAGAACTTTGACTATTTAGTATTGTCTCTATTTGAGTGATAATAGCCGCGTTAATAGTGTCAAAATATGAAAATGAAGATTCATAACTTAAGGTGAAATCGTCAAGTTGTGCCCGCTTTTCTTCTATCTTTGCTAATTTATTTACAATGTGCGTATGTGATGTTTGCGTATGTGTATGCGTCTTATAATACTGTGTTACATAAGCGATGGCTTGACTAGTACTTTCTCTCTGTTTTTGTAATAAATCTTTTGTTTTACTCTGTCGGCTTAGTGTGTAAAGTGTACTTAAACCACGCTCTCTAGCTAAGTTTATTGAGAGAGACTTTAAGAGTTTACTCTCATATGCAGCACTCTCAATTTGAGAAATGTCTTGGTACTCACGATAGGCGTTAAACAAAAAATAAGCAGAGATCAAGGTCAGTAAGACGATGGGTACAATGGTTATTAATTTTAAATTTTTCTTTATTTTCATCTCGTTATTTCTCCACTTTTATGTTTAAACGGTTTCACTCTCTAAATATGACTCTAAAGTATTGACTTGCTTTTCAAGTCTATCAGTCAATTGCTCAATAGCCTCAGAATCATTGTTCGTGCATGATTGTTTTACCTTGGCTAAGGTGATGATTATATCATTTAAGTTTAAAATATTTGCGGAACTTTGCATCTTTATAAGTGTATATTCTGCTTGATCACCATTGCCACTTTTATAAAAGTCTTTGAAAAGTCTTATATTTGCTTTTGTATCGGTGACAAACTCTGAAATCAAATCATCTTCTTCTTCTTTTTCTAAACCCAAAGCCGCGAGAGTAGGAAAACGGTGTTCTTGGAACATCTCTTTGGCTAAAAAACTTGACTCTCCTTGCTTCTTTAAGCTTGCTTCTGGTTCTAGATACGCTTCATCTGTCTTCTCTTCAGCTTGGAATGTACTGGTCTCAGCAAAAAGAGATTTTAATGTTTTTGTGAATGATTTTTTCTCTTTTTTTACTTCATTTTTATTGAATAGATAGGCGTCTACATCTTCATCAGGCATGGCTGCTTCTTGAGGCTCTTGAAATGAAAATGTTTTTTCTTCTTCTACCTCATCTATCTCTTTGATATCATTTTGTATTTGTGCGATAATTTGCTTTTTATTGACCAAGGACTCTGTGGGTTCATCTTCACTGTGGACAGAATGATTTAAAAAGTCAAGATTTGCTTCTACCTTAGGCGTTTCATGTACCTCTTCTGTTATGGACATTTTTATCTCTTCTTTTTTCGTCTCTTCTTCTAGATCCGAAAATGCTTCTTGCTTTAAAAAGTTAAGAGTGATTTTTTCTTCTTTTTCTTTTTCTTCTTCTATTTTTTCACTCTCTGTATCCATCTGTATATGCTTTAATTTAAAACCAGATGAGATATCTTCTTCTTGTGCAGTTTCTTGATACGTCTCTTCGGGTTTTATGAAGTTAAGTTTTATCTCTTCTTTTGGGGTAACAACGTGCTTTTCTGTTTCAGGTGTAGGTGTCTCTTTTAAAAAATTTAGAGAAAAATTTTCTTCTTTTACACTATCTTCACGCACTTCTTTTTCCTTAAAAGGGCTATCTGGTAGATTGAGTTTAAAGTCACTGTTAGCACTTTGTGTAGTTTCTTCTTCTGTCGATAAGACAAAAGTATCTTCTTGTGTCTCACTAAAGTCTAACTTGACTGTCTCTTCTGCTTCTTGCAAACTATCAGTACTAGGAAAATTTAAAACAAAGTCTTTTTTTACTTCAGGTTCTTCACTGACTGTCACCGTCTCGACCGCACTAGTCTGGACTGGTTTAGAAGGGGCTGTTTCGTCGATAAGGTTATTTAAGTTAAAAGCATTTTTCGGAGGAGATTGTTTGGTGATACTGGCGTCTGTTCTCGCCGCGATATTAACAAAGTTATCACTGAGGATTCGAATAGAGTAAAATTTTGTGTTACCGCCAAGTTCATTGAGTAGATGCACCTCTTTAACACTGAGTTTAATCTCTAAAGGTTCTCCACTTTTAAGTTGCAATAGAGCAGATTTGTTAGGTGAACCACTATAAAGGATAAAATCAATCCATGAAAAATTTTGAAATTTATAGATATAGCCTTCTTTATTGACAAGAAGATTAGCAAAATCACTATGTTGTGAGCTAAAATCACTTAAGTCCTCATAGCCTAAATAACTGAGAGTCTCGTTGCTCATACCGACAAAATTGTGGTTTTGGTCATATAAAATCAAAATAAATCCCTTTGTAATTAAATATTTTGAATAATTAAAGCAATTTTCGTGCCAACAACCCCTTCTAACTCTTCTAGACTTGCTTTCTCTATATTACTAAATGTTTCAAAATATTGCAAAAGTTTGCGTATCGTAGCTTCACCAACACCTTTTTTTTGTAAGAGTGCCACCTCTTTATCGGACTTTAGTTTCTGTTTTCGGTGATAATTTATCACAAAACGGTGAGACTCATCACGGATAGTTTGTACAAATTGCAATCTTTTATCTGCATGGGAAAGTTTTAATAGCCCCTCTTTGGTACAAATGATATCATTAGCCTTGCCTTTGGCGCGTTGTGCCTTAGAATCGCGTTTCTCTTTTGCTATAGCTACAATATCGACATTGGCACCGGAAAGTTTAACTATTTTAATTGCTAATTTTAACAGTGTTTCACCCCCATCAATCACCATTAAGTCAGGAGGAGGATTTTTGTGAAAACTTTCACAACGTCGCTCAAGCATCTCTTTCATCTGTGCATACTCATCCCGCGATGTTAAATTATAGTGTCGGTACTCTTTTTTTAAAAATTTATTTTCCCACTTTATCATGGCGCCCACCGTGGCTTCTCCTTGTAAATGAGAGTTATCATAGCCTTCTATCACGTAAGGGGTTTTTTCTAAATGAAGAAGTGTTTTAAGTTCTTCTAAAATATGGGTATCTTGTTTACCTGATAGGCGTAAAATTTCTTTGGCATTGAGCATGGCTAAATCAACCAAACGTTTTTTCTCACCTTTTTGGGGAATAGTTATCATGACAGACTTAGAAAAACGTTTTGAGAATAAGCTTTCTAATGTCTCTTTTTCACTAAACTCTTCAAAGACTAAGATATGCTTAACAAGGGGAATACCCTCTTTGTAGTACTCTAGTAGTAAGCGAGTATAGAGTTCATCTTTGTCAAAACCTGTGTCAGATTTAAAGAGCGTATGTGAAGAGGAAACCACCTTGCCTTCACGGATGAAAAGTCGCATGCCACAAGCCACTTTTTTCTCTATCATGATAGAAAAAATATCATAATCTTCTAACTTAGCCAAGTCAATGTTAGAGATGCTTTGTGCTGCAGTGATTTTGGCGATTCTATCACGTAATGTAGTAGCTTCTTCAAAGAGGAGATTTTCAGCGAAGCCTAACATCTTCTTTTCTAGCTTTTTTACAAGAATTTTTTTGTTGTAGAGGAGGGTGATTGCTTCGTCTACCAACTTTTTATAACTTCGTGTATCTACCTTGCCCTCACAAGGACCTAGACATTTTTTGATTTGGTAAAAGAGGCAGAGTTTTCCTCCTTTAAGGCAAGACTTTTTTTGTACAAGGGGGAAAAGTTCATAGAGTGAGTCGTAGATTTCCCTTGCCCCTTGTGAAAAGGGACCAAAGTACTTAATATTTGAGCCCCTCACTACTTTTCGGGTGATTTCAAAACGAGGATATTCTTCATTTAAATCGATATAGATATAAGGATACGTTTTATCGTCGCGTAAAAGAATGTTATATTTGGGACGCAACTGTTTGATGAGAGAGTTTTCCAAGATAAGCGCGTCATGTTCAGAATCAACTACAATATACTCTAAACGCACCGTTTCAAAAATCATTTTAGCGATACGTGGGGAGAGATTGTTTGCGGCTTGAAAGTCTGGTGTGAAACGGAAATAATTTTTGACACGTGTTTTTAGAACCTTAGCTTTACCAATATAGAGAAGTCTATCACTTTCATCAAAGTATTGATAGATGCCTGGCAGGGAAGGTAACTCTCTTATTTTCTCTTCTAAGGTCATGACTTCTCAGTTAAAAAGGTTCTGATATTTTCGAAAATAGCTTTCAACTCTTCATTTTGTGCTTTGTTCTCAAAAGAGCCTGTAGCTTTTTCTCTATAGTATCTCCGTATCACTGGTTTTATCACCTTTTTTGCTTGTATTTTGTTACTTACAAATGATTTTATTTCAGTTATCGCAATATCTTTACAGTTTTCATCAAAGTCTTTTAATTTATTTAATAAGTTCTTTATTAAAGAGTGCTTATAATTAAACTCCATTTTCATCCCTGGGTGATTAAGGACAAAATAGAGTGTTTGATTTTTTTTATAGATAAACAAAACTGCCTTCGCTAAATGCGGAGGCAACATAGCTTTTACTTTTTCATAACACGCTATTTCCAAAACTTTAGAATTTTGAGGATGATGTTTCAAATGTTCAATAATACTCTTAGCCGTTTTCATATAGTGATTATATCATTTATACTTTTGATATTCATATTTGAAGGCTGTGGCTATAAAGCAGCACCTAAATATGTACCTACAAAGGCACTATCATGATAGTCTATGATGCCATCATTATCGGTTCAGGTATTGCTGGACTTAATGCCGCTGCTGCCTTTCCTGCTGACAAAAAAGTACTGGTTATCTGTAAAGAAAATTCATGGGATTGCAATACTTTTTATGCCCAAGGTGGCGTGGCTGTAGCAACAGATGAAGAAGATATCGCAGCACACATAGAAGATACTTTAGCCGCAGGAGCTGGTTTATGTGATCCTAAAGCGGTGGAGATATTGGTGCGGGATGGTATGATAGAGATAGACGATCTCATCGCGCGAGGCATGGAGTTTGATAAAGATGAAGCGGGCAATATCCTCTACACCAAAGAAGCAGCTCACTCTAAAAATCGTATCGTACATGCAGGTGGTGATGCTACTGGGCGAGAACTCCACCATTTTTTGATGGCAGAAAACAGACAGCAATTGCTCTATCGCTCCACGGTGACAGAACTTTTAATGGATGGGAGAATTTGTCATGGTGTACGGCTTTTAAATGATGGAAAGTGTCGTAACTATTATGCTAAATCTGTCATTATCGCTAGTGGAGGCATTGGCTCTTTGTATGACTTTCATACCAATGCTAGAACCATTGCAGGTGAAGTGCATGGTATCTGCTTGGAAAAGGGTATACCTTTAAGAGACATGGAGATGACACAGTTTCATCCGACTGTTTTTATCCATAGTAAGGGCGCAAGAAAACAACTGTTAACTGAAGCCTTAAGAGGTGAGGGTGCGCATATCATCGATGATGATGGTAAGCGTTTTGTTTTTGAGTATGATGAGAGAGGGGAGATGTCTCCTCGATCCACCGTCTCAAAAGCGATATTTGATTGGAAAGAAAAAACGGGGAAAGCGGTTTATCTCTCTTTTCCTAATTTTGAAGAAGAAGCATTTCGTGAACGATTTCCGACTATCTATTTCAATATGAAAGATATGGGTTTTAATTTACCCCGGGAAGATGTGCCGATTTCTCCCGCTTTTCATTATGCCATGGGTGGTATCGAGACTGATTTAAATGCTAAAGTTGTTGGCTGTGATAATCTTTATGCGGTGGGTGAATGTGCCTCTGTACGTGTGCATGGTGCCAATAGACTAGCTTCCAATTCACTACTTGAAGGCTTGGTTTTTTCTACAAGAGCGGTCAAAGATATCATCAAGCGTGCGGTTTATTTTAAATTTAAAGAATTTGATGGAGAGTGTGAGATACTCATAAAAGAGGGTGATGCAGAGCGCAAAGATGAATTGCGTAAAATCATGTGGAATTCTGTCTCAATTGTACGCGAAATGTGTTCATTGGAGAAGGCTTTGGGTAGAATCGACTCACTTTTAAAAGAAGATATTGGAAAACTACTACGATTACGCCTTAAGGTATCAAAAAATATCGTCCAAAGTGCGATATCTAGAACAGAGTCACTTGGTGCACACACGATTGTGGAGGATACTTCACAATAGCAAGGAGATAATAACCTTTCTCGCCAAAGGCGTAGCTTTAGCTGAGAGGAATTGGTGGTGGGCTTTGCCCAGCATCAAGGAGATAATAAAATAAAAAAGGAAAACGAATGATAAAATGGATAGGGATGTTGTTACTGATGACAACGGGATTACTGGCGAATAGCCCAGAGGCAAGTGAAGCTGCGCATGCTATAGATTCACTAACATGGACATGGGTAGGGATAGCCTCTTTGATTATCTTTATTGTTGGGTACTATTTCATCGCAACAGAAGAGAAATATCATATCAACAAAGCCAAACCAGCACTCTTTATCGGGACATTTATGTTTATGTTGATTGGTTTTTATTTTGCTATCAATGGACTCGAAAAAGAGGCACTGCATAATGAAGTCAAACACCTCATCTTAGAGATAGCAGAGATATTCTTTTTCCTTTTTGTGGCGATGACGTATATTGAAACCTTGATAGAGAGAAATGTATTTGAGGTGATGAAGCATAATCTTACCTCAAAGGGTTATAGTTATAAAAAACTCTTTTGGATGACGGGTGTCTTGGCATTTTTTATCTCTCCTGTAGCAGATAATATGACGACAGCACTTATCCTTTCAACAGTACTCTATACAATTGATAAAGAAAATAAAGCATTTTTGGTTCCTGGTGCGATTTCAATCGTCGTAGCAGCCAATGCTGGTGGGGCGTGGAGTCCTTTTGGAGATATCACCACCTTGATGGCGTGGACAGCCCAAAAGGCTGAATTTATTGACTTTTTATATCTTTTCCCAGCTTCTATCCTAGGATGGCTTGTGACTAGTTTTCTATTAGTGCGTGTTGTACCTGAAGGTGAACCACATTTTGATGCAGATACGATGCCAAAACCTGATTTAAAAGATGGTGCAAAAGTAGTCATCTGGCTAGGTGTGGCTACCATTGCTTTTGCTGTGCTAGGACATCAGTTCTTTCATATACCTGCGATGTGGGGTATGATGTTTGGTCTTTCTCTCTTAAAACTCTATGCCTATAAACTCAAAAAAGAGGGACAAGAGAAGACTTTTGATGTCTATGGCAGCATGCGTCATATTGAAAATGACACATTGCTGTTCTTTTTCGGTATCTTAGCCGCAGTGGGTGCCTTACATTTTTTAGGATTTTTAGAGTACATTACCGCACTTTATAGTGTGATTGGTAATACGGCTGGTAACATTGCCGTTGGTTTCCTCTCTGCCGTGGTGGATAATGTACCAGTCATGTCGGCGATTTTAAAAGCTGACCCTTCAATGAGCAAAGATGAGTGGCTTCTTGTGACACTCACTGCTGGTGTAGGTGGAAGTTTAATTTCTTTTGGTTCTGCTGCTGGTGTTGGTGTTATGGGCCGTATGAAAGGGGTCTATACCTTTGCTGCGCATATGAAATATTCATGGATGATTCTCGTAGGCTATATCGTCTCTGTGATTGTTTGGTACATTCAATTTGAAATTTTAGGACTCTATTAAAAGTTAACTTATTTCTTAAAGAGGCATTAAAGTTAGATTTCACTAAAATCTTCGGAAATTACGCCTCTTTAAGGAGATACATGAAAAATGTCCCAATCATCGTTCTAGATTTTGGTTCACAATACACCCAATTAATTGCTAGAAAACTCAGAGAAAGCGGTATCTACTGCGAAATCCTCCCTTATAACGAGTCAATAGACTCTATCAAAGAAAAAAATCCACAAGGTATCATTCTTTCAGGTGGCCCTGCTTCGGTTTATGATAAAGATGCTTACCATCCAGACGCTGAAATATTTGAACTGGGGCTCCCTCTTTTGGGTATCTGTTATGGTATGCAACTTATCACCCAGCACTTTGGTGGTGTGGTTATTCCCGCAGATCATCACGAATATGGTAAAGCAGAACTACATTTTGAAGATGATTGTTCTCTTTTTGCCGATACCCCTGATGGGCAGACGGTTTGGATGAGCCATGGTGATCGCGTGGATATGTTGCCAGATGGTTTTGTGAGAGTAGGTTACTCTGATAACTCTCCTTATGCAGCAGTAAGAGCAGAAAACAGAGATATCTATGCCTTCCAATTTCACCCAGAAGTGTATCACTCAGAATTTGGAACGGTTTTACTGAAGAACTTTGCCAAAAGTATCTGTGGGTGTGAGCCAACATGGAATATGGGCTCATTTGCCAAAGAACAAATCCAAAAGATAAAAGATGCCGTAGGAGATAGAAAAGTCCTTTGTGGTGTGAGTGGTGGTGTAGATAGTTCGGTGGTTGCTACTTTACTTCATGAAGCTATCGGGGATCAATTGATCCCTGTTTTTGTGGATCAAGGACTTCTGCGTGCCAATGAAGTGGAACAAGTGCAAGCGATGTTTAAAAATCGTGTGGGTGTGGATCTCATCACTATTGATGCTAAAGAAGAGTTTATTTCTAAGCTTGAAGGGGTAACTGACCCTGAAAAAAAGCGTAAAATTATCGGTGAGACATTTATCACTGTCTTTGATAGAGAAGCCAAAAAGCATGATGGTATCTCATTTTTAGCCCAAGGGACACTCTATACGGATGTTATCGAGTCGGTTTCTGTTAAAGGGCCTTCTAAAACAATAAAATCACATCACAATGTGGGTGGATTGCCTGATTGGATGAGTTTTGAACTCATTGAGCCTTTAAGAGAAATCTTTAAAGATGAAGTACGGAAACTAGGACTTGA
>JAJRSK010000075.1 GCA_024278835.1 Campylobacterales bacterium | reverse complement strand
GCGCCAAAAGTGTCAGCCAACCCTTCGGGTCATATAACAAATCAAACGTTACATCTGTCTCTTTTTTTAATTTTATCCAAATTTCAAAAAATTCTCTATAAAGTTTGCCAAAATGGTACTTTTTTTCTAGGTTTAAGATAGTAGGAAAACATGAAACATGACTCTCTAGGGAAGAAAACTGTTTTAAAAGATAGTCACTATCTCCAACACAAGGCGTTGTATAAACTCTAAAGTCTGTATGTTTTTGTAAATAAAGTGCCGTGGTACCTGTGCCTGAGGGCAAAAAGATATCTATCTGTCTATCATGATAGTGGTCATTTATCTCTTTTGCCAAAAGGGAGATACCATACTCTGACTCTTTCATACTGCCCCCTTCAGGGATAAAAAGAGTGCTATCATGATAGGAGGTTGGAAATGATTCTACACAGATATTCATGCCATTTGCTAAGGCTTCTTTATAATTTCCATGAGGATGTTCAAGTAAATAAGAGGCAACATGATCCACATAATAGTCAAATTCCCAGCCCTTGAGTTTGGCTAAAACAGAGAGCGAATACATCGCATTGGATTGTGCAGAACCGTGTGAAATAATTTTTTTTATATGAGGGAAATCATGATGAAGATAGTAGTGAAATTTTCTGGCTTTATTGCCAGAGAAATGCTTATCTAGTAAGTCATCTCTCTTAAGAAAGTATTTGCACCCCTCAAATGCAATTTCTTCAATACTAGAGGGATCAGTTTCGATCAACGCAGTTTAAGTCAAAAAAGGCTTGTTTTAATCTGCCCACAAGTGACTTTTCGCCTTCACGAAGCCATTTTCTAGGATCATAATAGTTTTTGTTTGGTTTATCTTCTCCATCAGGGTTTCCTATCTGTCCTTGTAGATAATCACGATGTGAAAGCTCATAAACACGTACACCATCCCAGTATGCCCACTGTGTATCTGTATCGATATTCATCTTGATTACACCATAAGAGATGGCCTCTTTTATTTCTGCTTCACTTGAGCCAGAGCCACCGTGAAAAACAAAGTTGACAGGCTTATCACCTAAACTATGTTTTAGTGAGATATATTTTTGTGAATTGTCCAATATTTTTGGTTCTAATGAGACATTACCTGGTTTATAAACACCATGCACATTACCAAATGACGCGGCTATCGTAAACTTGTCAGAGATAGCTGAGAGTCTCTCATAGGCTTCATTGACTTCTTCGGGTTGCGTGTAGAGGAGTGCGTTATCAACATGAGAATTATCCACACCATCTTCTTCACCACCTGTGATGCCCAGTTCTATCTCTAAAGTCATTCCTATCTTGCTCATGCGTTTAAGATAGGTTTCACAAATTGAGAGGTTCTCTTCTAAACTCTCTTCTGAGAGATCTAGCATATGTGAAGAGTAGAGAGGTCTTCCCGTCTCTTGGAAATGTTTCTCACTTGCATCCAAAAGACCATCAATCCACGGCAACAGTTTCTTGGCTGCATGATCAGTATGTAAAATCACAGGCACCTCATACGCTTCTGCCAAAGTATGTATATGCTTTGCTCCTGAGATAGCGCCAAGTATGGCCGCTTTTTCATTTTCATTGCTTAAGCCTTTACCTGCATAAAAAGCAGCACCACCATTAGAAAATTGAATGATGACAGGAGAGTTGACCTCTTTTGCCGCTTCAAGCACGGCATTGACTGAAGAGGTACCTACGACATTGACCGCAGGGATAGCAAAACCCTCAGACTTTGCTATCTCAAAAATCTTTTGCATATCATCCCCAGAGATGACACCTGCCTTCACATGTTGTAAAACTTTATTGCTCATTATAGATATCCTTAAAAACTATTTGATACTAATATCGGCTTTTGCTTTTAACCCTTTAGAGACTTCTTTCATATGTGCTTGAAATTTTTGTACTTTTAGTGATTGGACAATGTTTTTCTTTGCTTTTTCAAAAGAGACATTTTCAGATTTTTTCTTATCTTCTACATAGATGACATGGTAACCAAACTGTGTTTTAACTGGTTTTTTCGTAAATGTGCCTTTTTTAAGGGCAAATGCTGCGTCCGCAAAAGGTTTTACCATCTTAGTCGCATCGAACCAACCTAGCTCTCCACCATTTGGACCTGAAGGACCCGTTGACTTTTCAGCTGCAAGTTTTACAAAAGTTTTTTTCACGTTTTTTGCTTTTTTAAGTTGGGCAATGATTTTTTTAGCTTCACCTTCTGTTTTTACCAAAATATGTTTCGCTTTTGCCATCGCTGGTTGTTTAAACATCTTTGTATTTTTTTTATAAAATGCTTTGGCATCAGCATCAGATACTTTTTGTGCATCAAACTGTTTTTTCATCCAAATTTCAAGTGCTAAATCTTTTTTCATCTTTTTCAATGTTTCTTGATAGAGAGGATCTTTTTCTATCCCTGACTTCATCGCTTTATCCGCTAGAAGGCGCTTTTCAATGGCTTGTTCTATCACTTTTTTTTGTTGATCTTTTTGAAGTGTCGCAAAATTTGCTCCAGGTATGACTGAAAGAATTGCTGCGATATCATTATCTTCGATTTTATCACCATTAACTGTGGCATATGTTTTTGCTGAGAGTGTTGTGCTTGCTAGTAAAGTAAGTGCTAGTGTAGCGCTTAAAAAATATTTTTTCATTTTATTCCTTGCGTTTTTTTAAAATCATACTATAACAGCACTTTATTAACGCAAAGTTAATTGCACCCTGGCAGTTATCCTAACTTATAAAGTTATCGTAAACTTGACCCCATCATCAATATTTTCGACATTCAATGTCCCCGCACAACTCTCTTCAATGATGAATTTTGACATATAGAGTCCTAGTCCCATGGAGTTTTCAGCATTTTTAGTAGAAAAATAAGGTTCAAAAATCTTCTTAAATAATTTTTCATCAATCCCACCTGCATTGTCAGAGACTTCGATGATATTTTTGCCCTCTTTTTGATACTCTGTGATGATGATTTCAGGGTTTTTAATTTCTCTTTTAACTAATGCATTAACGGAGTTTTTTATGAGGTTTAAGACAACTTGCACCACTTCATTAGAGTAAGTCTCTATACTATTTTCTGAACCATACTTTTTGAGAATAGTGATATCCTCTTTTGTTAATAAAGGAGACATGATGAAAAGTGCTTTTTTGATGATTTCACGCGCCTTTATACGTCCTAACCTTTTACTTGGTTTGAAAAAATTTGTAAAGTCATTTATCGTGTCAGAAAGATGTAATACATACTCTTCGATATTGTGCAGGGATGATTCCACATACTCAGGTGTCCAAGAATCTAGTTCAAACTTTATCTGCATACCTGTAGCTGTGGCAGAGATAGCGGAGAGCGGTTGTCGCCACTGGTGCGCAATAAGTCCCATCATCTCACCTAGTTGGGCTAATTTTGAGTTATGTATCATGATAGAGTCTTTTTTGCGATTCTCTTCAATGCCCGCATGTACACGCTCTTCAAGTGCGGCATTTAACTCTTCTAACTCGGCAGAAGAGACTTGTGCGATACTACTTAAGACTTTAACTGTCTTATAGTCTAAATCATGCTGTATCGTCTTATTTTTGAGTGGAAAATCACAGGCTTTTATCTCATCACTTTCTGAGAGTGAAAGCACCGTTAAACTTTGACTAAAAAGATTAGATTGAGAACTGTTGGCAAAAAACTCACCAAACCCAAAAAATCCACTCATCGGTGCTATCTCTTTTAAAGACTCAATCTCTTTATGTGAGAAGTGTTCTAAAAATCGGCGTCTGGCACTTGAAGCATAGATAAAAAGTGTTTGGCTTGGTGTAGTTGAAACAGTATCAAAAAGTTTTTTACTGTTTTGTGTCACTTTGTCAATATTGGCAAAAGAGATTTGTAAAATCTCACCTTTTTTAATATTGGAGGTAAAGAGTAATGAACCATCATCTGGGTCTTCTATAACAAGTTTAGAGATAAATCGATTGTCCCTTAACACAACAAAAGGAAACTGTAGTGAATAAAGAGGCAAGGATGTTAGACCATCTGAGCCTATATATTGACTATATAACTCTTTAATAGGTTTATTATCAAGGGTATAGACACGATTATCTTTTACTTCGTTGACGATAAATTTTCTTGATATGGGTTCCCAGTCGTGCAGATAAATATTTGAAGCGTATAAAGACTCTCCACTTAAAGAGAGTGCAATAATGCCATTTTTAACGATTTTTTCACCATCAAAAAGGAAAGAACTTTTAAACTTACCATAATCCGATGCCAAAGCGCCTGATATGACTAAGGATTTGTCTCTATTCTTATCATGATAGATGCCATCAAGTAGGTCTTGGGCATTTAAAGAGTTAAAGGTCGCTAAAATGATAAGAGCCTTAGTATCCTTTTTAAGGAGTCGTTTCGCTATCTCTTGACCTTGCGCATAACTTTCATCATTTTCTTGAATAAAAAGCATATCAACAAAGCTTTTTTCAAATAAAGTTATTGAAATGACGGTATTTTTACTAAGCACTTTTCCATCAATAATCTCACCATCGGTTGAACAACCCACAATAACAGCATTTGGTAATAAGGCTCTGAGACTTGATGATAGTGTGAGAACGTGGGACGTTGAGACTATAGAGGTAAAGACTTGCACCAGCATATTTTTTTGAGTATCTAACTGATGTGTCTCTAGAAAACTTTTTAATTTTTCTACACTTCTATACCTAATATTAAAAGTTTTCATTAAACAGATATGCCTTCAAAGTTAAAAATCTTAAACAATGGAGGCATTATATTAAATTTTTTATAATAAAGTTATAAAATGTATAGTAAATATGACATTAATTTTCTATTATTTATAATGGCATTTTAATCATATAAGTACTTTTACTATTTTCCTCCGTCTTTTTTATATCTGCGTTAAGTAATTGTAACGATTGTTTCATACTTTTTGGTAAGGAACCCACAATCTCCTCTTTGGTATATTCTCTTTTTTTATGAAAGATTTTATCAACAAGAGATTCATCATTGAATGATTTATCCGCAACATCAAGTTTTATCTCGATGATTAAGTGTGCTTCTTTTTCATATAGTGCAATATCTAGTCGCTTATGTTCCATATGCTCATTAAAATGATCACCATAATAGTTATTTAGTAAGCCAAATAAAACATTATTTATAGCATCTCCATCAAGAGTGGCAAAATACATCTGTGAATTTTCCTCTAGCAACTTATCAACTTTTTTATCATTGATATGTACATTGGAGTCTGAAAATTTACTTTTTATGAGTTGCACAATCGTAAAGTAGACATTGATTTGCTTGCTTCTGTCAGCTTCTTGCACAATAGAGGAATCATCACAAACGATTGAAAGTTTTGTACTTAGTTGATATAGTAGCGTATCAATCTTCTCATCATGGCTAGCTTGCTGCCATAACAATGCTCTCAATTTTAAAAAATCATCTTTAAAGACCTCAAGATTTTTCTCTTTTAATGCCAATTTATTGTCATTATGAAAGCCCTTTTTTTGTGGTAAATAATCATAAATATTTGAAAGTTTGATAAGATAAAGTGCTCTCTCTTCATAGATAATTTTAGTGACAAATATATTAAAACTGTACTCTTTAAAGTCACGTTGTAACTTGACAAGGTAGGTAAAAGAGCCCCCTTCTATAAGGGTTTTCATCCACTCTCTAGGATTATAATAGTTTAAATAATTTGCTTCATCCCGATAAGGAACAAATTTTCTTGCTAGTCTCGGATTTGAGATGATACGATTAAAAGAGTTCAAATTGAGAAAAAACTTTTCAAATATAGCATTTGATTCTACTATTTTCTCATTTTCACTATCATAGATACACATGATATCTTCACTACTCTCAAATATCTCTTGGTAGATATTCATCAAGGCTTGTGCCTCTTGAAACTTTTCTGATGCTAGGTGCCTAAAATAACTCTTTCTATCTAGCCTGTAATGAGAATTTTTTATCAAAGATTGCACACGTAATTTGAAGATGACCTTGTCTAATGGCTTTTTAACATAATCAAGATTTTCAGAGTGAAAACTCTCTTTTTTATCACTTTTGTAATCTTTCGTCAAAAGAATAATTTTTGGGATATCTTTGGTGATATCAATATGATTTAGTTTAGTCACAATATCATATCCATCAATCTCTGATAGCATATCATCAACCAATATTAAATCCAAGTTGAGATAATTCATCACTTTTAAGGCCGCACTTAATGTTGCTGCCTCGTGAATGATATACCCCTCGTCTTTAGGAAGAAATTTTTTAATCATATATATATCAGAACTGTTTTCACTGATCACCAGTATTTTAAAAAGTTTTTTCTGTACTTCTTGCGAAGTAAGTGTGTTAAAAACGGAATCAGCACTCGTACCTAAGGCTTGTATATCTTTATCTTTAATTGCCACAACAATTTCCTTGCATTTTAATCTTGTAAGCAATATCGACATTTTGAAAAAATATTTTACATTTTTGGAAGGAAGTTATTAATATTTAACTATTATGAATTATCAAAAAGAAAATTAAATTATTTAATGGGGCAGAAGTAAGTCATAAGCAGAAACTTATGACTTATGAAAGTCTACCACTTTCTTAGTTTAGTATGACAAGCGGTACATTGTTTAAGTATTTTGGTAAAATGATGCATTGCCTGATACTTATCACCAGCAGCAAATTTTATAGCCAATTGTGCTGCATGATTATCTATCTTACGTTGTTGTTTTCTAGCAAACATAAAAGCATAAGTTTCATCACGTGCCAGTGTTTTATCACCAAGTCTAGGTGGCTGTAGTGTTAGTGCATGATCTCTCAATATCTTTGACCCTTGATTGATTAAATCAGCGCTATTATAAAGAAAACCTTTCTGAATATCGGCCATAGCCCCTTCCATAGCACGCATATCCGCAACTCTATCTTCTCTCGTATACTCCGCAAAAGCAAATGTGCTTAAAAGCATCATCCACACCAAAACTCTTTTCATATGTACTCCTTTTAAGATATATAACATAATAATATCTTATATAATGTTAAAAAGAGATTATATAATCATAAGAATAAGTAATTTATTTTTTTGAAAAAAGTGCATTAACGATGACTTTAGACAATGACTTTAAAAAGCCCTCATTCCTCTCTTTATAATGCAAAGGTCTACATGATTTGATAGTACCTATACCAACACGGGCTATCAATATCCCATTGGCAACACCTTGTGCTCCATGCACAGAGAGTTTTGAGAGTACAGAGGTACCTAATATATCATGCGAATGATTTGCCAATATCTCCGTAACAGAGGCAAAAGCCAAGGTGACAAATACCTTTTTAAAAAGAGATATTTCTCCCAATAGATTAGGACGGTAACCATATATTTTCGCGATATCATGTACCATCACGTGACTCCGAGAGAGAATCAAAACTGCATCGATTAATGCAACCGGAGAGATGGCGGTAGAGAGTGCCGTTTGATTTGCGTATTTAACAATCACTTCTCTCGCTAGTGTATCTAGTGGTTGCAGAAGTTTTTCATCTACGCGCTCTATCACTTCATCTTCCATCAAAGTTTCTATCTCATTGTTTAAGCTTTGTGCACGTGCTACGACATCTTCATTGTTATGATGAAGATAGGGTGCAATCACCTCTTCGGCATAAGAATAAACAGCGGCGGAGGGTGTTTTAATAAAAGCAGCACCTTTACTTTGTAAAGTATCAATGCGGCGTATCTTCATATATCCTAAATACTGTTTTACAATAGAATAACCAATGATACCAATCAATGAAAAAAGTAATACCAGATAGACAACACCAAGTACAGGTGCATTTGAAAGCATAGATGAAGCCGTCATAGAAGCATCATAAATTGTCCCTATTATCATGATAGAAAACAAAAGTCCTAACACCAACATCGTTTTTTTAGCCATATTTCCTATACCTTGTATAGCCGTAACACGTTCTTTTTCAAAAGATTCTATATCTTCATAAAGCACATCTTCTTCTGCTAAGCGTTGAGGCTCCAATTGATTCTCCCGATTATCTTGGGTTTCTTTATCATCTATGATAATTCTTCCTGGCATCTTTTTCATACTCTATCCTTTAATATACTATAAATCACCCTATCCATTCTTATATGTGCCACTGCTTCAGAGTCACTTCTAGGGAAAACAATAGGTTTAAAAAGTGGAAAATCAAAATGATTATTTTGCCAGAATCTTTCATCCTTATAGTGCTTTGGTAAAACACCGGGATAATGAACAGACGCTTCATCCTCACCCACCACTATTCCTTTGACACACTCTAAAATTTCCCCTTTATATTCAGCTCTAATATATTCTGTACATTTAACAGCAGCAAATATAGTCACTTCTGTCTCTGTATGTCCCACATCCAGTTGATTTTTTAAATCCCAAATCATCTCTTCTAAAAATCGTTTATAACTATTGTGTTGTGGTGGTGGGATATAGTCAGCCTTCGTTGCTGCAAAAATAACATGATCAATTTTTAAGCCAAACAACTTCGTTAAAAAGTTATTATGCCCATAGGTAAAACTTTTGAGTATATGTTTAAAAGCCAGATGCATATCGGTAAAACTATCATAGCCATGTTGCAGGGTTTTGACTAAATCAACCAAAATAATCTGCGTATCAAAGTATTTAAAATGTTCAACATAGAGACGCTTTACTACCTCTTCTAAATAGCCATTGTATCTTTTTTCAAAACGTGCATAGAGAGAGTTTGGATGTACCTCTTCTCTAGGGACTAGCAAGGGAAGTGGTGAAAAGTGCAGCAAGGGATCGCCATCCATATCGCCTGGTTCTAAAAAACGCCCCGGTTGTACAAAAGAGAAGTGATGATAATGCAAGGTCTTTAAATATTCACAATAACTGTCAAACACATCGGCGTCTTTACTACTATCATGATAAGCACCATAAAGATCAAGTTCATCAAGCATCTCCAGCCATTCCTTTGAAAAATTCTCTCTCTTGCCTTCCTTGGCTAAATCCAACATCTGCTGTGACCATGCAGCAAAATCTAAATCTAACATGGAGAGATCCAATAACCATTCACCAGGGTAATCAACTAATTCGATATTAACTATTTGATTGGCTAAAAAAGCATACTCACTCTTAAACTCAAGTTGTAAGGTAGTTTTACTAACTTGTTTTGTTGCTTTTGGCCACGTGGGATTTTTATCTCTAAAAGCCCTTAGCTTTGAAAAATAATCAAAACGTGAATAGTGGGAATCAGGTGGCAATAACTTAGCGGTAAAAGGACGCTGTAGCTTTTCATTGAGGTAAGTCAACTTATCATTGGCTAAAAGCTGATTGATAAATGAGGTTAAAAAAACCGTTTTTCCACTACGGCTCATCCCTGTTACCGCGACAGAGATAGTGCTGTCAGGCGTGGGAATCTTAAAGGGAAGTTCAATATCTTTAATAAAACTTAACAAACAGCACTCCTTATTATTTCTAGATTATAGCAAAAAAATTGTGAAAAATCTGTTTTTACACTATAATAAAAGATAACAAAGAGGGGAAAATGATGCAAAAGATAAAAAATGAGGAAATAGAAGAACTGCTGACAATCATACCAAGAAACTATCCACAACAAGATATCTTTCATCTTAGTGAAGGATGTCATGGTTTGTGTGAAGCCTTAGATGCATTAACAAAAGCGCAGGGATATCATTATGATTTGATGATACCAGATGAAGCCTATTATACCTTGTTACAGACATCTACTGATTTGAAGGTGCAAGCTTTTGATTTTAAAAAGAATAGATACAATCGCCAAGCCAGGCAATATGACTTTGTCTTTGTACAGATAAATTTAGAGGCTGTTGAAAATATCGAACTCTTTTATAAAAAGCTCTATGCCATCAGCAAAAATGGGAGTAAAGTACTATTTATAGTTGATAAAACTTGTGATTTATTGCAGTTTGAGGAGAGACTAATCGCACAAAATTATGTTGCGGTCAATGCTATTGAAAATACGTTTGAAAACTACCACATTATGTCTGCACAGAAGATGCACGGTTGGGGAAATTAGAGCTTGAATTTTCAAGCTCTAATAAGTTACATACTAAGAAGCCATCGCTTCTTTAGCATATTTTTCACCAAGTTCATAAGCGACTTTATTCACGTCATGCACCTTAGGTGGTACTTTTGAAAGCATTGTATTGATAAGTGTCTCTTTGTCAATAGCATTCATCATCGTATTTGCGATAGCAAGTGCAACAACTGATTGCGTAATAACATTTCCCACCTCTTCTTTAGCGATAGAGATAATAGGTATATCATATATTTTCCATTTTTGTCTATCTTCATCAGAAGGATGCACAAGATTTGGATCAACCACGATTGTTCCACCTTCTTGTACACCACCTTTAAATGTTTGATAACTCACATCTGCCACTGATAGCATAAAACCAATCTCGCCATCATTTGCATAGGGATAATAAATCTCATCATCATCCAAAGTGATATCAACAACCGTAGGTCCTCCACGTACTTGTGAAGTATATGTTGCTGTTTTTAGTCCATGTCCGCCAGTTTTGATTTTTGCCGCAGCAAAAATCTCACCAGCTAGAAGAACACCCTGTCCACCAACGCCTGTAAATCTCATTAATGTTCTTGCCATAGTGTTTCTCCTTATATCTTTTTCTCAAAATCATCTTGCGTGATTTTACCTCTTTGACCTTGATGTACTTTGATAATCTCAGCATACATATCACAATACTCATCTGCCTCAGTATCTTGCTTTATGATACCAGTAGGCAACAAGTTAAGTTGCTCCTCAGGTGTCATAGTGTCATACTTCTTTTTAGAGACAGTGATACTATCAATCCATTTTAAGTTATCCATAGCAGAAACCATTTTATTTTTACGACCAAGGTTAATATGACAGTTTGATAAAACATCAATGACTGAAAAACCTTTATGTTCCATCGCCTTCACCATTACTTTTTCAAGTTTCTTAGGATCTAACATACTTTCACGTGCTACAAAAGAGGCACCAGCCGCGATTGCTAAATCACAAGTATCAAAAGTAGGATCGATATTACCCGCTTTTTGACTCACTGTCCACATACCTTTTGGTGTCGTAGGAGATGTTTGAGAATTTGTCAAACCATAGATAAAGTTATTGATAATGATAAAAGTAATATCAATATTTCTTCTACAACCATGAATAGTATGGTTACCACCAATTGCTAGTGCATCACCATCACCGCCCACACAGATAACATGTTTATCTGGGTTAGCCAGTTTTATACCAGTCGCATAAGCAACCGTTCTACCATGCGTCGTATGTACAGTATTAAAATCTACATAGGAAGAGAATCTTCCAGAACAACCGATACCTGAAACAACACATACATCATCTTGTTCCCAGCCTAACTTTTCAATAGCTCTTACAAACGATTTAAGGATAACACCATCCCCACAACCCCAACACCAGAGTGTTGGCATCTTCTCAATTCTTAAATATTTATCATAATTAAATGCCATCTTATAATTCCTTCACTTTATTAACAATTTCATATGGAGATATAGGACGTCCATTTACTTTAAACAATCCTTCTATATCAAGTCTTGCTGCAGCACGCTGAACTTCACCATGGTATTGACCAATGTTTAGTTCAACTACTAAAACTTTATCTATTTTATCTGTGTATTCTTTAATCTTTTCAGCAGGAGATGGCCAGATAGTAATAGGTCTAAATAGACCTGCTTTAATACCCTCTTTTCTTAGATGTCTAATAGCTTCTTTCGCTGCTAATGAGACTGAACCATATGCTAAAATCATGACATCCGCATCATCCATCATAAACTCTTCATAAGACTCTACTTCATCTTTATGTGCTTCTACCTTATCTTCAAGTCTTTGAATCAATTTTCTACATGTTTCAATCTCTTCTGTTGGGAAACCATTCTTATCATGATGAAGCCCTGTAAAGTGATATCTGTATCCAGTAAACATAGGATTAAGTACTGCAGCTTCTGTAGGACCACACTCATAAGGGTGATACTCATCAGCAGGACCATCAAATGTCTTTCTTGGCTTGATACCTGCCTTAACCTCTTCAGGTGTTGGCAACATCGCTTTACCATGCATATGACCAATTGTTTCATCAAGTAAAACAATCACTGGTTGCATAAATCTATCTGCTATATTAAATGCACGCACTACTTCAGTGTAGCACTCAGCCAAGTTACCAGCGCACAGTGTGATTGACTTATAATCACCATGAGACGGGTTTTTAGACTGAAGAATATCACCCTGAGATACACGCGTAGGAAGACCCGTTGATGGACCACCACGCATAACATTCACACATACCAAAGGTACCTCTGCCATTTGTGCTAAACCTAAGTTCTCCGCTTTCAAAGACATACCTGGGCCTGACGTTGCTGTTAATGCTCTCACACCACTCATAGATGCACCGATAACGCAACAAATACCTGCTATCTCATCTTCCATTTGTATAGCAGTTCCACCAACCTTTGGTAAAAGATCAGAGATAACATGCATTACTTCACTTGATGGTGTTAAAGGATATCCTCCAAAAAACATACATCCAGCATCAACTGCAGCGATAGCGGCTAGTTCATTACCAGTTGATATTACTTCTCTTGTTCCCATACTTACGCTCCTTGTTGTAGTGACATATAGTTATTTGCAACTATTGCCTCTTGTCTTGCTTTAGCTTCGTCAGTCAGTTTTGAAAAACTTACCCCAGCCGCTTTTAACTCTTTTCTGTCTGCTACAAAAATAGCAAAATCTGGACAATTAAGTTCACAGTCATTACATCCTATACATGATTCAGGATGATCTATAGAAATCATAGCCCCCAAAGTTGATGTATTCTCATATACCATGCTTAGTACGCCTGCTGGACATACAGACACACAGATATCACATGCCTTACAGTTGTCAGTATTTATCCAGACGGGTTGATCACCAGGATTAACAGTTTGAAAAGTTCCCATTTATTCTCCTTAAATTTTAATTTATACACTTGCGCGATTTCAACAATACCGCGTGATAACCAAGCTTTTCAGCTTGGTATTTACATGTTTATTATAGCTAATACTTATTTAGACAACACTTCTGAGACGGCTTTGCCTATCTCAGCCGGACTTACAACGACTTTGACGCCAGCCGCTTCCAGTGCATCCATCTTCTCTTTGGCAGTTCCTGCGCTCCCAGAGATGATAGCTCCTGCATGTCCCATTCTTTTACCAGCTGGGGCAGTTTGACCCGCGATAAAAGCAACAACAGGCTTTGTGATATGCTCTTTGATGTAAGCAGCAGCTTGAATCTCAAGATCTCCACCAATTTCACCTATCATGACAATCGCTTCTGTATCAGGATCTGCTTCAAACATAGGTAAGAGTTGTTTATAACTTAAACCAATGATTGGATCACCACCGATACCTACTGCCGTAGAGATACCATATCCTTCTTTAACCACTTGATTCGCACCTTCATAGGTTAAAGTACCTGACTTTGAAATAAGTCCCACTTTACCTTTTTTGAAAATCATACCAGGAAGAATACCAATCTTACACTCACCCGCAGTAATGATACCCGGACAATTTGGTCCAATAGTCATCATACCATGCTTAGTCGCATAAGCCTTAGCCGCTTGCATATCACGAACAGGAGCGCCTTCAGTAATGATGACAGCTAACTCGATGCCAGCATCTGCTGCTTCCATCACCGCGTCAGAAACAAAAGCAGGTGGAACAAAAACCATACTGACTGTTGCACCAGTAGCGGCTACTGCTTCTTTGACAGTATTGAAAACTGGCTGACCTAAGTGTGTCTGACCCCCTTTATTTGGTGTCACACCACCTACTATTTTTGTGCCATACTCCATGCATTGCTCCGCATGAAATGTACCTTCACCGCCAGTAAAACCTTGTACGATAACTTTTGTATCTTTGTTGACTAATATACTCATCTTATACTCCCTTCGCTGCGGCTACTGCTTTTGCAGCACCATCACCTAAATCATCACCAACAATGAGATTAGCTATATTTGCATTTTTTAGAATCTCCGATGCTTCTGGTGCATTGGTTCCATCAAGTCTTACAATAACAGGCACATGCACATCTGTAATCTTTGTCGCTTCAATGATACCATTGGCGATTCTATCACATCTGACAATACCACCAAATATATTGACAAATATCGCTTTAACATTTGGGTTTTTCAGAATAATCTCAAAACCTTTAGCCACCGTTTCAGCATTTGCTGAGCCACCAACATCAAGGAAGTTAGCAGGTGTTCCACCCATATAGTTAATCGTATCCATCGTACCCATAGCAAGTCCAGCACCATTTACCATACAACCGATTTCTCCATCTAGTGCGATATAAGAAAGACCATATTGACTTGCTTCTCTCTCATCTGCATCTTCTTCCGAAATATCTCTCATATCTTCGATATCAGGATGACGTCCAAGGGCTGAATCATCAAATCCCATCTTACCATCAAGCGCAATAAAATCACCAGAACCCGTTTTTATGAGTGGATTGATTTCAATCATCTCTGCATCATTTTCCATATAAAGTGTATACAAAGCTTTCGCAAACTTAATCATTTTACTCTGCTCTGCTTTATCAGTAATCCCAAGACCAAAGACTAACTCACGACCATGAAAGCCTTGAAAACCAATCGCAGGGTCAACCGCTACTTTGATTATTTTCTCAGGTGTTTTTTCAGCCACAGTTTCTATATCCATACCACCTTCAGTAGATGCCATGATAACAGGCATCTCTTTAGCACGATCAAGTACCACACCAAGATAAAGTTCATCTTTGATATCAGCACCCTCTTCGATGTAGACTTTTTGTACTAGTTTCCCCTCGGGACCTGTTTGATGTGTCACAAGTGTCATACCTAGGATTTCAGTAGCAAATTCTCTGACTTCTTCTTTAGATTTGGCAAGTTTAACACCACCACCAAGCCCACGACCACCTGCATGAATTTGTGCTTTGACTACCCACACATCTCCACCGAGTTCTCTGGCATTTGCCACTGCTTGTTCAGGGGTATTGGCTATAATCCCGCGGGGCGTTGGCACACCATATTTAGCAAAAATTTGTTTTGCTTGATATTCATGAATATTCATCTATTAAATCTCCTTTTTATTGTTTTCTTTTCATAAAGCAAAGCTTCATAAAATTCATTGCAACTAAAGCTACGACTTTTAAATCGAGAATTTTTTAGTTGTTCTTCTATCATGATAACTATGCCTTAGGCGCAATCATCTCTTCTGGTTTTACATATTTGTCAAATTCATCGGCTGTTAATAGACCTAAGTTAATAGCTTCTTCTTTGAGTGTTGTACCATTGGTATGTGCTGTTTTAGCAATTTTAGCGGCATTTTCATATCCAATATAAGGATTTAATGCTGTCACTAACATCAATGAATTTTGAACAAAAATCTCAATTTTGTCAAGATTTGGCTCAATACCGACAGCCGCATTGTCATTGAATGATACGATACTATCAGCCATCAATCTTACTGATTGCAAAAAGTTATACGCTATCACAGGTTTAAAAACATTCAGTTCAAAATTCCCTTGACTTGCTGCCATAGAGATAGCTGTATCATTACCCATCACTTGACAAACTACCATTGTGACCGCTTCACTCTGTGTAGGGTTTACTTTTCCTGGCATGATAGAACTTCCTGGTTCATTGGCTGGGATGTTGATTTCACCGATACCAGAACGAGGTCCTGAAGCCAACCATCTTACATCATTGGCAATTTTCATCATATCTGCAGCACAGGCTTTGATAGCACCATGGGCAAAAACAAGCGCGTCATGCGACGTTAAAGCATGAAATTTATTGGGTGCTGTGATGAAATCATGACCTGTGAGTTCTGAGAGCTTTTTAGCTACGCGTTCTCCTAGTTCTGGGTGGGCATTAAGACCTGTACCCACGGCTGTACCACCAAGGGCTAATTCACGCACAGCATCGAGTGAATCTGTTACCATTTTGTGAGATTTTTTGAGCATCTCAACCCAACCACTTATCTCTTGACCAAGTGTTAAAGGGGTAGCATCTTGTAAGTGTGTTCTACCAATTTTCACGATACCATCAAACTCTTTGGCCTTGGCATCAAGTGTTGCTTGCAATTTTGCAATCGCTGGCAAAAGTTGTTCTTCCACTGCGATGACTGCTGCTACATGAAGTGCTGTAGGATAAGTATCATTAGAACTTTGTGATTTGTTGACATCATCATTAGGGTGTACTAGTTTTTCTTTACGAAAGTCACCTCCAAGAATTTCAGTAGCACGATTTGCCAATACTTCGTTATTGTTCATATTTGACTGCGTTCCTGAACCAGTTTGCCATACCACGAGAGGATAATTACCATCTAATTTTCCAGCCAACATATCATCTGCTGCCTCAGCAATGGCATTGGCAATTTTTGGATCAAGTTTACCCAGATCAGCATTGACCAATGCCACTGCTTTTTTAAGATATGAAAACCCTCTTGTGATTTCATAAGGCATGGTTTCTGTACCAATTTTAAAGTTTTGGATAGAACGCTGTGTTTGTGCAGCCCAGTACGCATCGATTGGTACTTGCATATCACCCATCGTATCCTTTTCGATTCTAGTAGACATTATTTATCTCCAAAAAAGTTATTTTTATTGAGTGTGTCGATTAACTCTTGCACAGAAGCACATGATTTTGCAAATTGCGCGGTCTGTTTTTCATTTAATGAAACTTCAATCAACTTTTCCACACCTCTAGCACCCAAAGCAACCGGTACACCAGAGACCACATCTTTGTAGCCATATTCTCCGTCTAGCATCACAGCACATGGAAAGATTTGTTTGGTGTCTTTTAAAATCGCTTCTACCATGATAGACGCTGCTTTTGCTGGTGCATAGTAAGCAGAACCTGTTTGAAGATACTTCACGATTTCTGCACCACCATTTCTTGTTTTATCCACAATTTCTTCAATTTCATCATCTGTTAATAAATCCGTTAGAGGAACACCTGCAATAGTTGAAAATCTAGGTAGTGGCACCATATCATCACCATGTCCACCCATGACTGAAGCACGAATCTGACCTGCACCATACTTTACTTTTTCATAGATAAAATGTGCCATTCTTGCACTATCAAGAATTCCTGCCATACCGATGACACGACCTCTATCCCAACCGGTCTCTCTGATAGCCGTATAAACCATCGCATCTAGGGGGTTTGATACCGGTACTAAAATAGCATTAGGAGAGTATTTTTTGATATCATTAACCACTTCTTTCATAATCTTGGCATTGATCATCAACAAATCATCTCTACTCATACCTGGAAGTCTAGGACTACCCGCAGTGATAACGATAACATCACAATCTGTTAATTGACTCATATCTTCAGCCACAGTAACAACTGTATGCTGTCTCGCCGCATTGGCCGCCTGAGACATATCTAGTGCCATACCTTTAGCGCGCTCTATTTTGTTATCTCTGAGGATGATTTCATGACAAACCCCTCTCATGGCTAGTGAATATGCCACCGTTGCGCCTACATTTCCTGCGCCTACTATACCAACTCTTGAACCTTTCATACTGCTCCTTTAAGATTTTTTAATAAAATCCATAATTACCTGATTTTTAAAATCATACAACTATAGATTTTGGGATAAGAGGATTCCTCCTCTTATCATGATAGAACTATATCGCGTCTATAATCGCGTTTAGTGTTGCTGATGGACGCATGGCTGCTTCCGCCTTAGCATCATCAGGATGATAATAACCACCAATATCTTGTGCCTTACCTTCAGCAGCCAATAACTCAGCGATAATAGTATCTTCCTTGTCTTTCAATTCTTTAGCAATAGGTGCAAATTTAGCAGCTAAATCTGCATCAGAACCATTTGCTAGTGCATCAGCCCAGTATTGTGCCAAAAAGAAATGAGATGCTTTATTATCTGGTTCACAACATTTTCTTGAAGGGGCTTTGTTGTTATCTAGATAGCCATCATTTGCAACATCAAGCGCATCTGTTAATGCTTTAAGTTTGGCATCATCATGTTTTTGACCAATAAATCTAAGTGACTCAGCCAACGCTAAGAACTCACCAAGACTATCCCATCTCAAGTGACCTTCTGCAAGGAACTGATCAACATGCTTAGGAGCAGATCCACCCGCACCAGTCTCATACAAACCACCGCCTGCAAGAAGAGGGACGATTGAAAGCATCTTAGCAGAAGTTCCAAGCTCTAAGATTGGGTACATATCTGTTAAATGATCTCTTAATACATTTCCAGTCACTGCGATAGTATTTTCACCTTTTCTTACTCTTGCATTGGTAAATCTTGTTGCATCAGTCACATTCATAAATTGAATATCAAGACCATCAGTATCAAGGTCTGCCAAGTAAGTTTTTGCTTTTTTAATCATTTGGGCATCATGTGCTCTTTTTTCATCTAACCAAAAGATAACGGGTACTTTCTCTATTTGACCACGTTCTACTGCTAGTCTCACCCAATCTTTTATTGGAATATCTTTGGCTCTACTCATTCTCCAAATATCACCTTTTTCACACTCAAAACGCATTAATTCAGTACCATCTTCTGCTGTGACAGTTACCGTACCAGCCTCAGAGAGCTCAAAAGTCGTTGGATGAGAACCATACTCTTCTGCTTTTTGAGCCATAAGACCTACATTGGCCATTGAACCCATAGTTGTAACATCATACTGACCATTTTTCACACAATCAGCTACCATCTCTTCATGAAACATACCATAAGTACTATCAGGAATCACTGCCACACACTCAACTGCGTCACCTTTTCTATTCCACTGCTTACCACCTTCTCTCACTACAACTGGCATTGAAGCATCGATAATGACATCATTTGAAGCATTGAAGTTTGTTGTCCCTTTATCAGAATCAACCATAGCAATCTCAGGATTATCAGAGTCAATTACCGCTTGAAATGCTGCTTTAATTTCAGCTTCTTTGGCGTGACCTGCTATCTTATTTTCTAAGTCACTCATACCTTGATTTGGCTTGATACCAAGTTCTGCAAACTCATCTGCATACTTATCAAATACCTCTTGGAAAAATACAGTAAAGGCATGACCAAACATAATCGGATCAGAAATTTTCATCATTGTTGCTTTAAGGTGAATTGACCAAAGTACGCCATTTTTCTTTGCATCTTCTATAGTTTTAGCGATAAATGTTTTGAGTTTAGCGACAGACATATATGTACCATCTAAAACTTCTTTATCAAGTGCATCTATTGTTGCTAACTCTTTACCATTTAATGCAATAGTCACTTTTTGTGCTTTATCCATAGTTACAGACTTTTCATTTCCTTGAAAATCACCATCACCAGCCATATGTGCAACATATGACTTCGAATTTTCAGCAAAGGCTTTAAGTCTGTGTGGGTTTTTTTGTGCAAATCTTTTCACTGCTTTAGCCGCTCTTCTATCAGAGTTACCTTCACGAAGCACTGGATTTACAGCAGAACCTAAACAAGTGTTGTACTTAGCCCTAATCGCCTCTTCCTCTGCATTTGCTGGATTTTCAGGAAAATCAGGAATATCATAACCTTGACTTTGAAGTTCTGTTATACACTCTTTTAGTTGTCCGATAGATGCTGAGACATTTGGAAGTTTGATGATATTTCCATCAGCTTCTAAAACAACTTTTCCTAGTTTTGAAAGTTCGTCTTCAGCCAGACCCATCGCTGCGAGCACTCTACCTGCAAGTGAAATATCTGAAGTAACTACTTCAACACCTGCCGCTTTTGTAAATGCATTTACAATTGGTAAAAGTGAATAAGTTGCTAACGCTGGTGCCTCGTCAATTTTTGTCCAAATAATTTTTGGTAATGATGCCATATGTTTTTCCTTGAGTTAATATTAATATTTTAAGACAAGATTATAACAATTGAAGCGTTTAAGTATCATTAGAAGAATTGATATATTACAAATTGTAACATTTAAAAAACAACTATGTTTCGATTTTACACACTTTATTTGATATTTTTAAGATGTTCTTTGTAAGTTTTAGTAAATATATGTTTTCCATTTTTGCCTTTTACAAAATAAAGATAAGAGACATTAGCAGGATGAAGTGCGGCTATAATTGCTTCTTCGCTGACTGCACATACTGGAGAAGGTGGCAAACCTGCATGTACATAGGTGTTAAATTTTGATTTATCTTCACGTATTTTTTTTGCACTCACTCTGATATGGGAAAACTTCCCATAATTTAATGTACCATCCATCTGTAACTTCATATTTCTTTTTAGTCTATTTCTAATAACAGCCGACACTATAGGCATTTCACCACTATCTGCTGCTTCTTTTTGGATGATAGATGCTTTGGTTACTATCTCTAAAAACCATACCTTATCATGATAGCTACCTAAGTATTTAAACGATAATTTTTTATGAATTTTTAGTGACTCATGCACTAAGTAACGCATCAGTTCATGTTCGTCTATACCTAGAGGTACACTATAGGTTTCCGCCAAGATAACACCATCCTCATAAGGGGCAAATTCCTTATAAGATTTTCTAAGTTTACTCACATTTAAATCTAATTGTTTTGCCAAATCATCTAAAAATATATAATTTGTTTCACCCGGAATTAGTGTTACATTTTGTAACGCTGCTTTGGCATGGGTGATTTTTTCAAAAAAGGCATCACGGCTCAGACTCTCTTTTCCTAAGTCAATCCAGCCAGCTTGAGGATAACCTTTCATCTTAATCAAATAATAATCAAACCAATGTAAATCAATTCCCTCTTTTTTAAACATTTTGATAATTGTTTTGCTAGACCCTTTGGGAATAAAAAGAAGTTTTGGTGTTGTGATAGTTTCTTTAAGATAGTTGTTTGTGTAGAGATAAATCCCTGAGGCAAGTGCCCCAAGGAGGATAAAAAATAGAAGAAAATAGAGCAAAATCTTTCTTATCATGATAAGCAATTCCCCTACTCTATTTCTAGCTACAATGCTACTGTATCATCGCTGTTAACTCTTCTTGACTCACTTTGTTGAAGTTGAGATACTTATACACTTCATCTGTCATCTCAGGCTTGATTTTATTTGGAACAATTTCCATATACTCTGCCGCTGTAGGTATCTTACCCTTGAGTGCAACCACTGCTGCAAGTTCTGCAGAACCTAGATAGACTTGTGAATCTTTACCTAGTCTATTATCAAAGTTTCTCGTTGATGTTGAAAATACCCATGCACCTTGACCAACAGAAGCTTGGTTCCCCATACATAGTGAACAGCCTGGAATCTCAGTTCTCGCTCCCGCTTGTCCAAATACTGAGTAATATCCCTCTTCTTGAAGTGTTTTTTCATCCATCTTTGTAGGAGGACAAACCCATAGTTTTGTCGGTACTGCACCCTCACCTCTTAGTACTTCACCAAGAGCACGGAATAATCCAATATTTGTCATACAAGAACCAACAAATACTTCATCAATCTCTGTACGCAGACCTGACTCATGAATCTCAGTCAATGTTTTCACATCATCTGGATCATTTGGACATGCAAGAATTGGCTCTTTGATTTGATCCATATCGATTTCGATGATGGCAGCATATTCAGCGTCAGAATCTGCTTCAAGTAATTCAGGGTTTGCAATCCAATCTCTCATTTTCTGTGCACGTCTTTCAAGTGTAGCTTTATCTTCATAACCTTGCGCTATCAACTCTTCGATAAGTACAATGTTTGACTCCAGGTATTCAATAATTGGCTCTTTGTTGAGTTTTACCGTACAAGCCGCTGCAGAACGCTCAGCAGAAGCATCAGAAAGTTCAAATGCTTGCTCACATTTAAGGTCTTCTAAGCCTTCAATTTCTAAAACTCTACCGGCAAAGATGTTTTTCTTGCCTTTTTTCTCAACAGTCAATAGACCATCTTTGATAGCTTGGTGAGGAATGGCATTGACCATATCTCTTAGTGTGATTCCCTCTTGCATTTTACCTTTAAATCGTACAAGTACAGATTCAGGCATTGTCAGAGGCATCATGCCCGTTACTGCAGCGAACGCTACCAAGCCAGAACCTGCTGGGAATGAGATACCGATAGGGAATCTTGTATGACTATCTCCACCAGTACCCACTGTATCAGGAAGACACATGCGATTTAACCATGAGTGGATAACACCATCACCTGGGCGAAGGATAAACCCTTTTCTGCTTGTCCAAAAGTCAGGTAAAGTATGTTGCAACTCGATATCTGATGGCTTTGGATACGCCGCTGTGTGACAAAAAGATTGAAGTACAAAATCTGCACCAAAGTTAAGTGCTGCTAACTCTTTTATTTCATCTCGTGTCATAGGTCCTGTTGTATCTTGGCTACCTACTGTTACTGCCATTGGCTCACAATAAACTCCTGGTTTAACACCCTCTATACCACAGGCTTTACCAACCATCTTTTGTGCAAGTGTAAATCCTTTGCCATTGTCTGCAGGCTGTGCTGGTTCGATAAAGATATCACCACCATCCATACCTAAAGCTTCTCTGGCTTTGAGTGTTAATCCTTTACCAATGATAAGAGGAATTCTTCCTCCCGCTCTCATCTCATCTGGAAGCGTATTTGGCTCGATTTTAAATTCACTGACTACTTTTCCATCTTTCTCAATTACCCCATCAAATGGCTTAACTGTGATAACATCACCTGTCTCAAGATTTGCAACTGGCGCTTGGATAGGTATACATCCAGAATCTTCCGCAGTATTGAAAAAGATTGGCGCGATAATATCTCCAATGACGATGCCACCTGTTCTTTTACCGGGAATAAAAGGTATATCTCTACCCATATGCCATTGAACTGAATTGATACCAGATTTTCTACTAGAACCCGTTCCTACAACTTCACCAACATAGGCTAATGGATGACCTTTTTCTTTTAACTCTTTCATCTTTTCAAGTGGTTTTTCCATACGAGATTGTAAAAATGAGTTTGCATGAAGAGGGACATCAGCTCTCGTAAATGCTTCAGACGCCGGAGAGAGATCATCTGTATTTGTCTCACCTGGAATTTTATAGACTGTTACTGTTATCTCTTTTTCCATCTCTGGCTTGTTTGTAAACCACTCACCTTTTGCCCAAGATTCTACAACTTCTTTTGCTTTGGCATTGCCTTCATCCATCAAAGCTTTTACATCATTGAATGAATCATAGACCAAAAGTGTGTTTTTAAGTTGCTCTGCAGCAGTCTCTGCTACTTCACCATCAATCTTTAGTGCTTCAACCAAAGGCTTAACATTAAACCCACCAAGCATCGTACCTAATATCTCACATGCTTTAACAGGTGTAATCATTTCACATGTTGTTTTACCCTGTACAATATCATTTAAAAACGCTGCTTTTACATACGCCGCGTCATCTACACCAGCAGGTACTTTTTCTGTAAAAAGTTCCATCGCATAGTCAGCATCTACAATTGGTGATGCTTTTAAAAGTTCTACTAACTCAGCCACTTGTTCAGCAGTCAATGCCAATGGAGGAACACCTAGTGCTGCCCTCTCTTCAGTATGTTTTTTATAATCTTCAAGTAATGCCATTAAAATCTCCCGTTAATTTTGTTCTATTATTTTACATAACTAATCTATCATGATAGTTTAAAGGTTACTAAAGGTAACAAGCAAAAATGTCACTTGTTACCTTTTGTTACAGTATCTCTCTTTGACCTTTGGCATTGGGTGCTGAGAGTACCCCTGCCATCTCAAGCTGTTCTATGATGGTTGCTGAACGGTTGTACCCTATCTGTAAGCGACGCTGAAGATAAGATATAGAAGTTTTTTTATCATTAAGTACGATAGCTTTTGCCTCTTCAAATAGTTCATCAAAGCCACCATTGGCAGTCGGATTAGCACTCGTGATAGCACTTCCTCCACCATCGGGGTCAACTTCTGAGAGAAATGATGGATCATAAACCACTTCTCTTTGAACTTTTAAAAACTCTACGATAGATTCTATCTCCTCTTCTGTCACAAATGGTGCATGAAGGCGGATGATACTAGAACTTCCCGGTGGGGTAAAAAGCATATCACCACGCCCTAGTAGTGACTCAGCCCCTTGGGTGTCCAAAATGATTTTTGAATCTATTTTTTGTCCAACTTTAAAAGAGATTCGTGAGGGTAAGTTTGCTTTGATAAGTCCTGTGACAACGTCTACAGAAGGTCTCTGTGTTGCTACTATGAGGTGTATCCCTGCTGCTCTTGCCATCTGAGCAAGTCGTGCGATATAAAACTCCACATCTTTTCCCGCCGTCATCATCAAGTCCGCCAACTCATCGATAATAACCACGATGTATGGGAACTCATCGCGTCCTTCTTTTTTGGCTTTTTCATTGTAGTTTTCGATATTTTTTGTTTTGGTATTGCTCATCAATTTATAGCGTTTTTCCATCTCAACGACCATATTTGCTAAAGCCACAATAGCCTGTTTGGGTTGTGTGATAACGGGTGTTAAAAGATGCGGTATATCATTATAGATAGAAAATTCTAACATTTTTGGATCAATCATGAGTAGCTTTAATTGGTCTGGTGAATTTCTATAAAGCAGTGAAACCAACATAGCATTCACACCGACTGATTTACCTGAACCCGTTGTTCCTGCGATAAGCAGGTGGGGTAATTTCTTTAAATCTGTGATAAAAGGATTGCCCACGATATCTTTTCCCACCGCCAATGTCAGTGGTGAAGAGGCAGATTTGAATAGTTTTGTCTCTAGTATCTCTTTGAGATAAATCGTCTCTGTCTCTTTGTTTGGTATCTCTATCCCCACGACATCTTTACCAGGTATGGGTGCTTGAATACGAATGGTTTCTGCTTTGAGAGCCATTGCCAAGTCATCTTGGAGGGTTAGTATCTTTGAAACTTTGATATGCGCAGCAGGACGAAACTCAAAAGTCGTGACTACGGGTCCTGAGTACGTGCGAACCACATCTCCTTCTATCTTGAACTGTTTTAATTTTTCCAATAAATCTACTATTTTTTGGTCTATTTCACTCTCATCTACAAGATTGTTTTTTCTTTTTGGTGGTGATTTAAGAAAGTCAAGGTAGGGTAATTTGAAATTTTTAGGCTTTTTTATCTTTCCTTTGTCGATATCTTTTTCTAAAATCTTGGTATTTTCTTCTAATTCTTTAACAATGGTTGTTGGTTTTTTCTTTGCAGATGTTGCTTTCATGGGTGTAAGTTCTAAAGCTTTTTTTTCTAGGGATTTAGCTTCTTCATTCAAAAGAGAGAGAGGATTTTCTTCTTCATCTGATTCATTGTGAAACTCAAAAGGAAGGGGAATATCTTTTTCTATTATTTTAGCTGGTTTGCTCTCTGGGGTATCCCATAAAGCAGAAATATCTGAGATAGTTTCTAAGCCAACCTCTTCTTTGGATATAGCGACTTCTTGGGACTTAAAGGGGATGCTTTTAGGCGGCGTATTTTTATCAAATTCTTGACTATCATGATAAAAGATTTCACTCTCTACATCTACATAATCAGACTCTTGGGGAAAAAGAAGTGCATTGAGTTTTTCTTTTAATTTTGCATACGGTGCTTTCATATCTAAAGAACTAGAGATATCCTCAAAAGTAGCATTTAACATCAAAAGGGTAGAGAGGAAAAGGGTCGATATGATAAAAAGCCAGATGCCGATATTGCCAATAAAACCATCTAGAAAATGGTTGGTAGTACTACCAATGAGTCCCTGAAATGGTAGGTCAAATAGTTTCGCTTGTAGTAAGAGAAGTGAAAAAAACATCAGCAACCCTAGCATCAAAAACTTAGAAAGTTCATGTGAAAGACGAGAATCTTTATAAACCAAATATGCCGGAATGGTCATCAAAAATGGATAGATAAATCCTATCAAACCAAAGACATTGCGGTTAAAATGACCAAAGGCAGTACCTAGGGCACCCACCATAGGCGCATCTGGAAACATCGTCGATATACCTAAAAACAGCAGTATAAAAATAGCGATAACAAATAGTAGTTCTCTTAAAATAGCTTAACCTTTTAGATGTAATTTTAAAAATTATATCTAAAGCTTGGTAAAACTATTTCAAGTAGTTGAGTAAAGTGAGAGAATTTACTTTGGCGATGGTAGACATCATCGCTTGATAATTGAGTGAAACTTGTTCATATTGCACAATAGCTTCAGCGATATCAACATCTGATACATCAGATTTTAACTGGGTAACATTTAACTCCAAAGTGCTTGCTCTATCATTGGCGAGTTGCAAATTATTGGACATAGCACCAATCTTTGTGTGTTCTTTTGCAAAATGGGAACTCAATCCATCTAGTTTCGAAATAGCATTTTTTAAACCTGGATTTGTAGGATTGGCACTATTTGCATCTATGTCCAAGATACCATTTTCAACGGATTCTATAATCGTATCCAAGTCTTTAAAAAAGTCAATTTTTGGGTTATCTACGATAACGGCACGATTACTCATAAATGAGAGAGAAGCACTTTTTGTAAAATCGTTGCTATCATTATCATAAAGAGAAAAAGAGATAGCCGCATTGTTGCCACTTTTATCTTCTACCTCAAGTGCACCAGAAGAGTTCAATCTCACATCTACATCTTTTTTTGCCTCTTTTATAGCGTTATCAAAACCTGCTTTATCGTTGGAGTTTGGCAGTGTATCTGACATCACCATAGCGACGACATTGTTTAATTGTCCTAAAGTAAAATTATCCGCTGAAGTTTGAATCACACCCGATGAATCATCTGCATCATAGATATTATAACTGTTTCCATCTATCGTGAAGCTAGATGCGGCAGAGAGATTAAGTGTCACTGTTTTTGCCTCTCCATTTACATTGGTGATATCCATCGTAAATGTTTTGCCATCCAAAGAAGATGATGATATCGCACTTAATTTTGTCGCATTGGTGGCAAAAGCATCTCCATCAGCCATCGCGATATTGCCAGAGAGTATATTGCCACTCTTGCTAAAAGCAGCTTTATCATCGTTTGTCGTGTTATTTGTCTTTGTAAAATCTATCTTGTTGTTTAAGGTAGATATATCATTGACATCTTCGTTGGATGCTGTCATCTGAAAGTCTAACATGCTGTTGCCAGACTTTAAATCACTTATCATGATAGTCCCATTTGAAGTGAGTTCTGCCTTAACTGTGTCTTTGCCATAACTCTCTTCTATAGATGTTAATAGTTTAGAGATATCATCTGAGCCATTTAAAGTAATCTTACTCTTAAATGCTTCTCCATCATGCCTAACTCCCTTGAGATAAAAATGTGCTGTGTTATTAGACCCCATCAAGTCTTCAACCTTATCGTTAGCAGTTAAGGTAGTATCGGTGTTTTGATTTTGAAGGTGAACATTAGAAGCGACAGATTTTTTGATAGAGTTGTCAAAACCTAAAAAGAGAGATTGTCCATCTACACTATAAGGTGCCTGCGTGCTTTCACCAATCAATGTCGTAAGCGCTTTATCATTACCATGATAGTTACCATTGTCATCTATAGGCTTTACATTGACCGCTGAACCTGAAAAAAGATATTGCCCATTGATAGAACTATTTGCCAAGTTCACCATGTGTGATTTCATCTGTTTTAACTCTTCGGCCACACTTTTTAAGTTGTCCTCATTCATGGTACCATTGGCTGCCACGATAAGTTTCGTTTTAAAATCTCTTAGTGCATCATCAAAGTCATTCATGGTTGAGTCACTTGCATCTGTCAAGACTTTTGATTTTACAGTTCTATCTTGCACCCCTTTTAAAGCGTTGATTTCACTGTCCAATCTCAAGGTATCTACATAGACAGCACTATCTTCATAAGCGTGTTCTATCTTCTTTCCAGAAGAAATTTGAGTTGACAACCTATCTATCTCCGCTTTGGCAGAGGATTGGTCTTGTATAAAATTATTATATATACCACTTTGTAATACACGCATCTGTTCTCCTTTTTCAGGGCTTTTCTAACCTTAATATCGACCATTTTTTAGTATTTTGTACTTTTTTTGAATGAAATTGACTAAAATGTTATTATTTTAAGAAAAGTTGAGTATTATTTTTACTTCTTTAACAAAAAGCAACAAAAAAACAAGGAGATTTTCATTATGAAAAAAGCAGAATTTATTGACGCTGTAGCAGCAAAAACAGGTTTATCTAAAAAAGATACTTCCGGTGTAGTAGATGCAGTATTAGAAACTATTCAAGAAGCACTAGTAGCTAAAAAAAGCGTTAGTTTTATCGGTTTTGGTACTTTCTCAACTTCTGAAAGAGCAGCAAGAACTGCAAGAGTGCCTGGCACTACTAGAGTTGTAGACGTTCCAGCAACAACTGCTGTAAAATTTAAAGTTGGTAAACAACTTAAAGAAGCAGTAGCAGGAAAATAATCCTACTTAAAGCTTTGTGCGATATAATTTCGCCCTAGCTTTAAAGCTGCCGGGGTGGTGGAATTGGTAGACACGTCGGATTCAAAATCCAGTATGTAGATTTTTCACAAACCTCTGTTATACACCTATTTTATGGGCTTTTAAGAGATTTTAAATTGTTTAAGGTTAGAAAAGGGTGTACTTTTAGGGTGTACTTTTTAGTAGGCATGACGGATTTTTTGTCATTATTTGCTATTAATTACTACAAAATAAATACTTTTTACAATCGTTTAAGTAAATAGTAAATATAATCACAAACTTTAATTTTTATGCCAGTGTGATGGAATGGTAGACTTGGTCGACTCAAAATCGACTGCCTC
>JAJRSK010000074.1 GCA_024278835.1 Campylobacterales bacterium | reverse complement strand
TTAAAGACAAAGAACACCTCTATCTTTTTATCAACGGGAACTTATAAAATGTTAGATTATATATACGCAGGCGTTATCATCACCTTTGTTGTCATCTTAATCATCATGGCAAAAGCAGGCGAAGAAGCAGAAAATCAAGAGAAGGAAGATACAAAATGAAAGGTTTTTTAATATTTTTTGGCATCACGATGCTCATCATGGGTGGATATATCTACTACAACATCAAACACCCAAGCAATAGCATGATAGTAAGAAATGGTGCATACTGGACGATATTTGAGCACAATGTGACCAAGTAATTACCTAGTAGCTATCATGATAGCTACTAGTTTAGAGGTCTTCTTTAGTTTCTCACAAACTCAGGATAACTCTCTAATCCACACTCTTCAAAATCCAACCCTTGTTGCTGATCATCATCTGTGGCTCTAAAAGCGACTACTTTATTGATAGCATAGATAGCGATATAAGAGAGTACAAAGGCTATCACACCCACAACCAATACCCCTTTTAATTGTCCCCAAAATGTGATATCATCACCATTGGAAGCGAAGATTCCTACGGCTAATGTTCCCCATATCCCATTGACTAAATGCACAGAGAGTGCACCCACAGGGTCATCCAAACGAAGCTTATCGAAAAATGGTACCGCAAACACCACCAATGCCCCACCGATTGCACCAATCAAAATTGGTGTATACATATCATACAAATCTGGTCCCGCAGTAATAGCCACCAAACCACCAAGTGCGCCATTGAGTATCATCGTGATATCTAGTTTTTTATACTTCCAAAGCATCATCAACGAGGCGATGATAGCACCTGCAAGTCCTGCTGTATTGGTATTCATGATTGTTTTAGCCACTAAGTCAGCGTTCTCTTTTGTGCTGATTGAACCAACTGAACCACCATTAAACCCAAACCACCCTATCCAAAGGAGCATCGCACCCAAAACCACAAGGGGGATATTTGAAGCAGGGATAACACGGATTTTACCTTTGACATATCTTTTATAACGAGGACCCATTATCATGATAGCTGCCAAAAGCGCCCAACCACCCGTAGAGTGTATAACAGTCGAACCCGCAAGGTCATACATACTAAGCTCTAAAAAAGTATCTTTGAGCAGATTTGCTCCCCAAGTGATATTGACGATGAGCGGATAGATAAACGCACCCATGAGAACAGTAAAGATAGAGAGAGGGATAACTTTTACACGCTCACTCACGCCACCACTCATGATATTGATAGCTTTTCCGACAAATGCCATCTGAAAGAGAAACGCTGCCCATTTACTCATGGAGTCATTTTCCCATGAACCAAAAGCGATATCGTATCCCAAAAGCAAAAATGCCATAGATGCCACGACATATATCATGATATTGACAGTAAGCACAGTAGAGACATTTTTAGTTCGCACCAAACCTGCTTCTAGCATCGCAAATCCTGGCACCATCAAGATGATAAGCACCATGGCAAAGAGTGTGAAAAAGGTGTCTATAATATAGGCAAAATCTTCCATCTAAATTGCCTCTTCGTCTTCTTCACCCGTACGGATACGAATCGTCTTCTCTATAGAAGAGACAAAAATCTTACCATCCCCTATCTTACCAGTCTTAGCTGCACCTACAATAGCAGATATCGCACTATCAAGATCTTCTTCTTTAACCACCAACTCTATCTTGACTTTTGGTAAAAAATCTACCACATACTCAGCCCCACGATAAAGCTCTGTATGCCCTTGTTGCCGTCCATAACCCCTCACTTCTGTGATAGTCATACCTGAGATATCTATATCCACTAGCGCGTCTTTGACATCTTCTAACTTAAAGGGCTTGATAACAGCTTCGATTTTTTTCATGGGGAATTCTCCTAAAAATGATGTTGCATTATACACTCATCATGGTTAAAGCACTAATGAAAGATTTGCTATAGTAGAAAATATTTTAATAAAAGAGAAAAAATGGAAATTTTTATATATTTATGCAAACAGTACCTTATCATGATAACTATCTTCTTACTTGGACGCATGGGACTTTTTATACTCTACTTTGATAAGTTACAAACTAGTGATGCAAACTATTGGCTAACATTTCTCTATGGACTTCGTATGGATACCATCTCTGCCAGTGCACTACTTGTTATCCCACTTTTACTTCTTACTCTTATGCCAAAAACACTACAGCCTCTTGTATCAGGGTTTTTAAAATATTATTTTTTAATCATTTTCTCAATCCTTATCTACATCGAAATTGCGACATTTCCTTTTATCGCCCAGTACGATGTACGACCAAACTACCTTTTTGTTGAGTACCTCGAATATCCTAAAGAAGTTTTTTCGATGATATTTGCTGAATATAAGCGTGAACTTTTTATCGCTCTTGTACTCATCACAAGCTTTATATTTTTCTATCTCAAACGCTATCATGATAGAACAAAACCTATCTTCAACACACCTTACTTGAAGAGGATAGCACTCTTTTTACCATTAGGTATACTACTATTTTTAGGGATTAGATCCTCACTTGGGCATCGTCCAGCCAATACATCTGATGCTATATTTTCCTCAAACAGAATGGTCAATGAAATCACCAAAAATTCCCCTCATAGCATCCTATTTGCTGCCTATACAAACGCTAAAAGTGGTGGTAATAAACTTGTCAAACGCTACGGAAAGATGAAAGTAGATGAAGCACTCAGCCGTGTAAAAAAACGACTCAACATCCAAAGTACAAGTGCTGAATCACCACTAAAAAGAGTAGAAAAAACCCACTTCAAAAGTGTTAAACCAAAAAATCTTGTCATCTTCTTACAAGAAAGTTTAGGATACCAATTTGTCGAAGCAGTAGGCGGAGAAAAAGGTATCACACCGCACTTAAACCAGCTTGCAAAAGAGGGGATACTCTTTAAGGATGCTTACTCTAATGGCACACGTAGTATCCGTGGCATCGCTGGTATGGTAGCAGGAAACTTTTCCATACCAGGTAAAGGGGTACTCAAACGTAATAAGTCTCAAAAAGACTACTTCACGATTGCCAAACTGCTCAAACCCTTTGGTTACTATACCTCATTTATCTACGGTGGAGAGAGTCGATTTGACAATATGAAAGGATGGTTCTCTGGCAATGAATTTGACGAAATTATAGACCAGTCAAAGTTTGAAAATCCAAGTTACATTGGCACCTGGGGAGTATGTGATGGTGAAGTGGTTACAAGAGCCAATGAAGAGTTCAAAAAACACTATGCCAAAGGTGAAAAATTTGCTTCAGTTATCTTTTCTACCTCTAATCATAGTCCTTTTGACTACCCAGAAGATAAGATAAGACTATTAAACGGATTGCCTAAAAAAGGCGTTAAAAATGCCATCAAATATGCTGACTTTGCCATCGGAAAACTCATAGAATTGGCCAAAAAAGAAGCTTATTACAAAGACACCATATTCGTCATCGTAGCTGATCACAATGTGCGTGTCTATGGAGATGACGTGGTGCCAGTCAATATGTTTCAGATTCCTGCCCTTATCCTTGGAAGTGATGTTCAAGCAAAGGTTTACAAGCAGCTCGTCACCCAGCCAGACATATTAGCCACAGCACTTGACCTTATTGGACTTGACTTAGCATACCCTATCATGGGACACTCTATCTTTAGCGATAAAAAACAAAATATCACACTGATGCAATTTAACGACTACTATGCCTTTAGAAGTAATAATAAAGTCGCCGTATTGAGACCAAATAAAAAGCCTATTACCTTTAACTATCATGATAAACACTTGGAGGAGATAGAACACGATGAGAAACTAGAGAAAGACGCTTTAGCCTTTATCGTGCTCTTAAATCATCTTTACAATGAGAAGCTTTATAAATAAGAAGTTTGGATTCTACGCAAAATCACCCATGCAAGCACAGATGAGATGATCGTGTTCATGACAATTATCATGATATCACTAGAGGTTGGCATCACCAGTATATCTTCTCCCAATTGAGGATTAGAATATACATTTAAAGATGTCAACCCCTTATCTATCACCATATATATAACATAAACCAAGATATTAAAAATGAGAAAAATAGTAAATTTTGACACTGATTTACTTTAAGTGGGCCTTATTGATAACTTGTTTTTCAACAGGTCTATCACCACGAGCAGTCTTAGTATTTTCTATCTTTTTGACGACATTGTAACCATTGACTACTTTACCAAAAATAGTATAGCCACCATTTAAGTGTGGTGTCGCTACAGTTGTGATGAAAAATTGACTACCATTAGTGTTTGGACCAGCATTTGCCATAGCAAGTATACCAGGCTTATCAAAGACAACATTTGCTGCGTATTCATTATCAAATACCCCTCCATAGATAGATTCTCCACCCATACCAGTACCAGTAGGATCTCCACCCTGAATCATAAAGTGCTTGATAACACGATGGAAAATGATACCATCATAATAACCCTTTTTTGAGAGTTCTATAAAGTTTTTAACCGCTTTTGGTGCCACTTCTGGAAAAAGTTCTAACTCTATATCTCCTTGATTGGTTTCAAGCACCACTATCGGATGTGATTTATCGCTTGGTGCTTTGACTTCTGTTTTTTTCTCTGTTGCTGTTGGTGCAGACTTCGTCTCTGCCGTACAAGCCGTGGCAAATATCAATACACTACTTAACAATAATACTTTTATACCCCAAGGGCAGGCTTTCGCGCTCATGATATCCATCCTCTATGCTATCAAGTCTGTTCGTTTGAACTTATAGACTTTGTTTTTGATTTTTTCTAAGATGCCTGCGCCGATGAGTTGTTTAAACATATTGACCACCGTTGGTTTAGAAACATCGAGTGCTTCCATGATATCTTGGTATGAGCCATGGAAAATCTTCTCTTCATCGAGATTTTCGATGATGAACTTGAGTATCTCTATCTTCTTACCACCCACAAGAGCTGAGAGTGACTCAACCACATGCGCACAACCCTCTATCTCTTTTTTCTGGATGATTGGAAGCATCACAGTATAAATCGAGTTGATAAGGTCTTTGATATTGATAGGCTTGATGATATAGCCGTCTACTTTGAGATTGATAGCATCTATCAAATACTCTGTATCGGTATGCGCTGTGGTGATGATACATGGGATATTTTTCTCATGCTCGTTTTTGAGCGTCTTTATCATGTCGATACCATTCATCTTTGGCATGTTGATATCCACGACGATGATATCAATAGGAAGAGAAAGTGCTTTTTCTAAACCCTCTTCACCATTGACTGCAGTATGCACAACCTTGACAAAATCATCCAAGATAAGCTTGGTCTGATTCATAACATCTACATCATCCTCGATGTACAACAACTCTAAGTTTTTTAAACTATTTAAATCCACAAAACACTCCTTTAAAAAGACAATTAAAATTAATATTTGTGAACTATATCAATAGTTTTATAAATTTTTAATAAAATAATGAAAAAAGTGTAATTTTTTTGGTATTTTGTTTAAATAATTTGACATATAAGCTATTTTAAGGGATTTTTGATACTTTTTCGAAGGTAGATTATTTTGTGTTTTTACTAAAATATTTAACTATTCTTAGTAGGGAAAGAGATTATTTATCTCTTTCCTTAAAAGGAATATCCATACTTCTACTGATTAACAGACAAAAAGTTTTCTTGATAAATATTATTTAGGTAGTCACTATTATTAGACAAGATATAATAAGTAGGAAAATTATCATCTCTTTTACAGTTTCCACCATGGGTATTATTGCACCAAAACCCTTCTGTAAATCCATCAAATGGCATAGTTGATAAAACCATATCATTAAAATACCCTTCATAAATAGTACCTGCCCATTTACTGCTAAGGTATCTATCATAGGTATTTGATGGTGTTCCGCTAGAACCATCTCGAACTGAAAATTATTTTACACTACCACCTTCACCACTGCCATGCACATCTACATCTCTAGGATAAACGAGAATACTTTTTGTACCATCTGTCATATATAGCTTCACACTAGAGATTGAAGCACTAGATCTTGAAACTTGTAGATAAACACTTTCTCTTAATTTCTTTTTGATATTTTCCACAATCTCATCATAAGACCATTTATTTTCCAAATAACTTCTTTCAAATTCATGCCCAGAAGACTCCTCTGCACCCGTACAACCCATCTTGCCTTCTAAGTGAAAAGGAATGCCACTTGGCAATAATTTATTACTATTTATCACTTGGTCACACACTAAAGTAGTATAAGGTTCAACACTATTTGTTACCCTGTTTGCAGGTGTTCCTACCGATACCATATTAAATCTCTTACGATACGCATCGCTAAGTAAATTATCAAAGACTTCGTTTCCAAATAGATTTCCCTGAGAATGTGCTACTAGTAGTACTTTATCCCCATTTTCAAGTGTTTCAGATTCATATTGAGTTATCATTTCTACAAGATTAGCACCAGAAACAGCTCTAACATTCTCAGAAATGATATCATCAAGCTTCTCCATAAGAATATCTCGCAATGGGTCACTTGATAAAAACGCATCTAGCACTTGAAAAAGTGTACTTTCATCAAGTTGTCCACTATCTCGAAGTTGATAAAAAGTCTCAACAACGTCAAACATCTTATCAATATCCCCTGTTGAAGAAGCCCCAGTCCAATTAAAAGACAGTTTTATTGGTGTGTATTTGGCTATTAGCTCTGGTTTATTTTTCAGAACATCTTTTTTAATTAATCTGGCCAATGCATCTTTACCATAGTTTGCACCTCTTTTATCATTCCAAACTCCATTTCCAAAATAGATATCAGTTCCAGCTTGGAGTCCTGTAAATAATGAGACTAAAATCGTAAAAAGTATTATTATCTTTTTCATCTTATTCTCCTATCACATCAATATTGGTTTGACAATTGTTAATAGAGTGCAAGCTACCTTGATAGATACCACCACTTAACGCAGAATTGTATTTAATATATTGCTTAATTCTCTCTTTTGTATTGAAAATCTTCTCTTTAAGTGCATTATCATAAATTTTATGTTTTATTGTCCACTGGATACTATCATAGCCCCCCATATCTGCTGTTTTTTTGTCATACCAATAATATTCACAATTACATGCATTATCCTCATATTGCATACTATCTTTAGTTGGATTTTCTATAATTTTCTGGTCTGCCCAAGCATATTGCAAAGCTATTGCAGTTTTAGTTTTAGGAAATTCTGGGTCTTTTGCAAACCGTTTGATGATATACCTCTCTACATCATCCCTCACCCCATTATTATTCACATCCACACCAAGCAAAGTTGCATTGTTTATTTTTGAATCTGGTTCAGGTGGAAGGGTGTAACCATTTATCACTTCTGCTTTTTTAGTAATAGTTACTTTTACTTCATCACTTACTTTTCCATGGTATTCAGCTTGGAGTAGTGTCTCTCCCTCTTTTAGAGCTTTTAAGTTTCCATCCGCATCTATGGATACAAGTGTTGTATCTCCTATAATCCAGTTTATATCTTTTGTGATGTCTTCTGTTTTGCCATCTTTATAGGTAGCTTGTAGTGTTAGTTTTGTACTCTCTTGCTCTTGTAGCTTTATATCTGTTTGTGAAAGTGTGATAGTTTCGATTCTATCTTTAGATACTTCAAATCTGTAACTTATCTTTTTGATTTTTTTATTATCTGTTGTTTTTAGCCCTTTTACTGTTACTTGGTAAAAACCTAGACGAAGTTTTCTGTTTGGATTAAACCTTAGTATATCTCTATTTTTTAGATATCTTATTTTGCCTTGTATGACTCTTGGTTTACAGTTTCTTCTTTTTTGATATCTAAATACCTCTCTTACACACTGTTTGCATGATTTTTTTAGATGTTTATTGTGTTTAAATTTTGTGTTGCATCTTTTGAGTTTACGATCTCGTCTCTGTTTTAATTTCTCTTTTTTTTCTTGTTTACATCCTAAGTATTTTAGTTTGATACTTTTTTGAATCTTCTCTCTTTTTAGCTTTTTATCAAAAGTAATTTTGATATTTGCACCTCTTTTTACTGCATCATCCATAGGTTCTGGATATAGTGAGGTTATTACCTCTTGGTTGGTTCCTTTAGACTTTGTTATATCTATCTCCTTGGCATCCAATGAAATAGACAAACTAAATAGCATAAATACTAGTAACATTATTCTCACAATTGTCTCCTTTTGGTAAAATATATAAGACTATTGTAAGCATATAGACAGTAAAAGTCAATTAATTATAACATAAACGGATTGAACTGGGGGGGTGTTACGAAATGTTATAAAATACTTTTTAAGAATTTAAGATGTTTGATTTTTAAATATTTTAGTAAAATATAAAATGATTTACTCTTATAAAAGTATCGAAATTTCTTAAACCGGTATCGCTATCTTAAACTCCGCACACATATATGCTTTGTCATCAAACTCTTTTTGTGCATTTCTCACCGTCACTTCGCCACTCATCTGCGCTTCGATAATCTGCTTAGACATATAAAGCCCTATCCCCGTACCCGTTGCCTTGTGTTTGGTAGTGAAGTAGGGCTCAAAAACCCTATCTATGATGTGCTGTTCTATCCCACCACCATTATCTGCAAAATAGATATTGACTGCTGGATGTTTTCCGTGCATCTCTTTGACAATAATTTCTATCTTTTTATCTTCATGCATCTGTCTATGTTTAAAGTTGTCTCTAGCATTGTTGATGAAGTTAAGGATGACTTGTGAAAACTCATTTGAATAGCCATAAATAGTGATATTTTCACCACAATGCACTTGGATATCGATGTTTTCGTCTTTACAGAAAAAGGAACTCATCTCTAGTGTGTCGTGGATAGATTTGCTGAGATTGAAGTGTTCTTTTTCCTTAGAAGGAGAGAAAAAGTTTCTAAAATCCTCGATAGTATCAGACATAGAGACAGCCAAACGCATCCCTTCATTGACTTGTTTATCTATAAACGTTTGATTAAGTTTCCCAGAGAGGCTCTTAGTACCAAAGCTTTGGATGAGGAGTGTCAGGGCATTGAGCGGTTGTCTCCATTGGTGGGCGATGTTTCCAATCATCTCACCCATAGAAGCCAAGCGTGCGTGCTGATACATGATGTGATCTTTTTCTCTTGCTCTTTCTACTGCTTCATTGACGCGTTTTTCAAGTTCCAATTGCATCTTTTCATTTTCTTTATTTCTCTTTTCTACGATTCGTGAAAGATTTTGTAATAGCCTTTGAAAATTTTTGGCAATCATAAATGTAAAATAAAGAGAAAGGAAAAGCACCAATGTTGTTATCATGATAACCATCCATTGTGTATCACTATACTTTTGAGATATCTTCTCTTTCTCTTGCGAGGCAAGTCTGAAATGATATGCAACAAGATTGGATATCTTGATGTCAAGAAGATTGATACTTTTTAAAAGTGGTGTGTATGCTATCTCATAAAAAGTCTCTTTACCCTCTTTATTAAGCACAAGCATCGAATCTTCTAAGAACTTGTTGACCCGCAAGATATGCCCTTGTAGTGCATCCACGATATTTTGTTGTTCTATGTCACTTTTATCCATACTGTTGTAATAAAGAGAGAGAAAGTTTTTCCAGTTTGCAAGTGCCTCTTCTCTACTCGCTTTTATATACGCTGTGGTTTTATCGGTATCTAACTTTTCATTTTGAACATTTAATAGCGTTCTTTGTATGTCAGTCGTATAAATCTCACGCACTTTATCAAGTGTTTGGATGGTAGTAAAACGCTTATTGTAAAATGCATTATAATTTTCTTTCATGCTAGTAACGGCAAAATGTGCCACAATCCCAATGAGAAGTGTACCAATCGTGACGACAACCGTTAACATCGCTGTCTTTTTAGCAATAGAAAGGTTATCTAGAAAATTCTTTGTCTCATTTTTCATGCGTTTATGCCGTGCCTCATTCTTAGTTTTCTTCTCTTAAGTATGAAGCATCGGTCAATTATAAAATGTTTTTAGAAAATTTAGACGTTTAAAATGACCTATTTACAGGTTCTTTAGGAGAAAATTTAAATTGGCTTGATTTATGAGCTAAAAGTATAAATTATATTGATTTAAAAAAATTTCGTACTTCAGTATCGAGTGTGTAGATATCATCCAAAGAAGAAGCAGAGAAGTCATTAAACTTTTCAAAAGCAAAGATAGAGGTACGAGATATATCTAAAAATGAAATTTTTCCTGCAAAAAACTGCTCTATCGCCACTTCATTTGCCGCATTAATCACCGCACCTAAATGAGGCTTTTGTAGTATCTCATCTTTTATCTGCCAGATAGGATAACGCGCTTCTTCTATGCGTCGAAACTCCAAAGAGCCTACTTCTAACAAATCCACAGGCTTTAAAATCTGTTTTTCTACCTTGCCCATGATAGCATACGCGATAGGCAGACGCATATCAGCGTTGGCGATGTGCGCCGTGGTAGAACCATCTGTAAAGTCTATCATCGCATGAATGATAGATTTTGTCTCCATGATAGCATCAAGGTTGTCGATATCAAAAAGCCACTTGGCTTCTAAAAGTTCAAAAAGCTTGTTGGTCATCGTAGCAGAATCGATGGTGATTTTACGCCCCATGCTCCAGTTTGGATGGTTGAGCGCTTGTTCTACGGAAACATTTTCAAGCTCATCTAGTGGTGTATCACGAAAAGAGCCCCCGCTAGCCGTCACTGTCATCTTCTCTATCTTTTTATCATCCTGCAAAAGATACCAAAGCCCAAAATGTTCACTATCGATAGGAATGATTTTAGACGTATCTATAAATGCCCCAGCAACGACCAAAGACTCTTTGTTTGCCAATGCCACGCGTTTGCCTTGTTTTATCGCTTCTATGGTGGGTTTTAGCCCTGCAAAGCCTACAAGTGAATTAACCACTAGTGCACTTTTGCTCTCACTAATAGCTTGTAAAATCCCCTCTTCACCAAAATAGACCCTATCATGATAGACATCGTTAAGAGAAGATTTATCTGCTACCACAACGATAGAGGGAGAAAACTCTTTTATCTGCTGATTGAGTAACTCTATACTTTTCCCCGCCACAAGCACTTCTATCTCAAGATGAAATTCTCTAGCGATGTTGAGGGTGTTGACTCCAATGGAGCCTGTTGAACCTAGTACTATCATGATACAACCCTTTTCTTTAGAAATAATTCGAATTTTTCCTATGAAATAGAACGATAAACTCCATCAGCATTAGCATAAGGTTTATAAATCAATCTGCATCTTTTTCATACTATAATTCTCTAAAAATAATCTACTATTTTCCATTTTTTCTTATAGGCAATATGTGCAACAATACCAACAACTATAAAAATTATCGCTAAAATTGTTTCAATCATTTTTAAATCCTTTTAACTCTTTTTGTAAATCACTTAATTTTAAAACATTAAAATAAATTCCAAAACTTGCTATCACAAATGTAAAAATAAGCACCACAATAAAAACTATCTTGTCAAACTTTAAAATGTAAACCCAACTTCCACCAGCAGCTGCCATAAATAGAAGTAGCTTTATCTTGTAAATCTCAATCTCTTTGCCTATAACTTCCAACTTTTTCATATCATTATACCGCCTTTTTCTTCATGGGCAATATAACATGAATTTCATAGATAGTAAAATAATATTTCAAAATGAAATATAGCTTACGCCAAACCACGAAGTAAGATAACCATCATGATACCTGCAAACATATATCCATCTACACGGTCTAGCACCCCACCATGTCCAGGAAGTACCGCACCACTATCTTTTACCCCTGCATTTCTCTTGAGATAACTCTCAAACAAATCCCCGAAGATAGAGGTAAACGCCACGATAAGAGAGATGACAAAAGCCAAAGGTGCTGCCACAAATCCCATACCATAAAACGTCCCAGCGATAGTCGCCACGATAACACCACCAGCAACCCCCTCCCACGTTTTCTTAGGGGATACTTCACAAAATGGCGTCTTTCCGATAGATTTACCCACAAAGTACGCTGCCGTATCTGTCAACGCCACTACCAACACAAGCCAGATGAGTGTCTCCATCCCAAAACCCGTATAAAGAGAAAGTAAAAAGAGAAAAGGCGCTGCAGGATACGCAAAAGGTTGAATCTTTTTAAAATCAGGATTGCCTTTATAAATCATAAGTGAGATAAACACGATAAGCACCACAAAAACTAAATCATCAGGATTTGGGTAGATAGCCGCAAGCAACCAAAGTGCCAGCGCGTAAAAATAGAGTGAGTTATCCTCCACCCCAAAAAGTTTCATCGCTTCATAAAAAGAGAAGAGAAAAGCCACACCTAAAAAGAGCCAAGTGAGTAAAAAACTATCTACCCATGCCACTATCATGATAAAAGCGACTAACGCAATGCCCGTGGTAATTCTCTCTTTATCTAGGTTTTTAAACATACAATGACCTTTTTATTTTATAAGGCAAAGTATACGATAAGGTGACTCAAATGTCACTTTAATGAAGAAATTATACTTTTATATCAAGTATGTGCGTTGTTAAAACCTTCTCCTCTTTTACTTCTACTTTAGGTTTTTTTGGTTCTATTCTCTGTGTCTCTTTGGCTTTTTCACCCGTTTCTTCTTCAGAGTGTTCTTTGTTGTGTTCTCGCTCCGCGTCTATTTTCTGATCATCTGTTAATTCGTCAACACCAGAAACTGATGTCTCTTTTTCTACCATCTTGGCCACGACCGCATACTTTTGGCTCTCTATTCGGTTTCGATAGTCATTTTGTTTGGATGCTGCCACTTGCATGTTTTGGTTAGCAAAGGTGATAGCATCAAGTGGTGTCATTGGCATTGTTTAATCCTTATCTACTCTTAGCGTCTTATTTCTCATCTATATGACGCACAAAGAGCAAAGCTCTTTTGTACTACGCTTCGCTGAGACTCTTCAACAGAGGGCTCACGTGCAGGTGAACCGCACTCAATCCTTATCTACTCTTAGCGTCTTATACTCGACATAATTGACATTTGCTCCTTCTCTCATCTTTACGTGTCGTCTATAGGTATAATCGACAAGATAAGAACCAGCACTAGTTACGCTAAATTGCACACAAAGCTTCGCTGCAAACATCAACACAGATTCAGGTACATTTTTTTTGTCTGTACGTATTATAACATGTGTTGAGGGCATATCCTTCAGATGTAGCCAAATATCTCCCATTTTTGCCTCTTTTAGTAGGGTGATGTTCCCTTTCTCGTTCTTTCCAAGGCTGATTTTAACCCCTTCGATAAAAAAAGTTTCTATATTTGTATCTACTTTGAGACGACTTTTCTGTTTTTTGGGTTGTTTTGGCAGATAGAGGTTGACCTCATCTACTGACTTTGCAGACTCGACAGAGTGCATGAGTTTTTCCAAAAAGTCTATTTTCCCTTGCAAATTATCACGCTCTATGTAAGCATTTTTTGCTTTTTGTTTCTTCTTTTTTGATTGAGTAAATAACAAATTAGCAGCAAGGGCAGGCGTATGTGCTTGAGAAGGTATCATGATACGTCGTTCATTGCCTTCGTAGTCTGACAAAAGCACCTCTTTTTGATAGTTTTTGATAGTGTGTATATTTCCCAAAATTAGATTGGCATCATATTCTAAACGTGTTGCCTCTTCTAAAAGCTTCTCTTCATTTTCCAAGCCTTGTAAGATTTTGTTGAATTTTACTTTTTTCTTTTCTAGTGCTGTAATCTTCTGTTTTTTGATAGAGTCTAAACGATGATTTTCCCTTCTGTTGTACTCCTCTAACAAAAAAGTATCCATATCTTCTATCATGATAGGCGTTTCTTGAAACTCCTTGGGTGGCAAGGCAAGTAAGATCACACCAACCCGCACTTCTCTAAATGAGGTTGAAATATCGATGTGACGCAGGGCTTCTAGTATCATCTCATCTGCATCCAATAGTATGATATTAGTATTTCTCCCTGTAAATTCAAACTGCAAGGTAGTCGGTTCTACCTTGTACTTTGAGGCTGATTCCACATAGATACGCAGGATTTTATTGCCTTCTTGGACTTCTATCTTTTCTACCCGCGCATTGGTGAATCTCTTTTTCAGCACCACATCAAAAGGGGCGGTATAATTTTTAACCCGCTGATAATTCTCCTCTTTTTTAAAAACATAAGGATCCCCCCTCTTTAAATCAAAATAGTAGGGTTCATCTCTATCAAAAATGATTTTAACAATGGTATCCTCTACCCTCTCAATGGCATTTATCTTCTTCACATGGGAAAGTTTTTGGGCAATTTGGACTAATATATCTCTTTTCATACAAAAACTATAGCAAAAAGCTTTAAAAAAAATCGACTAGGACGATGTATATGGTATGAAACTTTTAATTTTGGAAGATAGTGTCGCCTTAGCTAAAATATTGTCCATCAAACTAGGCAAAGAGTTGGATATGGAGATTTATATCGCTAACTCATTGGCTGAGGCAAAAGAGTTGGTAGAGCAACACCACTTTACTATGGCTACACTTGACCTCTATTTAGGCGATGCCCAAGAAGATGAGATAGTGGATTACTTTCTAGAAAAGTCTATCCCCTCTATCATCATGACAGGCTCTGATGACACAGCACTTCAGGAGAGAATATCCAAAAAAGATATCATCGACTATGTTTTAAAAGACCGTGCAGAGTCCATCGACTATATGATAGACCATATCAAACGCGTGTTAAAAAATCAATCTTACACCGTACTTATCGCTGATGATTCCGCCCTCTATAGAGCACAAATCAAAAATATCCTCTCCACACAACTGCTTAATACTATCACCGTCAAGAATGGACAAGAAGCCTTAGAAGAGTTACGAAACAATAAAAACATATCTCTACTAGTCACGGACTATAACATGCCTATCGTCAATGGCCTAGACCTTGCTATCACGATAAGAAAACAGTATAAAAAGGATCAATTTCCTATCATCGGTATCTCTTCTGATGATATCACCTCTATCACATTTTTAAAACATGGTGTCAATGACTTTATCAAAAAACCATTTTTCAAAGAAGAGCTAAGCACCCGTGTCAACAATACCCTAGACGCCATGGAAAACATAGAGAAGCTCAATACTTTTGCCAACACTGATTACCTCACACAAGTTGCCAACAGAAAAGCCTTCTATCATGATATGTTTGATTATTATAGAAAAAGTAAGCACTCCAACACACCATTTGCGCTAGCGATGATAGATATCGACCACTTTAAACAAGTCAACGATACCTATGGTCATGATGTCGGTGATGAAGTCATCAAACTACTAGCAAGTACTATCAAAGACAATATCAAAGGGCGCGATATCGTAGCGCGTTTTGGTGGGGAAGAGTTTTGTGTGGTGTTAAAAGATATTTCACCAGATCCAGCACTCATGTTTTTTGAGTCACTGAAAGAAAAAGTAGCGTCATTACGCATCAAAGTAAATGAAGAAAAACAAATCTCTTTTACTATCTCTATCGGTGTAGCCACAAGCTATCATGATAGCCTAGAAGAGATGATACAACACAGCGACCAACTCCTTTATGATGCAAAAAGAAGCGGTCGAAACAAAGTCTGCTTGGACTCCCAAGCAGTCCTAGCTTAAGATACGAGGCAGCGTAATCCCCGTCTGCGCTTGATACTTTCCTTTTTTATCTGCATATGTCACTTCACAAGGTGTATCTCCTTGCAAAAATAGCACTTGTGCGATACCTTCATTGGCATATATCTTGGCAGGAAGTGGCGTGGTGTTGGATATCTCTATCGTGATATGTCCCTCAAACCCAGGCTCAAATGGCGTTACATTGACGATAATTCCACAGCGCGCGTACGTACTCTTACCTAGACAAATCGCCAAAACATCTTTTGGCATCTTAAAATACTCTACCGTTCTTGCAAGGGCAAAAGAGTTTGGTGGTACGATAGCTACATCCGCCTCGATATCGATGACATTGTTTTCATCAAAGTTTTTTGGATCTACTACGGTAGAATTAACATTGGTAAAGATTTTAAACTCACGCCCCACACGGATATCATAGCCATAAGAGCTCAAGCCATAGCTGACAACATTTTTCCCCACCTGCTCTTCACAAAATGGTGAAATCATCTCCTCGTTTAGCGATTTTTCTCGTATCCAACTGTCTGCTTTTAAGCCCATGTATAACCTTATTAAATTTTGAGGGATTTTATCATGATAGACTTATAAATCACATCTAAAATCGATACCATTGATGAGATTGACCCTCTCTTTTATCTCACCATAAAACCTTCGCTCTTTATCATCCACTTTGATACCCAAATCTAACGTACCACCTTGCTGTGCAGGACAGTAATCCAGCCTATAAAAACTGTTAGAAAAGGAACTAAGTTGCTCACCAAGCTTATCAAACTCCTCATCTAGCTTATCCGTTTGCGATGCTTTAAAATAGCCATCTTTTCCTATCAACTTCAACACATCATCATCTACTTCTTTACCCAAACCGATAGTGTAGTAGTAATTTCGTTTATATAAGTCAAGTGTTGGCAATATCGAACTTACGCTATCACTATTGACATTGTGTCGTCCATCTGTAAATGTCACTATCGTCGCAAAGTCATAGTTTTGCTTATTATTGCTTATCACTGTTGCTTTACCTATCTCACAATCTTGAAACCATTGACAGACTACTTCTGTGGCATTTTCTACTGCTCCATAGAGATTTGTTGACTCAAAACCTTCAAGATTTTTCTCTCTCCAAGAAGAAGAATAGAGATTATTCAGTGCTGTTTTTAAAACACTACTGTCATCTGTTGGTGTGCCGTACAATGGCATAATCTTCTGCTGAGAGTTAAAGTACCAGATAGCAATCGTCTGATTTTTTGCAATGATTTTATCCACAAACTGCTCTGAAGATTTGACGATTTGATAACAGAGGTTACTCGAAGAAGTGGTAGCATTTGGATCAGAACAATCATCCACGATAGAACCTGAAAAATCCAAAAGCAAAAGTATCTGATTTGAGACATTTTTCGTATCTTGGGAGATGCGAACTTTAGATTCATCGATGTGTACGCCATTTTCATACATGGTGTAAAATTCATCTTTCGTTAAACTAGAAACAGGGAAATCTCCATTTACCGTTTTAGCTTGAAAAATCATACTATAATGCCCTCGGTCAAGATAACCCTCGCCACTGATATCTCTCAAAGTATTACTCTTGGAGATGACATCAAAAGCCACTTTTCCGCCACTAGGATAAGAGCTCGTACCTAAATGACTTCCCGTATCTTCCCCACTTCTATTACATCCTGAGAGTAACAGTAATCCTACTACCAATACATAACGATAAATATTCATAACTTTTCCTTGATTTGTTAAAGCTATTTTACCTTTACTTCACTTAAGCTGCCCTCATGCAAGCATTATATCTGGTTCATTTTCAGTTCACAAACTTAATATATACTACCCAAAACTAAAAGGATAAATCATGAAAAAGATATTAGTACTAAGTTTCTTAGCCACGTCGCTGATGTTTGCCAACAACGCAGAACAACTTGTCAAAGATAACTGCAGTGCGTGTCACATGCTGAGCAAACCAACACAAGCACAAAAAGGCTCCATGAAAGCACCACCGATGATGGGTGTGATGTTTCACCTCAAAGAAACACTAAAAGATGAGCAAAAAGTAAAAACATTTCTCGTAGATTATGTACAAAACCCAAGTAAAGAAAAAGCGATTTGTATGCCTAGAAAGATTCAAAGATTTGGCTTGATGCCATCCCTAAAGGGTGTACTGACTGAGGCACAGTTGACTGAGGTAGCAGACTATCTCTACAAAAACTTTCCACCAAAAGGTTTTACACATAACAAAAAAGGCAAAGCCAAAAATTCACCTTTTCTCATCACAGGAAAGATGCCTCATCTCACAAAAATGGTCAAAAAAAATTGGGACAATCCAACACTAGCATTAACACAGGCACAAAAAGAGAAACTTATTCAAGTACGAAAAGCAACGATGATTTCAGTCACAAAACTAAAAAAAGAGATTTTACCACTTGAAAAAGAGATTGCTAAAGCAACTATGTCAGGTGAAACTCCTGCCAATCTCAAAGCAAAAGTAGACAAGCTCTCCTCACTCAAAGCAGCAGCAACGATGACCCATATCCAGTGTATTCATGATACGAAAAATATCCTAAATGATGAACAGTTAACATTCTTACTCTCAAAGCAAAAAAAGATGAGACAGGCTAAATCTAAGCTATAAAAAAGTATGTTTAAAGCGATAAGGCTTCCCATTTTTGGGGTGCCTATCCATCTCTCCGATAAAACTACGCTCCTTAAGTTCCTTTGCTAAAACACGCATAAAAAATCCATGTGAGACTATCATGATAGACGATTCATCTGCCGCTATCATGCTATCTATCACTTTGCGTGCACGGGCATAGGTCTCTTTTTTAGTCTCAGACTTTTTTACTTTCCCACTAGACCAGTATAACCTTCCTAACATCAACCAAAGCAGTTTTGGAAATCGCCACTTTGTGTCGATGAAAGCAGCCGCCGAAACTTCATTTAAAAGGGCATTTTCTTCATAGTCTAACCCTAAAAATTCAGCCGTTCTTTTCGCCCGACTTAGCGCAGAAGTATAAACTTTTTGCGGAGGCACAAAAAAGATATCATGATAATCCAAATCATACTTATCATAAAGTTCCACCCACGCATCTATCTCAGAAGAAGAAAAAAGTCTTTTCTCACACGCATCTTTGACCCGAAAGTGCCTTAAAAGCGTAATCTCTTTCAATTTCCAAAGACCCAATAGATAAAAGAAGGAATATCATTGATACCCAAATAGACATTATGCTCACGACCCGCATAATCATCTCTCTTTGTATAGGTGATACGCAGGATATTTAGCAAGTCCACATAAGCATTGAATCCAACTGCCACATCTTTATCAAGTTCGTTAGTAAAGTCTCGATAGAGTGAGGGGCCAGCTCCTATCATGATAAAGTCTTTTTTGATGTCATAATGAAGGTTGAAATCCACTCTGGCAAAGTTCACCTGATCATCACGATTATTCATCTCAAATGAAATACTTGGTTTCACCTCAACAGCACGTGGCAGATAAAATTTATCATGATCAAAGTAATAGTAATACTCATATCCAAAAGAGAGCATATTTTTAGTAAGCGCCAACTCATAAGGCAATGCTTTCACCCATAATTTATCTTTATCAAGAGGTGCAGAGACAGGATTGTAGGTAAATCCACTTTTAGTTCTATAAAAACTCCCCGCCGTATATGCTGCGACTGATGCGATAGCAGAAGAGAGATTTTCAGAGTTTTTATCTTCTAGGGTGACGATGCGTTGGACTATATTTGTGAGAGGTTTTCGATACCAGTTATCAGGATGAGCTAACGTGTGTTTTAAAAAGTTATTGGTTGGTTTATAGTCACTTTTTCGTAAATTATCTATAAAATCATGATAATCATCTATATCCCCAACCGTGGTATCTTTTATCGCCTCATATACCTGCACCAACGAAGCATTGGCTTCATAACTTCCCTGCTCAAAAGGTGCACCAAATTCCTCTTGGGAGAGAAGATTTAAAAAGTGTTTTGATTTTTGGGAATTTTTTGTCAAGATATTGTAGATATAGGTACGTGCCCTATTTTCACAAATATCTGTTTTTTGTCCCTTGCCACTACCATACTCACAAGCGTATTTTGCCGCATTTATCGTCGCATCATAGACCCCAACATAGTAGTCATACTCACGAAAACCCACATCCAAAAATGCTCCAAAATGCTCCAAAAACTTCCCCGTTATCGGAAAATAACGCGAAGAGAGATGTATCTGTTTATCAGACTTTAAAAAATGTTCTGAAAGGGTATTGTACAGTACAGAAGATTCTGAGGAAGAGAAGATTTGCATCAAAAGCCCGATGGCTGTGTTGATAGGGCTCTCTCTAAAATCTTTTTCATTATCCTCTTTGGTTCGTTCATAGGTACGACGCATATTTTTAGGATCCATAAAGATAAAGTCCGTACTTTGGTAGTTTGCCAGTCTGATAGCCAAATCAAGCGGCACATTGTCAAACACACCACCATCTAAAAAGAGCGCATGTTCTTTCTTCCCTTTATAGAGATAATCCAACGCCACTTGCTCAAACGCGATAGGAAAAGCCGAAGAGGCAAACATCGCGTTTTTAACCGCCTCATCCGAAGGCTTCCCATGCTCAGAGAGGTGGATTATGTTGTCTCTTTGGATATAGCTATCCATATTGTCCAGAACTACACCTTTTCCCGATTCATCTACCGTGAAATAAAAAGGAATATGAAAAAGTTTATTGGCAATTTTGATATTTTTTATCGTCACCTCTTTAGGATTGACCCGTGTGACTGCAAAACCAAACGGGACTTTACACTCTCTCTCGTAAAAAGGCTGGTGCATCTCTTCCATAATTTTACCAGCTAAATAAGCGATTTGATTGCGTGAAAAAAGAGAGGTTTGATTGTCAGGGTCAGTTGTCGCATCTTTATTGATAAACAAATCCTCAAAATCCACATCTGTCCACATATCATGAAAGAGATTTTGCTCAATAGTATTGTTGATATCAAATGACTCACGAGAACGGCACCATGCCATCGCAGACATGAGGGTATTGATAGCCCCTGCAGAAGCACCCGCAATGGACTTTAAATCAATATCACTATTTGTTGAGTTATATTTGATATGCCTCATATACTTTAAAAGTGCCCAGTTATACCCTGCTTCATACGCCCCTAGGGAGATACCACCAGAGATGATAAGGGAAAACTCTTTTTTGGTCGCTTGCGCCTGTAAAGTGGTTAGTAAGATGAGAGAAAGTAATAGTTTTTTCATAATGGAAGTTTAACAAAATTAAAATTTATATCGAAAAGATGTCCTTATACCAAATGAAGAAAAATCTACTAAATCATCTGTTATCAAACCAATCTTAAAATTTTCATACCTATAGTCTAAACCAAAACCGCTAAATCTACTTTCATAAGAAATAGCGAAATCTTGTTTAGAATCAAGCGAAGTCTTTAGTTGTATAAAAGGTATTTTCATCTGATATAGTTGTTCCATTCCCACTAAAAGGAGAAATGTATTATAAACATTTTTTTCAACTACAATCTTGTATCTAGCCTCAATATGTTGACTAAAATCCACATATTTTTCTACGCCAGAAATCACAGGAGCATATTTAACATACCCATCTGCATCAAAATCTTTGTTTTTTGTCTGAATATCTACAAAACTATAGGGTAAATCCTGCCAATAGATACGCGAAAAGATATCATTTACGATACATTTAATCCTAAAATCATAGAGACTATTTTCGTAAGAGAGTGCGATATCACTTCCATACCCAACCCCATAAGCACTTTTAACATCTAAGTCATAAAGATAGTTTTTTGTATAGTAATAGCGAGAACTACCTTGGGCTTGATACTGCTTAGAATTTAAAGATATTGCACGCCCATTGATTATGCCATCTTGCATATCATGCCCAAACATCAGTGAGAGAGAAGCACCTATCATGATAGTCTGACTCTTATCATGATAGAGTGATTTCTGCCCTGAGAGTAGTAGTCCACTAGCCCGAATCCCCTGCACCTTTAAATCAAGAAGATAAGTTTTGCCTTGATTTAAATCATCCTTATTTTTGATAGTATGGTAGAGATCAACAAAATCCTTATTTGTTGTTATAAAAACATTGTATTTATGAAAGATACCAATATAAAAATCTTTATAAAAATTTCCACCAATATCTATACGCATATCTTGCAAAGCAACATTATCACCATTTCGAGGATGATAGTTTTTACGCCAATCTCCAAAAAATTCCTTTAAGGATATCGCATCATTGGCAAGATAAAAGGAAATTTTACTCTCAAGAGTAGAAGATTTATCAGAACTCGTAGGATCAAAAAAAGCCCCTACATCTGCCCTCATAAATGAGCTACAGATGCAGAGTACAAAAAGCGTTTTACAGAAGTGATTCAAAAGTGCCATCTGTGTATTTTATCACAGGCACACTTTCTCTCTCCTCTAGTGTTCCAACTCTTCTACCATTTCTAGTAACTGGACTATCATCGCCATAAGTAATATCACCTTTTTCTACCTTGATGATAAATTTCACACCCTCATGCGTCGTCAATGTTACTTTTCCATCTTGCATATCTTTATCAAATGCCCCGATACCACTTATCGTAGTAGCATCATAAGCATAAGAGAAAGTAAAATTATTGTGTTGACTTGGATTTTTATATCCTAAAGTCAATGTCATCTCAGGACGAGAAGGCATCTTGATTTTACCATTGATGGATGCCTCCACCTCTGGTTTTTCTTTACTACCTTTTATCATATTGATACTCTTTGCATTGAGCCAATCAACCTTAACTTCACCAGAAATCTCCCCACTAGTTTTTGTATTTTTGATACTTCCTGTAAAACTTAATTTTTTAGGAAGCTTTCCTGAGTTATAAAATTCTCTATCACTCCGGACATGGACTTCCATATATTGCTTCTTGATAAGAGTACAATTTGTATCTATAACTTTTATATTATCTGACAAGGTATAATACGGCAAACTATAGTCAGGACCAACATTCATAGCATTTCCGCCACTGCCCTCTGAAAGGTCATCGATATTCCCTATAATCTCTCTACGGAAATAGCCATCTGAACTAATATTTATATCATGTGTAACACTGTGCTTATCAGTATATTGCACGACACCACTACTTATACTGGTTCTTTGATTATTATCAAAACAGAATAATTGTCCATTGATATTTGTCGTATAATCTTTCTTTTCCCAGCCATCATCTTTGATACTAGTATTGCTGACATACTCAGAGATTTTTAACACGCCATCAAGTTGATATCCATCAACTTTTCCTACGATTTTTCCCCCATCAAATTGAATAAAATTTGCAGTTAAGCTTTCATCTTCTGGTTTAGAAGCATCATAAGCATAAGAAGCAGAACCTTTTAAATCAGATAAAACAACCGATGTCTTATCATGTGCAATAGAGAGTTCTTTGACATGCACACTTGCACCTTCACTTGTTTTAGTCAAAAGTACATCCATTTTGACATTCTGAGAACCAGATGCATTCTCTTTAAGTGGTAATGTCCCATCAAATTTTGCTACAAGTGTCGTGAAATTTGCAGGCGTAATATCTTTAATAGTTTGCTCTGGAAGGCTTACAGTTCCACTAAAGGCTTCAGTCCCATTTTCTGTGATACTATAATCCCACACATATGCACTCTTCTTATCAACTATTACAGTACGGTCGCCACTTTCAGTATGTGTCGTCTGATTATTATCAATAGCGTCTAAAATATCCTTTATGATACCTACGGCATACTCACCTACTATGTTGACATTCAGTGTTTCATTTTTCAATATTTCACCTAAATCCTTAGCTTCAGTATCCAAAAATCCATCTGTACCATTTTTATCATAATCAACAACACTCATCGCTTGCGTACGAAGTTCGTTGAAAAAATCTTTCGTTACTGCTATATCACTTTTTGACTCAGAAGCATCTGGTTTAACAACACCATCATTTTGTGCAAATTTGGTATTTACATTCTCCTTTTTCATCACCTTAGCCAATTCAAAAGCTATCTCGCCATCATCGCCTGCTTCACCATCTTCTAAATCATCATTGATTGCTTCTACTATTTGCTTCATCGTCTTATTTTGATCATCTGCCAACTTACGAATAGAATCAATCGTTGCCGCATAATTGGAATGTTTGGTAGGATTCTCACCAATAGGATCAAATCCAAACATCTCACCAATATTTTTTTGTGCAGCTTCCAATGCTACTTTATCTCCACCATTGGCATTCATCTGGGCTACGACAAAGTCAGTTACTGGAGAGACATTGACTGTTACTTTTGAGACCTTTGAAGATATAGCCGCAGCAGAGTGTAGTTTCAAGTCCTGCTCACAACTACGCATTTGACCTGTTTGAGGATTTTTCATCTTGCCCGTTGTACCACATGTCACTTCAACGACAACGACGCCATTATGACTAAGTTCCAAGGCATATGCTCCAGAGGATGCATCAGTTTTACCTCTTTTGAGGATATTATTTGGATGCCCAACTGGATATACCACCACATCACCATCTACAATCAAATCATCAACAGCAACACCTGAGATATTAGAAAAAGAGACACTAGGCTCTGATGAGCTACCACAACCTATCAACAATCCTGCTAGCAGAGTGCTAACAAGAGACTTCGAAATATATTTCATATAACTATCCTTACAATAAAGTTTGGACTATTATATAAAATATTTTATTAAGATTAGTTTAATTATTTATATATAAAATTAAACTATTTAAATTTATGGTTTTCTAATAACCTTTATCGTTGCTTCAGATTTCTTCTTTTCAAAATACTCAATCAACAAAGCCTGCTCTTTCTCTTTCATCACTCTAGCAAAGATATTTTGTTTGACTTTATCAAATCCTAACACACGATCACGTCCCTTCTCTTTCACAAAAAACATCACGAGAGCTTTTCCTGTATTGATAATCTGTGTAAATGTCGTTTCAGGTGTCTGAAGCAATAAGGCAAAAAGTTTAGGATTTGTTTTGGCAGCTTCTATCGTCTTTTCTTGCATCTTAACATTTGCTTGGTTCATCATAGGATTCATCTGAATCATCTGTAACGCTCTACCATCGGTTGATGTATACTCAATGACTTGCATATTTCCAGGCAATTTAAATTCTTTTTTATGTGTATCATAATAGGCTCTTAAAGAGGCATCATCCGCTTTTTTGAGCCGAGTACCTATAACCTTTTTATATAATTTATCTCGTTTTAGCTTTGCGGCTATATCCGGTTTAAACTTTTCAAACGACGTACCCTGTTTGGTTAGTTCTGCTTTTAGTCCTGCGACATCGATGCCATTTTTCTTAGCAAAAAATTCAACTTCTTTGTCTATCTCTAAAGGATTGACAAAGATACCAGCTTCACGAACCGCCTGTTCTTCTAACTTCTTTTGCACTAAAGCATTGACTGCATCTTCTTTAGATAACTTATTTTGTTGTTGAAATGTTCTAATCTCTGAAAGTGTGATAGGCTCATTGTCCACTGTCATCGCAATTCCACCAATCATCCGTGCAGATGAAAGCGTCATCATCAACGCCAATACTGTTAAAATCTTTATCATGATAGGTAACCCTTTTATTGTTATAAACAGATATTATAACACAATATGTTAAAATGATTAACACACTACAAACAAGGGAAATCATGACAGTTACACGGTTTGCACCAAGTCCTACGGGCTATCTTCACATCGGAGGGCTTCGTACCGCACTTTATAGTTACTTATGGGCTAAAAAAAATGAGGGAAAATTTCTACTTCGCATCGAAGACACAGACTTAAAAAGAAACTCCAAGGAAGCAGCAGAGGCGATAGAAGCCGCCTTTAAATGGTGCAACTTTGCCCATGATGGCGCAGTCATCTATCAATCCAAACGATTTGACCTCTACAAAGAGTATGTTCAAAAACTCCTCGATGAGGGAAAAGCATACTACTGTTACATGAGTCGTGAAGAGTTAGATGCAATGAGAGAAGCACAACAAGCCAAAAAAGAACGCCCACGTTATGATGGTACCTATCGTGACTTTACTGGTACACCTCCAGAAGGTATAGCACCAGTTGTACGCATAAAAGCCCCACAAAACGGCGAAAAGATAGAGTTTACAGACGGGATAAAAGGAGATTTGTCTTTTAACGTAGATGATATGTTGGATGACTTCATCATCGCACGAAGTGATGGCACCCCTACCTATAATTTTGTCGTTGCGATTGACGATTCTTTGATGGGTTTAACAGACGTCATCCGTGGCGATGATCATCTCTCCAATACTCCAAAACAGATAGTGGTTTACAACGCACTAGGACTTGATATACCAAAATTCTACCATGTCCCGATGATTTTAAATCCTCAAGGTAAAAAACTCTCAAAAAGAGATGGTGCTACGGATGTGATGGAGTACAAAGAAATGGGATATTTCCCAGAAGCCCTGCTAAACTTTCTCATCCGTTTAGGATGGAGTCATGGAGACCAAGAAATTTTCTCGATGGAAGAGATGTTAGAGCACTTTGACCCAAAAGATGTCAACGCTTCAGCCTCATCCTACAATGCAGAAAAACTTCTCTGGATAAATGCACAACATATGAAAGTCATGCCTAGCGCGCGCATCATTGAGGATATCAAACACTTTGGCATGGATATCTCTAAGCACCCTAAAAAAGAGGTCATAGTTGATGCTCTTCGTGAACGCGCTAAAACACTCAAAGAGTTCGTAGAGATGGCAAAACCTATCCTCGAAGTGACACAAAGCTATGATGAAAAAGCAGTAAAAAAATTCCTCAACGAAGAGTCCATCGCCGCACTCCAAGCCTATCATGATAGCTTCAAACAAGCGACAAAAATGTTAGAATCGAGCGAATTTGAGGCTTTTACAAAAGCATTTATGGAAGAAAATGATTTAAAACTAAAAGTCTTAGCCCAACCCCTTCGTATCGCGATGGTCGGTTCTGCTGTGAGTCCTTCTATCTATGACACTATGTGTATCATCGGGCATGAGGGATTGGGAGAACACATAGAGAGATTGTTAAAAACATTTAACCCTTAACCATTTTATGTTTAGAACTTTTTAGAGGGGATTGAAGAGGTCTTGCCTGTCACCTATGTATAGGATGAAAAATGGTGCTTATTTTAAATATCAAGATGCTTTATCAACTTCATATCCACCTCTTTTTGTTCGCTATCAGTTAGTGTTGTTAAAAGATTTGTAAAATCAATACGAGATAAATCAAGTGTACATATCTCATTGAGGCAGACTTCACTATCTTGTTTTAGGTTTTCTCTAGCGTTTATTTTTACTCGAAGAGCTCCACCTTTGATGTTTGTTGTCATTGGAAGAAGAGAGACTCCTTTAAATGCCACCTTGTCGATATTTCTATTTGCGATATCATTTTGTATGACGAGTGCTGGTCTGATTTTTCCAATCTCACTGTTATATTTTTTAGCAAAATTAACTAGATAAATCTCTCCTCTCTTCATCGTGATAAATCTTCACAAACACTTTCATCTAAAGCATCTTTATTTTCCATTAAAATAGAGTTCATCTTCTATCTTTTCTCTTAGTTTTTCGTATAAATCATAAGGTATTACAACACGCTTAATGATATGTTTTTTAGCATCTTCAACTATGGTTACCTCTTTTGGGTTTGTTATGTATGATGGTTTTTTGATGACATCACTTGAAGATATGGTTATCATGAATACTCCTGTTTTTTAGATTGTACTATTTTAAGATACTATTTTAAAGACTGGATGTTAAAATAGTACTTGATACTTCCTCCTCAAATCTTTGCATCAGTATAGACCATTATGACGACGATATATGTCGCAATAATTATTTTTTATGCATACCTGATATTTACAAAGGATATGCTAAAATTCTTCTACAAAAGGATTCCAATGAAAAAAACATATATCTTTCTTATCATGATAGTATTAACCACTTCATTATCAGCATTTACCCTAAAAAAGTATGGCGAATTTCACTTTGAAAAGGTGCATGAAAATATCTATGTTATGCATGGGCCTATCGTCTCACCTGACATGGAAAACGAAGGATTTATGAACAATCCTGCCATCATCGAAGGGAAAACAGGTCTTATCATCATCGATCCAGGTGGAAGCTACAATATAGGTAAAAAAGTCCTCGTAGAAATAGAAAAAATCTCTAAAAAACCGATTCTTGCCACTATCAACACGCACAAACATGGTGATCACTGGTTTGCCAACAAAGCACTACTAGAAAAGTATCCAAAACTCAAAATCTACGCCCACCCTCAGATGATAAAAGAAGTCAAAGGTGGTGAAGCTGACAAGTGGTACGACATCTTAGATAGACTGACCAAAAACCTCAAAGGGACAAACAATGCATTTGCCTATCCAAATCACGCACTTAAAGAGGGAGAGAACATAGTCATAGATGGTGAAAAATTTATCGCACATCACCCTAAGATTGCACATACTGATACTGACCTTCTCATCACCCATGTCAATTTAAAAACACTCTTTTTAGGTGACAATGTCATGAAAGGTAGACTTGGTGCATTTGATGCTTCTTCTAGTGTTTTTGGAAATATCACACTCTTGGAAGAACTACTCAAAAACAAAAATCTGGACTTTTATATACCAGGACATGGCATATCAGGGAAACAAGTTGAGACCATCACCCCTTATCTTACCTACCTAAAAACTGTTGCAAAATGGGCACAAAAAGCCTATGATGATGACCTGGAAGCTTATGAAGTCAAGCCACAAGCCATCAAAGAATTGACAGCTTTTGAGCACTGGGACGGTTTTGAGTATGCTTTGGGCAGACACATGATGAAAGCCTATGATGAAATCTCATTGGCAGATGAAGAATAAAAATAAAGGACAACAAAATGGATAAATTTAAACAACAAACCCTCGACTACCACGAAAATGGCAAGATAGGAACACTCCTCACAAAACCTTGTCACACACAGGCTGACCTTGCCATGGCATACACACCTGGTGTAGCATACCCTTGTTTGGAGATAGAGAGAGATCCAAGTCTCGCCTATAAGTACACAAATAAAGGAAATCTTGTTGCAGTTATTACGGACGGTACCGCCGTACTTGGACTGGGAAATATCGGAGCCCTTGCTGGGAAACCTGTCATGGAGGGTAAAGCAGTTCTTTTTAAGACATTTGCCAACGTAGATGCTATCGATATCGAACTCAATGTTCATAGTATTGATGAAATAGTCAACACATGTGCTGCGATGGGTGATAGTTTTGGTGGTATAAATCTTGAAGACATCAAAGCACCACAATGTTTTGAAATAGAAGAAAAACTACAAGCAAAACTTAACATCCCTGTCTTTCACGATGACCAACACGGTACAGCTATCATCACTACCGCTGGACTCATCAATGTCCTTGAAATCACTGGGAAAAAAATAGAAGAGATGAAGATAGTCGTTATCGGTGCAGGTGCAGCAGGAATAGCCAGTGCAAAAATGTACAAAAAACTTGGGGCTAAACATATCGTGATGCTTGATTCACGAGGTGTTATCACAACTAAAAGAGATGACTTAAACAAGTACAAAGCAGAGTTTGCCCTTGATACAGAAGATACGACGCTGGAAGACGCCCTAAAAGATGCAGATATGATGCTAGGACTCTCAGCAGGTGGTATCGTCTCTCAAGAGATGGTCAAAACCATGGCACCAAATGCCATCATCTTTGCCTGCTCAAATCCCACACCCGAAATTATGCCCGAAGAAGTACTTGCCGTACGTGATGATATCATCATGGGAACAGGTCGAAGTGACTTTCCAAACCAAGTAAACAACGTCTTAGGATTTCCTTCTATCTTTAGAGGAGCCCTTGATGTACGCGCCAAAAAAATCACAGAAAACATGAAGATGGCAGCAGCCCAGGCACTCGCACTTCTAGCTAGAGAACCTGTCCCCTACTATGTCAAAGCAGCATACAACGACCCTAACTTAGAGTTTGGATCTCGACATATCATCCCAAAACCTTTCTCTAAAGAAGTCGTTATCTGGGTAGCCTCAGCCGTGGCAGAAGCAGCCTTTAAAGACGGTGTTACCGATATGCAAGAGTGCCATGTCGAAGAGTATAAAGAAAAGCTTCGCGCCATTGCCTACCTTGATTCACAAGAGGATTCTCATCTCGAATAATGCCAAGTTATGATATAATACGTCATATCAAGTAAAGGAGCTTACAATGGGAAAAGAGTTTAAAGAACTGTTAGAGGGTTCAAAAAAAATAATTAGTGAAGTTGAAAAGAAGGTTGATGGTGTAGCCTCAGATTTAGGCGATGATGCTGGTGAGTTGTGGGCAGATATCAAAAAGAGTTTCTCAAAAATTTCTGATGAATTGATTGATGATGATGACAAAGAGAAGGCGCAAGAAAAAGTACTTGAAGCCAAAGAAAAACTCAATCATATGAAAGAGTCTGTGACTACTTTTGCAAGTAGCCTTAAAGATGATTATAAAGGAGATATGGACATAGCTGCTCTTCGTGCACATTTAGCAAAAATGGATGCAGAAGACTTCCTCGAAGAGAGCAAGAAAAAGATTTCAAGAGAAGTCCAAGAATCGAGCCACTCTCTTGAAAAGTTAGCGATGGACGCTGGTGAAGAAATCAAAGAATTTTTCTCTTCTCTAGGCGATAAATTCAGCAGTAAAGCTTAAAACTACATGATAGGCAAGAGCCTATCATGGTAGAGCTACTCCTTTAAGAGCACTAGCTCATTTACAACAACGGATAACTCTATCATAGAGGTATTTTCACTCTCTCTTAAAAGATTTAATTTGTCAAGGTATCGTTCTTCATCAAATCCACTTCTACTTAAAAATTCTAAAATGGCACTATCTACGTCTTCATCTTTACGCATAAAGTGCAATATAGACTTCGTGATATCCAAAGTAGTACTGTCTAAAAGTTGTTTAAATTGAAGTGCCAACACCTCTTCATTTTTATCTGTGATATTCACTTTTTCTACAATATTCATCACCTTATCAATTGCTAATTTATGCACAATCTTATAAAAAACTACTGTGATATCATGAAAATGAAAATCTGTACTACTCTTTATCTTTAATATCGTAGAGATATACTTCATGTAATTTAACTCTTTAAAGAAGTTATTGATTTTTTCATGACCCTCTATCGTGTCTTCAGCACCACTTTTAAATCCCTTTATCACTTCACATACTTGCATTTTATACTCTAGCATAGAGCCTGTATCTATCTCTGTGATATCAAAGTTTTTTCCTAGAGAGTCGATGTTAAAGGCTATCTTCTTCTCTATCTTCATCAACATCTCATATTGTTTTTCCACATTGATATCAAAATCACTTCGGTATATTTCATAACGAATATCATTGGCATCAAAGAGTTGATTGGTAATGAGATAAGCTTTTATTTTGCTTAGAAACTTCTCTTTATCTTGAAAATCTGAGATGAAAGTCACTCCCGCATTATTGATAATTTTATTGGCGATAATCATCGAGGTAATCTCTTTTTTAAGCGGATGTGCAAAAATCTCATCCTCGTAGATAGAGACAAATGACTTTGGAAAATACTTAAAAAGATATCTATCAAAAAATCCATCATGATAAAGTGTCCCTTCATTTAAAACATCTTGCAAAAATATCTTGGCATAAAGCGTCATCGTCGCAATCACAGGACGTATAATTTCCCCATCCTCATCCAACACCTCATGAAAATCCCTCTCTTTTGGGATATTAAAAGAACTTCTTTTAAAGACTTCTATATTTGATTCCAGCACGACAAGTGCCTTTTTAAACAAATCTAGCTTTTTTCGAGAACGTATCTTATCCAAGGAGATAGAAAGTGATTGTAAATAGTTTGTCCATAGTACAGTATTAACCACATAGTCAGTGATGCCTTGTAAGGTACTATTCCTCTCACCTTCACTCATAAGAGACTTGGATTTTAGGGCATTTAAAAGTATCTTGAGATTGACTTCATGATCACTCGTATCTACGCCTGCTGAGTTGTCGATACTATCAAGATTGATTTTTCCACCACGAAGCGCATAATCAATCCTTGCTTGCATCGTTAAAGCCAGATTGGCTCCTTCACATACACAAAAAGCATTTATCTCTTCTGCATCGATACGTACGTATTCGTTTTCTTTGTCACCCAATGCGATATTGCTCTCCGTACTTGACTTGACATAAGTCCCCACACCACCAAAATAGAGCATATCGACGGAAAGTTTTAGCAACTCTTTTGCTAAGAGTTCTCCACTCATAGACGCTTTTTTCGTCCCTAAAAGTCTCTTTATCTCATCACTCAGCTTGATGCTTTTTGATGCCCGCTTAAAAACACCCCCACCCTTTGAAATCTTCTTTTCATCATACTGTGACCATTTACCTCTCTTCATCTCAAAGAGGCGTTTTCGCTCTTTATAGGCAGTTTTGATAGTCGGATTTGGATCGATAAATATCTCATCATGGCTTATCGCACCTATGAGCTTAAACTGTTCACTCTCTAACAGACCATTGCCAAATACATCCCCACTCATCGACCCCACACCCACGATAGAGATAGGCTCTTTGTAAAAATCCACACCCTTTTCGATAAAATAACGCTCCGACGCTTTTATCGCTCCCTTCGCCGTAATACCAAGCTTTTTGTGATGATAGCCCGTACTAGAACCACTAGCAAAAGCATCATCTAGCCAAAAACCACGCGCTCTTGCTATGGCATTTGCTTTGTCGCTCATACTAGAGGTTCCCTTGTCTGCCGCTACAACAAAGTAACTATCATCCCCATCATAAAAAACACTAGTATCATGATGGATGACTTTACCCTCTTTTTGGTTATCCACGACATCTAAAAGAGCATTGATAAAGCGGGTATAATACCCCTCAAAAATCTCAGGCGTGATTTCACTAGCATCACGAAATATCACAAAACCACCCTTGGCTCCCTTGGGAACAATAACAGAATTTTTTGCTTCTTGTGTCGCCATCAGTGATTTTACTTCCACACGATAATCTTCAAGGCGGTTACTCCAACGAAGCCCACCACGGCATACTTTAGAGATACGCAGATGCGTCCCACTCATATCATGGGCATACACAAAGGTTTCGATATGGGGCTGAATGCCTTTTAAGTGCTGGCGAAGATTTGACACATCTATCTTCAAAGCCAGCGTCTCACTCGTCGAAAAGTAATTTGTCCGTACCATACTTTGAAGTATCTCAAAAAGCAGTTTAAGCACCCTATCATCAGAGATATTTTCCACCTCTTTTAACGCCTCTTCAATCTGCTTTGCAATCTTCTCTGTGCGCTTCTCATGCTCTCTCAATTCTGGGTCAAACTTGGCTACAAAATACGCCAAAAAGAGACCTGCAACATGTGGATACCGTACAACACACGCTTCCAAACTCTTTTGATTTAACTCCAAAATCAACTGTTCAGCATAGGCGATAAATGCCCGAAACAACAATATCCCACGAGCACAAAAATCTTCTAAATAGACCAGTTCAAATAAGGTAGAACTTTTGATATCCCCTTGCAATGCTTTTAAAAGTAAGTCTTTGACATTTTCTTGATGTTCGACTAACTTCCCCTCTGCTTGGGCTTCGAGATTTAACTTAGTGATGTAGATATTTTTATCATGGTAGGTCGTTTCATATGTTATCTCACTCAAAGTGACAAAGCCAAAATCTCCCAAAATAGGAATAATCTCAGAAATTGCAAAACGATTCTTCGCATAAATCTTTATCTCACATTTAGCATCTTCACAAATCATCGCTGTGATATCATCAGATTTTAACTGTGTCAAGACCTTCTCACTAATCATCAAATCTTTTTCACTAATCAGTTGGTTACATACAGCTTGAAGTTGTTTTTGCATAAATACCCCTTGAATTTTAACTATCATGATTATAACAAGTTTTAGAATAACCCATCTATCAAATACATCATTATTTAAATTATTTTAATATATACTCTAAAGAGCCACTTGCAAATTCATAATTTCCAAACCCACAGATTTAACCTTCGGTAAATTCTCAGTTTAAAAAAATGCTCTGCACTACTCTTTTATAATTTCACTCCTTTTTTAGCTCATTTTCTCTAAAAACCTTATTTTTAG
>JAJRSK010000073.1 GCA_024278835.1 Campylobacterales bacterium | reverse complement strand
AGAAGTAGTAGCATAGATGAATGGAATAAAAAGAAATTTTGATTTGGTCTTGACAAATGGGGACATTATATTCATTTTATCTAATAATAGTTTTATGGCTAGATAAACTGAACCTAACTATTTAATACCTAACACCACAGCACAAACAGTTCCAAGTTCCAAAATTCAAAAATTATACAACACTACAAATGTACACATAATAATGTTTTTTATCGATTTATATTTCAAAATGAAATGAAATCAACAATAAGGTAAAATTTTTATTACTATATCTCTTGTGATTTATTTGATAATTTTCTACATATGCAACACTTTGTTAGATAATTGTCCAAAAAAGCATTATTTATACACTTTGTATATAGTACAGGAGATTAACATGAAGAAGAAATTATTGGATATTGTGAGAGAGAAAATCCGTTTTAAGCACTACTCTTATGCGACAGAAAGCAGCTATGTGTCATGGATTAAGCGTTATATCCTCTATCATGATAAGAAGCATCCTATCGAGATGGGAAAGCCTGAGATAGAAGCATTTTTGACGCATTTAGCTGTGCACAAGAGGGTCTCTCCCACCACACAAAACCAAGCTTTTTCTGCTATCTTGTTTCTCTATCGGCATGTATTCGGCATCGATATGCGTGATGAGAACATCCAAGCCCTTCGCGCAGTAGAGCGCAAGCATATCCCAGTAGTCTTAACACGCCAAGAGGTCACGCATGTACTAAGCAACTTAGAAGGGATTTATCAACTCATCGTGACATTGATGTATGGCTGTGGCTTGAGGATGAATGAAGCGCTAAATTTACGCATCAAAGATATCGACTTTGGGTTTGATAAAGTCTATGTCTGGGATAGCAAATCGCTAAGAGATAGGACACTACCCTTGCCCCAAAAACTTAAAAATAGACTTCTCGTACAGGTAGAATCTGTCATCTCTTTACATGAAAAAGATATCAACGAGGGATTTGGCTCTGTCTATATGCCCCATGCCTTGCAAAAGAAGTTTCCTCATGCACACAAAGATATCAAGTGGCAGTATCTTTTTCCTATGAAAAACATCTCCACCGACCCACGTACCCAGATACAAAGACGCTACCATGTCCATCCTACTACCCTAGGAAGAAATATCAAGCTCTCTGCCCAAAAGTCCAAGATTCACAAGCGTGTCACCTCGCACACTTTTCGCCACTCCTATGCGACCCATCTCTTACAAGGGGGTATTGATTTGAGAAGCATTCAAGAGTTGCTGGGTCACAAAAGTGTAGAAACCACGATGATTTACACCCATGTTGTCGCAGAGATGAACAAAGCGCAGATTTTCAGCCCACTAGACTTACCCTAGCTAATACAGTCCCTCTTCCGCCTCTTCTAGTTTTTTAAACCTTGGCAAATAGTAAAGAAAGTCAAATAAAGCGCTTCCCAGCACTGCCACTACAATTAATGTTAAAAATATACTCATAGTCCTAAACTCCTTATCGTTTCAGTCCATTGACTGTTTGTAACATCTCATCTGATGTCGTAATCGCTTTTGAGTTGGCTTCATAAGCACGTTGACCTGTGATGAGATCCGTCATCTCTTCAACGAGTTGTACATTTGACATCTCTACAAATCCTTGCTTGATTTGTCCTAGACCTTCTAGTCCCGCAGTACCGAGTATGGCATCACCCGAGGCAACAGTATTGATATAGTTGTTATCTCCAAGAGAATGTAAGCCTGCAGGGTTAATAAAATTTGCCAACTCTATCTGTCCTATCTGCGTAGGCTCTTGCTCTCCAGCTGAAACCACAGAGACAGTACCATCTGAACCCACGGCTACGGCTACGGAATTTTCAGGGACAGTTATCTCAGGGATAAGTTTATATCCATCACTATTGACCACTTGTCCTTGACCATCAAGTTTAAATGCACCATTTCTTGTATATCCAACCGTTCCATCAGGCAATTGGAGTTGAAAAAAGCCGTTACCAGTGATAGCCATATCAAGATTATTTCCTGTCTCTTTGAAGTTACCCTGCGTAAATTGCTTTGTTATAGCAGTGGGACGCGCACCCAAACCTACCTCTATCCCAGTAGGTGAGATACTCGTATCACTCGAACTTATTCCCGCATACTCACTTACTTGATAAAACAAGTCAGCAAATTCCGCACGCTGCTTTTTATAGCCGATAGTGTTAACGTTGGCAATATTATGCGAGGTAACATCTATCTGTGTCTGTTGGGCTATCATTCCCGTTGCGGCTGTGTATAATGATCTAATCATAGTTTATCCTTTATGCTCTCGTTGTTGCGAGTTTGGTTATCGCATCTCTATTTAACTCATCCATGTGACTTGTCATCACTTTTTGATACATCTCTACCAAACGGTTTGTCTCTATGAGTGAGGTCATCTCTTTGACCGCATTTACATTACTCATCACGACATATCCTTGCTGGAGAAAGTTTCCCTGATTCATTGCCACAAGATTTTTATCCATATCTTTTAAAGTATAGAGGTTTTCACCCTCTTTTTTTACCTCTTTTAGCTCTTTAACCCGACCGATAAAAAGAGCACCCAAGTCATCACTTCCTGCTTTTATGTGCCCACTATCATCTACCGTGATAGGACTATCTTTAGGTATCTTTATCTCTCTGTTTTGCGTACTTTGGAAATCAGAAGGTAAGATTTTTAAACCATCTTTGGTAGTCAAGACACCTTCACTATTGACCAAAAATGAACTCTGTTGGGTGAGCCGTACACCATTTGGCGTATCCACCGCAAAAAAGAGATCTCCACCACGAAGTGCAAAGTCAAGCTGATTGCCCGTTTGTTTGATAACTCCAGCCGAAAAATCAGTGACATTTTCGACGATACTAGGCACACGATTGATAGAGCGATTAAAAAACTTTGCTGCTTTCTCAGTATGATTTTTATGTTCTAGTTCATCTCTCTTAGTTTGATAAAGTCTCTCAAAATCCCCTATGACGACAGAGTCACGTTTGAAGCCGGAAGTATTAACATTAGCCAAGTTATTAGCTGTGATATTGAGCTGTTCAAACTGTGTTACCATCGCAGCAGTCACTTGATAGTATCCGTTTTGCATCAAACTCCTTTATAGATTTGAAAATACCTAGCACATAATGTGCCATATATCATGATAGAAAAAAAATTTTACACCTATTAAAACCACACTCATAAAGAGAACTCTACCCGCCATATCGTAATCAATCATGATTTTTTTAGGGAGAAATTAAGGTGCCTAGGTAGCTATCGTGTTAAAATAATCACTTCAGGTAAAATAAAATTAGCCGATATACTAAAACTAGCTTAAGCAAAGCTAAATATTTACATGTTATAAAATTTTAGGAAAACTAGTTAAGTCATTTTCAGTATAATAAAAGACTTTTTTGTAAGGGGAACTTTACATTTTAACTATTCCTTAAATTTGGGAGGGAATTTCAACCTATGGCTGCAAAAGATTTAAATACAGCATTAGAGACACTAATAACAGAAACAAAAGATGGCTACATCACACATGACGCCCTGATGAATCTTTTTGTCAAGACGCCTACCGCGGCAAATGCAAAGAAGATTCTAGCCCTACTTAAAAAAGCAAAAGCACAACTTGTCACTTCCGCTGAAATCGCAAAACTTAACAACCTCAAAGAGGCACAAGCTAGAGAAGAAGCAGCGATTAAACTTCAAGAGGATCAACTAGAAGAGCAATTTGACTTGGCAAAAGAGAAAGAGTTACTAGAATGGTCACGTTCTGATTCTCCTGTACGTATGTACTTGCGTGAGATGGGGCTTATCTCTCTTTTAACCAAAGAAGAAGAGATTGAACTCTCTATGAAGATTGAACTAGGTGAAGATATCATCATCGATGCTTTCTGTTCTGTGCCTTACCTTATAGACTTTATCCTTGACTACAAAGAGGCACTCATCAACCGTGAACGACGCGTAAAAGAACTCTTTAAAAGCTTTGATGATGAAAACTCAAGTGATGAAAACTCAGAAGGTGAAGAAGAAAGTACTTCCAATGATAAAAAAGACAACTCTAGAGAAAAGAAAGTTATCGCTAGTTTTAAAGCCTTAGAAAAAGCAAAGAAAGAGTGGGTAAAAGCAGAAGCTGCGATGAATACCAATGATGACACTAGCAACGAAGAGGCAATGCATGCACTTTTACAACTCGCCTTCAAGAAAAAACTTTTAAAAGAGGCACTGATTGATTTAGGGCCTACAAGTAAACTGATTAATGAACTTGTAAAGTCTATGGAGACAGCGCTCAAAAGCGATAGTGGTTTTGATAAAGAACTTAAAAAGCTAGAGTACAAGCTCCCTCTTTTTAATGACACGCTCAAAGAAAACCATAAAAAAATCATTGAAGATATCATGAATATGAGTAAAGAAGATATCTTAGCAGTCGTACCAGAAGCCACCATGGTTTCCACCTATATGGAAATCAAAAAACTCGTACAAACCAAAGAAGCAAGTAAAGATAGTTTTGATTTAGAGCCAGACTACCTTAAAGAGATACTTGAACAGATAAAACGTGGTAAAGCCATCGCAGATAAAGCGAAAACTCGTATGGCAAAGTCAAACCTCAGACTTGTGGTTTCTATCGCAAAAAGATATACCAATAGGGGATTACCTTTCCTAGACTTGATTCAAGAGGGAAATATTGGATTAATGAAAGCCGTTGACAAGTTTGAGTACAAAAAAGGCTATAAGTTTTCAACCTATGCAACATGGTGGATTCGCCAAGCTATCAGCCGTGCTATCGCTGATCAAGCTAAAACGATTCGTATCCCTATCCATATGATAGAGACTATCAACCGTATCAACAAAATCACGAGAAAACACCTCCAAGAATTTGGAAAAGAACCTGATTTAGATGAGATAGCAGAAGAAGTTGGACTCTCTGTAGATAAAGTAAAAAACGTTATCAAAATAACCAAAGAACCTATCTCTCTTGAAGCCCCTATCGGAAATGAAGATGATGGAAAGTTTGGTGACTTTGTCGAAGATAAAAAGTCAGTAGCACCGATAGAATTTATGCTTAAATCAGATTTAAAAAATCAAATAGACGGTGTATTAGATCAGTTAAATGAGAGGGAACGTGCCGTGGTAAGAATGCGTTTTGGTCTTATGGAAGATGAGAGCGATAGAACACTAGAAGAGATAGGAAAAGAACTCTCAGTCACAAGAGAGCGTGTAAGACAAATAGAAAACTCAGCAATAAAAAAGTTAAAGCACCCAAAAGTGGGAAGAAAACTAAAAAACTACATAGAAGAGTAGCACGGTTTATCTGTGCGTGGGCTCTACGCCGAGTAGTCTTAGCGAAGCGCAGACATAAGGGGCTTTGCTCCGTTGACGTCATAAAGATAAGAGGTTCATCTGTGCGTGAGCCCTCTGCGGAAGAGTCTTAGCGAAGCGTAGCATTAGAAGCAAAGCTTCTAATGCGTCATAAAGATAGCAAATATCAATACAGATATAGGCACTACAAACAATCCACTCACATAAGCCCAGATAGTAAATAGTTGATTATTTACCAGATACAAAAATGCTAAAAACAAAAAGAGATATGAACCCAACCTAAATAGCGAAAAAGCACCACCTATTGTTTTTGAAAGATTAGTTGCTGTCTGTTTCAAAGAGGTGACTTTCGCCCTCTCCTCCTTCACCACTTCCACCAAGTCCTTCTCTTTATCCACCACCTCTTCACTATATAAATCAAAAGGGTCCTCAAGCTTATCAACTTCATCTCTATCATCATAACTCTCACTTTCCAGCGCAACACGTTTTTCTATCACTTTTTTATAAGAATAATAAGAAGCTAGTGTTACAAGAAGAGAAGAAGTAAAAGATAACTGAGAATTAATGACCCAGTTTCCACCTTGAGAGAGTGCTATCATGATAAGAGCGGCATCCACACCCAACACTATGCTGAGCAATAATTTAATATTTTTCATCGTCCTCATCATCATTTATACTGTTGTAGTGTTTATATCTTGGATCATCTTTGAGAGTATCTAAATCTTCTACCTGTCTTTTATAAGCACGATAGACGTTCAGACCTGCCGCTGCTACACCGATAAACACACCCAGCCATAAAAGCCAGATATGCCCAAAAAGATTTTTAAGCCCCAAGCCTAAACCCACACCGATGAGTACAGCCACCACCATAGAAATTCCCAAAGAGAGATGTTCAGCGCCCTCTATGATTTTACCGATGCGTGGTTTCTCTTCTTGGCTCATGCAATCTCCGCAAATACTTTTTTACTTGTCGCTATCACATCATCTATCATCGCTTCATCCATCGCAGCACAGATGAATCCTGTCTCAAACTGAGAACAAGCAAAGTAAACACCCTCTGCCAACATCTTTTGATGAAAAGAAGCAAACAACGCCGTATCAGAAGCTAAAGCATCATCAAAGTTTTTGACTGGATTGTCATTGAAAAAGAAGCCAAACATACTCCCCCTGACATCTACTTGTAGTCTAATTCCCTCGGCATTGGCAGCCTCTTGTAAACCAAGCACCAATCTTTTTGCCAATCTTTCTAAACCATCATAAAGTTCTTTATCTGCTTTTAGTTGACCCAGTGAAGCCAATCCTGCATGCATCGCGATAGGATTGCCACTGAGTGTTCCCGCTTGATACACAGGTCCATCAGGAGAGAGCACATTCATGATTTCAGCGCGCGCAGCAAATGCACCAACAGGCATACCACCACCGATCACTTTACCAAAGGTGATGATATCAGGTACAACAGTAGTGTGTCCCTGCGCACCCTTCAAGCTTGCACGAAAACCGCTCATGACTTCATCAAAGATAAGCAATGCGCCATTATCATGACAGAGTGTTTCTAATTCTTCTAAAAATGCCTCATCTGCTGGCACCAGACCCATATTCCCAGCGATTGGCTCGATAATAACACAAGCGATATCTTTTGAATTTTCAAAACATTGTTTGACACTTTCTATATCGTTATAGGTCGCCAAAAGCGTATGCTTTGTCAAATCAGCAGGCACACCAGGAGAAGAAGGCGTTCCAAAAGTCGCCATACCACTACCCGCCTCTACAAGAAGGGAATCACTATGACCATGATAACAACCCGTAAACTTCACGATATCATCTCTACCTGTAAACCCACGGGCTAACCGGATTGCAGACATCACGGCTTCAGTACCTGAAGAGACAAAACGGATTTTGTCAATATTGTCAAAAAGTGTCGCTATCTCTTTGGCTAACTCAGTTTCAACTTCTGTAGGTGCACCAAAACTGAGACCATCTTTTACCGCTTCTATCACCGCAGTTTCAATCGTTTTATCACCATGACCAAAGATAAGTGGTCCCCAACTCTGTACAAAATCTACATATCTATTACCATCTATGTCCACGAGATGAGCACCCTCACCCTTGGCGATAAATATCGGCGTGCCTCCCACACTTTTAAAGGCACGTACAGGGGAATCTACCCCACCAGGAATCACTTCTTTAGCTTCATTAAACGCTGTTAAACTTTTTTCAATTGACATTGGCAACTCTCTCTTTCTTTTGGTTTTTTGTTAGGTAATAGTATAGATACGCTTTTTCATCACTCGTCAAAAAATAGACAGGCATAAGCTTACTCTTTTTCTCAAAGGAGCTAGAAAAACGCTTCATAGGAATATCGTTGATACGAGGGGCAGTGATGTTAACCACTTTGCCATTCTTATCCTTATAGGAGGAGAGAATCATCCCCTCACCATGAGAACCATGGCACTTATCACAGCCTATGCCTCTAGGGTTTTCATACAACATTTTTGCATATTCATCATCCGTGATAAAATCAGACCATGCCTCCAAAGCAAAGAACAATCCTATCATGATAAGCAGTCGTTTCTGTCTCATTTACCCTCTTTCAACATTAAATGGTATAATACCAAAATTTTTATAAAGGCAGTTGATGCAAATCTTAGATGGTAAAGCACTTTCACAAAAGATCACCGCACATGTAGCAGGAGAAGTAAAAGCACTCAAAGCAGAAGGTATCACACCCGGACTTGCCGTAATGGTAGTAGGAGATGATCCAGCCAGTCACGCCTATGTAGGCATGAAAGCCAAGATGTGTAAAAACACCGGTATCTACTCAATCGTACATGAAATGCCCGATGACATTTCACAAGAGAAGATTTTAGAAACCATCGCGATGATGAATAAAAACCCTAACATTAATGGTATCTTAGTACAACTCCCCCTCCCTTCACACATCGATGAAGAGGCTGTTCTTGGTGCTATCGACCCTACAAAAGATGTAGATGGTTTTCACCCTTGCAATGCGGGGAAATTAGTCCTTGGCATGGAGGGCTTTGCCCCTTGTACCCCGCTTGGTGTTATGGAACTTTTAAATGAGTACAACATTGATCCAAAAGGGCTTGATGCCTGTGTGGTTGGCGCTAGTAACATTGTAGGTAAACCTATGATGAACCTTATCTTAAACAAATTTGCCACCGTTGATATCTGCCATATCCACACAAAAGACCTTAAAGCACACACCTCAAGAGCCGATTTACTCATCGTAGGCGTCGGTAAAATCAACCTAATCACAGAAGATATGGTCAAAGAAGGTGCCATAATCATCGATATCGGCATCAATAGAAACGAAGAGGGAAAACTTGTTGGGGATGTAGACTACGCCAATGTCAGTGAAAAATGCTCCTTCATCACACCAGTACCTGGGGGAGTTGGTCCTATGACCATCGCTATGTTGATGCAAAATACTATTACCGCTGCAAAGCAAAGGGATTAAATGTTAAAAAAAGTATATAATTTTTCAAACTCATGGACAGGCACTATCATCATCGTTTTGATGATTATCTTTTTTGTGGCACAAGCTTTTGTGATACCAAGTGGTTCGATGAAGAGAACACTCCTCATAGGCGATCACCTCTTTGTCAAAAAATTTGCTTATGGTATCCCTACCCCTCATATACCATGGATAGAAGTTGCCGTACTTCCTGATTTTAATGGCAATGGACATCTCCTAGCAGCAGAAGGGCCAAAGCGTGGTGATATTGTTGTTTTTCGTTATCCTCCACAGCCTAAAACACACTTTGTTAAAAGATGCGTCGCTGTAGGCGGAGACACACTACAACTCATTGATAAAGCACTTTATCTTAAACCACATGAGGGCGATGCCTATGTCAAAGCAAATTACCCTAAAGAGCAACAGGTCGAAATCAATGGTGCACTATGGGTAAAAAGTCCTTATATGCATCACTATTCTGGTATCCAAAATGACATCGATATCACACCACAAGGGCCATATCCAGAAGCTCTCTTTAATATGCCAGAGACAAAAGTACCAGAGGGTGAATACTTCATGATGGGAGACAACCGTGACCACTCCAATGATAGCCGTTTTTGGGGAACTGTACCCTATAGTCTTATCGAAGGAACACCATGGTTTATCTACTTCTCTTGGGATAAAAACTATAAAATAAGATGGAATCGTATGGGACATTTTGTCGATACTATAGAAAATGATGCAAGCTTCATCGACCCCAATGAGTCACTAAACTGATGCTGTCACCTGAAATCATCAATATCATTGCCATTATTTTAGCATTGATGGTTGCTATCATCGGACATGAAATCATGCATGGTCGTGTGGCATACCACTTTGGTGATGACACCGCCAAAAGTCAAGGACGACTCAGTATCAATCCACTCGTACATATAGATCCTATAGGTACTATATTAGTTCCCGCCCTTCTTTACTTCTCTAATGCTGGATTTCTTTTTGGTTGGGCAAAACCTGTGCCTATCAATATCCGTACAGTCATTAGCAACGGTGGTTACAATGGCGCAATCGCCGTGAGCCTTGCAGGGATTGCTTATAATTTCACTTTGGCTATTCTTGCTATCATAGCATTCAAATTCACCCCTGCTATCTCTAGTGAAATGACATACTTTCTCAAAGCATTTTTAACTTATACACTCATCTACAATATCGTACTTGGTATCTTTAACCTCTTTCCTATCCCTCCACTTGATGGTTCTCAAGCACTAGGATTTATGATGCGAAAGATGGATTTTCATAAAGCGGCCAATGCACTTGATAGCGTGGGGCGATATGGGATGATAATTCTCATTATCATGATAGCCTCACCCCTTTCACAATATGTTTTTTCCCCGATGAAATATATCATAGACTTTGCCTTTTCGCTGTAAAGATGTTACCACTCTTTACAGTAGGAAAACTTTTTTAACCCTTTTGCTTTTTACTTTACTTATCTTATAAAAATAAGAGTATGCTAGTGCTAATTAGCAAAAAAGGTGGCTCTTATGCATTATCAACATTTAAAAAACTTTATGACTGAGCGTGTAAGACAAAATGATATTTTTGTCCCCGCTATGATTCTATTTTTAGTCAGAAATGATGGCTGGGGTACAAAAGAGCAAATAGCAAGACTTATCTATATCTTTGACTACAAACAAGACCTTCCTTATTATGAGACGATTGTTGAAAAGTTTTCAGCTGTTTTGTTAGAAGATTATAATATCGTGACTAAAGAGGGAGCAAAGTATATGCTAAGAACTTGGCCTCTAAGCGACAGCGAGATAAATGATATCGTAGCACGTTGTTCTCGTATCGCCAATGGTTTTTTCTCAAGCACTACAGCGACACAAGCACTCACTAAAGAAAAGGGAGAGTTAAACTCTTAACTCTTCACGAAAGTCATAGTGCTCAGCTCTGAGTTTTTCTCTCACTATTTCTTGGTGCTCTTCCCCTTTAGTTTCAAGTGCCAAAGTCACATTGGCATCTCCGTACGATAGTGATGTCGAAGTTCTATCATAATCAATTTGAATGATATTGGCATTAACCTCTTTTAAAATATCGGTTAAACGCATCAAAGAACCTGGCTTATCGGTCAGGGTGATGATAAACTTCATCTTTCTTTTGGCTTTGATAAGTCCCTTTTCGATAATTAAAGAGAGCATCTGCACATCAATATTACCACCACTTAAAATAGTCGCTATCTTGCAGCCCTCTTCAAAATCAAACTTCTTATGCATGATAGCTGCCACACCCGCTGCACCACCACCCTCAACAACTAGCTTTTGACGTTCAAGTAAAAAGAGTATCGCAGAAGCTATCTCTTCATCATCTACTTTTACCACTTCATCAACGGACTCTAAAATATAGTCTAAATTCTTAGGTGTCACATCCCTCACCGCGATACCATCTGCAATCGTCCGCACACTCACAGAATCTATCGTCACTTTGGCTTGCACAGAGTTATACATCGCAGGCGCACCAGCTGCCACAACCCCTATAATCTTTATAGCAGGATTTATCTGCTTGATAGCCGAAGCTACACCTGCTATCAGCCCTCCCCCACCGATTGAGACAACGATATAGTCAAGCTCTTCACAGGCTTCTAGTATCTCTAAAGCGATAGTCCCTTGCCCTGCTATCACCTTATCATCAGCAAAAGGGTGGATAAAAGTCAAACCTTCTTCCTCTGCTTTTTTCATCGCATGGGCATAGGCTTCATCATAGTTTTCACCATGCAAGATGACTTCGGAACCCAATGCTTTCGTATTTTGTACTTTTAAAAGTGGTGTCGCTTCTGGCATCACAATGACAGAAGGAATATCAAATATCTTCGCACTATAGGCCACGCCCTGCGCGTGATTCCCAGCACTGGCTGCAATTACACCTTTTTGTCTCTCTTTTTCAGATAAAGAAGCTATTTTATTGTACGCACCTCGTAGTTTAAATGCCCCAGTTAACTGTAAATTCTCTTTTTTAAGATAAACATCTGCATCAACGCGTTGGCTTAAAAGCGGTGCGTGCGTAAACGGTGTCTTTACTGTCACACCTTCAAGACATCGTTGTGCTTTTTGTATCTCTTCTAGTGGTATCATATCTCTCCTATAACCCTCGATGCTCAACCATCGTACATTTATTTTGTACGACCTTAAGACCTAAATCTTTAGCTCTTTGTGCCGCAGAATTATTAACGATACCTTCTTGGAGCCATAAAACTTTAACATCATCTCTCTTCTCTATAGCATCTACTATCAAATCAGCTACTTCAGCCTTACGAAACATATCTACCATGTCGATTTTCTCTTCCACCTCTGCTAGTGAGCGGTAAACCTTTTCACCTAATATAAAATCCTCTTTAGGATAAATAGGGATGATTTTAAATCCTTGCGCTTGTAGGTACTTCGCAACCCTATGGCTAGGTTTATCCTCTTTTGGTGAGAGACCTGGTATGGCTATCGTTTTGACACTCTCAAATAGTGCTCTCATCTCTTCTGGATTTTCATTGACTGTTGGAAATTCACATGACATCTGTCACTCCTATTTATATTGTTTTCTTGAGCTAGAGCAAAGCTCTAGCTCAATTCATTGCATCTAAAGCACAACGCTGCCGCGCCGTAACCGCTTTACTGTTTTCTTGAGTTGGAGCAAAGCTCCACCTCAATTCATTGCATCTGAAGCACAATGCTTTCGCATCGTATTTTTTTATTGTTTTCTTGTCTTGCACTATTTTTGCTATTTTTTATCATGATAGGGGGGGTAGGCTTCTTGTATTCTCTACGTAGAGGCTCAGACCAAAGGGAGGATTTGTCCTCGGAGTAGAGAATACAAGAAGCCTACCCACGGGGACTAGCTAAACCATCCTTTTACTTTATCTAACACCCCATCAAACTTACTCTCATTTGGCGTGCTCTCATAGCCGAAACTTTCACCAAGTTTTGTCAATAACTCTTTTTGCTCATCATTAAGCTTTTTAGGATAGACAATGTTGATTTGGGCTATCATGTCACCACGTCCACGTCCATGGACATTTTCAACACCCTCACCTCTTAAGACAAATTGTTCCTTATCTTTGACTCCTTGTGGAATCTTTAACTCTTTTTTATCACGAAGCGTTGGTATCTCAATCTTGCCACCCAGAGCTGCTTGGGTAAAGAAAAGAGGCACTTCAATATAGATGTTATCTCCGTCTCTGATAAAGTGGTCATCATCTTCCACCATCACCATGAGGTATAAATCACCCCGTCTACCGCCCTTACCTATGTTGCCTTTTCCACCAACACGCATACGGTTTCCATGGTCAATTCCCGCAGGAATTTGTACCGTGGTCGTGGCTTCTTCTTCTACATATCCCTCACCATGACACGTTTCACAAGGATTATGAATCTGTTTTCCACTGCCCCCACAAGCTTCACAGGTTTGTGCAAATGTCATAAACCCCTGACGATAATAGACTTGACCTTTACCCCCACATGTTTCACAGGTCGTAGAAGATTTATCACGATCACCGGTACCATCGCAAACTTCACACTCTTTTTTATAGCGAAAAGTTATCTCTTTCTCACAACCAAACACTGCTTCATTAAAAGCTAAAGTCACTTCCGTTTCTATATCTAATGGGTATTTTTCATGTTCACTCTTACCCCGGCTATTAAAACCACCACCAAAACCACCACCAAAGACTGACTCAAATATCGCACCCAAGTCATCCATATTCATGCCACCCGTTCCTTGGAAACCTTGACCATCAAGTCCAGCTTTTCCATAACGATCGTAAATCTCTCTTTTAGAGCTATCACTCAGCACCTGATAAGCCTCATTGACTTTTTTAAATTGCTCTTCTGCCTCTTTATCACCTTGATTTCTATCTGGGTGAAACTGCATCGCCAGTTTTCGATACGCTTTTTTTATCGTTGTGCCATCACTCGACTTAGAGATCTGTAATATTTCATAATAATCAACTTCTGTTGCCATATATTTTTTATACCCTCGCCATTCTTATATTTTAAGATATTTTATCAAAAAAAACTAAAATAAAAAGCTGATATGTCGATATGGTGGTAATTACATACTAGGGAAAGGATACGCTTGAAACATACAGAATTAAAAGTAGTCACGGATGATACATTAAAAGAGTTGAGGAGTTTTGATGTAATTACACCAGATCTCTACCATGATGCATTTGCATCTAAATTAAAAGGAATGGGCATTGAGACAAATTTAGATGTGCTCTCACAAAATAATGTACCATTGATTTTGGATAAAATTTTAAAGATACAAAAAGAGACCAAAGAGGGAGCGAATAGCTTAAAAGAAAATATTGATTTGGCAACAGTTGCTATCGACAATAAAGATGAAGAAGCACTCTCAGCCATCAAGGAGCATATGTCTGCTTTACAGGAACGTATCTCAGCACTTGAAGAAGAAGTCTACATCGATGATTTAACCAAAGCATACAATAGAAAATGGCTTTTTGATAAAGTCTTGGTGAATGATAAATTTGATAAAAATGGTGTTTTAACCTTTATAGATTTAGATAAATTTAAAGTGATTAATGACTCTTATGGGCACATCGCTGGGGATAAAGTACTCTTTTTGATATCCAATGTGCTACAAAAACTAGAAGGCGTTGATGTCATCAGGTACGGTGGCGATGAATTTATCATGATAAGTTTTGAGAAAGATTTAGAGTATATTGAAGACTATATTGTCAAAATAAATGAAGGATTTAGAACAAAAAGTTTTAAATTTCAAGGACATACGTTTAAAGTATCTCTCTCTTCTGGATCATCTACTTTTAAAGCTGGTCGTAACTTCCACGAAATCACAGGTCTCGTCGATGAAAAGATGTATGCTGTTAAGCGAGCAAAAAAAGAGGCTGAAGCACTTACAGCTTAGCCTTCGCCTCTTTTATATCCTGAGAGATTTGTGTTTTCAAATCTCTCAACTCTTCAAATTTTCTATTTTCTCGTAAATAATCTACAAAAAACAGTTCCACATTATCAACTATTTCCGTAAAATTTTCATCCAAGATATGTGTTTCTATACTAAATGCCTCATCCGTACTTAATCGTTTACCAATAAAGGTGACTGAAGGGTATTCATACCCGTGTATCTTCGCTTTTGTCGCATATACGCCCTCTGCAGGCAAGAAAAATAGTCCACAAGAGAGATTTAACGTAGGATAAAGCTCTCTTTTTCCTAACCCTTGCCCTTTTATCACCACACCTTTGATAGCATAACATCTACCTAAAAGCATATTGGCCTTTTTTATCTCCCCGTGTGAGAGTAACGCTTTAATTTTTCGTGAATGCACAGAGAAACCTTCATAAAAAACTTCTTCTACTACTTCTACTTCTCCTAAAAAGAGTGCTTTTAATAGTGCGATATCCCCTTTTCTCTCTTTACCAAAAAGAAAATCATATCCAACCACAATTTTTTTAAGATTAACAAACTCTTTTGTGATAAAGTGTACAAAAGCCTCTGCCTCCATCTCTTTAATCTTTTCAAACTCTAAAATCATACATTGTTTATCATGATAGAGACAACGTTCATCGTCAGGTGTCAGCCCTACCCCTCCACGATGTATGATGAGTAGTGCCCCATGTTCTCCTAATTTAGAGATAAGCACTTGATGCGCCAAGTGCACCCCATCAAATCCACCTATAGCGATAGATTTTATCTCATTTTTTTCTAAAGTGGTAAAAGATTTCAACATTTCCCTCTTTGCCTTTTATCTTTGATTGCTCTTTTGTTTGAAGGTTCCAATTAAACGCAAGAAAATGTGCTTCAAAACTTTTTTGCGCTGCTATGATAGCCTCAGCATCCTTTACAACCCCTTTTCTATCACGTTTGACTTCTCTCCCCACCTCAAACTGAGGCTTGAAGAGCATGATGATATCACGAGAACTCAGTCTATCTATCGAAGGCAAGATATGCTCACTCCCCACAAAAGAGACATCACAAGTGACTACCTCAAAAGTACTATCATTTTTATAGTTTCGTATATCACAATTTTCTACACTGATAACGCCTGTCTGCTCACGTACTCTTGGATGTAGCTGATTACTTCCCACATCCACACCCACAACTTCCCTTGCACCATATTCTAATAACACTTCGATAAACCCTCCTGTAGAAGAACCAATATCCAAACATCTTTCCCCTTCTATCATGATAGGATAAACGCGTAAAAAGTTTTTGAGTTTACCCCCCGCACGTGAGACATATTGGTGTGATGAAACTATTTTAACTTCTTGGGAGTCTATCAAAGTAGCTGCTTTGGTAGTAATTTTTCCATCTACTAAAACGTCTCCATTTAAAATCAGTTCTTTTGCTTTATTACGGCTTTGTGTGAAATCATTTTCAAAAAGGAAGGCATCTAGTCTTATCATAATAGGGGCTTTTTTAGATTATTTGCTAAGAATATGTAACAATTTGTATAAAATATCTTCTTGGGACTTAAAAGATACTTAATATTGTATTTTTATCCAAATAAGTATAAACAAATCGCTAGACAGCACGATGTAGTAGTATAACAAAATTAAAATATAGGGAATGTTATGAAAGTATCAAACAAAGAGATTGCAGCAGCAATCAACAAAACGCCGTCGGCTATTTCGTATCTAAAGAAGACAAATATGGGAGAATTTCATATTTTGAAACTTGGTGTATTATGCCAAAAGTTGAACTTAGATAACGAAGACTTGATGGCAATGTTTTCATTGAAGCAAATCGAACTTAAAAAGATTGCTTCATAGTTGACACGGACAGAGAGGCAAAGCCTCTCCATCCTACGTTTCACTTGAGACTCTTCAGCAGAGGGCTCACGGGCAGATAAACCGCCCTTTAATTACTTAACAGTTCAAATTACTCACTTATATAATTAGACTAATACTTTATTTTTGCTAGGTATAGACCGTTTGGTTTTGCTAAGCCTCTGTTGTGTATCTTCTTTTTTTCTAATTGCTCTTTTAACTCCTTTTCACTAAGTACACCATCAGAAATCTTGAGTAAAAAATCTACCATCATTCTTATTTGAGACCGTAGATATCCATTGGCTTCAAATGAGAAAACATACAACTCTTTATAGTGATAAAAACGACATTTATACACTTCTCGTATCGTACTTTTTGGCTCACTACCACTTTTAGAAAAGTATGCAAAATCATGTTCACCTTCAAAAAGCGTTATTGCACCCGCTATCTTCTTTGCATTGATACCATCATGATAGCTAACATACTTCTGAGAAAAAACCGAAGGCTTCCCTACCATGACAAGGTAACGATAAACTCTTTTTTTAGCTGAGTATCTTGCATGAAAATCATCACTTACCTCTTCAATATGCCCTATCATGATAGAAGGTGAACAGAGACGATTAAGATAATTTTTAAGCCTTGATAAGTCATGCCAAAATGGTGGTAAATCGATATCGATTACTTGTCCAGTCGCATGCACGCCTGTATCTGTTCTACCACTCGCGTTGATTTTAGCGTTTATCCCTATGGAAGTAAATGCCTCTTGTAGCTTGTTGGCTACTGTTCTTGTCCCATCATTTTGACTTTGAAATCCATGAAACTGACTCCCATCGTACAAAAGCGTAATTTTGACTCTCACTTAGTATCTTTTGAGTATCTTTTTACGAAAAAAGATGCCCGAAGCGATATGAAATCCAACGATAAGAAGTCCCGTACCTACCAATGGAAAGGTCGTGGCTACCTTAAAGGTGATAAGATAATAAACTAAAACAACGATAAATATATGTAGATATATATTTGGCTTTTCATGGCGTGTATTTGCGATGCCTAGGGAGATACCAAAAAGAAAAGTCGCTAGAGGAAAAAAAGAAATAAGGATATTGATAGAGAGATCTTTTGCACGTGTTTTATTGGAGAGTGCTTTCATCCAATATTCAATCACACCCACATTTCTTAACTCTTTGATGTTGGGTTTATAGGACATTTTCATCCCCTCATAACTGATTTCATCTAAACCTTTTTCTTTGAGATTAAAAAGTTTCCCCTTCTCTAACTTGATTCCAATAATGGAGCCATTTTTTTCGATATGTGCACTTTTTGCGATGATAAAGCGTTCCTCATCTTTTACACTATCTTTGTTATAAAGTACTATATCCCGGTACGTTCCCCCATCAACACCATGGATAAAAACATTCCATCCTTCAAACTTTTGCCCAAATTCCGTTGCTTTGATATTGATTTTGGATTCTAGTTTTTTATACTCTATAAAGTTTTTATTTAATTGTTTAGCGATAGGTATTAAGACAACTGAGTTCACCAGTAAAAAAAGTGACGTTCCTAAAGAGAGCATAAAAAAGACCCTAGCTATTTTATGAGGGGAGAGTGTAAGCGCAAAAAGTACGATAGTTTCATTCTCTTTAGAGAGCTTAAAGAGTGTCATTGCTACGGCGATAAAAAAAGTGATGGGTAAGGTATAAACGATAAGTTCAGGTAAAAGATAGAGATAGGCTTCACCAAGATCTGAGAATGTCACAGAAAAAAGTGACGTAAGCTGTGAAATCTTGATAAAAAATATCACAGAAGCCAAGAAAAAAAGCGTAAAAAAGAGCGATAAAAAGGTTTGAAAAAAGTTGCTTAAAAGATAGCGACTCACTCTATCCATAGAGTAAAACCCACAAATCGTTAAAAAAATCGTTAAACATATAAACCAAGAAAAGTGCTAAAGCCAAAAAGGGGATAAATGGCACTTCATAATCTTTTTCTTTGATGTAGATAAAGACAGGCATTGCGATAATCGCCGATAAAAATATCGTAAAAAGTCCCATCTTCACGCCTACCATGGCACCGATAGTAGCCGCTATCATGATATCCGCTTCACCCAAAGCCTCTTTTTTGATAACAAATGAGACATAAAAACGAAGAAGAGAAAATCCACCCGCAAATAAAAGCGCATTGCTAAAGTTGGTTAAAATCGCAGATGAGGAGAATATCGCTAGTGTTAGTGCCGCAAGATTGAGGCTATCTGGTACCGCTTTATAACGAAAGTCGATGATGGAGAGCCCTAGCAAAAGGGCAAAGACCAAGCCGACAACCACACCATGCGTCACATCACCCATCTTAAGGTATGCCAATAAAAATATAATCGCAGAAGTCAATTCTATCAGCGGATACTGAAAAGAGATTTTTTCTTTACAAAAAGCACATTTGCCACCCAGTAAGAGCCATGAGATGAGAGGGATATTGTGCCACCATTTTAAATCAGTATTACACTTAGGACAATGAGAAGAGGGAAAAACCACCGATTCATCTTTAGGGATACGCAAGATAAGCACATTTAAAAATGACCCAAACAACAATCCAAACAGCGTTATCAATCCGCCTTCCATCAACGCTACACTCATGTTAAACCACCAAACCTTCGCTCTATTTTTCTAAATTTTTCTATCATACTGTCTAACTCTTCATTGGAGAAATCAGGCCAGAGGGTATCTGTGAAAAAAAGTTCACTATAGGCACTCTGCCATAAAAGATAGTTGGAGAGTCTTTTATCTCCCCCTGTTCGTATCATGATATCGACCGGAGGCATATTTTTTGTATCTAAAAGCGCATCGAAACTCTCTTCGCTGAGCTCTTTACCGACTTTTATAGCCTTGTTCATGGCACGAATCATTTCATCTTTGGCACCATAGTTGATTGCCAGCACCTGAGTCAAGCCTGTAAAATGCGCCGTTTTTTCTTTGGTGAGTGCTACCTGATTTTGTAAGGAGGAGGAAAGTTTAGAGAGGTCCCCTATGGTTTCAAAACGGATATTATTATCTAAAAACAGCGGTAACTCTTTTTTGAGATACTCTTCTAGTAAGCTCATCAAAAAAGTCACCTCAGCCTTTGGTCGTTTCCAATTTTCTGTGCTAAAGGCATAAAGTGTGAGGTATTTGATACCGATATTGGAAGCATGGATAGTCAGTTCTCGCACTCTTGTAGCGCCAACTTCATGTCCCTTGATGCGTTTTAAAAAGCCCTGCTTTTTAGCCCATCGACCATTGCCATCCATAATGATAGCGATATGTTTAACAGACTGCATCTTACCCTTTCACATCCAAAAGTGATTCACCATACTCATATAGTGGCGTAATTTTACTCTCTTTTTTATACAAGAAGCCTTCTAAATCCAAAGATTTTAACTCTTTTTGTAAAAACTTTAAAGAATTTTCATAATAGAGATAAAGAGAAAGCTTACGCACACCATCAATCACTTCAACAACCCCTTCAATGGGTCCTAGGTTTTCAAAGGCTGCATAAAAGTCAATCTTGGCATTTTCTGGATTTTCATCTTCCCTATTTTTATTTTTTCTCTTT
>JAJRSK010000072.1 GCA_024278835.1 Campylobacterales bacterium | reverse complement strand
TTCTTCTATATTTGGCTGGAAATACTAAATGATATAAGAGTAATGTCTTATTGTGACTTTTATATATATGCTCATCCATCTCTTATTATACCATTTCGACCCAAGGGTCGGGGAATTAAACCCTCCTATGATTAAAAAATTATATCTAAAAATTAAAATAATTTAAAGCTTAATAAAATCTTTTAGTCCGAAATATGGTATTATTTGTAGATTATGTTAGATAATAGTCCAAAATCCATTATTTATGCACTTTATACATAGTATATGAGATTTATATAGCACTTTGCACTAGTGTTTTTGCTACTTCCACTGCCTCTTTTAAGGTAGAGACTTCCCCATCTAGTTGCATCTCATAAACCCTATCTAGTATCTCTTTAAACTGCTTAGAGGGTTTCAATCCTAAGGCTATCAAATCCCTGCCTTGTAGTAGCATCTTGGGTGCGCTATCTGCCACATCTAAGCTTTTTGCCATCTCTAGCAACCACGCACCTGCTGGGTATTCTCCTATTTTAGCTTCTTTGGTCGTACGCCCTAAAAAGTCTGCTTTTGCAACGAGTACCAAATCTTCGATAGTCACCTTTGTAGAGAGTCGTCTTATCGCTGCTTTGGATGACTTATCATGATAGAAGATAGAGGGCTTTAAGTGATGTTCTACTAGTGGTAAGATTTTCTCTATAAAGTCAGACTCATTGGTCAATTTCTCCATAAAACTCTGCGTAGGAGCCAAGCCCGCTTTATCATGCCCTAGTGCACGAATCCGCCCCTCTATCACCTCTGTTGTACTTGGCTTACCAAAATCATGACAAAGCGCTGCATACATCAACATCAAGTCACGCTTCTCATCCCCTGTTTTTAATCCTGCCATCGCATCAAGCGTCATCATCGTGTGTACCCAGACATCGCCTTCAGGATGCCACTTTGGCTCTTGCTCTACCCCGATAAGTGCCTCTAACTCTGGAAATTGTTGCAATACCCCTATCTTGCGCATCAGTTCAAAGCCCATTGAAGGCTTCTTGGCTTTTAAGAATAATTTTTTAAACTCTTCATACACACGCTCTTTTGGCAATTCATCGAGTGCACCCTCTTCTATCATGATAGTACATAGCCCTTTGGTTTCCTCAGCCATCACATATCCAAATCGCGCACAAAACTGCACTCCACGATAAATCCGAAGGGGGTCTTCCACAAATGTTTTATCATCGATATGACGCAGGTTTTTTTGCTCCATGTCCTCACGCCCACCAAAGGGGTCTAAAAATATTTGACTCTCTATCTCATACCCCATAGCATTGACTGTAAAATCCCTACGCCGTGCTGCCTCCTCGTAACTATAAGCACCATCTATCTTGATAGCAAATCCCTTATGCCCTCTGCCTACCTTCTCTTCAGTTCGTGGAAAAGAGAAATCATAGACCTCTTTTTCATAGATAAACTTCAACACACCAAAGCTTTTACCCACAAGTTCTACTCTACCAAAGCTTTTTAGTACCTCTTCTAATTCTTCTATCGTTTCCAAGCCATATACTTCTATATCAAAATCTTTTGCAGGAATATCCAAAAAATAATCACGCACAGAGCCCCCTACGATGATGGCTTTAGCCCCTTTCTGGGAGAGTGTGCTGGAGATGGTTTGAAGTATATCTGGGATTATCATGACACTATTTTAGCGAAATAACCCCAACACTAAAAAGAGATATCCCAAAAAGATAAATGAAGAGGAAAAAACCAAAAAGGTTACTTGGTTCACACGGCAGTCATAGAGTGCTGCGAGATTGACATTCATCACCGCAAGGGGTACTAAAAGTTCAAGTAAGATAACATTATACACCATGTTTGAAAGGGTAAAAAATGAGAGTATCATGATAGCAAGTAGCGGTATCATGATAAACTTCATCACACTCACAAAACCAAACAGTCTCCTATCTATATCTGAAATCTTTACGCTATATAGATACATCCCAAAGATAAAAAGTTGCAAGACCATCGTCGTATACGCCCCCATCTCCAAGGAGAGAGACAGACTATCAGGCACTTCCAATCCAAGCCCATTAAATCCTAGTGCTAAAAATCCAAACCAAATAGCGGGTAATTTAAATATCTTGACAAAAGCATCACGGGCAGAAAACTCCCCTCTTGCATAGAAGTAGACACCGACGGTATTGACGATAAAAAGATTGGCAAGATTGATGATGCTAGTATAGAGGATAGAGGCTTCGCCAAAGAGTGCGATGCCTAGAGGGATGCCAAGATTGCCTGTATTTCCTATGATAGAAGCTACTGTTGCGATGGAACGGTCTTTTTGTTCTTTGAAGATAAAGTGTGCCATTAAAAAACTCACACTCAAAGCTATCATGATAACCAAGAAAAAAAGTAGTGGCGCTTGTACCGCAGTAAAGTCAATTTCTTGGGTTGTCAATCCCCAAAAAACCAACATCGGTTGCAAAAAATAGATAGAGAGAAGCACCAAACTCTTCTCATCTATCTTCTCTTTTAAAAAGTGCTTAGAAAACCATCCCAAAAAGATAAAAAAGTAGATACTTCCTATCGATACCGCGATATTCATTTAGACAAATAGTAAGGGTTTTTTCACCTTCATAAACTCTATCGTTTTGATGATTTCTCTATATCCCATCTCGCCATTATCATCTTCAAACACTTCATCAAGTGTATCGATATAGGCTTTAACTGCATCATCCAAGCTCTCTTCCTTTACCCCAGCAAAGTGCAAGCACGCCTCAAGTACATCTGCTAAATGTGCCGTTAAGTCTTCTACTTCTTCTTGTAACTCTCTGATTTCTCTGCTCATGAATTTTCTCCTATGGTTAATTTATCTTGTACTTGCTCTTTGATATCTTTGTAGATAAAAGAGTCCCTAAACCCCTCAAATCTTCCCCCACTTGCATTGGCATGCCCCCCACCATTAAAGACAGATTTAGAAAGTGCACTCACATCACAATTGTTGTTTGCTCTCAAGCCTACATTTCCTCTGCCATTGATATTGATAAAGAAATCAAACTCAGGGTTTTTAACTAAAAAGTCATTGCCTATGATAGAAACATTCCCGATGCTATACGTGAGTAAACCCTTCTTATCATGATAATAGACTGTCATACTAGCAGCATTCCTCGCTAGCATGTCCACGACAAAATGAGAAACCAAGTTTTCTAAAGTATTATCTTCCTCTTTTTTGAAAAAACTTTTTTTCAGACTATGGACATTATCATCCAAGACAATATGAGGATTTTCTTCATCAAAGTACCGCTGTGCTCCCTCTAAGAGATGAAAGATATATTCTGAATTTTGCCCGGAAAATAGCATACGATTTATCTCCCTAGAGTTCGAAACTAAACGCATACAGACTTTACCTAGTTCAAAGTATTCACTATCATCTAGCCAGATATCGATGGCATTGACCACATCCACATAAGTTTTCATATCACTTATATCAAAACCCTCATTTAAAAAGTAATCATAGGTTATCTTTGTGGCACAACGCTTGACATCGAGGTGATACCAGTCATACTTGTTGGCTGATTCTTGCCCAGTTTTGTGATGATCTAACAAAAGCAATTCTACTTTTAAGTCACACTCTTGTACATTTTTAAGTAAAAATTTTGCTTGATCGGGTGTTAAGTTCACATCTGTGATAAGCACTAAATTTTCTTCATATTTCTCAAACTCTATACGCTCAAATATCTGCGTGATACGCTCATTAATCTCTTTGCCATAATCAGAGTTATAAAATGCGATATGCTTAAAACATCGCTTTGTTATCAACTGACAACTATACCCATCCAAGTCAGTATGTGACAGATGATAAACCTTTTTTCCTTTTTGCACTATAACTCCTCTACATCTATGTTAGCAAGCACTTCAAACTTCGCATTGGAATCCACCTCAGCGTGAGATAGTACCACTACATCTAAATTAAATTTCTTAAATATCTCAGAGATAGACTTTCTAAGATTTGGATCGACTATCAATATGACTGGTGCGATACCGCGTTGCAGTACTTCCGTCGCTGCGTCACTTGTCTTTTGTACGAGTGAGTTTATCTGACCGATGTTTAAAAGCAACTCTTTTAAACCCTCTTTATCTTGTAAATGCTCCAAAAGTTTCTGTTCTGTTGGTGCCGCAAAAGTCATCAATTTTAAGACACCTTGCTCATCCATATACTGCTTGGTTATCGCACGCGCTAATCTTGCCCGTACTTGTTCTACAATGATATCAGCATTTTTAGTGATAGCTGCCACATCGGCTATGGTTTCAAGTATCGTTATCATATCTTTGATAGGGATTTTCTCAGCCAATAACTCTTTTAAGACTTTTTGTACTAATCCTACCGTTGCCACTGCCATACAATCCTCTACCACCACAGGATAGTTTTTCTTCACATTGTCTATAAGAGACTGGACATCTTGACGGGTGAGTAACTCTTCGGCATAGGTTTTGATAAGTTCACTTAAGTGTGTAGAAATCACCGTAGAAGGGTCAACTGTCGTGTATCCTTTGATGATAGCATCCTCTTTTTCAGACTCCTCTATCCAGATAGCATCGAGCCCAAAGGCTGGCTCCTTTGTCTTTATCCCCTCCATCTTTTCACTCACCAAGCCTGAATCCATCGCCAAGAACTTATCTGGATAGATTTCACCACTCCCTATCTCGACCCCTTTTAAGAGCAGTTGGTATTCGTTGGGTTGTAGGTGTAAATTATCCCGTATCCGTACCTGAGGAATCAAAAATCCAAAGTCTGTTGCGATTTTACGGCGCATACTTTTTATGCGATCTAACAAATCACCATTCATCGCAGGATCGGCTAGTTTGATGAGTTGATAGCCCAAATCCAGTTCCAATACCTCTTGTTTTAAGATATCTTCTAGTGCAGCTTCTTCTTCTTCGCGCAGCTCTTGAGGTGATTTTTTTTCAGGCGCCTCTGGTAAGGCACCCTCTTCTACCTCTGTTTCCACACCCATAGCCCCCGCTTCTGACTTACTAGCAAGGTATCCAAGTCCGACAAATATCAGACCCACAAAAGCCAGTGAAAAAGTAGGCAACCCCGGCACAAGCGCAAACATCACTAAGATAAAGCCAACGATATAAAGTGTTTTATACTGATTGAAGAGTTGTTCCACGGCAGTATCTGAAAAAGAACCATCATCATCTGCTTTATTGGCACGCGTGATGATGATACCCGTCGCCGTTGACATGATGAGTGCAGGCAGTTGCCCCACCAAACCATCCCCAATAGTCAGTATCGTAAATGTCTCCGCCGAAGCAGCCGCATCCATATCAAACTGAAACATCCCTATCAAAAAACCACCCGTAAGGTTAATGATAGTGATGATGATACCCGCGACTGCGTCCCCCTTAACAAACTTAGAAGAACCATCCATCGCCCCATAAAAGTTTGCCTCTTGGATGATGGACTCTCGTCTTTTTCGTGCTGTCTGCTCGTCAATCAAGCCCGCATTTAAATCCGCATCTATCGCCATCTGTTTACCCGGCATCGCATCGAGGGTGAAACGCGCAGCCACTTCAGCGACCCGTGTTGAACCCTTGGTGATAACCATAAAGTTTATCAGTACAAGGATGATAAAGACGATAACACCCACCACCATGTTACCACCCACCACAAAGTTACCAAAGGAGGTGATAATGTCTGAAACCGCTTCAGGCCCTTCATGTCCGTGGGATAAAATCATCCTTGTTGTAGCGATATTGAGTGCTAATCTAAAAAGTGTTATCAGAAGTATGAGAGTTGGAAAGGTGGTTAAATCCGTTGGCTTGGGAATGTAGAGACTTATCATGAGAACCAATACAGCTACAGCCAAAGAAATAGTCAAGAAAAAATCTAAAATAACACTCGGCAGAGGCACGATAATAATCGCGATGATAGCAACCACAAAGATAACAATAGCTAAATCTTTGGACTGCCCTAGCTGTGCTAGTATCTTATCAAACTGAGATTGCTTGCTTGTTGCTCTTGCCAAGGTCTACCCTCGCATCTATATAATATCTTTAAGGGTCATCTCTTCTAAAAATTCATCAATCTTATGTTGAAATTTATTTAAAAATGGCCAAATGATACAAAACTCACCTTTTCCAGATGAACAATTCATCATAGATGATGAGCATTCAAAAACAGAGAGTGGTTTTTTTTCAGCGGACTCTATCACTTTACGAATAGAAATCTCCTCTGGTGCTTTTTGTAGCGCAAAACCACCCTTTGCCCCTTTAAAAGAGTTCAAAATCTCATCACGCGCCAGTGCCTGCAAAATCTTTGCCAAGAACGAACGTGAAATACCCAACCGTTTGGAGAGTGTATCCACATCTTCAGGATGATCCGCTCTAGCAATCAATACTAAAGAGAGCAATGCATACTCACTAGCTTTTGTTAATAACATCATTTTCCTATCTGTTTAAGACTTTATTACTCTTATTATAGCCAAAGTAGATTAAAAGAGTAAAAAAGTACTTTTTTTTGATAAAATAAAGTTATGTTTAATTATTTTATGTAATAATCAGGGTAATATTATTGTAATTGGATTATCTGTATTTTGCATTACAAAAATAAAATATTTTAAAGGAATTTTAATGAAGTCATTTGTTAAAGCGTCACTATTGACACTAATCGTTTCCGCTCTTTTTGCTACATCAGCCTCTGCTGGTTGGGTTTTAGAGGATGGTACACCATATACCGCAGATTGTTGTAAAACAAAAGTGGTCAAAAAAGTTAAGAGAATAAAAAAAGCACCTGAGTTTTGTGAAACCTGTGACTACTCTAAATTTCCAATGGCAACACTAATGCCATTAAAAAAGGGTGAAAAATTAGCACCTGCAACACTAAGAAACTGTGGTAAAAAGTAGTCTCTAGCGATAACAAAACTTCTTTGTTATCGCGCTACATTCTCTATCGTATCCCCCTCATTTAGGATAACTATCTCTACTCTTCTATTTTGTTGCTTACCGCTTGCACTAGTATTTGCTGTAACTGGATAGAGTTCGCCATATCCTTTTGTTACGATACGACTCTCATCGATGCCTTTGGCTTTTAAGACATCCTTAACCGCATTGGCGCGTCTCAAAGAGAGGTCAATGTTATAAGTGCTACTACCGACATTGTCCGTGTGCCCTTCTATCAAAACTTTTCGTGTTTCATTTTCCGCTAAAAAATCCACTAACTTATCCATGGCTCTTTGGGCACCCGCCATCAACTGTGCTTTGTTCGTTTCAAAAAGGACATCGCCTAGCGTCAAGACGAGCCCACGGGAAGTCATCTTGGCATTTAATTCTTGTAGTTCTTGGTATCTCTGTTCCAATCCCAACGCCCTTTCTTTCGCGCGTGCTGCCTCTTGTTTGGCTTTTAAAAGTTCACTCTCTTTAGCATCCAATAAGGCTTTTGTTTTTTCATCTCTCAGTGCATCTATCTTCTCACTCAAAAGTTTTCCACGGGCACTCTCTTTGGCAACAGCAATCTCCTGTTTTAAAAGATAAGCGAAGTGATTTGCTTCTGCATCACTACTAGCACTCTTTGAAAGGTTATAGAGTTTCCCCGCTTGAAAAAGTGATGGGGCGGCGTATTGCTTGACTTGCGAGTCAAGTCTTAGTTGTTCATAGGCTTTTTGACTCTCTATCAATGCCGATGAATTGACCGTCGCGCTCGTACAACCTAGTAGAAAAAAACTGCTCAATAGACTTAATGTTGCTATGCTTCTTATCATGATAATCTCCCTACTCTTTCACTTCTGTAAACTCTTTATTGATGAGATTGATTTCACCTTGCAGTTTTTTGACACGCCTTTCTATCATGATACGCTGAGATTTTTTCTCCAAGACACGGGCATCCGCCTGTATCTCTTGGGCTAAAAATTTTGCTTCATCATAATGCTCTTCTTGCATCAATCGTTGTAAAGTTTGATACTTCATCTTGATACGCACTAAATCATCTGGCGCATAAGTTTTGGCATCTCTACTTTCTGCTTTGACAAGTGCCATTTTGGCATTGGATATATCGGTACTTGGAGGGGTTTTTGTGGAACACCCCCCTAAGAAAAAGAGCAGGGAAACACACGTTAAAAATATCTTCATTTTAAGAACTCCTTGTATTTATCATGGTAATATAATTTTGTTAACACAATTTTAATCCCTTTTAGATAAAATTTCACCATCAGTTTATGCAAGGATACTATAAATGAAACAAATATTGACATCATCGCTGCTATTATTCGCCCTTCTTGGCGCAGCCAACGCCAGCACATCAAAAGAGTTTTATGACAATGGCAATGTCAAGTTTGAATACAATTACCAAAATGGTAAGAAAAATGGTATCACCACAGAGTATACAGAAACGGGGAAAATCATCGCAAGATGGAATTTTGTAGAAGATATCTTACATGGTGTCAGTACAAAATATAACGAAAATGGTGTCAAAAAAGCAGAGATAAACTACATCAACGGCAAACAAGAAGGCATCACAAAAAAGTATAACAAATACGGCTCTTTACAATATGAATTAAACTTCCAAAATGAGAAGTTAAACGGCATCTCAAAAGAGTATGAAAATGGTGTATTAAAAGCAGCTTGGAATTATGTAGATGGTGTAAAAAATGGTCTCAGTACCGTCTATCACCCCAATGGTAAAGTCAAGTACACACTCACCTATAAAAACGGCAAGCTCAATGGTCCAGCGACTGAATTTTCAGAAGATGGACATAAAAAGGCAGAGTGGAATTATACAGATGGTGTCCTAAACTAATCAGATATTAAGTTACTTTGCGTATAATCACACGTTCCAAAATACCAATCAGGAGGTCAATATGGCTTTAGATACGGCGAAAAAAGCAGAAATCGTTAAGGCGTTTGCAAGAGGTGAGAATGATACAGGTTCTCCAGAAGTACAAGTAGCACTTATTTCAAATAGAATTGACTATTTGACAGAGCACTTAAGAGAAAACAAAAAAGATCACTCTTCAAGACTTGGTCTACTTAAACTCGTAGGTCAAAGAAAAAGACTTTTAAGATACTTAAAGAAAAAAGATTATGCAAGATACCAAGAGGTAATCAAAACATTATCCATCAGAGATAATATCTAAATCAATGGTGAGGATTGTCAAAATCCTCATCATCCAATTCATCTAAGTCTTCAGCAAACACATCATAAATCGTACTTCCTATATCAAACTTAGCGATACTTTCACTCTTGCCTAAAAAGTAAGGCAACACTTCCAAAAAAACATAACCAAAAAGCACTAAGGGAAAAAAGAGATACACTTCAAACATAAAAAACTTCAAAGTGTAACGCTTCTTTACCCATTCACGTGCAAAGTCACTACCAGCCATCACCAACACTACTTCAAATGCCACCACGACACCCCATGTAAAATAACTGAGTATCCCAGCATAGAGTAAAAAATAAGACCAAAAACCCATCAGACTATCATCTCCCTCATCTCTTGTTCATTGATGACGCTCACACCAAGCTTCAATGCCTTTTCGTACTTGCTTCCAGCATCTTCACCATAGATGACATAGTCGCTCTTTTTAGAGACGCTAGAAGTCACCTTTGCCCCTAAGCTCTCTAAGACTTTTTGAATCTCACCACGAGACTGACTCATTGCACCAGTGAGAACGACTGTCTTATCTTTAAAAGGATTCTCTTTGGCTTCCACCCTTTTTTCTGCTACTGGCGCAAGTATCTCTTGGAGTCGTTTTACTGTGTCATGATTAACACGCATAAACTCGACAAACGACGCAGCCATCTCTGCCCCGATGCCATCTATCATGATAAGCTCTTCTTCGCGGATATCAAGATAATCATTACCAAAAACTTCTGCAATATGTTTACTTGCTACCTCTCCAATGTGTTCAATCCCCAAGGCATTTAACAATCTCCACGCCTCTTTGCCTTTTGCTTTTTCTAAAGCTACGAGCAGATTTTCTGCCTTTTTATCTTTAAATCCTTCGACTTCCAAAAGTTCTTCTTTGGTCAAAGAGAAGAGGTCTAGGACGCTTGTTATCTTCTTATCATGATAGAGTGCTTCGACTATCTTCTCCCCTAGTCCATCTATATCCATACATTTTTTCGAGGCAAAGTATTTGATACTATTGGTAACACGAGCAGCACAGGAGAGATTTTGGCACTTTATCAGTATCCCCTCATCCAAGAGTTCACTACCACACACAGGACAGGAGAGAGGACGAGGTACTTTGACTTCACTTCCATCGCGAAAATTTTCCAAGACTTTGATGATTTTGGGGATGACATCACCTGAACGGATGATGATAACGGTGTCACCTATCATGATACCTTTTCGCTCTATCTCATCAAAGTTATGAAGTGTGGCACGCTCTATGATGGCTCCATCAATATTGACCGCTTCAACCTCCGCGACTGGGGTAACGACACCCGTACGCCCCACTTGCAAGGTAATGGCTTTGATTTTTGTGCTTTTTTCTACCGCGGGAAACTTGTAGGCACACATCCAGCGTGGGTTTTTTACTGTATATCCCAACTCCTCTTGCAGCGCTATCTCATCAACCTTGATAACCAAACCATCCATCATCATCGGTATCTCTTTACGCATCTCTATGACATCTTCATAGCACTTTTGCATCTCTTCTATAGTATTTGTCATGCGACTAAGTGGTGGCGCTAAAAAGCCCAAACTATGAACAAACGCCATCTTTTCAGAGAGTCGCTTCTGTGTTAGTGCATTTTCTCCCAATCCCCAAGGATAAAAAAAGAGTTTGCGTTTGGCTGTGATTTTGGAGTCAAGTTGTCGCAAGCTTCCTGCCGCAGCATTACGAGGATTGGAGAAGAGTGCTTCACCATTTTCTAAGCGTTCTTCATTGATTTTTTCAAAATCTTTGAGCTTTATCACAACTTCCCCACGAATCTCTATCCTATCATGATAGTCGATAGTGAGTGGAACAGAGCGAATCGTTTTGACATTTTCTGTGACATCTTCTCCTATCACACCATCTCCCCTAGTGATAGCTTGCAGTAACTTTCCCTCTTTGTAGAGGAGATTCATACTAGCACCATCAAACTTTGGTTCAGAAAAGAAGCTAGGATTGTCTACATTTTTATGCACGCGTTCAAGCCACTTGGCCAGGCCGTCCTTGTCAAATACATCTTCCATACTCCACATACGTTTGATGTGTTTGGCTTTGGAAAAACTATCTCGTACCACACCACCCACACGTTTGGTTGGTGAATCAAAAAGGGCAAGTGAGGGATTTTTTGATTCATAGTCTAGGATATCATGATAGAGTTTGTCATAGGTTTCATCCGTTACAAGAGGATCATCTTGCACATAATAGGCGTAGGCATACTCTTTTAAAATCCCTACTTTCTCGAGATAATCTTCGTGCTTCATAGACTGTTTCCTTGCGTTACATTTTGATTTTATTTTACTACAAGAAGGCTAAAAATGTTGATGGTTGATGTACAAACTATCATAGTGGTCGATGTATGGATAATTAATAAGCTAAGGAAATCAATGGTTTTTTCACTCAAAAAACAACTAAGTGGCTACCAGTCATGGCTCAAGCTTGCCAACAAGATAGAACTAACAGAGTTAAATGCACTCAATAGGTATGATTTTATCACCTTTGTTTTTGTCTTTTTTGTCATACTTTTTATCACACTTATGGTCTCAGTATACAACCCACTTTTTGCCCTTTTTGCCTTGGTTATGCATCTTTTTTTAGGTATCAATATACTTAAAGCCAGAACCATCGTCGTAGAAGCCATTGATGCACTAGCAGACTATAAAAGCTTAAATCGTAATGTTGCAAGATATCTTAATCGTGAATATTCACTTTTTCTAGTCTCTCAAGGGAAAAAACCGCTCTCTGATGATGCGATTGGGAACTTAGAGATTCATACAGCAACGTTTGTAGAGGGCAAGATGAGTCGAGGTGGACGGGCGGATAGTATACGACGTTTTCGTTTTCACTTTCTAAAACGAGAACGAACATTTTTTCATATTTTATTTACGGTGTTGGTTGTGATAGAACTGTTTGTGGTTTTATAGAGAAGGAGAGTGTTTCGGGGCAAAAGCCCCAAAACATAAAATACTAGTACAGACTAGAAGTTTTTAGAAAGAATGATTCTCACGTGATCTGCATCATTATGTACAGCATCGTTATTTACTAAATCATATGCTCTATTCATGTAGATAAGTTTTGCACCGATACCACCTGGAAGTGAAGTTCCAAGGATTACATCGATTTCGTCCATATCTAATGCATTGTTATTAGAGTTGTCATTATTTACATACTTAACAGCAAGTGAACCAACACCAGCCAACTTAGTCGACACCTTCACTGAGTAAGCATCAGAACCAGGAATTGCTACATGCGTACCATCACCATAAATTGCTGCTGTATAAAGTTTTGTCTTTTTACCACCAAGAGTTGGAGAAACACCATTTGCACTTTGTGTATCTTGTATAGTTGCCGTATTTGCCAATGCAAGTACACCATCTTTATCAACACTTGTATACGCTGCAGTAATACCAAAATTCATATCAGCCATTTTCATGCTTGTACCAATCTTTACACCAAAACCTGAAGTATCATCAGGGTTAACAGCACCTAAAGCAGTTGCAAGAGAGTTTGCATCATCATCAGGTGTCATAAAACCATACTGTGCTCCTAAGTTAAACTTAAGACCATCACCTAAATCTAACTTATACCCAGCATCACCCCAGAAAGCTTGTGCGACATTAACAACATCATATCCCCAAACACTTACAGGAATAGCACCATCAAGCAATGAAGTGATAGCACCAACTGTGTAAGCACCATCTGTACCATATGTTCTAAACTCTTCACCATTGGTTACTTGTACAAAATCACCGTTACCACGACCTACATAAGCAGCAACTAAAGTTGTATTAACGATATCTTTATTTAACATAACAGCTGCATCAAAACTATTTGGAGCAACGTTCCATTTTTCAGTAAATGCTAAAGGTGTATCAAGGTACTGACGACCGATTTTAAAAGTTGTGTTTGAAAGAAATGTATCACATGGACTATATGTCACATATGCTTGTGGAAACCAAAATTGTGTATCCAATGCATCTTTTGGTGCACTATTCCCGTTACCCATTCTTACGTTAGAAACTACATTGTTTTCTAAACCAAGAGTATCAACAGCCATACCTTCGATACCATATCCAAGACAGTCGTTAATCTTACCCGTTGCACCTAATGAAAAGAGTGCTTGACCTGAAGCACCACCATCTTTAAGATTAGCTGCTGCACCAGAACTAGCAGACTGAGAAAACAAATCACTACCTGCAGCATCTGTTGCAATTGTCTCATAATACAATTTCGCTGAACCGAAAGGATTGATTGTGATATCTGATGCTACTGCACTACTTGTAAACCCTACTACGGCTAACGCCGCTATACTTAATTTTGCAAATTTCATTTTAACTCCTCAATTATTGTGATATATTGCGTAGGTGAAATTATAGCTAGAGTTTTCTTAAAGTAGTTTAAATTAATTTTGCAAAGGTTAAACTAGATACATTATTTTATTTATATTTAAAGTTTGTCTACTTTATTACGTTGGTACGGTAAAACGGGCTTTACTATGAGATTTTTCTCTTTGCCTTAAACTTAGAAATATAAAATAAATTGATATATTTATAAAATTATTTTGACTAATTTATTTATTAATATTTGTGCATAAGTTTATTTTAATTGTTTTATTTTCTAAATATATTATGTATCATGTCGATATTACGTCTATATTTAATGATAAAGGAACGCCCACTATGCGCTATCACAAATACCTCTACCTTGCAGGTGAGAAGTTTAAAAACCCTCATCTACAAACCCATCTTGATGCACTCATGAAAAGTGACAAAGCCAGCCTAAAAGAGTTAGAAGCAATTCAACTAGAGAGACTAAAGAAACTGCTTCATCATGCTAAAAATAGTACTTTATTTTATAAAGAGCGTCTCAAAGATATCGACATCGACACGATGACATTGGCTGATTTAAAGAAGATTCCAGTGCTGACAAAAAGTGAATTAAAAGCCAATGCTGATGATCTTCGCAATGAACCAGAAGGACAAGGACTCATCAAAGCGGAGACTTCAGGCACCACAGGTGATGTCTTTTTATTTAATAAAAATATCCACTGGGATGCTTCTTTTCGTGCCGCTCAGTATCGTGGATACTCTTGGTATGGGGTTGAACCGTGGGCTAAAAGTTTGTACTTTTGGGGTTTTAAAAAGGCATTCAAGGATAAGCTAAAGATACGTGTTTTGGATTTCCTATTAAATAGATATAGATTTTTTGATTATACCAACGAGGAGTTTGAAAGGGCTGCGGATAGGATACGAGAGTCTACTTATATCGCTGGGTACTCCTCCTCCATCCATATGATGGCAGAGTATTTTAAGAAAAAAGGGTATAAATTTGACAACATCAAGATGGTCAAAGGTACGGCTGAAAAAGTTTATGACTCTTATCACAAGTCAGTAAAAGAAGTTTTTGGACGTAAAATCACTAGCGAATATGGCTCTGCAGAAGCGGGTGTCATCGCCTATGAATGTCCAGAAGGTCATATGCATATCGTCATGGAAAATGTCATCATCGAAGAGATTGATAACAAAATTATCGTCACAAATCTCTGGGCTTATTCACTTCCCTACATAAGATTTGAGCTTGGGGATTATGTGGTCTTGGACAATGAAACCAAGTGTGCCTGTGGAAGAAAACACAAAATTATCAAAGAAGTCACAGGTAGAATCGGACGAAAAATCTATGGAAAAGAAGGCGTTTACTCTACTATCAACATCAATCACACCTTTAAAAACCTCTCTTTTAAACACAATATAGAGTTAGCCTACGCTGCCAAGCAGTATGAAAAAGGGAAAATGGTCTTTGATATCATCGATGATGGTGAGCTTAATCAAACAGAAGCAAGAGAAAAACTCATCGCCTCAGCTTATGAATACTTCAAAGATGATGTAGATATCGAAGTAAACTTCGTCACTTATAGCGAAGGAAAGACAAAAAAACAGAAAGATTTTGAGAGTTTCATCAAAGAGGAAGAAGCGTGAATATCTATATCACCCTAGATTATGAACTCTTTTTTGCCCAGCATAGTGGTTCTGTGGAAAAATCTATCATCGAACCCACCGAAAAGTTACTTGAAGCGGTGGAAAAAACCACAACAAAGCTCTGCTTTTTTGTCGATGCAGGCTATCTTGTACGACTAGAAAAGTATAAAGAGCAGTTTCCCGAACTTCAAAAAGATTATAAACTCATCACTTCTCAAATCAAAATGCTCCATGATACTGGTCATGACATACAGTTACATATCCACCCTCACTGGGAAGATACCCCCTATCATGATAACAGATGGCATATGGATACGAGCCGTTATCGTATCCACAAGTTTTCAAAAGAAGAGACAGAAGATATAGTGGCTAAGTATAAAAAAGCATTGACAGACATCGTAGGAGATACCGTGTTTGCTTATCGTGCTGGGGGTTGGTGTATACAACCTTTTTCACATCTCAAAGATGCCCTGCAAAAACATAACATTTGGCTAGATTCCACACTCTATCATGATGGCTACAAAGACAACTCTACACACTACCTAGACTTTAGAAATATGCCAAACAAAACAGAGTGGAAATTTTCTGATGATCCTTTAGTGGAAGATGAAAATGGTTTTTTTACAGAAGTCCCCATATCAAGTACGAGAGTCTCTCCGTTGTTTTATATCAAGTATGCCTTGGTAAGAAAGTTCGATAAAATAGGACATCAAATCATGGGAGATGGCAAAGGGGTAGGAAGAGAGGGTAAAGACAACCGTGAAATGCTCACAAAGATAACACCAGCTGTTGCCTCTATCGATGGGTATCGCCTCAGCTATTTGCAAAGAGCATTGGACGCCTATGTCAAAAAATCAGACAACAAACACTTTGTCGTGATGGGACACCCAAAAGCTGCGACAATGTACTCACTAGAAAAACTAAGAGAGTTTGTGCTTGATAATCATACCAAACACAACTTCACCACTTACACCAAAGCCTTTAACGCCTCAAGCTGAGAAGTAGTGAGATAAGTAACAACTCTATGCTTATCCTCCTCTTCTTGGCGTAACTTGTCATAAAACTTTTGCATCTGTATCTTTTTCTCTGCTGATACCGGTTCACGGATAGATTTATACTCCGTCAACTCGCCCTCTTTATAAACACCAGAGACTTCTGCCTCTACCCAGTAGTAGCCTCTATCTTTACGCATATTTTTGATAAAACCTCTCCAGACTTTACCATCTTGTATCGTTTCCCATACATCTTTAAAAGCAGATTTAGGCATATCAGGATGGCGTACGATATTGTGTGCCTTACCTATCAATTCACTTGGTTCATATCCAGAAATCTCAGCAAAAGTATCATTCACATAAGTGATGATACCTTTTAAATCCGTACGAGAGATGATAAGTTCATTTTCTGGCACTTCCGTTTCTATAAACATATCGTACGTAGTATCTATCATGATAAGCTCCTATTTAATTGTCTCCTTGAGATAGAGCAAAGCCCCATCTCAATTCCTCTCACTCTTGTGCTTGCACTCTCTTTGAGAAAGCACAACGCTTTCGCGTCGTAAAACTTAAAATCTCTTCTTTAAATCACCTTGATAGACAAAGCTAGCAGGATCAAACTCTTCATCATTGAGCATCTGTGGTACGACACCAGACTCTTCAAGTTTTTTAATCTCACCA
>JAJRSK010000071.1 GCA_024278835.1 Campylobacterales bacterium | reverse complement strand
TGCTGTATATGTTGTTCTTTTTCTGCTCATTATATTTCTCCAATCTAACTGTCTATGATTTTATCATTTTAGGAATAATATTTTTTTATTATTTGGTTATTTTTTCTAGGGACATTATACTCCTCATGGTGAAGAAAAACTAGATAGTATTTGTATGCTTTTTATTGCCATAGGAGAGAGTTTAAAAAAAATTGATAAAATAACTGATAAACAACTCTTGAATAAATATGACAAGATAGACTGGAAGGCTATTAAAGGAATGAGAGATGTGCTTTCTCATCACTATTTTGATATCAATGCTGAAGCCGTATATGATGTCTGTACCGAGGATTTAGATAGTCTTCATATAACCATAAAAGAGATGATTGTAACCTCAAAAAACTTTAAAGATTAGTGCCTTATCCTATTATGATAAGCTTACTATCCGATGAGGCTTAAAAGTCTTGAAAAAAAGAACCCATTTTTGACCCAAAGAGAATGTAAAAGCTGAAAGTCCTATAGGAAATAGGTGCTTAAACCTCCGGCTTGGAAGAACTCATAAGCCGGAGGTCGAGGGTTCAAGTCTCACTCTTCTCACCACTAAATTCACAAATTTGAACCCTTTCCAATCTTCTTTTAAACTAATTCAGATAACTGCTCTTCAAATCGTTGCATGATTTCATCTAGGCTTTCACTCGCTACTTCTAAACGCTCAAATAGTGCATCTATCTCTGCTTGGAGTTTAGCGGCATTTTGTGAGTACTCTACGACTTCTGCATTATCATTTCGGTTTGAGGCATCGATGAGTTTTTCATTCTCTTTGGCTAGTAGCTCTTCTAGTTTTGTTATCTCTTCTTCACAGTAGCTAATCTCTTTTTTAAAGGGGGAGGCCTCTTTGTTTCTCTCTTTAGTGAGTGCAGATTTGCGTTTTTTGCTCTCTTTGTAGTTGAGGGTGGTTTTTTTCTTCTTTTTGACGCTGCCTTCTTCCTCTTCCCAGCCGATTTTTTCTAAAAAGTCATCATAAGAGCCATCAAAATACTCAGCTGTACCTTTATGAAAGATGATAAGCGCATCAGCCAAACGACGCAGTAACATTTCTGAGTGGGTGACCATGATAGTACTTCCAGAAAAGTTTTCTATCGCGTCACAGAGGGCATCGATGGATTGCATATCGAGGTGGTTGGTTGGCTCATCTAGTAGGAGGAGGTTGGAAGGGGTTGCGATGATTTTACCTAGCATCACACGGCTTCGCTCTCCACCTGAGAGGACTTCTATCTTTTTATCGGAGGTGTCACCTGAGAACATCATTGTCCCACAGATTGCTTTTATTTTGGAGATTGGCATACTTTTGACGGCTGTATTTATCTCTTCGCTGATGGAGTGTTTGACATTGAGTCGTTCGATGTTTGTCTGCCCAAAGTGCGCTAGGCGTGTTGAGGGGTGTGTGGTGATTTCGCCCTCTTGCATGGGTAGTTCGCCTGCGATGTAGTTGAGTAGGGTAGATTTCCCTTTTCCATTTTTCCCGATGATGGCGAGTGTTTTGCCATTTTCAAGGGCAAAAGTGATGTTGGTAAATAGCTTATCATGATAGCCAAATCCTAGATTTTCAGCACGCATGATGACTTTGGCGGATGTATCATGATAGTTAAAGTTAAAAGAGAGATTTGCCTCTTCTTGTAAACTATCCATATCTTCCATCTTATCAAGGGCTTTTTGCTTTGACTGGGCGAGGGCTGCGGTAGAGGCTCTGGCTTTGTTTCTAGCGACGAACTCTTCAAGTTCTTTTTTCTTTTTGGCTTGGTTTTGTCTTGTTTTTTCATAGGTCTCATCAGAGAGGGCGAGGGCATCAAGATACTTTTTTGTGCTACCTTCTTGTATGAGTACCCCTTTTCTTTGAATTCCCATCGTGTGTGTAGAGACGGCATCCATAAACTCTCTATCGTGCGTGATGAGGATAACTTCGCCTTTAAAATCACGGATGAATTTTTTCAGCCATCTAAGGGAGAGGATATCGAGGTAGTTGGTCGGTTCATCAAGCAGAAGCATGTTGGGCTCTTCTGCCAAGAGTTTGACGAGATTGATTCGGATTTGGTACCCTCCTGAAAAACTCATCGGGTCTTTGTCCAAGTCTTCCATGGAAAAGCCTAGTCCAAAGAGAAGCTTTTCTATCTTATAGAAGTTATACTGGTCTTCTTCGCTTAAAACGAGTGCGCACTCTTCACGGACAGTTTTTTCTGTAAAGACTAAGTGTTGTTTGAGCGAGCCTATCTTGTAGTTTTTTGGGATGGAGTATTCGCCTTCGTCGTACTCTTCTTCTTTTAAGATGATCTTAAATAGCGTTGATTTTCCTGAACCGTTTCGTCCGATAAATCCTATCTTTTGGTTTGGTGTGACTTTGAGGTTTAACTCTTCAAAGAGTGTCTGTACACCGAAGCTTTTGGAGATGTTTGTGAGTTGTATCATGATACTTCCGTAGTTAAATTTACAGAAGTATATCTAAAAAAATTAAGCAGTCTCTAAAAGTCTCTCTTCTTGCACTATCTTGATGTCACGTCTATGTAAGGATTTTCCTTCATAGATGTAGATGAGAGGTTGTTCTTGGATATATTCTTGCATATTTTTAAAGGCTTTCATCTCTATGAGAAGGCGTTCATCCTTTTCTTGTCTGTACTCCCATGTAAGCCTATAATCATCTTCAAACTTATGCAGTGCTCCTTTGGTTCGTGTAGTCATAAAGTACCAGTTTCCATTGCCATCTTGATGATAGCCAGATTCTTCAGGGTTTTTTGGCAATTCATCTGTGGTGACCATGAATTTTATCATCTCATTATCATCATGATACTTCTCAAGTTTTTCGTACAAGACATAGTCGATATTTGGCATCTTAGGATTGTGGTAGCCTAGGGGGGAAGTGCCAACAAGAGAGAGAAAGTTCAAGTCAAATTCCATCTTCTCTATAAGGTGATAACAGGTGAGTGAAATATTTTTCATACTATCTTTTTGTACATCGAGGATGTATAGTTCACTTTTGCTGGACAATAGGTACCTAGTAGAAGGAAAGTTGTAGCTATTTTCATAGCTAATAATCTTTTCACATTTGAAAATAGCTTTTTTGCTTTTGATATCCAATTCGATAAACATATCTTTTTCCAAAGCCAATAATCCATGCATCTCTTCTACCTTTTTATAGTTTCTTGCTTTACTAATCGACATTATTTGATTTTACTTTAGTTTTTTTTGAATAATTTCTTTTTTTAGCTAAAAATCCTAAAAATTAATTGTCAAGTATAAGCCTAGATTTATTAACGTCTATTTTGTACGATAAAAAGTATAAAATACTAAAATAAATGTATTTTATATAGTAATTTAATGATATAAAGATATAATTACAGTATATTTAATTTGTTAATTATTATAAAAAGATTAAGAAGCGTGTGCTATATAACTTTTTATGTATGATTTAACAGTTATTCGCTACCATCTGTACATGGAATCGAATGACTTATTCAATATTTTGCATAATGCCGTGGAAGCACAGCAGTATGGTAAAAAAATCAGCCAGAAAAGTATGGCTGAAAAACTTAGCATCCCTATGCGTACCTACCAAGATTGGAGACTGGGCAATTCTAAGCCTCAGGCGGCTATCGCGATCTTCAAGATGTTGGGTGCCTTGGATGATGAGGATGCGTTACGAATAATAAAAAAGATTTCAAAGGGTTTAAAAGATGGTAAAGTTGAGCAAAGTTGAAAGAGATGCCTTGGATGAGTTGTTTGCTGGATTGCATGAGGAGCGAGAGACACTAGGGATGCGAATTTTACGCTTTTTTAGGAGTTTTTTTTAACACGACCCTTGATGTGAGCCGTGTTAATGTTAAACTTTTAATTTAAAACCATGCCCTCAAACCAAGTACCATATAGACATCATCTACAGGATTAAAATCCTCTGTATTTCCAAAGTTTTTACGCCACTCTACACCGATATAGGGAGCAAACTCTCGTTTGATTTCATAACGAAGTCTCACTCCTGTTGTGATGTTTGATAACCCTTTGCCTATGCCTACCTCTTTTGTATCTTTGCTATATACATCTGCTTCAAAAGAGGGTGTTAAGATAAGCCTTTGTGTCAAGAGCGCTTCATACTCTGCCGCTACTCTTAGACCTATATTGCCATCTTCTCCTACAAGCAAAGCGGTTCTAGTTTCAAAAAAGTAAGGTGCTAGACCTTGCAAGGCTAAGACTGCCCATGTTTGTGAGCCATCATCTCCTTTATCGTACCCAATACCTGCCTGAACATCCCAAAAAGGCGCGATGGCATGGGAGAGGACTAGCTGATGCTCACTCTCTGTTTTCCCATCTTTTGGTTTTTCACCTTCACTATAGAGGTAGAGTTTATTGATGTCATACCCTCCATAGATAAAGCCATCCCAAGCGTGCGCTTTCTCATCTGAAAACTGATACTCTAAGCTATCTATCATGATAGAAGAGCGAAAGATATCTCCACCACCACCTGCGATACTTTGTGAGGCTAAAACAGCGGCTAAACTCCATGTTAATAATAATTTTTTCATCTCTTTTCCTTATACCACAACAACTTTTCTAAACATATCTGTCATATGATAAAGCAGATGACAGTGATACGCCCATGCACCTCTAGCATCCATCGTCACACGAAAACTTATCTTTGATCCAGGTTGTGAGATGATGGTATGTTTTCTCACAAGATGTGCATCATCTCCTGTCTCCAAATCACTCCAGACACCATGAAGGTGCATCGGGTGGTTCATCATGGTATCATTGATATAGGTGATACGAACGCGTTCGCCATACTTAAAGACTAAAGGTTTTGCATCTTCATATTTGATACCGTTGATAGACCACATATAGCGTTCCATGTTGCCAGTGAGATGTAGGACGAGTTCACGCACAGGTGTGGCATCATTAGCAGTTGAATATCTGTTTTTCAAATCTGCATAAGTGAGGACTTTTCGTCCATTGCCTCTTAGTCCTACACCAGGGTCATCCAAACGATACTGTGGATCCATCGCCATCATGGTTGTTCCCACACCTCGTTTCATCGCTAGTGGTGTTTGTGGATATTTTGCGTTTTTCATCTTTTCAAACTTCATACTTTTCATAGCCATTTTGGGTTTCATATCCATGCTAGCGCCACACTTCATCGCACCTTTTTTTTCACCTTTTTTATCCATCTGCATCTTCATACCCATATCTACCATAGTCAGTAGTGGTTTAGGATCCATCTGCGGTGCTTTGGCTTTTAAGTTTGGATTGCTAGTCAATGAGCCTAGTGCATAACCAGAACGGTCGATACTTTGAGCAAATATCGCATACACTTCTTTATCTTCTGGCTCTACGATGACATCATAAGTCTCTGCCACACCGATACGAAACTCATCTATCATGACAGGTTGTACATGGTTGCCATCTGCCGCTACAACAGTCATCTTTAATCCAGGAATACGCACATCAAAAAAGGTCATAGCCGCACCATTGACAAAACGAAGTCGTACTTTCTCACCCTTTTGAAAGAGTGCTTGAAAAGTAGTCGCTGGATTTTCTCCATTCATCAAAAAGGTATAGGTATACCCAGTCACATCAGAGATATCACGATCAGTCATACGCATCTCATTCCACATCTTTCTAGCACCAAAGGCGTTTGAAAATCCTTTCTCTTTAACTTCAGAGAAAAAATCCCCTACCGTTCTTTGTGAAAAGTTATAATAATCAGCCGAGAGTTTGAGTTTACGGTAGATTGATTCTGGTCTCTCATCACTCCAATCTGAAAGCATCACAACATAATCTTTATCATAGGCAAAAGGCTCTTTTTCTTTAGGTTTGATAACGATAGTGCCATAAACACCACTCTGCTCTTGAAAACCTGAATGACTATGGTACCAGTATGTACCGTGCTGCTTAACATCAAAACTATAGGTAAATGTTTCACCCGCAGGAATCCCATCAAAGCTAATCCCCGGAACCCCATCCATATCAGGAGGTAAGATAATCCCATGCCAGTGGATAGAAGAGGAGGTTTTTAAGTTGTTAGTCACATGAATAGTTATCCTCTCTCCTTCTTGCCAGATGAGTGTCGGTCCTGATATCTGTCCATTGACTGTAGTAGCGATAGCCTCTTGCCCTGTGATATTGACTTTTGTATAGTCAATGGTGAGAAAGATTTCTCGTCCTTGTATCGTTTTTTTATTTTCTATCTTTTGACTTTTAGCATTAAGATGGGTCGCACTTAGCAGACCGATAGAACTGGCTGCCACACCTTTTATGAAAGTTCTTCTTTGCATCTGATTCTCCTTTTATATTTATTATTTTAATTGTTTAGATTTTTCTTCATACTCTTTTTTATCTATCTCTCCGTTAGCGTAGCGTTTATCTAGTATATCTTTAGCTGAAGTGTTGTCTTCTCTTCTGCTATTGATAAAATAAAAAACCAAGCCTAGCAACAAAAGTGGCACAAGCCAGCCAAACCCCATGCCATATCCATGTTCAAAGTTGTTCATTGTAAATCCTTTCTTTTTCTTTATATGGTCTTATTATAAACTTTTAGTGTGCAAGATGTGTGGAGTCTATGGTTGTAGCCGTTTTATAGATTCACTAGACCATTTTACGATGCTTTTTTTCTCTGCCTCACTAAGCCTTGCATCCCAATGTCCCAAGATATAGCGTAGTGGTGGCATGCCACCTTCTAAGCCAATTTCTTTGATACTTTTTAAATCTTTTAGTGGGCTCTCATGGGAGACAAAAGGAAAGTCTTTACGCATATCTATATGCTCTTTTGCTTCTCTCATATCATAATCTATCATCTGTTTAATTCCTGGGACTTTATAGTACCAAGGGCTCTTTTTTAAATCTCCGTGACAATCAAAACACTTTTTTTCAAAAATAGGTTTGATATCCACGAGATAAGCATCATTGATTTTCTGATATGCCTCTTTGCGTGTATCGATATCTTGACTTTTGGTTTGAGGCTCCTTTTTCACTATTGACTTGACATGATTCTCACCACCGTGAGAAAATACCCATGTTGGGGTAAATACGGTGATAGTTACTAAATGTAGCTTAATGATTGTGGTTTTCATAATTTTCCTTTGTGTATGTTTTTTCTATATCTATAGCAGATGCCTCGGGCTCTTCTAAACATATTGTCTCTATCTGAATGGTTGAAAAGTAGACTGAAAACTCTTGCTTCAATATGTTGTGTATGCTATTTAGTAGACTTTTTTGATTTACGCCATCATTTACAAGCACATGCATAGAGACGATATTTTTCCCTGTGGTGAGTGCCCATACATGCGTGTGGTGTATATCCTTCACATGGGGGAGCGCTTCTAGGGTTTGTACCATTTCATGTACATCAAAATTTTTGGGTACGGTTTGAAGTAGAATATCTGTTGCTTCTTTGATGATACCCCATGAAGCCCAAAAAAGTACCAAACCAAAGAGCATCCCCAAAATAGGATCTATCTGATAAAATCCGGTATATTTTATGACAACAGCGGCGATGATGATAATGATACTACCCACAAATGTTTGTATAACATGCCAGATGGCACCTTTCATATTGAGGCTATCTTTTTGTTTGCCAAAGAGTAACCACAAGGCATATACTTCTGTAAGTAGTCCTCCCACAGCAGCCCAAAGCATCGGGGTCGTAGGAATCTCTATTGGTGAACGGAGGCGTTGATAGCCCATCCAAAAGACAAAGAGTGCCATAAGCAGTAAAAAGAGTCCATTAAATAGTGCGCCGATGATTTCAGCGCGAATCAAACCAAAGGTTGCATAGGTGGAGGCAGGTCTAGAGGAGTAGTATCCCGCCACCAAAGCGATTAAAATCCCACCCACCGCGGAAAAGGTATGAAATGCATCAGAGATAACAGCAACAGAACCACTCCAGTATCCGATGCCTAGTTCAATGATGAAATAGATACCCGTTAGCCATCCCGTGATTTTAAGTGCGCGGGCATCCCCTGTAGGCATGCCATGGCTAGCGTGGGTGTTGTTTTGGATATTTTTCATCATCTGCTCCTTTGGTTTGATAACAGTATGATAATAAATATCTGTGGAGAATGTGTGTACTCTCACCTATCATGATAGATGAGAGTAAATGAACTATTAATCCTTTTTTTGAAAAAAGAGCAGATAAAGTCCTGGAAGTATCAAAAGTGTTAGTATCGTCGAAGAGATGATACCCCCTGTGACAACAACTGAAAGAGGGTACTGTATCTCTGACCCAACCCCTGTGGCATATAATAATGGCAAGATACCAAAAAGTGTGGTAAATGCAGTCATCAACACAGGTCGCAAGCGAAGGAGAGTGGCATTTTTGACTAAATCCATCATCGCTACATCAGGAAATTTCTCTCTTAAAGTATCTATAAAGGAGACTAGCACGATACCATTGAGTATTGCAATAGCAAAGATAGCGATAAACCCAACTATCGCTGAGACACTCAGATATTCTCCAGAGAGTAGAAGTCCCGCCATACCACCAATCAATCCAAGAGGTACGCCAAGGAGTATCAAGAGTGCTTTTTTAAAGGAGTTAAAGGCAGTATAGAGAAGTAACAGTATCAAAAGTAGGGTGATAGGAATGATAAGAGAGAGTTTTGCAGTCGCTTCTTGCATGTTTTTAAAGTCACCTGCCCATTTAACATAGTAGCCATCAGGGATGTTCACTTTTTCTTTTATCTTCTCATTGGCTTCTGCAACAAAAGAGGCGATATCTCTCTCTTCTACTTCCATTGAAAGTACCATATAGCGACTCAAATCTTCACGTTTGATAAAAGCGGGTCCTTGTTTTACATCTATATCACAGACCTCTTCAAGGGTGACAACTTTGCCACTAGATGAGCGAAGAAGCAGTTTTTTTAGTGCATTTATATCCTTTTTGGCATGGGCGATTTTAGCGATGATGCCAAAGCGTTTCACCCCTTCAATCTTTTGGGTGACTGCCTCTTCCCCCACGCCAAAGCGTAGGACTTGCATGATATTATCTACCGTGAGACCATAGCGTGCTAGGGCAAGGTAGTCGGGTTTGATATTGATTTGTGCTTGTCCTAGTTGTGTCTCTATCTCCGCATGGTCTAAGCCTTGTGTTCCCCTCAAAGCGTCTGTGATTTGTGTTGCGATTGTTGCCATTACCTTTTGATCTTCTCCATAGATTTTTACAGCAAGTTCGGCACTTACCCCTTCTAGTAGTTCTTCTATACGCATCGCTATAGGTTGTGTGGAGATAAATTGTAGGTAATTAAACTTCTCTTTTAGTTTGGCAGTCAACGCTTTGTCAAGCTTAGCAATCTCTTTTAACTTTGGATTTAGGGTGAGAAGTACTTCCATATAGTTTGCTTGGGCAGTTTCTCCTTTTTCACTTCTTCCTATCATGGAGAGGACAGAGTCTACTTTATCGGGATAACTTTGAAGGATAAACTTCTCAATGGCTTGGGCATTTTCTACACTTTGTGTGAGTGCCGTGCCAGGTATGGCGATGACACGATACATGATAGCCTCTTCATTTAACTGTGGCATAAACTCTCTTCCTTGTTGTGACATTGCTCCAAGGAGGAGAAAAAATATTAAAAATGTCACGCCAATCAATGCTTTTGCATGACGCAAAAAGAAGCCAAGTAGTGGTTTGTAGAGTGGCTTGATGAAGTTCATCAAAGGGCTTTCATCATGTTTTCCTTTTTTGAGGAGTAAAAATGCAAGTACAGGTACTAGCAGTAGAGCAACTGCCAAAGAACCAAGCATCACAAAGACGATATCTAGTGCCATAGGGGTGTAGAGTTTTCCAGCTAGTCCATCAAGACTTAACAGTGGGATGAAAACGACCGCGATGATAAGCAGCGCAAACAACACGGGTTTGGCAACTTCTACTGTCGCCATGGCGATAACTTCAAGACGAGACATCTTAGGCTTTTCATGAAGTAGTCTAAAACTGTTTTCCACAACTACAATCGTTCCATCGACAATCATTCCTATGGCGATGGCAAGCCCACTAAGACTCATCAAATTGGCTGAGATATCAAATGCTTGCATCATTAAAAAAGCGATAAGAAGAGAGATAGGAAGAGAGAGAATCACGATAAAAGCAGACCGCAGTTCAAAGAGAAACAAAAAGAGGATGATAGCAACCAAGATGGAACCTATAAGAAGTGCAGAGGTCATTGTGCTAACGGCTTTATGGGTGATTTGTGTTCTATCATAGATGATATCTAGGCTGATACCTTTAGGTAAGGCGGCATTAACAAGAGAGAGTTTTTCTTTGATAGAGGCGACTACTTTAGCAGCATTGGTGTTGGAACGCTACAAGACCATCCCGAAGACTCTCTCTTTACCATCGACACTTACCGCACCAAATCGCGGTGCTTTTCCCTCTGAAACTGTGGCAACATCTGATATCAAAACTGCCTGTGCACCTTTCGTTCGTATGATAGTGTTTCGTATATCATTTAAGCTTTTGTAGAGTCCTACACCGCGTATGAGATACTGTTCTTTGTTAAATTCTAGGTATTGACCTCCGACAGATTGGTTGCTTTTTTCTAGTGCTTGGATGATATCATCATAGGTGACATCGACCGCTTGTAGTTTGCTAGTATCTATCAACACTTCATACTGCTTTTCAAATCCACCCCAAGTGATCACCTCTTCGACACCATTAACTGACTTAAACATTGGTGTGACGATATACTTGTGCATCTGGCGTAAATCACTAGAAGTGTAGCCATTTGTGCTATCTTTGAGAGCGTACCAGAGCACTTGACCTAGTCCTGTGGTGTTGGGTCCCATCACAGGGGTACCCCATCCTTTGGGAATATCCACACTATTTAATCTCTCTGTGACTAGTTGTCTTAACAGATAGGTATCGTACTCATCTTCAAAAAAGATAGAGACATAAGAGAGCCCAAAGATTGAGTTAGAGAGTATCATTTTTACCCCTGCCAATCCTGACATGGCTGACTCTATAGGATAGGTGATGAGCTTTTCGATGTCCTCGGCAGAGTTTCCCACGCTTTCAGTATAGATAACTACCTGTTTGGGTGTGATATCGGGGAAGGCATCTACGGGGATATCTTGATATGCTTTATACCCAAAACCAGCTATGGCAATAAAAAGAGCCAGTACGAGAAATTTATACGCGATAAGTCGTTTAAAAAAATTTATCATGATAGACTCCTAATGACCGTGTTCGCCAAGAGCGGACTTTAAAAGCATAGACTTGACAAAATAGACACCAGAGTTGACATACTCTTCACCATCATGTAGACCTTTTATAGCGACTTTGTTACCATTGTAAGTAAGAATATCGACGACTTTTGGCAGATAAGGAGCCTCTTCTTCTTCATGATCATCGTGTGCGTCGTGTTTATCTTCTTCATCTCTCTCATGATTTGCATGCTCTTTTTCATTAGGGACAAAAACAACCCACTCTCCATTAAAGAGTGTCAGAGCATTTTTATCTATCATGATAGCCTCCTTTTTAGGAGCTAAATTTATCTCCAAAGGAACAAAGGCATTTAAAAGTAGTTTTTTAGGATTGCCTTCTATCCAAAATAGTACTTTGGCACGCTGCGTCTCTTCATCGATTTGAGGTAGTAACTGCACAAAAGAGCAAGGGTGTTTTTCCCCAGCGACATCTACCCAGCCTTTGACATTAGCATCTAGTTTTAGGCTCTCTTGAGGGCTGAGGTAGGCAAGAGCGTAATAAGCACTCTGGTTGACAAGTGTCATGATAGGCTTTTGTGCATCGACATTTGCGTGTAATGGTACTAATAGTTTCCCGACGACACCATCCGCATGAGCATAGAGAATAAACCCTTTATCGTGGCTCTTTACTCCTAAGAGATGTAGTTGAGATTTTAGTGTGTTTTTCTTAGATTGTATCTCTTGTAGGGTGATGAGTTTTTCATTGTACTCGCTTTTGGAACTTATGCCTTTTTTATAAAGCTTATAGGCAGAATTTACTTCATAGGATGCTGCTTTTTCTTGTGCGGCAAGAGAGAGATACTCCTCTTTCATTTTTGAAAAGGTTAGTGATTCTATGAGGGCTACTTTGTCTCCTTTTTTCACACTCTCTCCCGCTTTTACAAAATACTTCTCTATATGCCCAGCAAGACTTGAGACGATTTGCTGTTGTTGGTTGGAGAGTTGGGTTATTTTGGCATTTGTTTTTATCACCTCCGCATAGGGTTCTTTAGTCGCATGGGAGAGTTGTATCTCATCTGCTCTGGCAAATATTGTTATAAAAATTAGTATATAGAGCCACTTGCAAATTCATAATTTCCAAACCCACAGATTTAACCTTCGGTAAATTCTCAGTTTAAAAAAATGCTCTGCACTACTCTTTTATAATTTCACTCCTTTTTTAGCTCATTTTCTCTAAAAACCTTATTTTT
>JAJRSK010000070.1 GCA_024278835.1 Campylobacterales bacterium | reverse complement strand
TTTCTTCAAGACTGAGATGTTTATATGACATTTTTACCCCTTAACTTTAGTAGTTGATTGTTTTTGGGTATCTTAGTCTTGTTGGACTTAAATACACAATCAATTTTTAGTTAGGGTATTCGCTTGGTATGCGAATCCGCCGGATATAAGATGAAATTACATACAAAGATACTTTTTAGTTCACTTCTTCTTGGTACTATCATGATAGGTTGTAACAGCAGTGACCCAGTCGAAACAACGGAAGATACAAACACACAAACGATGGATGACACTACAACGCCTGTAGCCACAAGTAGATTTACCCCGATGACTATGAATAATCAAATAGTGATGCACGATACAACAAGCAACCTTGAGTGGGTCAATGGTCCTGGAGGTTGTCATCCTATGGTGCTGGGGAAAACCGCCGCTACGGCATTTGGCGAATCTGAAGCACATTGTGCTGCGCTTGATTATGCTTCTCACACAGATTGGAGAGTACCTACTATAGTAGAGATACAGACATTTACCGTAGAGATGCAATCTGCAGGTATCACTCCTTTTTATCAAAACCCAGCTTGTCCTAGAGTAGTAGGATACAACGATGACAACACAACGATTCAAAATACCAACACACATAACACACCACCTATCGGTACTATTACTGATTGGAGAGAGTTAAATGCGGGTGTACGATGTGTTAGGGATTTGCCTGCTGGCATGTAGTAACAAGATACTATGTATAAAATGCATAGTATCTATTTTAGAATTTATATAGTCGTTAGAGGGTTTTTAAATAGGTAGTTTTTACGCGGATAAAGAGTCAGAGTTGCTTAGCATTTCTTAAAAACACTTTTTTTAAACTTCATTTCTCCATACAGTTCATTTAGTCCTAGATAAAAATATCTTGCACTTAGCCCCATAAAGCCTACACCAACTAACACAAGTAAAATTCCAGATAACATCAAAAGTGACATACATTCTCCTAGCATAAATCTATTGTTAACTGTATATCGACATATATTTAGTTTTCTGCAGTTTTATTTATAAAATAAAAATTATTGAAGTGGCGGACAGTGAGAGATTCGAACTCTCGGTACCGTTACCAGTACGCATCCTTAGCAGGGATGTGGTTTCAGCCAACTCACCCAACTGTCCATTTTAAAAGAGCGATATTATAGCCACTTGAACTTTAGATTTTACTTAAAATTTTTGACACTATCTCTTTTGGATTTTTTGCTTTATAAATAGGTCTTCCAACAACGATAAAATCGACCAGCTCTTCTTTTGCCATAGCGATATCAGCTACGCGTTTTTGATCCCCTGCATCTTCACCAAAAGGACGAATCCCTGGGGTAAGTGTCAAAAAGTCACTGCCTGCGTTCTCTTTTATCATCTTGCTTTCATGGACAGAACAAACGACACCATTGATACCAGATTCATAACTCTCTTTCGCAAACTGCAAGGCTTTTGTTTGGATGCTATCATGATAGATGGCTTTAAAGTTCTCATCATCAAAACTTGTTAGTGCGGTTACTGCTAAAACTATCGGTGAATTTTCCACACCTTCTAGCCGCTTCATCACCGTTTGCATGGCTAGCTTACCAGCACTTGCATGAAGATTAAACATATCGACACCAAGTAGGCTTATCTCTTCTGCAGCATCTGCCATAGTGTTAGGGATGTCATAAAGCTTTAAGTCTAAAAATATTTTAAAATTTGGATTGATGGATTTTAAGGTGTCGATAATCTTTTTGCCATCTCTGATGTAAGAGCGAAATCCTACCTTTAGCCAGACATCAAATGTAGCTATCTCTCTAGCTAAAGCAATATTCTCTTCGTATGTAGGCAAATCTAAGGCAACACAAAGCTGCATCATTTACTCTTTTGAACAGCGTCTAACACGCCGTTTATAAACTTTGGTGCAGTATCTGCAGCAAGCGACTTGGATAATTCTATCGCTTCATTGATGATGACAGCGTCATCAAGATCAGTTTTGAGGATTTCATAGGTTCCTAAACGTAGTATTGCCCGTTCGACATGACCTACACTTTCAATCTTCCACTCTTTGAGATGTTTATCTACGGACGCATCTAACTCTTTGAGATTTTCTAAAACACCTTGAAATAGTGAAAGTGCAAACTCTTTTTGTTGGTTTCTGATTTTCTTGTCTTCAAAGATTTCATCGACAAACTTTTCAATGTTTTCATTGCCTATGTCTTTTGCGTAGAGTAGTGAAATAACACTCTCTCTTACTTGGTGTCTTGTTGCCACGTAATCTTCCTTATAGGTTTTTATAAAGATTCATCATCTCTATCAAACCAGTCATTGCTTCAAAGCCTTTATTGCCCGCTTTACTTCCTGCTCTCTCTATGGCTTGCTCTATCGTATCGGTTGTCAATACACCATAAGTGATAGCCGCTGCGTGTTTGAGTCCTACAGAAGCGATACCTTTTGTTACCTCAGCAGAGATATAGTCAAAGTGTGGGGTACTTCCTCGTATCACTGCGCCCAAACAACAAACGCCATCATATTTTCCACTTGAGAGTAGTTTCTCTAAAGCAAAAGGGATTTCAAATGCACCAGGTACTAAAATCAAGTCTATATTGTCTGCATTTCCGCCGTGTCTAGCTACTGCATCTTGTGCACCCTCTACCAATCTATCTGTGATGATATGGTTAAATCTACTGTTGATAATCGCAATCTTTTCATCACCCTTTAGTGATAAATTTCCTTCTATGATATTCATCTTTACCCTTCGTATGTACTTTTTTATAATTTTATCTAAATTATTTGATTTTTTCTAATGTTAATAAAGCATCTTTATATATAGGCTCATCGATAAATCCATAGTCATCATCCATGAAACCCGTTTCACCTTCTGCTGCTTTCTTCTCAAAAACAGACTTGATATGGCGTGCCTTTTCGATGATCCACTCCTCTTCTTTAAAGACGGTATTGGCGATTTTGACCTGTTTGGGGCCTAAACAACTCTTGGAGCGATACCCCATACTTTTTTCTAACTTACACCAGTTTCTAAAACCTTCTAAATCATTGTAGTTTTGGTACGTAAATCCTACAGGAATCACCCCTGCAATCTTACAATCAATCAAAAATCTACTCATGATATACTCAGCAGTTGGATTGTGAAATTGCATCGTTGATTGTGGCAGTCCTAAATCGGTCAAGAGATCAAGTGCGCCAAGATAACACGCTTCTACCTTGCCACTCATGTTGATATAACGCAAGTTATTAAATGCCTCTTTGGTCTCTATAGAGAGGTGCAGTTTAATATCTTCATCCAATATCTCTAAAACGTTATCGATATCCTCCATCTCTCTGATTTTGGCAACTCTGATAGCATCTGGTTTCACATTATTAAGATAAGCAATTTCTTCTTTTCCACCTTCATGAAAAGGATTGACTCTTACCACAACCTTTACATGAGAAGCAGAGAGATTTGAGATAAAAACTGCAGCCAAAATCAACGCTCTCTCTTTGTGCTCTTTAGCGATGCCATCTTCTAAATTTATCACGATGACATCTGCATCTAATTCGTCCATTTTATTTAAATGTTCTATTTTTAATGGATTTATCATCATCGCAGACTTAAAAAAAGTGATTTTTTCTCTTTTTCTTAAGGGCTCAACAATCAATCCTTTGAGCCAATTTAGGTCAAAATTGTCAAAAAATGAAATATCTTTAAATATCATACCTTACCTTACTTTTTTTCTTCTATGGTATAATAATTTTATGGAAAAGATAATAAATTGTATGGATGATTACCTAAAAGATTTAGAGGTACAGATGATGAAAATCGTTTCAGATGAGTCAATCCCTCTTGCTCAAAAGAACAAACTGATGGCACCCATAGCAGATCAAAAAAAAGTGATTGTTTATGGGAAAGAAGCCCTGCTAAAAATAAAAACAAGAGAATACAAAGCAGAGTGTGGCATGAGCGCACACAATCTAGATAATTTAAAAGTCAGTAGAAGATGAATAGAAAACAGATGCTAACAGAGATGTTCAGACTGCAACAAAAGTTGAATGATGAGACCAACGGCATAGGTTGGGAAAAAGGCTATAATAAACACGATCGTATCATCAACTGGCGTCGATGTATCTATATGGAGTGCGCGGAACTCATCGATAGCTTCAACTGGAAACATTGGAAAGATATCAACATCGAACCCGATTGGGACAACATCAAGATAGAACTTGTCGATATCTGGCACTTTGTTATGAGCCTTGGTCTTGAATACTATAAAAACGAAAATTTAGGAACGATTGATGATCTTGTCGCGTATGTCATCGATACTAAATATTTTGACGAGTTTTGCACAGATTCTATCGCACCCGATAGTAGCGATTCTCTCTCCATCATCAACAATATCGAACATATGATGAAAGATACTCTCACACAAGAAGATTTTTATAAGATCACTGATGATTTCTTTTCTGCGGCTATCGAGTGTGGTTTAAGTATGGATGATTTATACAAGTACTATCTAGGGAAAAATATCCTCAATGGGTTTAGACAAGATAACGGCTACAAAGAAGGCACCTATAAAAAAGTTTGGAATGGCAAAGAGGACAATGATGTCATGATGCGTATCTTAGAAGAGGATGCAAACCTCACAGCAGATAGCCTTTACAAAAAACTAAAAGAAGTTTACACCACACTATCATGAGCGCGCCAGCCTGCTCTTGGGGTATGCCTAAGGTTCTCTCTCTTATCATGATAGTAATCTTGCCTATCATGATAGAGGCAAAAGCACTCGATATGAAACAAATCCTTACTCTCAAAACGGTTAAAAATATCGCTTTACAATATCCCAATAAAAAGGGTAAAACCTTTGAAGATACAATGATGGCTATCTGTATGACGGAGACAAATGGTGGCAAAGTCAAGTATGGAGATAAACAACTATTCAAAAAGGGTATCAAAAAGGGCTCGTATGGTGTCATGCAAGTCCGCTTGGGTACGGCAAGGTTTGTCGCTAAAAGTTTTAATCTTTTGGATGTCACGCTGATGAGTGATGTCATGCTTATCAAAAAGATGATGCATGAGAGTGCCTTCAATGCCAAGATAGCCACACTTTACATCGTCTGGCTTAGTGAGCACTCTAAAAGTTATTTTGAGATGGTCAGTAGGTACAACGGGGGTAAAGTCAATCACCCCTACTTTAATAAAATCCAAAAGTATTTAAAGTATTTAAAATCCTATAGACTTTAGATGTGCCCTTCAATGCCATTAAGTTAAGAGTTTTGAAAAAAATTAAGTGCGGTTCATCTGCACGTGAGCCCTCTGCTGAAGAGAACTTAGCGTTAGCGTAGACAAAAGAATTTACTTCTTTTGTCGTTAACTTAATGGCATTAGAGGTGCCCTTTAGCTTGTTTGCGCCTCAAGTAAAAGTAAGTTTTGACACATCGTGATGTACTCAGTAATCTCTCTTTGTGCTTCAGGTGTCGGATAGATATTGACGATGACTTGATTGCCCGTGATTTTAAATATCATTGCTTGTACCTCTATGGCATATACCTGTTTGTCCGCACTCTCTATGTGGAAACTCAATGTAAACTTTTTATTTTGTAAATCTTTGGCTTGAATCTCTTCTGCTTTATTGAGTTGTGTGGTTAAAAGTATAGAGTTTTTAGAGATATCAGAGACGATACCTTCCATCTGGAACTCTTCTTTGTAGGTCATGAGTGCTTGTACTGGTTTATGTGGCGTGACTCTGATATTTTTACGATGCACAGGAGAATTATCGAGAAACTTGACTTTACTTAGATTTATCAAAGAATGATTCATATCGATGGAAATGATGTCTGAGCGCATGATATCTGGCACCAAAGGATGTTCTAGGTAGACAAACTCTTCTCTCTTTAAAAAGTTCAGATACTCTTTTGGCAGGCGTAAGTTAAACATACTCGTATCAAACTCTAGCACTTCTGCCTCATGCACCATCGGTGCCTCTTTGTAAAAACCATAGACTTTTATTTTTGGCTCTTTGGTAAAGATAGAGACCAAGCTCTTCTCAACTTCTCCAGAGCCATACTCAAAAGAACTTGTAGCATAAAAAATCTCTTTGGTTTTAGAAATCTTTGACTTCATATAGAGCGTATGCAATCTCTCTTGGAGTTCATGTAAACCTTCGCCTTCTTCTAATGCAGTGATACCTACCCCTTTGACAGAAGTGCCATACTTGATTTTTATACTCATGAGCATATTTTTGATAGTCATGACCGCGGTGTGAAGTTTTGTATCATGCATAAAAAGAACAAAAGAACTTCCTCCATCATTGATGATTGGTGAAAAGTCCAAAAATGAGTGCATAAATCCTACCATCTCTTTAAACACTAGACCATCACTTGGCTCAAATGGCAAATCCAACTTCACCATCGCTAAGTGTGTATGATAATTTCGTGCCCGATCAATCTGCGCTTCCATCACAGCTTGATTCAAATAGCTTAATATAAGCATGCTGTTGTTGTTCATCTATTTCCCTCTTTTTGCAAAAAACATTTACTTAAGGGCGCCTCTAAAAACCCTAGTCGTTCATAACATCACAGATAAGTTTTTGTGTGAGGCACTTACTTGCAGGACTAGCCTTAGCTAATTCAAAAGTAAGTAACGAAGCACAAAGACTTATCTGTGATGCCCACAGGGTGGGCTTTAAAAGTGCAATCTTTCACAAGATATTTCTTCCACTTAGCTACGGCTAGGTTTTCACAAATCTCTTATAAAATCTCACACTTTTAAAGCCCATTATGAATGATTAGGGTTTTTAGAGGTGCCCTTAGCTATAATTCGACATATAGAGGAAAATATTTAGGGGAAATGGCATGAAAAAACAATTTTTTGATGATTTAGACAAGATTTATAAAACCATCAAACAAAACCAGAAAGAAATCAGCACTTTTTACGATGTCGTAGAAGGTAAAGGGGACCCGGAAAAAGAGAATTTTATCAACCAATTTTTAGATAAAGTAGGGCTTGAGCGCACAACTGAAAATCAGATGTCTGCTATCTCCCGACTCGTCTCTTTGCGAGATGATTCTCTCAGTCAAGCTCTAAAGAAACAAGGCTTTAGTGAAGAAGAGGTCATAGAAAAAAAAGAAGAAGCCTATCTCTGGGTAGCCGACTATCACCTCAAAGTGCATGAGAAGCTTGTTATCATGATAGAAGAGCAGGCGTTACTTACGCCTTTTTATCGCGCTATTTTTAGAGGGGTGCATGAAGTAGGAAAAACCTTTTCTTCATGGCAATCAAGTTGGACAGCACACATCATCGATGGGGTGAATCGTGACCTTTATCGCTTATTTAATGGCGATGAAGAGAAGATATTTGAGATGTTGCATGAGCATGACTTACATGACAAAGGACACGATGGAGAAAAAGGCGATCGTTCCTACTCTGTACTTGTCAAACAAGAAGATGGTAGTTTTAAGTCTATGGCGTATGCAGATGCGTTTGCCCAAGAGGTTACAACTTCTTTACTTGCCCTAGCAGAATTTAAAAACACACTTTTAGAACTCGAAGATGAAGTCTTTTCTCAAAAAGAAGCACATATCAACTACCTCCAAGCTATCATCGAAGCTTTGGCGGAAAAAGATACTAGCAAGACCATTCCCAAATGGGCAGATGTCGATAGAAAATGGATGAAAATCACCGCACCTTTGCAGATAGGACACCCTTTAGAATACTATGAAGACCACTATAAAAAAGCAGTTGCGCTAGAGTGGGATTTGCGTATGGTAAATCCTCAAAATAATGCAGGTGCCGTCAAAGAACATATCAAATCCATGTATAAAGAAGTTTTTCACGAGATAGAGTCAGAGGTAAAAAACTCCCGTGCTATTTATGATACTTCCCTAGAAAGTGCGCAGAGAGTACAACTCTATCTAGGACGTCCTGCACTCTACTATGGTGCTGAGTTTTGTGGACTCTTTTCAGCCCAAGTTGTGCCAAATGACGAACTTATCACCAAAGAAGAGGGTAAGAAAATCTTTGCATTTGCTGATAATGTATTGGAAGGTACACGAGCCAAGCCATTTATGAAGATTCAAAAAGAGGTCTTACCTGAAGACTTTTTAAATCAAAGCCGAGAAATCATCTTTAAAAAACCTTCCCTTTGGTACGATGTCTATAACATTACCACCATCGGACATGAATATGGACATATATTGTGGCTAGACAACGACACCGAAATGCAGATGAACAAAACAGGTAACTTTAAAAATATCGAAGAATTCAAAGCCACATCTGGTGGACAGATGGCATTTTTCTATAACGAAGTAGAAGAACTTAAACATCATGTTTTAAATGATACAATTAAACGCGCCATAGGGCTTATCGCATGGAAAGAGACGGGTGAAGTAGCGCCGTATTATTGTGAAGGTCTCATTCATCTACATGGCTTGTTTGAGAGTGGTGTGTTGACATTTAAAAATAAGCTTGAGATAGATATGAGCGATGAAGCCTATGAGAGAGCTAAAGCGTGGTATATCACTACTTACAAAGAGTTGGCATTGCACTATCTCAACAAAAAAGATGCGACAGATTTTTTGCATAGATATGCAAAAAAAGAGGGCAAATACTTCATGCCAGTCGATGACAATGTGAAGTATTTTGTAAACTATTACTGGAACCTCCATCAGGATATGGGACAAATCATAGACGATGCTGGGGAGAAAGAAACTTGGATAAAGGAGATGGTATCATGATAAAAAAAGAGGTCACAAAACTAAATAGCGGTGTAAAGATAAACTTCACAGGCGTAGTCGAAAAACAAAACATCATCAAGATGGTAGAAAACTGCGCCACAGGTCAATGCGAATGCATGAGTGACGAGACCAAAGCCAAAGTCAAGGATATGAAAGTCACAGGCAACGATGGCGACGTGAAACTCGAACTGAGTGGCGATGTGAGTAAAGAAGAAATAGAAGCGGCCTTGGCTAGGTCTAAGGTTATCAATAAGGAAAACTAGAGATGCAAGCTAAAATATTTTTTGGTGATGTAGAAGTCACAAAAACAAAAATAGAGACTATCAAAAACCCTTACGATGGAAAAATCGTGGCGGAGTATCCCCTCTGTGATGAAAGTGATGCCAAAGAGGCGTTAAACATCGCACAAAAGGCGTATCATGATAACAGACAAATCCCCCTAAGCCAACGCATCGCATGGATAGAAGATGTCATCGAAGGTTTGCGAGAAAATAGAGAAGACATCGCCCAGACTATCACTGCAGAAGTGGGAAAGCCTATCAAGTTTTCGCGTATTGAAGTAGATAGATGTGTGGAAACATTGCGTCTTTCTGTCGCGGCAGCAATAGAGCATAATGGTGAGACTTTCGCTTCAGATGCGATGCCTAGTGGTAAAAAGACCATCGCTTACACCATGCGTGTTCCTGTGGGCGTAGCGGTGCTTATCACGCCGTTTAACTTTCCACTCAACCTCATCGCACATAAACTAGCCCCTGCGCTTATTTCGGGCAATGCCATCGTACTTAAACCCACTCCAGAAGCACCACTCACGGCGTATAAGTTTGCTAAGCTATTTGTAGAGAGCAAACACCGTAGTCCAAATGCCTTGAGTCTTGTCTATGGTGATGCAGAGGTAGGCTCTACACTAGTTAAAAGCCCTATACCTAGAGTCATCTCATTTACAGGCTCTGTACCTGTGGGAAAAATCATCATCTCTCAAGCAGGTATCAAAAAAGTTTCTCTAGAACTAGGGGGAAACGCTGCAACATTTATCGACAAAAGTGCCAACATAGAAGAAGCCGCAGAGCGTTGTGCCTTGGGTGCATTTTCTAACTCTGGACAAGTCTGCATCTCGCTTCAGCGCATCTATGTGCATCACGAAGTTGCTGATGTATTTGCCACGGCACTAGCCAAAGAGGCTGATAAACTCATCGTGGGTAATCCCTATCATGATGATACCTTTATGGGACCGCTCATCAATGAAGAGGCTGCACAAAGAGCAGAGAGCTGGGTGAAAAGTGCCATCGATGAGGGTGCTGTTGCACTCAGTGGTGGAGAGAGAAAAGGATTTATGTTCCCGCCAACGGTGATGGATAAAGTGACAGATGATATGAATATCGTCTGTGAAGAGGTATTTGCTCCGATAGTGAGTATCGTTTCTGTTAAAGACTTTGATGAAGCCATTGGAAAAATCAACAATTCACCGTATGGTTTACAATACTCTATCTTTACTAACGACCTGCACAACACAAAACGCGCTATCGAAGAGTTTGATTGTGGTGGCGTGGTCATCAATGATATCCCAACTATCCGCTTTGACATCCAGCCTTATGGTGGAAGTAAACTCAGCGGTATAGGAAAAGAGGGGCCAAAGTACGCTTTGGATGAATTTACTGAAATAAAATCTGTGGTGGTATGCTAATGAAAAAAATATTTATACTCTTATGTTTATGTGGCGCTGTGGCACTCTCTCCTCTTTTGGCAAAGTCAGAAGCTTCTTCTGTCCAAGAGGTTGCCAAGCGCTATCTTGCTGCTACGAAGCTGTATAAGCCAAAAGAGATGGTGAAGTATATGCACTCTGAAGCCCTTAAGCAGTTTCGTTCTTTAATCATGAATTCTATGCCTGATAAAGAAAAAGTCATACAAGAACTCACACAAACTTTTGCTTTAAAGAGCAAAGAAGAGTTCAAACAATTATCTGATAGTCAATTTTATGTCAAATATAATGAAGCCATCATCAAGCAAAATCCTCAAATGGCTGAGCTGATGCATCGTGCGACATTTACAATATTGGGTGTGAACAAAGAGGGAGGACTACGACATGTTCAATATCGAACTGACCTCTCTATCAATGGGCAAAAAGAAAGCGAGGTCAACACCTTCTCTTTTAAAAAAGATGCGAATGTTTGGCGGGCTTTATTGAGATCACGAATTTCACAATAATTAAAAGAGCACCTCTAAAAGACATAAAAGAGTTTTTTTCTTTTTTGTGTACGGATAACGGCATCTTTATAAACATCAAGGCTACGACTATAAAAGTCCATGGCGATTTTAGGATTTAGCATATATCCTATCGCCATGATGATATCAAGGTTATAAAAATTTCCTTTTGATTTCTTGCCATTTTCTGTTGTAACTTCTATATATTTGTTGCAAGAAGCTTGGGTGATTTTACTTTTTTTCGTGATTTTGGTGAGTACACCATAGACCTTTTGAATGCTACAGTTAAACAGTTCACTGATGTTGTTTAGTGTTAACCAGAGTGTATCATCATGATAGTAAAACTTTAACTGCTTTTTGCCAACTTGTGTTTGATATCCTATCGCTTGTGTTTTCATCAAATCTCCTTCAATTTTTGTATGCTAAGTGTAATCCAAAAATCTCTAAAAGGAGAAAAATATTTCATTTTGAAATGTTGAAATTAATATTAAATAAACAATCTATTTTATTATTTCAACTGCATAAGTGCTATCATGATAGCAATACCTGTAACATTTTTTCATACTCATTGATAAATCGCTTTGAAACTTCAAAGGTCTCTGTCTCTTCATACGCCACTTTGTGCAATCCACCCTCTCCTATCTCGTAAATCGTCGCGCTGGGATAGGAGAGCAGTATCGGAGAATGGGTAGAGATGATAAATTGTGAGCCCTGCTTGACAAGGTCATGGATAAGGGT
>JAJRSK010000069.1 GCA_024278835.1 Campylobacterales bacterium | reverse complement strand
ATGGACATTTAGAAGTAGTTAGAGAACTCATTAAATCAGGTGCTGATATTGAAGCAAAAAATAAATATGGTGTGACTGCTTTGATGTACGCTTCATTGGATGGACATTTAGAAGTAGTTAAAGAGCTCATTAAATCAGGTGCTGATATTGATGCAAAATATAAAGATGGTTGGACTGCTTTGATGTACGCTTCATTCGCTGGACATTTAGAAGTAGTTAAAGAGCTCATTAAATCAGGTGCTGCTATTGATGCAAAAGATAAAAATGGTGCGACTGCTTTGATGTCCGCTTCATTGGATGGACATTTAGAAGTAGTTAGAGAACTCATTAAAGCAGGTGCAAGAAAAGATAAAGATATCATGATAAAAATTTCTCAACTTTACCATGATGCATTAAAGACCACAGCCTCTAAAGAGACAGAAAAGATAAGGGCTTATATATTATATGTGGATAATAGATATAAAAATTTTGATATAACCAAATCAGACTATAAAGATGTTGTTATGTCGCTTCAAGATAGTATCGATAAAAGAGACAACAGAGGAAACACCCCTCTTATCTATGCAGTCATCTATGAAAAGAGACTTTTGGTAGATGTGCTCATAGAAGCAGGTGCGACACTCGATATCCAAAACAAAAAGGGTTTTATGGCGATAGACTATGCGAGTGGTGATATCAAAAAATCTCTACGAAAAGCGGGTGCAATACCAAATAAGATAAATAAAATCAAGTTAGAGAAGGATAGAAAAAGATATATAGATAAGAGAGATAAAGAGATAGCTGATTTGATAAAAGAAGGAAAAAAATCATACAAAAACTCTTTTAATGATAAAAAAAATTCAGAGTTGGCAATAGTAACTAGTTTTGAATATTATGAATTTTTTAGAATGGTAAATAAAAAAAATATAAATTTTGCAAGGATGATAGCGGATGATAGCACTTTAGATATCTCAGACATGATAGACCAAGGCATACCGATAAACCAACAAACCGATGAAGGTAAAAGCGAATTGATGCTTTTGTGTGAACAGGAGCGATTTAAAGAGATGGAAGCACTACTTAAGGCAGGTGCAGACCTATCACTCAAAGATTATGAAGGGAGAGATATTTGGGATTATGCTGCTGAACTTGATGATAACAAAGCATTTGAACTACTTAAAAAATATGAAAACTATCAAAACCACCACCCAAAAGAGTTTGTCAAACTCCTCAAAAACTTTACCAATGATACACCACTCAAATACACTACCCATGATTGGGATTTTGACCTGGCGAGCGAGTATGATGATTTTGATGGATTTATCAAGGCATTAAAGAAAAAATTCAAAGAGTTGGATGCGCTTAAAGAGTATGTTCCGACTCTTTATGAAAAGATAGAGGCATTTCTATTTTCAAAAGATGGTTTGGATGAGGGCTTGGGTTGGTCGGCATTGCCTGCACTCAAAGAGGAGAAAAATCCTTTTGCTTATCGTCTAAAAAAGCCTTTGATGATTGATGGGGAAAATATAGAACTCTTTGGAGAATACATCAAAAAAGTCTTTAAACAAAAGATAGAAGTGCGAAGAGAGAGTGAGGCTTTGGAGAGGATATTTGAGTATATCGATGATGAGTGTTTGGCAGATGATCAAGTGATGAAGTGTAGTCATCTAAAAGGAAAGCAGTTTTATACCGATGTCCAGAGTTTGAAAAAAGCTTTGGAGAAGATTTTTGTAGGGATAAAAGCTCGCAAAGAGTTTAAAGAGATAGAGGTGAGTGCAAAAAAGGAAGATGACTTTATCGATATATCTATCTGCCATATCGGCTCTTTTTCAGATATCTCAAGTGAGGATTTGCAAAAAGAGGTAGAAGATGGAGATTTTTACGATATCAAAGAGAAGCTAAGAAATCTCTGTGATTGGAGAGTGGAAAATAGTTATCAAGAGAAGAGTTATTCTCTCCACTATCTTCATGAAAAAAGAGGCATGTTTATAGAAGCCCTGTCTCAAAAGCCTAAAGGATTTACACATGTATTGAGGTTTTATATATGAGAGCACTGCTCATAGAAGATAGAGAGGTACGACAAGCTCTTTTTATCGAAGAAAAAGGCGATATATTTGCCAACTATGAAGAGATACTCTACAATGCTGTGGGTAGTAGGTATAGTGATATATGTGAGCATTTAAAAGAGAGTGATGCTGTGTTGGATGGGTATGATTTGATTATCGCTCATAAGTCAGCTTTTGGGGTGGATAATGTAGAGATTATCGAGAGGTTGGAGAGCTTTTCTAAAAAAAGAGATGTGATGTTGATACTCTTTTCAGGGGGTGTAGATACGCTCTATTTTAAAGAGAATCTCTTAGAGATAAACTCTAAAAAACTCTATCATGATAACCTCTCCCTGCTTTTGGATTCTCTAAAAAATGGCTCTATAAATCCTTATGTTCTACTCTATGGAGAAAAATGGAAGTTAAATATAGCACTAAATACTCTTGAAAAACTCTCTCTTTTTTTAAATGAGATGCAACAAGAGCGTGTCAAAATGGGTAAATTTCAAAGGGTGTGTAAATTGAGTAGCCTAAGTGAGATAATGCCCCATCTCTCAAAATATCATGATATGCCACTCATCACAAAAGATGAGATAAAAAAGATAAAAAACGATGTTAGAAAATATATCTCTAAAGGGTTGATATATGGATAGTGTTGTAGTGATTCATCATGATAATGTACCTCATGTAGAGAGGTTTTGCAATAGAATCAAATTTGATGCTCCATCAGCAGATATAGATAGATACATTTCTGAAGAGATTTTACCAATCATAAGAGAGAAATCCCCCAAGCTAATCTGCATCAAGGATAATCTATCTGATAACTATATGGAGCTTTTAGGTATTAGAGTGGCGTATCATATACGACTAAGTAAAGAGTTGGGAGATATGCGATATGTACCTATCATGATACTGAGTGATTTGGATGCTTATCTTTTATGCAAGATAGACAAGCTCTCAAAAATCCTCATGAGTAAAAATATCTTTTTAACAGCAAACTCTTTTAGACAGATAGAAGATATGAGAGATAGAGCGATAAAACCTCTTACAGAAAAAGCCTATCATGAAGAGTTTTTATCGCTTATCCATGTCGAGGAGCCTCAAGACTTTTTGAGTCATCATGCTATTACAAACGAATGGTCTATTTACCAGTGGGCAAAGATGCTTGGAGCCAAAAGTGAAGCCATCGATGCAAATGAAAAACGCATCTCCTCTATGCTCTATTTTAAGTATATTCTCGCAAAGAGTGGTATAGAGCAGATAGCTGATGAAAAACTTATCAAAGATTTAAAACTTGGTGGCAGGGTTCTTTTTGTCGATGATAGATGGAGTGAGGGCTGGAAAGATGTCATGGGTAGTTATCTAAAGAAAATATATCCAAATATCGGCTATGATACATTAGAATATAACTTTAAAGATAAAAGAGTCGAAGATATTCAAGAAGCACTCAAAGAGAAGATTAAATCATTTGATGCAGATGTTATTGTTTTGGATTTGCGACTTTTGGAGAGTGATGATAGTTTAAACAGTATCAAAGATATATCGGGTTTTAAAATCATAGATACCATACATCAGATAAATCCAGGCATACAGATAGTGATGTTTACCGCTTCTGGAGATAGTCGCATACTCGATGAACTCAACAGAAAAAAGATTTTGGGATATGTCAAAAAAGATGCACCAAATGAGAGATACGAAACAGAGACAAAGAGCTTTAATAAACTAGGACTGTTGATAAAAGAGGGAGTGCAAAAGAGTTACCTTAAAGAGATATGGAATATCACAAAAGAGATAGATAAGTTGCCATTGTGGGAAAAAAAGAGTGAAGATGCACTTTACGCCCAGCTTCATGAGGATATCGACACTATTTTTAAGATGCTCGATAGCAACATGCAACAAAGAGAGATTTATGTTGCTTTGACGATATTTAGATGTTTAGAGCATATCAACAATATCTATATCATCGACAAAGAGAAAGGGAAACGATGCTATTGGAAAGATAATCATCAAGAGATAGAATTTAACAAGAAAAATACCATAGAAAAACTGCTCAAGATTTTAGAAGAGAGAGTTGGACTATCAAAAGAAGAGTTCAAAGATGAGCTATATGCTTTTAACTCCTTTAGAAACCATCAGCAACACAGCGACAAAAAGGCAAAAGCACCTTCTATAGATAAACTTATACATTGGTTTAGGCTTCTTGAGAAAATAGTAAAAAAAATGTAACCTTTGCTTAATTAGACACTATCTGACTATTTGCTGATATATACTACTCCTAACAAAAAAATTTAAGGAGTCATTATGTCAGCAAATCCAGTTCAAAATTTCACAACTATCAAAGATATCATCGAAAAGTTAAATTCAGGTACTAATGTATTTTTAACTGGTGGGGCAGGTGTCGGTAAGACCTATACACTCAATGCTGTCAAAGAGAGTTTTAAAAACCCTATACTATTGGCTCCTACGGGCATAGCTGCTTCTCATATAAAAGGAGAGACAATTCATAGTTTCTTTCGATTTCCTACTGATGCTGAAGCTGGTATTCGGGCATTGACTGGAGAGAAGAGAGATATGGCTATGAAAGTATTTCAGGCATTTGATTTGATGATTATCGATGAGATATCTATGGTTGGAGATTATCTACTTAACTGGATAGATAGGCGATTTGAGGAGTTAAGTCTTGATATTCCTATATTGTTAGTAGGAGATTTTTATCAGCTTCCTCCGGTAAGTTCAGGAGAAGAATATCTTGTCGATTATGCCTTCAATAGTAGATTTTGGAAAAAGCATAATTTTGAGACAATAGAGCTTACTAAAATCTACAGAACACAAAATGTAGAGTTTGCCGAAGTTTTGCAAGAACTAAGAGTTGGAAAGATTACCAACAGAGCTGAAAAAATGGTAAAAAAGCTTACTCAAAATGCCTATAATAAGAATTATACGCACCTCTATTCAACCAACAATAAAGCTTTTTGGCATAACAAAAAAGATGCTTGATAAAATCAAAGCAAAAACTTATGTCTATGAGATAAGTGAGTCTTTTCTTGGTAACAAAGAGAGTAAAACAGAGGTGAATGAATTTGATTTTAAAAAGAGAAAACTACAATCTCGATTTGAAAAAAGACTCTTTTTAAAAGAGGGTGCATTAGTGATGTACACCATCAATAGAAAAGGTGAAAATATTTACAATGGTCAAAAAGGCACCATCACAAAACTTGAAAAAGATAGAATTTGGGTGGATGGCAAAGAGCTTGAAAGAGAGACTACAGATATCTATACCTACAAGCGAAAAACCAAAGATGGCAAAGAAACTGTTCAAAAGCGTCTGATAGGAAAAATCACACAATTTCCACTCAAACTAGCTTATGCCATAACCATTCACAAATCCCAAGGGATGAGTATCGAGGGGTTGAGTATAGACCTTAGCTATGTATTTGCCGCAGGGCAAGGATATGTTGCACTCTCAAGGGCAGTTAATCCAGATACAACATATCTTGATACAGATGGCAAATCTCTCGATGCACTTTTTTATTGTGACGAGAGGGTAAAAAAGTTTTATGGTCATTCATTATAAAACGCACCAAACAAGACCTCCCAAAACTTTTTGCAAGTCAAATTCCCTTCCATATTTAAAGGAAAGGGAGATTAGGAGCGGTATAAGCCACTAATATTTATTGACTTTCGTGATAATTTCTCCATTTTCGACATCAAAAAGAACACTATCACCCTCATCTATCTCATCAGAGAGAATCATCTCTGCCAAGCGATCTTCTACTTCTGTGTAAAGTGCACGCTTGAGTGGTCTTGCACCATAAACAGGGTCAAATCCCTCTTCACCGATATAGGCTTTGGCTGCATCGGAGAGTTCTATCATGATACCACGCTCTGCAACTTTTTTACGGATACCTTCAAAAAGCACATCCACAATTTTTGTAATCTCTTCAAGTCCAAGTGGATTAAAGATAACGATATCATCTAGACGGTTTAAAAACTCTGGCTTAAAGTAACCCTTAAGTTCATCTCGCACCGCTTTTTCTCTATCATCTGGGTCTTTAAACTCCATGATTTTATCACTAGCAATGTTGGAAGTGAGAATGATGATGGTATTTTTAAAATCCACCGTCACACCCTTGTTGTCCGTTAAGCGTCCATCATCCAAGACTTGCAACATGATATTAAAGACATCAGGATGCGCCTTTTCTATCTCATCAAAAAGAAGCACCGAGTAAGGCTTTCGTCTGACCGCTTCAGTAAGCTGTCCACCCTCATCATACCCCACATATCCCGGAGGCGCACCCACGAGACGACTCACCGCATGCTTCTCCATATACTCTGACATATCAAAGCGAATGAGCGACTTCTCATCATCAAAGAGAAATGTCGCCAAGGCTTTGGCAGACTCTGTCTTACCTACACCTGTTGGTCCTAAAAACATAAAGCTTCCTATCGGACGACTCTGGTCACTAAGTCCCGCTTTGTTTCTTTTTATCGCTCTAGCGATGGCTTTGAGTGCTGAATCTTGACCAATAACACGGCGTTTCAGTTCATCCTCGACACCCAAAATCTTTGCTTTATCGCTTTGGAGCATTTTATTGACTGGTATGCCTGTCCACTTGCTGACGATGGTGGCAATCATCTCATCAT
>JAJRSK010000068.1 GCA_024278835.1 Campylobacterales bacterium | reverse complement strand
TCTTTCTTCTATATTTGGCTGGAAATACTAAATGATATAAGAGTAATGTCTTATTGTGACTTTTATATATATGCTCATCCATCTCTTATTATACCATTTCGACCCAAGGGTCGGGGAATTAAACCCTCCTATGATTAAAAATCATGAGAATAATCTAAACTATAGCAGCTTCTCGCACTAGCAATGCCTCAGGTTCTATCGCTTTTGAAAAGTAAAATCCCTGAAACTCATCTATCTCTAACTCTTGTGTCGCTTCAAAAACCTCTTTTGAGTGTATATACTCAGCAATCGTCTTTACACCCAATGAAGATGCAAGTATTTGTATAGATTTCACAAGTTTATAAGCCTTGGCATCACTATCAATATTTTTGATTAAGGAACCATCAATTTTTAGATAATCAGGCGCAATTTCTAAGATATAAGCATAGTTTGAAAACCCTGATCCAAAATCATCAATCGCGATACGCACCCCTAGTTCCCTAAACTTCCCTAGTATTTCAGTAAGTAACACATAATCCTTGATATCTTCACTCTCAACGATTTCAAGTACCAACCTATCCCCCACACCATACTTTACTATCTGCTCTTTTAAAAACTGCATCGTTTTGCGATTTTTAATATCCGCAAAAAGTAGATTTATAGAAAAGTCTACCTCTAGTTCTTGCATAATTTTAAAACTTTTTTCTATCATAACTTTCGTTATTTGTGCATATTGCTTGGTTTTAATTGCAATATCGAGGAAGTAAAATGGGGAGATATTCTCACCTCTCCTTTGGAGCCTTGTTAAGACTTCATACTTGATAGTTTCACCATGTTTATCAACAATCGGTTGAAATACGGGTATGATTCTCTCATTCTTGAGTGCCTCTTTTATCTCTTTTCTCCAATAAAGGGCATCTTTTAACTCTTTTTCCGTGTTCATAGCCTCATAATAAGCAAGATAGTTTTTTTGTTCAGCCCGGGCATACTTTAAGGCACTGTTAGCCTTTTCCAAGGTATACTCTTTTTCCATAGAAATAGCGATAGTCACATCCACCTCGATATCAATCTCTTCACCAGCTATTTCAAAAGTCACTTTATACTCTGAAAGTTGCTCCAAAAAATCCAAAATATCATGATGAATCATCTCATGGCTTACAGATGAGTTTTCACTTTTTAAGATAAAACCATCCCCATAGATACGATATGCTTCATAATCATTTCTCTGCGCAAATATAGAGATAAACTGCGCAAATCTTTCTAAGACTTTATTAGCAATTTCAATCCCATATAGTTCATTGTAGTTATGAAATTGATCGATATCTACTAACAAAATTGTAGAAAAATTCTCTTCCAAATCTTTGTCTAAAGCATATCTATTTTTTAAACCTGTGAGCCTATCATGATAGAGTTGATAGTGTAACTCTCCCATACGAAGAGAAACTTGAAAATCTAGGGCTTCACTGAGGTGCTGTAGTTTATCAGAAGAAGTATCTTTTTGATTCTTTTTAACAAGTGATGAAAAAGAATTATCTACTGGTTCAACCATCAATTTCCTTTAGTCTATATCGTGTAGTTATTATCGACTAAAAGAAAAAAAAATTAAATCAACCCTTTTACTCTATCTCCTGCTCACATATCGCTAAACCATCTAAGAAGAGTTCTAAGATAGAGTTAGGACAAGTTCTATAGTTTTTATGCCCTACTTTTCTAAAAAGTGCATTGAGTTCTGTTTTGGATATATCTATCTCCACAGAGTGGAAAATCGCATACAAATCAACTTCTTTGAGTTCATACGCGATACGAAGTTTTTTCAAGATGAGATTATTATCTAAAGCGACCACATCTTCAGCAGCACTCTTTTTATCACTAGGACCTCTCTTATAGATGATAAGCCCATCCAGAAAGTGCCCCAAAGCTTCATAACCACAGTCTAAAAATGCTTTGTCACCCTCTTCACTGAGGTAACCTTTCACACGCTCTAAAGGCAGTTCATAGCCACTAAGCGTAAAGATACGATACATCAATTCTTCATCTGCACCTACGATAAGCTGTAACTTTTTTAGTATTTGATTGGTTGTCATGCTAGTTACTCGATGTTGGTGTAAACGGCCAAGACATCTTCATCTTCTTCGATTTTGTCAATCAAGATATCTATCTCATCCATCTGAATATCTGTAAATGTGACTGAAGTATTTGGTATGCGTTTTAGAAGTGATTTTGTTATCTCTATACCTTCGGATTCTATCGCTTTGCCCAGATCGCCAAAAGAAGCAAACTCACCATAAGCAAGAACATGATCACCTTCTACATCCAACTCTTCAAGTCCCGCATCAATCAAATTTAACTCTAATTCTTCAATATCTTTATCTTCAGGAAGTGTAAACTCAAAAACAGCTTTTCGTGCAAACATAAACTCTAAAGCACCGTTATCAAGTGCTTGTCCCCCATTTTTAGAGAAATAGTTCCTGATATTGGCCACCGTTCGTGTGTGATTATCTGTCGCTGTTTCTACCATGATAAGCACACCATGAGGCCCTTTGCCTTCATAGGTTATCTCTTTCATATCTGCCGTATCTTTACTGCTTGCCCTCTTTATCGCTGCATCGATATTGTCTTTAGGCATATTTTCAGCCTTGGCATTTTGGATGGCAGCCCGAAGCTTGGCATTCATATCGGGATCAGGTACACCATCTTTTGCTGCAACGGTTATCGCTTTGGCTAAACGAGGGAACACCTTGGACATTTTTCCCCATCTCTTCTCTTTGGCTGCTTTTCTATACTCAAACGCTCTACCCATATCTTTACTTCCTTTGGGATGATTTTAGGGCATTATAGCAAAAGACTCTTTACCCTATGTGCACCGCCAGCCAAACACTCCCCTCTTCCACGCGTAATACTTGATGGACTTGTTTGGCTTCAATAAAACAGTAATCTCCTTTTACCAATTCCCGCTTCATATCTCCCATCATGATAGTCGCAGAGCCTTCTATCATGATAAACCATTCATCCTCTTCTTGGCACATGACTTCTTGGTCTATCGTAGACGAAGAAACGATACGAATTATTTCAACATTTTTACTTTTAAACAATGTTTCAAAGCGCTCACCTTCACTTGGAGGTGTACTATCATGATAGATATTAGAACAGTGTAAAGGTATCATTTAAGACCATCACCCAGACGATGCCATGTAAAACAAGGGTAAATAATACAGCCGTTGCCCCAATATCTTTGGCAGACTTTGCTAAGGGGTGGATATCTTTTGTGACTAAGTCCACGACATTTTCCACTGCGGAGTTTAACAGTTCTACTATCATGATAAGTATCAAAGTACTGACCAGCATCAGCTTAGAACTAAAGGCAAAAGGAAGCAGATATATCGCTATCATGATAGGGAGTGTAAAAAACACTTCTAACTTAAAGGAGGTCTCGGTTTTAAAAGCATGTACCAAGCCTTCCAAGGCATAACGTGCATTTTTAAAAAGTGAATAGGTTGGTTTGTTATTCATTAAAAGTCCATTATATAATTTATGCTATTATAGCAAACTAATGAAAAAGATAGCCTAATCAACACACCCCTATTGGACTTGTAGAGATTGCAGAAGTAGATGAGAAAATTGTCTCACTTACTTTTGTCAAATTTAAAAAGCACGCAGATGATGCTAGTTTGATTCTTCAAGAAGCCAAATGGCAATTGGACGCCTACTTTGAAGGAAAGAGAAAAACATTCAACCTTCCCTTCCATTTTGAGTGTTCAGATTTTCAAAAAGAAATTTATGCCTCCTTACTCAATGTCCCTTATGGTACAACTCTCTCTTATAAAGAGTTAGCCACCCTTGCTGGAAATCCAAACGCTTCCCGCGCTGTTGGCACCGCCATGGCGCACAACCCTCTTCCTCTCTTTGTGCCTTGTCACCGTGTCTTAAAAAGTGATGGCTCGTTGGGAGAGTACAGTGGTGGTAAAGGAGTAAGGTCTAAGCAATGGTTGATTGACCATGAAAAAGCGATGAAACATTAAAATAGGAGTAGATATCTCTCATATTTCCTATTTCTTCATCTAAAATAAAAACTATTACACAAACTATTTACAAACTTTAAGTATAATCTTAATTACATTTAATCAAAATATGAAGAAGGATAAAGATGAAAAAAGCGTTACTTGTTCTACTTGTTATCCTGCAAACTACGCTGTTTGCATTTGACCAGAACATACTCTCCGTAGAGGAAGCCTTCACACCGACAGTCACAAGTGATGGTAAAGTTATCCATACAAAGATCCAACTCGCAGACTTGATGTATGCCTATGATACACAACTCAAATATAAGATTATCTCTCCAAAAGAGGTGAATTTAAATCCACTTATCAAGATACCAAAGCCAGTTGAATTTCACGAATTTATCGTACATCGTGATGATATCATTGTGGATATACCTCTCTCACTCATCCAAAAAGAGGTAGGCAAAGAGCCATTTAAATTACAACTCTTTTACCAAGGCTGTTCAGAAGCCGGACTCTGCTATCAGCCCATGAATCCTATCTATGCTTTTGATGCTAGTGGGAAGTTAGTAAAAAACAGTGCGAAAGAGAGTTCAAATGCTAGTACAAATAGTGTCTGGGGTGCTTCTGCTAAAAAAGAGACTGCGCCACTCTCAGAAACAGAAAAACCACTTGAGAAAACTGTTGAAAAAGGGACTGAGACTGCGCCACTCTCAGAAGAGTCAGCTATCGCTGAACAACTCAAAAACTCTTCATTTTTTGCCATACTGGCACTTTTCTTTGGCTTTGGATTGGCACTTTCACTCACACCGTGTATCTTTCCAATGATCCCTATCCTCTCTTCTATCATCACCCTAGAGTCAAAACAAAGTGGGCATATGAGTGCAAAACGTGGCTTATTACTCTCCTTTATCTATATCACTGCCTCTGCGCTAGTCTATGCTATAGCGGGAGTGTTATCCGCCGTATTTGGCGCCAATATCCTCTCAGCCATGCAAAATCCATGGGTCATTGTTACCTTTGCTACTATCTTTATCGCCCTGGCCTTTTCTATGTTTGGTTATTATGAGATTCAACTACCTAAAGGCTTACAAAACTTTGCCAACAAGAAGTCAGATGAATCAAAAGGTGGAGGATTTGTTGGTATCGCTATCATGGGTGCACTTTCAGCCCTCATCGTAGGTCCTTGTGTCGCACCACCTCTCGCCGCTGCACTGATGTTTATCGGACAAACAGGCGATGTGCTTTTAGGTGGACTCGCTCTCTTCTTACTCGGTCTTGGTATGGGTGCGCCACTGCTACTCATCGGCGCAGGTGGCGGAAAGTTCATGCCAAAACCTGGTGGATGGATGACAAGAGTCTCTTATGTCTTTGGTGTGGTGATGCTAGGTATTGCCATCTCTTTTCTTTCGCGTATCTTACCCGATGCGGTGACATTACTACTTTGGGCACTACTCTTTATCGGGTCTGCTGTCTATTCGGGTGCATTAGAACCATTAAAAGAAGGTATATCAGGAGTTTCAAAACTTATTAAAGTCTTCGCCGTAGTACTACTTGGCTATGGTGTGATACTTTTAGTCGGTGCCTTTACGGGAGGCACAAGTGTGCTAGACCCACTAAAGAGACTCTATACGAATAAAACAGTTATGGGTGCCGTAAACACACATCCTGTATTTAAAAAAGTTAGCACAAGAGCAGCACTTGATGCGGCTGTCAATGCAAGTACCAAGCCTGTACTTATAGATTTTTCAGCTGCCTGGTGTGTGGCATGTAAGGAACTAGAGGAGATTACCTTTGCGGACCCAAAGGTGCAAGCCTTGATGGCGAAATTTACACTCTTAAAAGTTGATGTGACTGAAAACAGCGACGACGACAAAGCCTTACAAAAAGCGTTTGGTGTAGTTGGACCTCCCGCTATCATCTTTTATGATGCCGCGCACAATGAGTTAAAAAATGATAAAATGATAGGCTATAAACCACCAAGTGAATTTATACTTATCTTAAAAAAAGTATTAGGGGAATAGATGTTAATTACTATAGGGGTTGTTTACTTTGCATATATCTTGATGAAGATTTATGTCTCAGTTATGGAAGTGGGATACGTCTCAAAAGCAAAGTATGACAAACCAGTCATATTGACACTCAAAAACTATATCAAAGCAGCAGAGTACAAAATCGCAGGGCAACGCATGGGGATGCTAAGCACAATGGTCGATTATATGCTCTTTATCTTTTGGATTGGATTTGGACTGAAGTGGCTGGATGGGCTTATCATGATAGATGATATAGCGCTAAAGTCTGTTGCGTTTATCTTGGCATTTGGCGCGATTAACTACCTCGTCTCCTTGCCATTTGATATCTACCAAAGCTTTGTTTTGGATAAAAAGTTTGGATTTTCAAATATGGATGCAAAGCTTTTTATCACAGATGCCATCAAGGGTGCTGTTATGTTTGTACTCATTGGTGGTCTTGTCACTTGGCTCATTTCTCTCATCATCATCAACTTTGAAAATTGGTGGATTTGGGGATTTGCATTGATTTTTGTCATTGTGTTGATTGTCAACATCATCTATCCTACGGTTATCGCGCCACTGTTTAATAAATTTACCATTTTAGAAAATGAAGCGTTAAAAGAGTCTATCGAGAAACTACTCTCTTCTGTGGGGCTCAAAACTGATGGTGTTTTTACCATCGATGCTAGTAAACGTGACAACAGACTCAACGCTTATTTTGGAGGGCTGGGCAAGTCAAAACGGGTGGTACTCTATGATACACTCATCGAAAAACTCACCAAACAGGAACTTTTAGCTGTTTTAGGACACGAGTTAGGTCACTTTAAACATAAAGATATCATTAAAAATATCGCCTTAACAGGTGGGCTACTCTTTGTGATGTTTGCTATCTTTGGTAACCTGCCACAAGAACTTTTTTCAAGTATCGGTATCGAAAAAACACCTTATGCGATCTTGGCATTTTTTATGATATTTTCGCCTATTATCTCTTTTTTCTATATGCCTATTTTTGGTTATTTTAGTCGTAAAAATGAGTACCATGCGGATGAGTTTGGTGCAGCGTGTGAGTCCGCTGTAGACTTAGCCAACGCTCTTCAAAAACTTGCCAACGAAAACAAAAGTTTTCCAAAGTCCCATCCTCTCTTTATCATGTTTTATCACACCCACCCACCACTAGTGGAGAGACTCAAAAGATTAGGGATGGCTATTGATGAGAGTGAAGAAGACAAAAATTTACAGATAAGTTGTCCAAGCACGTGACCATCAAAGAGGCATTAAAGCAAGGGGGCAAAGCACTTCAAAATGGGAAAGAAGCACGCATCCTCCTCTCCCATCATCTAGGCATTGATTCCCTACAACTCATACTCAAAGAGAATGAAGTCTTAAAAAACCCTGATGACTACTTTGGCTTGATACGACGTGCACAAGCAGATGAACCTATAGAGTATATCACCCAATCAGCTAGCTTCTATGCACGAGATTTTTTTATCCAAAAAGGGGCTTTAATCCCCCGTCCTGAAACCGAAATACTTGTCGATAAAGTAGTACAACTTGCACAGACACTGCATAAACCCACTATCGCTGAGATAGGGGTTGGCAGCGGTATTATATCTTGTCTGATAGCCCTACTTGTAGACGATGTTAGCATCACAGCTACCGATATCTCCCAAGAAGCTATCCTCGTTGCCAAAATCAATGCAAAGCGTTTTGGCGTTGAAGATAAAATCACTTTTATCCATACCCCCTACCTCATAGATATCCAAGAAAAATTTGATATCATCGTCTCAAATCCACCCTATATCGCTGATGATGCCAAGGTGGAAAACAACCTCTCTTATGAACCTGATATCGCCCTTTTTGGTGGACAGGTGGGAGATGAAGTCTTAAAAAACATCATAGATATCGCCGCCTATCATGACAACTGCTATTTGTGTTGTGAAATGGGGTATGATCAAAAAGAGCCACTTTCAAAGTATTTTAAGACAAAGGGCTTAGGCGAGGCAGACTTTTATAAAGATTTGGCTGGATTTGATAGAGGATTTACCCTGACTATAGGAGAAAACAATCGAAAATAATATCATAGTCTTTGATGACGTTCATAAATATTTTGGTGAAAAAAAGGTTTTAAGAGGATTAAATTTTGCCATTAAAGAAGGAAGTGTTGCTGTGGTTATGGGACCTTCTGGTACAGGAAAATCCACTGTTATCAAGCTCATGGTAGGACTATTAAAACCCACCTCAGGACATATCTTTGTAGAAGGTGTAGACGTAGGAGTAAAAAGTCCAAAAGAGCTTTTAGAGATACGCAAAAAGATCGGTTTTTCATTTCAGTTTGGCGCGTTATTTGATAGTATGAATATCTATGAGAACATCGCTTTTCCTCTCAAAGAACATACCAATATGAAAAAAGAAGAAATTGACAAAGAAGTTGATATCGCTCTTAAATTGGTAGGACTAAACCCCCATGAAGTAAATCACCTCTTTCCCGATGAACTCTCAGGCGGTATGCAAAAAAGGGTGGCCATTGCTAGAACCGTTATCCTTAAACCAGATATCATTCTCTATGATGAACCTACTTCTGGACTAGACCCTATCGCAAGTGATTTAATATCAAGATTGATAGTCAAGCTTCAGCGTGAACTAGGAACAACCTCCGTGGTTATCTCACATGATATAAAAGAAAGTTTCAAGATAGCTGATTAGATGATTATGCTTTATGATGGCAAGGTACTAGCGGCAAGAGAACCAGAGTTTTTCAAAACCAGCGACAATCCCATTATCAGACAATTTATCGATGGTATATCATCGCTATGACACCAGCGGAGTAAAACCTCCTTATGGCTACGCTTCGCTAAGACTCTTCGGCAGAGTGCCCACGCGCGGATAAAGCGCGATTATGAAGCTTTACAGCTTGGGCAAATGCCTGACAATACCAAAGCATCATCATTAATTTTATAGTCAGTCAAATTGGCTGCCATTTCTGTGATACCATGTAAATCTAAGGTGATATCCTCTACTTTTCCACAACTCTCACACATCACATGCGAGTGTGACGCTTTGGCCAACTCATATTTTGACTTTTGATTAGGTATCTTTACCTCTAAGATAAAACTTTTTTCAAGCATAGCGTTGATATTTTTATAAACCGTTGCTAGCGAAATAGAAGGAAACTTCTTTTTTATCGCCTCATAAAGCTCATCGACACTCATATGTACTTGACCATATAACTCTTCTACTATACTCAGTCTCTGTGGTGTCACCTTGATACCATTCTCTCTAAGTAACAGTTCACAATTTTTCATTTTCCCCACCTATAGTAAATTCTCATTGGAGAATTATTATTATTTAATACAAATATAACATTCTTACTCTTAAATAAACCTTATTTTGTCCTAATTTAAATATAATTTAGCCAATTACATATACGACTCTGCTCTACTTTTATAGAGGTATTGTTACCATGACCAGGGTAAAGTGTCTTATCATAGGGTAGAGATAAAAACTTTTTAATACTCTTTTTCATATCTTCAGGAGAGGAAAAGGGAAAATCCACCCGACCAATGGAGTTTTCAAAAACAAAGTCACCACAAAACATTCCATCATCTATCATGATAACAGAGTTACCCGGTGTATGCCCAGGTAGGTGTATGTACTCAACCTTCACACCATCCAACATCAATATCTCATCTCCCGTGACCAACACATCAGGTTCACTTGGTGGTGTGCCTTGCCCAAAAGGATCTTTTTGCAACATAAATGCATCTTCTTTAGGCACATAAATTGGAATCTTTAATGCTTCTTTTACCTCTTGGTTTGACCAAACATGGTCAAAATGCCCATGGGTATTGAGGATAGCGATAGGATTTTTGACATTTTTAACTACCCAGTCCAATGCCCCCACACCAGGATCAATAATAAAATCTTTTCCATCTATACTTGCGATATAACAATTAGTTTGATAAACCCCCATTGGCTGCTTCTTAACTATCATGATACTCCCTGTTTAATATTGGTTGATATTATTTAACTATTATTCTAACATAAGTTGTTTCATTTAGTAATCTTTGCCTCACTTAATGCATGAAAAAAATCTCTTTTTTTCATGCAGTAAATTTTAGTTTACTATGTACGACGATATTACCTTCAAGAAAAGCGATAAGGAGCTTTCAATGAAAAAATTTACTCCCATACTACTCTCTACCCTACTCTTCATAGGCTGTGGCAGTTCAGAACCCAACGATGGTAGCAATACTATCGTAGATGATGGCACAAAATATTCCCTCACCTACAAAGGTCTACGATTTTACGCCCATGATTTACCAGCCTCATCATATAAACTCACCCAAGTAGATGATAAAGCCTTTAATGCCCTCTCCCAAGAGAATAAACTACTTGTAGCAAATAAACTCCTCTCTACCCTATTTTTTGGCTATCCACTACCAGAGCTAAAAGAGCGTATCGATAGTGGTACATTTATCTCTACCCTTCAAGCCCAGTTAAAAGAGCAGATAAATGATAAAGAGGAGATAGAGAACTATATCCGGAATAATGACTTCTTTTTTCATGCCAACTATACCAATGACGAAGTGGACAATATCCTTGCACGCTTTTACGCGATGGATGATTTAGATGCTTATTATCTTGATAACTGGATATCTTATATCCTCACACAAACCATTATGTTCTCTCCAGCTTATGAGCTCGAAAGCTCACATGAACCCAATACCGAACGGGTCTATAACGCCATGGTAAGAAATCTCCAAGAAGATGCCACCATGGCTTATAGTACCTACTTGCATATGATAAGTTCTGATAATTGGAGACGATTTCGCTCTCCTGAGGATAATGGGCGTGAGATGATGGAGATTTATGCCCTTATATTTGATGATACTAAAGTACCCATCGCAGGAAAAGCCCTACAAAACTGGAAACTAGACCGTGATAATGATACCCTAGTCATCGGCTTAAATGAAAATACAACACCCCTGTCTCTCTTTAACACAAGTATCACAAATGGTGATGATTTTTATAGAGAACTTGCCAAATCCAAAGAGTTTCAAAAAGGTGTCACTACAAGACTAGTCGATTTCTTTTTAACCACAAGTAGCAAAAATGTAAAAGAACGTGCCATCAGAGATATTGTCGCCTCTAATCCTCAAAACTGGCAAGATGTGCTATTGCAACTCATCTTTTCAAAAACATATCTTTATGACAGCAACAGGGCTAAAAGTGCTGAAGAGACCTTTTATTCTTTGAGCAAGAAGATGGACTACAAACACTATCATCGTACATTTTCTAACTTTTCAAATGCCCTAGAAGAGATGCACCAAGCATCCATGAAGTATAAATTAGGAAAATTAAAACGCGTTCCTTTGGATACACTCTCATTTATCAACTATCACAAATATATCCGTGAAAACCTAATGTTACGTTATGTGAACCCTAAAAAGCTTAATAACTATAAAGATTATGATTCGCATGGATGGAAACCGAGTTTCATTTCTGAAAGTCGTTTTAACCTCTCACAAGATGATATAAAAAGTACACTCGACTCACTTATTCACTATCTATTTCAAAGCACAATATCTCGTAAAGCAACGAGCCAAGAGTTAGCACTTTTTGAAAAACATATGCTAGTAATGGAAGAAGGCAACCTAGATTATGTTTCAGGATTTAACCTGCTTAAAACTTCAGAAAGAACCAACGCCAGCGTATTGATTTTAGATTATATATCAAGATTAAACGCACTATACCAATATAAAAAGGTACAATCATGAAAAGAAGAAACTTTATAAAATTATCCCTTGCCACGGGAACTGCCCTACTCGCACCAAGCTTTTCAAATGCTACTGATGTAGATATCTCAGCTGTACGATTTAATGCCAACACATACCATAAGAATGCTGCCCAGACTATCATGATATTTCTCTATGGAGGTCCTAGTGAACTCTCAGGCAATATCACAAATATAGAAGAGATAAAAAAAGCATCACAAAGCAACTATGATAGCTATTTTAGAGGTATTACCCCTACTGCCAATCACTTTTGGCAAGAAGCTGGAGGTACATTTATGGAGACCTTGCTAGCTAGTGGTGACCTCAATGTTTTTCGTACCTGCTACTCAGCACACCGTGAAGAGACAAATAACAAATCCCATGGTGAATGTGTTGCACAAAATCAAAGAGGTACTTTTAGAGAAGAAGGTTCAGGTATCTTCACCACACTAGCCCAAATCTTGGAAAAAAATGCTGTCATCAACGAAAATACCGTTTTACCATTTATCACCATGGAAGGAGAGTCTGCCTTTTATGCTAAAGGAGATAAACCACTCTCTGGCTATCTTAGCCCAGTAGGCGTCAATCAAAACTTAGACAATCCCTATGAACGTTCACGTGATAATCGCTGGTTTTACTATACTGAGCAAGAACGACAAATAGCTGACTATGAACAGAACACTACTGCTACTGTGAATATCTCTATGGATACCCTTGCCCAATCTCAAAATGAAGAAGGACAAATCAAAGAAGCCTTTAAAAAGCGTAGCGCACTGGAATCCTTTATCAATCAAATCAAAGAAAAAACTTTGCCAGAAGGCATCACATATCCAAACAATAATGCTTTTGGTGAAAAACTCCAAACCGCTATCAATATCCTCTCTAGCAATCCAGATACAAAAATCATCTCTTTAGGTAATGACGGCTTAGGTGGTTGGGATGATCACAATGATGCAAGAGAGTATGTAACACGGATGGAAACACTATTTTCTGCACTTGCTGCGGCTATGGCACATATCAAAGCGGAGAGCAAAGAGAATAATATCTCTATCATGGTATTTGGTGATTTTGGGAGAAACGTGAACTTAAACTCAGCCCTAGGATGGGATCATGGTAACAATCAAAACTTCTTTTTACTAGGGGGAAAAGGATTTTTCAATTCTGTAGGGGTTGTAGGAGAGACAGAGCTATACAATCCAGACCGACTCAATAGACTTTACCTAAAACCAAAGAATTCTTCATACGCTTTTGAACCATTAAGTATCGCGGCAACCTTATACAAGATATATGGGATTGAAAATCCAGAGCTCTTAACAGGCGGAAATAGTGCCATAGCTGCAGGTCTATTTAAATAGTTTAATTTTTAAGGAATATTTAAACTCCATTGTATCTTTTAAAGATGACTTAAAGAAATGTGATAATTATAGAAGAGTTCATTAAGGTAAACTTTAGTATAATTCCCGCACTTAAAAGAGGATTATATGTCAAAAAGATTTGAATTAGTAAAGCATTATCTTGTCAACTTTTTAAAAGAAGAGACCTTCAAAACAGGTCTCAATGGTGGTGTTTTGGGACTTAGTGGTGGTATCGATTCTGCTGTTGTAGCAGTCCTTGCCAAAGAAGCCTATCATGATAAGCTTCTTTGTATCATGATGCCTTCGAAGTACTCCTCTCAAAGTAGCATAGATGACGCCCTCGAACTTTGTGATAAATTCAATTTACGTGTTGAGAAAGAGGATATTACTTCCTTACTTGAAGCTTATAAAAACAACAAGGACTCAAATAACCTGAGAATTGGAAACTTTTCAGCCAGAATGCGTATGTCTGTCCTCTTTGATATCTCCGCAAGGGAGTCTTCTCTTGTCCTTGGTACGAGTAACAAAAGTGAACTGCTTTTAGGCTATGTAACATTGTTTGGAGATTTAGCTTCGGCTATCAATCCTATCGGAGATATGTATAAGAGTGAAATCTTTGAATTTGCAAGCTACTTAGGCGTGCCTAAGAGCATCATCGACAAACCCCCTTCTGCGGATTTATGGGAAGGGCAAAGTGATGAAGATGATTTAGGGTACACCTACGCCCAAATCGACACTGTACTAAAAGAGTATGTTGAAAATAGACTCTCTCGTGAAGAGTTGATTCAAAAGGGATTTGAAAAAGAGATGGTAGATATGGCCATCAAAAAGATTTACCAGAACCAATTTAAACGTCGTCCACCACTCATCGCGAAACTGACTTCGCGTACGATTGGACACGATTTTTTATACCCACGTGATATTAAACTATAAAGGAAAAGAATGAAAGAAATACCATTTTACATACCATCTATCGACAGTAGCGAGAAATCTATAATTGATGAAGTACTAGCCCTCAAAGGTGCCTCAAAAATAGAAGAGTTAGAAGATCTTTTTGCCGAATATATAGGGTGTAAATATGCTGTTTCTACTTCTAGTTGGTCTGCTGCTATGCACTTGAGCATGTTTGCTATGGAACTTAAACGTGGTGATAAGATACTTGTTTCTGTCAATGCTTTCCCTACCGTTGCTGAAGTAGTGCGGCATTTTGACGCTGAACCTATCTTTGTAGATATCGATGCTGATTCATACAATATGTCACCAGATAAACTCAAAGAAGCCCTCGTCAAACACAAACACAAAAAACTTAAAGGTGTCATTGTCTCACATATCGCGGGACAAAGTGCAAAGCTTGGTGAAATTTACAAAATAGCCAAAGAGAACAATATCAAAGTGATTGAAGATGCCTCCAATGCTCTAGGTACTGAATATGATGGAAGAAAGATAGGGGCAAGTGGTAGCGATATCGCCACTTTCTCATTCTCTTCACAGATGATGCATGCCATCGGAAACACCGGTATGATTGCCACCAATGATGAAAAAATTTACGAGAGAGCCAAGCTAATTCGCCACCATGCCATCGAGGCAAAGGGTTGGGACAAGTATGGAAATCTAGGCTATATCTATGATGTCGTTGATATTGGTATCAAGTATGATACCTCTGAACTAGAAGCAGCATTTTCTATCGCACAATTGCAAAAAGTCGATAAATTTATCAAAAGAAGAAAAGAGATAGCTGCCATCTATGATAAAGAGTTAGCAGATGTCAAACATGTGACTATTCCAGCTACTTCAAGTTCACACATCTATAGTCAATACATCGTAAAAATCGATAAAAATAGAGATGACTTTGCTAGAGAATTACGAGAAAAAGGTGTTTTTACTGCCCTTCACTATGTACCACTGCACCTTTTATCTTATTATAAGCAAAAGTATTCACTTCGTGTCAATGATTTCCCTATAGCACTGACCAATTTTCAACAAATTCTCTCTATTCCTAATTACCCTTCTATGAGTAATGAAGATGTTAAATATGTCTGTGAGATGATTAAAGAGACAGCAAAAACTAGGGTTTAGTTAAAAATAGATGAATCAAAAGTTCTACTTTTGGGTTGAAAAATATCTTTTCAACCCAACGCACATACAAAAATTACTCTCCCTTACATTATTACCCTTTAGCGCGCTTTATTGTCTGATTGTTATCTTCAAAAGAAAGTTTTCCACAGCAGAAGATTTTCATATACCTATCATTTCCATAGGCAACTTGATAGTAGGAGGTGCTGGTAAAACCCCCGTCACTCTTGCTTTGGCCAAGGATAAAAAAGATATTTTCATCATTTTGAGAGGCTATAAAAGAGCATCTAAGGGGCTCATCATGATAAGTGATAAGGGTAAGATTTTAACAGATGTCCATATCTCGGGGGATGAGGCAATGCTCTTTGCTACCTCCCTACCCTCTGCCTCAGTTATCGTCTCAGAAGATAGAGTACTCGCGATAAAAAAAGCAAAAGAGTTAGGAGCACAAGTAATATTTTTAGATGATGGATTTTCTAAAAGCCATATCAAAAAACTAGACATCTTAATCAAACCAGATCTTCCCAATATCAACAACTTTTGTCTCCCCGCAGGGCCTTACCGCGAGCCAAAATCACTATATCATGATACCCTTGTACTAGAAGAGAATCATGATTTTAAAAGAGCGGTACATATAGAAAATAGTACCGCTAGGATGGTGCTAGTGACTGCTATCTCCAAACCTGAACGCTTAGAGCCTTTTATCCCAGCCCATATAGAAAGGGTTTATTTCCCCGACCACCACGCATTCACAGGGAGAGAGTTAGACGCCATTTTAAGTAAGTACTGTGCTGATAGTATTTTGACCACCACCAAGGATGCTGTAAAGATGCAAACATTTAACATCCCACTCTCTATCTTAACGCTAAATATCACGCTTAATAAAAAAGTCATCAAAATTGTAGATACTTTTATAGAAAATTTCGCTAAAATCTCACAAAAATAGAAGAGTACCTATGCAAGAGAAAATACAAGTCGTCAAAACGCTCATTGATGCGTTTCCCTTTATCCAGCAATTTAGTGGTAAAACCGTCGTTATCAAGTATGGTGGTGCGGCCCAAACCCAAGCAGTATTAAAACAAAAGTTTGCAAGAGATATTGCACTGATGTTTTTAGTAGGTATCAAAGTCGTTATCGTACATGGTGGTGGAAAAAAAATCAACACTATGTTGGAAAAATTAGAGATAGAAACAGAGTTTATCGATGGACAAAGAGTCACAAGCCCTGAAAATATGGAAGTTGTAGAGATGGTGCTTTCTGGTTCGGTCAACAAAGAGATAAGCGCCCTACTCAATCATAACGGAGCAAAAGCCATCGGTATCAGTGGTAAGGATGCCTCTTTTATGAGAGCCCAAGCAAAAGATAAAGAGAAGTATGGTCTTACTGGAAATATCACTTCTATCGATAGCTTGGTCATTCAAAAATTGATTGATGATAAGTTTATCCCAGTTATCGCCCCTATCGCAGCGGGAGATGACATAGGACACCCTGGTTACAATATCAATGCTGACTTAGCCGCGAGTAAGATAGCCATCGCCTTAAAAGCAGAAAAAATCATCTTTTTAACTGATACAACGGGTGTATTAGATAAAGAGATGCAACTCTTAAGCACACTCAAAGAATCCCAAATACAATCTCTTATAGATGATGAAACGATTTCTGGTGGCATGATTCCCAAAGTATCAGCCTGTTTAGAATCCATTGATGGTGGTGTTGAAAAAGCACATATCATTGACGGTCGCATAGAACACTCCCTTTTACTAGAGCTTTTTACGAGCGAAGGTATCGGCACAGTGATAAAAAAGTAAAGGATAATGCTATGAATTTTATAGAAACAAGAGGAAATCAAGAAGGGTTTTCAAAAGAGGTAACTTTTTCACAAGCTTTACTTTCACCAAGTGCAAGTTTTGGTGGCCTCTACGTACCACAAACGTTGCCAGCATTTGACGCATCATTTTTTGATAAAAATTTAAGTTATAAAGCCTTGGCAAAAAAAGTTTTAACACACTTTGAGATAGATATAGAAGAAACAGTCATTGATGAAGCTTTGTCACTCTATGACAAGTTTGATGGCCCCTCAAATCCCACACCTTTAATCAAAATAAAAGAGAACCTCTTTGTCAATGAACTCTATCATGGCCCTACCCGTGCGTTTAAAGATATGGCACTTCAACCTTTTGGCTATATCCTCTCCCACTTAGCAAAAAAAGAGGGACAAAAGTATCTCATCCTTGCCGCTACTTCAGGAGATACAGGTCCCGCCGCTTTAGAGAGTTTCAAAAACAAAGAAAATATACAGATTGCCTGTCTCTATCCCGATGGTGGAACAAGTGATGTCCAACGCCTTCAGATGGTGACAGAAGATGGAAAAAATCTTAAAGTTATCGGTATAAAAGGTAACTTTGATGATGCACAACATGCCCTCAAAACACTCCTCGCTTCTGACACATTTAAAACTCAATTGGAGAAAAATGGTATCAAACTCTCCGCAGCAAATTCTGTGAACTTTGGAAGAATTATCTTTCAAATCATCTACCATGTAAATGCCTATCTAGCACTCATGGCTCAAAACGAGATAGACAAAGGGGATAAGATTTATATCACTGTGCCAAGTGGAAACTTTGGTAATGCCCTTGGTGCTTATTATGCTAAAAAAATGGGGCTTCCTATAGAAAAAATCCTTATTACATCCAATGCAAACAATGTCTTAGTCGAACTGATCCAAACGGGACGGTATGATATCAGAGATAAAAAACTCATCTTAACTCTCTCTCCAGCGATGGACATCTTAAAATCCTCCAACGTAGAACGTATCTTATATGATATGTTTGGAGCCCAAAAAACAAAGGCATGGATGGATGATTTAAATGAAAAAGGTTTTTATCAACTCTCTTCACAAGAACTAGCTCGTCTACAAGAGGATTTTGCTGCAACCGATAGTGATGACACCTTTACAAAAGAGACTATTGCATCCTATGCAAGCCAAGGTTATGTGATGGATCCTCATACCGCGACTTGTCTTAAAGCAGTGGGTACTTTAGAGGAAAATTCCCTTCCAGATGTGCTCTGTTCTACTGCTGAGTGGACAAAATTTGCCCCTACCCTGATGAGCGCACTTAAAAAAGATGATAGCCAATATAGTGATAAAGAGGCACTAGAGTATATTTCAAAAACTTTAGATATTCCTATTACGCCAAGTATTAAAGCACTATTTACAAAAGATGTCTATCATGATACGATTATTGATAAAGCCTCTATAGAAGCTGAAATCTTAAAATTTATCAACGCATAACTTCTATATGCCATTATCAAAATTAAATACTGAGCAGCATCAAGCTGCTACAGCACCCTATGGGGAAAATCTTATCATTGCGAGTGCCGGAACAGGTAAAACTTCTACTATTGTTGCACGTATTGCTCACCACCTTAATGCGGGTGTTAAACCAGAAGAGTTATTACTTCTCACCTTTACTAACAAAGCCGCTGCAGAGATGATTGAGCGCGTGTCACGCTACTACGACACATCCATCACCAACAAGATAGAATCAGGCACCTTTCATGCCGTCTCTTATAGACTCTTAAAGCGTGCTGGCATACAAATCGTTTTAAAACAACCAAAAGAGTTAAAGCTAGTCTTAAAAAGTATCCATGAAAAGAGAAATTTCTCTTATATTGATGCCCCAGCAGCACCCTATTCTGCTTCACATCTTTATGATATGTACTCTCTATTTCAAAATAAAGCAGGAGAGGGCTACTTTTCAGACTGGTTGGCAGAACAAAATCCTGACCATGAACCTTATGGTGATATCTATGAGCATATATTTGAAGAGTTTAAAGAAGTGAAAGAACGTTTTGGCTATGTCGATTTTAATGACTTACTTATCAATTTTAGAGAATACCTCAAAACACATGATATCCATTTTAAAGAAATATTGGTCGATGAGTACCAAGATACGAATAGACTTCAAGGTTCACTTATTGATGGTTTTAAAAGCTCCTCACTATTTTGTGTAGGAGATTATGATCAAAGTATCTATGCATTTAATGGTGCTGATATCAATATCATCGGTTCTTTTAAAGATAAACATCCTGCTGCCACTGTCTATACACTCAATAAAAATTATCGCTCTTCAGAAGCTATTTTATCTCTAGCAAATCGTGTTATCTCGAAAAATGAACGTATCTATCCAAAAGAACTTATTGTTACAAAAGAGGGAAATTTCCCTTCTCCAAAATTGATGGTATTTGATGAATTATTTTCCCAATATGAAGCTATCTCACAAAAGATAAAAACCTCTTCTACCCCACATGAAGATATCGCTGTTATCTTTAGAAACAATGGTTCCGCTGATGGCATAGAAGCAAATCTAAGAGAACAAGGTATCCCTTGTAAACGAAAAGGTGGTACAAGTTTTTTTGAGACAAAAGAGGTAAAAGCCATACTCGATATGTTTACTATCATGATAAACCCAAGAGATATGATGAGTTTTATCCATATCTTTGAGTATGCCAGAGGGGTGGGTGGTGTTTTTGCCAAAGACCTCTTTGACGCACTCTATAAAGTCGGTGATGGTTCAATTATCGAGGGGATACTCAAACCAAAAGATAAAAAAAACCCTTATAAAACCAATGTTATCAACCATCAACTAGGTCTTTTTGACGACTTTTATGAAGAACAGAGTATGGCAAAATATAAAAAACAGGGTTACCCAGATAGATTTTTAAAAAACCCTATCCTAAAACATTCTAAAATCAATAATGACTTGATGGCATATCTTTTTGATTTTTATACCTATATCCATGATAATAAACATCTCAATTCACCAAAACATATCATCAAAAATATTGCAAACTCCGCACTTTTTAAACGTATAGCTGAAACCTTAGCCACCAAAAGAGCCACACAAAAAGATGGATCTGTCCATGAAGGTATAAAAGAAGAAGCATTAAACAATATCAAACGAAAAGCCGAACTTCTCCAACATCTCTCTCGTGCTTATAAAGATAAGTATCGCTTTATCAATGCGCTTACTCTGGGAGGTAATGAACTCACAGAAGGAGAAGGGGTCAATCTTCTCAGTATTCATGCCTCTAAGGGATTGGAGTTTAAAGAAGTTTATATCATTGACTTGATGGATGGACGTTTTCCTAACAGAAAGTTGATGAGTAAAAATGGCGTTGAAGATGGCATCAATGAAGAGAGACGACTTTTTTATGTCGCGGTAACAAGAGCAAAAGAGATACTTTATCTCTCTTACGCTTCTTATGATAAAGTCAAAAAGATTGACTATCTTCCCTCCCCTTTTTTAGAAGAGGCAGGGATGGTACAAAGCAAGGTTAATGCGCTGATGGAGGAGCTAAAGAATTAGCCTTGCACCGCTTGTCCCATATTCCACATCGGCATAAAGATACCAAGAGCAAGCATCAAGACCATACCGGCAATCACACCTATCATGATAGGCTCGATATATGCTGAGAGGTTCTCTATAAACATATTAAATCGTGAACGATAATAATCTGTTACTTTCTCAAGCATCTTATCCAAGGCACCACCTTGCTCCCCTGCTTTAATCATCTGAATCAACATACCCTCAAAAAGTTCTGTCTCTTTAAATGCTTCAGTCAAGTTGTTACCCCTTTGAACAGATTGTTTAACACCCGAAAGTTTCGATTTAATCTCTTCATTGTCTACAGTCATAACAGAGGTATCTAGTGCTTCTACTACTGGAACACCGGCACGAACCAACTCGGTAAATATTAACATAAATCGACTCATCGATGCATAAAAAGTGATATCACCTATGAGATATACTTTTAACATCTTCTTATCAACAAAAGCTTTATATGCCTCATCATTTTTATATTTATACTTATTAAACAAAGAGATAAGTATTACCACCCCTAATATATAAGCACCATAGGTATTGAGCGCATGTTCACAAAAAAGTAAAACTTTTGTTGGCATAGGCAACTCCGCGCCTAAATTTTCAAAAATCTCTTTAAACTTTGGTACAACATACATCATCAAAATTGAAAACGCAATGACTATAGCAATAGAGACCGTTTTGGGATAACGCATCGCTGATTTCAACTTTTTCTGATTATCCATCATCTCTTCAAGTAGTTCTGAAAGTTTAGTAAGCGCATCAGACATATTACCCGTGCTCTCTCCCAATTCAATCATAGCGATGGAAACATCGCCAAATTGGTTGCTGTACTTCATAAAGGCTTCAGTTAAACTTTTACCTGCATTTAAATCTTCATCTATCAAGACAAAAATCTCTTTTAACTGTTTATCTGTAGTAGAATTCCCAACCTCTTTGATACTATCATGGATAGAGATACCCGCATTGGTCATCACCGCTAGCTGCCTAAAAGCTGCGATAAGAAACTCTACATTAATTTTCTTTTGGGACAATGTACCCAAAAACTTCTCTTTAAAATCCTCAAATTGATCCTCTAAAGGAGCAGAAACTTCATAGGCTTTTAAGATAGTTCCACCAGGTATTTTTGCCTGTGCCATGGCAATTGCACTACGACGTGTATTGGCCTTTATCAACTGCTTATCCCGCTTGCCCTTATATATATAATTTACTTCAAAATAACTAATCATACTTTTGCCACCCTATAGACTTCTTCAATTGTAGTTTTTCCAGAAGCAGCTCTTATAGCAGCATCTTGAAACATCGTTACAAAACCATGCTCAAGTGCATACTCAAGCATCAGCTCTTTGGTCGCTCCTTTGGCAATCATACTCGCCAATTCATCATCAATCACCAATACTTCAGAAACCATTTCTCGTCCTGCATACCCTGTATGCATACATTTATCACAGCCTTTTGCCTTATAAAATTGGTACTCAGCAGGAATAAACTTCCCAAAATCTTCTATTACTTGCTCAGAAGGAGTCTCTTTTGCCTTGCAATGAGGGCAGACTTTTCGTATCAATCGTTGCGCTTGAATTGCTACCAATGCCCCTGAGATGAGATATGATTCAATACCCATATCTAAAATTCTAGTTATCGCAGAAACAGCATCATTGGTATGCAGGGTTGAAAGTACCAAGTGACCTGTCAATGATGCTTCAACGGCAATTTTTAGTGTTTCTTGATCTCGCACCTCACCTATCATGATGATGTCTGGATCTTGTCTTAGTATCGACTTTAGTGCCGAGGCAAAAGTGAGATTTGCTTTGACATTCACCTGTACTTGTTGCAGAAGTGACATTTGATACTCTACGGGATCTTCCACCGTAATCATCTTTCGTTTTACTGATTTTATAGCGTTCATTCCTGCATAAAGTGTGGTTGATTTACCCGATCCTGTCGGTCCTGTCACAAAGATGACACCATAAGGGGCATCACATGCTTCACGAAATTTTCTAAAGTTTTCAGGGTGCATTCCCAAGTCTTCTAGTTTAATCATAACCTTTGATTTATCAAGGATACGAATAACGATTGATTCTCCTGTCATGATAGGCAGCGTTGACATACGAAAATCATAAGGTTTGTCCATGACAACAGCTGAAAAACGCCCATCTTGTGGCTTTCTTCGCTCAGCGATATCAAGATTTGCTAAAAGTTTAATACGTGAACCTAGAGGTGGAAAAATATCTTTATCAAAAACAAAAATCTCTTTTAACATACCATCTATTCTACATCTAACGATACAAGAAGTTTCAGCAGGCTCAATATGGATATCAGACCCTCCACCGATGATAGCTGTTTTTAAGATAAGCTCAATTAATTTTAAGATACCTGAAACTTCATTTTCATCATCCGTTGTTTTAAACTCTTGTCTGATTTCCGCAATCAAATCTTTCACCGATTCAGAAATCTCTATATTATGTAAATGTTTATCTATTTGGTCTGGATTAGCGATTTGTACTTTAATCAATTTATTTCTAAATACACGTTGAAGTTGATCTTGCAATGCGATATTAAAAGGATCTTTTACCGCAACATAGATATTTAAATCATCTTCTTTATAAGGAAGGATATGAAGCTTATTTAACTTATCATAACCTGTTTTTGCACCCAGAGAGTAGTTAACCGCTTCTCCATAAAGGTCCACCATCTCTGTATTGGTAGCGATGGCAAACTTTTGTATAAAGTCATCAACATCGATAGAAAACTCTTTATAAATATCTTCTAAAAGTAACACACCATTTTTAAATGCCTCTATCAATAAAAGAGTCAGTGTATCTGTCGTAACAATTTTATTTTTAAGCAGCAGTGACCCTAAATCATCGCCTGTATCTACAAACTCTTCTTCGATCGACTGTGCTACCTCTTGTGTAATGATTTTATTACTATGTAAAAAATCTATTAAACTAAGTGATTTTTTGTTTATCATATTTTACTCTTCTCTCAACCTATTTTCTTTATATCGTCCAAAACCTTTTTTACCTGAGTAGAATTACTATTTTTTAAATAAACATTTAAGGCATTCAAAGCATCTTGTTTTTTTCCTAACTTCATTTTTGCTTTAGCAAACAAAATCCAACTCTGTTCACTAGTCTCATCGATTTCATTAGAAATAAGAGCCCATTTTAGTGCTTTTTTATACGCTTTTTTCTCCAAAAACTTTTGAGAGAGAAGTAGTGAAAATGCGATATTATTAGTCGCATAAAATTTCTTTTTAATAAAAGAGAGTGAGCCTACATTTTGCGAAGAGATAAATACCCTTTTCTTAGGTGCTACTTTAGAAACACTGTTTTTTACCACAACAGATCTTTCAATAGGGGCACGCTCAACTTGTGAACTACTTTTTGTATCTAAAATCTCAATATCACTTAAATCAAGCTCTGCCAAACCTTCAAAGTCTGACTCTTCTACCGTTAAATTAACACTATTTCCATTGAGGTTTTTTTCAATATTCTCTAACTTTAAAGAAGAAAAGCTACTACTATTAAAAGGCAATGAGAGCTTATCAACTGTAACAAACCCCTGAAATACAACATAAGATGCCAACAAGGCAATCATCAACATCAAAAATAGAAACTTCACCATAAAATCTCTATCATCTAAGATATGTTCATCTCTACTCATAGCAACATGAGAACTAATACTTTCCATCTTTTTTTCCTTTCTTTACTACTTAATACCCTGGTATCCCAAATCACTCAAAGAGAGCTGTCTATTTTTTGTCTTATTACTAGGTGATAAGATATGTGGCGTAATAATGATTACCAACTCTTCTCTTATTTCGGTGACTGTATCTTGCCTAAACGCATATCCAAGTATTGGTATATTGCCTAAAATTGGTACCTTATAAGATCCTTTCCCCTTACGAGAAGAGATAAGTCCGCCAAGAACAATTTTTTCACCATCTTTTAATTTCACCACAGAAGAAATCTGTTTTTTCATAAGATCTGGTGGTAATCTTCTCACACCATCACTCGCTGTTGCTTCTGATTTTACAGAAGAGATAGAAGGATTTATTTTTAAAATCACTTCTCCATCATCAGTGATTTGTGGCGTAATATCAAGTAATATCCCAGCAAATACCGACTTTACCACTTCATTATTAAAAGTCTCCGTGGCAGCAGACGCCCCAGTCTGTCTCGAAGAACTTGATAATTTATAATAGAGTTGATCACCCGATGAAAAAACCGCCGGCTGATTACTTAGTGTGACCACTTTTGGATTTGAAATAGAGGTTACATCACCTTGTGTTCTTAAAAACTTTACTACATCAGTCACCGAAGTTGATCCAGCAAGTCGTAATAAATTGGCATGGTAAATACCATTTTGTACGATATCCGTAATAGAGTTTTCTGCATATTTATCAACATTGCTTGTATTGACTGATTCATATCCTACTTTCACATTTTGCAGTTTATAAAGTTCACTCCAGTTGACACCTGTCTGTTTAGAGTTATCAAGATTGACGGAGAGAATTTTAACATCAATCATCACTTGTTTATGTAGTCTATTCATCAAGGTATCGATATACGTGCCTATCCGTTGAAGTTGTGCTTCAGTACCAGACACCGTTACCAAACCTGCCTCTTTATTGATGATAGGTGTTTCTGACTTATGTCCATCAGCTGAAGCATTCAATATTGAGCTTAACTCTTTTTCCATTGTTTCCCAAAAAGAGAACTTGTCACTTGATGTGATAGTCGCACCAGTGGAGAGAGAACTAGCACTTCCACCCCCTCCTTCACCACCACCATCACCTGTTAACGAGATATCAGTATTACTTTTACCTTCTCTTGAGGTGGTAACATAGTCAACTTTAAATGTTTTAGTGGTTAACCCAGTGACTTTGAGCACATTTTTATTGTAATCAAACCCCAAACCTTTACTCGCCACTAAGACATCAAAGATTTCACTAAGTGCCATATTTTTGATATTTATGCCGTAGAGTTTTTCGTCCAATTTTTCTTTAGCATATGAGTCACTAGTAATGACAGAGAAACCACATTCTGATGAAAGTTGATTTAAAATTTCATTGGTCGAAACTTTCTCTGCAATTTTGATGTTAAACGTTCTCATATCGCAGCTTTTTGCCTCTACTTGCGTCAAAGAACCTGCGATGAGCGTTACAACACTTAATGCCAAAACACTTTTTTTCACGCTATTTAATACTAATTTTTTCATTTTTGCTTCCCAATATTAATTTTTTTCTAAATTCATCATTTTTTAACCACACATAATTATCTCTTACCGATATAATTTTCATGCCATGTACTTCACCATGAAGTTTATACCATTTTCCAGAAATTTTGGCACTCTTATTTAAAATAGCTTGCAAGACAAACCCCTGCTCTATTTTTGCTTCTTTAGATCCTTCACTTGCTATTTTTTCTTTTCTACAGTAACAAACGGTGCTTTTAAAGCATCAATATCACTTTCATCAACACCTATTCTTTTTTCACCTATTTTTTCAAACATATTTTTATATTCAGCTACTAAATTATCATGATGCGATGTTGCATTAGCAAAAATGGCTGTTGTCACTATCGACAATATTAAATATTTTTTCATTGGTATTTCATCCCCCATACGGCTATTTTAAAAGTTGCTTCTACATTTTCTTTTGGTTTTTCTATCAAAATACTACCTACATCAACCACTAGTTGACTCTCTTCTATCGCATTAAGGAACTTGACCATATTTTTAAGCTTAGCATTCGACTTGACATCTACTTCAACCACATGGGTAATTTCTTGAAAAGTTGGCGTATAAAACTTATTGCCAATCTCTTCTATATTGACATGATATTTTTTAGCAAGATAAGAGATATTATCTACAAAGGTAGCCCAAGCATGATCATCAAAGAGCAGGTATGAAAGTTCTGTCAAGGTATTGTCCACATAAGACATTTTATAAATAGTATCATCAAAAGCAATCTTTTTTTGTTTCAAATCTGATTTTAACTTTGACAATGATGCCATACTATGTGTATTGAGATAGTTTCTCTCTATATTGATTTTTTGCTTAACACTCATGATTTGATTTTGTCTGTTTTGTAAACTTTTATCCGTTTCAAGAAAGACAAATTGATACACACCATAAGCAATACCAAGGGCAATCACACCAAGAAACATAGAAGCTTCTGAGGGTTTTTTGCTATTAAAAAAATCATCTATTTGGTCAAAAAGACCTTTTTTATCGTTATTTTTAGTTAACATGTAATCCCACCTTTATCGCACTTTCATAATAAGAACTATTGGTATCTTTTTTAATCATTTCCGTACTCACATCATATTTTTTATATTCCGCAAGTTCCGCCAATAATTCTGTCACATCCTTATCTTTTTTACTCTGTATCGTCACTATCATATTATGGTCTATATTTTCAACCTTGGTCACTTTTGATTTATGCTTAGTTACTTTGGAGAAGAGATCTGTTAAAACTTCTGCTTTCATAGGATAAGAGACTTTTTTTGCATATATCTCATGTAAAAGTTTTGTTCTAAAATCTAACTCTTTATTTTTACCATCCAACTTTATATCGATGGCCTTATTCTCTTTTTCTACAGAGGAAAATGCTAATTTTCTTGCATTAGATTCTGTAGATTTTTGTTTGTGTTCTTCATTGAAAGCTTGTAAATCTTTTTGTAAAAACATCGTGTCATAGACAAACTGATAGGTAGGATATGCCATAGAAAGGAGCAAGGTCGCTGCCGCAATTTGGACAAGTTTACCACTTGGACGATTTTTAAAAGGAGGTGGTCTTTTAAAAATTGAGATATTCATATCTTCATCTACAGAACCATCCATAAAATCTTGTGCACTTAAACTCAAAAGTGCGTGCATAGGATCCACTGAAAAATCAGAAGAATTTTTTGCAATCTTTAAATCTAACTTTTTGGTAGGTATATTTACATAGTTGTGACAAAATTCTTCAAGTCCCGCTACATAACCTAACTCTGTTCCTAAGTAAATTTGGTCGACTTTTTCTAAATTATAAGCCCGTTTGGCATAAAGAATAACATCATTCACGTAAACAAAAACTTCTCCAAAAAGTTTCATCAACTGCTGTTGATACGTATTATTCTTGTTTTGTAACCCTGTTTTAGAAAGCATATCAAAGAATTCTGACTCATCAACATGTTTTCCCAACTCTTTTGAAAAAGTATCAGAAATTACTTTGAGCGAATAACGAATGGATTTTGAAAAGATATATTCGCCATCTTGATAGATGGTCACATGGGCATCGTCTTTATGAAAGTAAACAAAACAGTCAGTCCCTGAAGGCTCAAGGATACTTTTACTATAAAGGGATTTAAAAAGAAATGGTGCAGTCGTGATGTAATCAACATACTTAATATCTTTGACATCATCAAAGATATCATATAAACTTGCTTTATCAACGGCAATGACATTAAAGATTCTCTCATCACCATCTTGCTTTTGAGATTCAAAATAAAAGATAGAGTACTCAGCTCCAGAATCAAGTCCTAGTTCATCATAAGCTTTAATCTCAATCGCATCTCTTAAATCTTCCCCCGCGATACTTCTTGCAATATCCACCGTAGAAGAGATGATATCTTTTGTCTGTACATAAGAGATAAAAAAGTTATTTTTAGCAAGCTCTTTAGGCGTTGCCTTTTCAAATAGTGACTTTTTATATATGTAAGATTTAAGAGAATAAGGATCAATGGTAACAATTGGTTTCTCAGCAATCGTACTTAAAATACCCTTCTTTTTAAACATGGCTACATTCCTAAATAATTAAATTTAAGGTTTTAGATGTCGTAGCCCAATTCTCCTAAAGATTTTTTATCTTTACTCCAACCCGCTTTGACAACAACGAAGAGTTTCAAAAAGACCTTTTTACCAGTCAATCCTTCTATCAAAAGTCTGGCATCTTGTCCAATCCGTCTTAGGGTCTTCCCATCATGACCGATGACAATGCCTTTTTGACTTTTTGTCTCAACGACAATTTGTGCAAAAACTTTTTCTAAGTCTGAAAGCTCTTCAACCTTCTCAATTACTACATCGGAAAAGTACGGAATTTCTTTAGACAAATTGTCAAATAATGACTCTCTTATGAATTCTTTGTAAATATCTTTCATTTTCTGGGTCGTTAAAATCTCTGAATCAAAGTAGTGTGGAGAGAGAGGTAAATGCTTTGAAAGTGTCCTTAAAATAGTATTCTGGTCAGAACCCTTTTTGATAGAAGTGGGGATTAATTCAAGATATTTATCTTGGTACTTTACATATTGTGTTATTTTTTCAAATAATTTATCTTTACTCACTTCATCTGCTTTTGTCAAGAGCAAGATATGGGGAATATTTTTAACATTAAGTTCTAAAAACTTTTCATACTCATCCGTTTTATCATGTACGGGCGCCAAAAAAAGTATCAACTCCGCATCACTCATCGCTTTGAGTGCCTCTTCCATCATAAAGATATTTAAAAGGCGCTCTTTTTCATGCAATCCTGGTGTATCTATAAAAACAAGTTGTGTACTCTCTTTGTCATCTTCATACATAGCAATCACATTGGAGCGTTTTCGCGTGGCATTGGCTTTGTGCGATACCATCGTGATTTTCTCACCAATTATCCAATTTAAAAAGGCAGACTTCCCTGCATTGGGGCGACCGATAACAGCGATAAATCCTGATTTACTTTTCTTCTCACTCATAATATATACCTTGAAAGATCTTCATCCCCTACTACTTCATCTAGCTTTTCATGTACAAGCGCCTTGTCTATCATGATAGTCTCTCCCTCATGTTCATCCGCGCAGAAGCTTATCTCTTCTAACACACGTTCTATCACTGTATGCAAACGACGTGCACCGATATCTTCTGTTTTATCATTGGCAAGTTGTGAAATTTTGGCAATCGCACGAATGGCATCATCTTCAAATACCAGTGTCACCCCTTCCGTACTAAGTAAGGCTTCATACTGCTTTAAAAGAGAGTTTTTCGGCTGTGTCATGATAAGATAAAGTGTCTCTTCATCCAAAGAACTTAACTCCACCCTTAGTGGAAATCGCCCTTGCAACTCAGGTATCAAGTCACTAGGTTTTGCCATTGCAAATGCCCCAGCTGCGATAAAAAGGATATGGTTCGTTTTCACTACACCCCACTTCGTACTCACATCAGACCCCTCAACAATAGGGAGTAAATCCCTTTGTACACCCTCTTTACTCGGGTCTTGACGACTCTGACTTTTGGCTGAGACCGCTATCTTATCAATCTCATCGATAAAGATAATTCCCGAATTTTCAGCCCGCTTTAGAGCTTCACTCTTCACCGCTTCCATATCTAAAAGCTTTTCACTAGCCTCTCCTCGAAGTGCTTTTCTGGCATCCTCAACAGAGACCTCTTTTTTGACACTTTCGGCCTTATTACCCAGAATCTTGATAAAAGACTCCTGTACCTTTATCATCTCAGGAGGCATATCTCCACCCAATTCACCAAAACCTTGCGCAATCTCTATCTCGATGACTAGATGATCCACTTCACCATTTCGAAGCTTCTCGCGCATACGGGCATACGATTTTTCATAATCAGCTTGTTTTTGCTCACTAGCCCCATTTGGCAGAGGTGGCAGAAGCTTTTCAATGATTTTCTTTTCGATATACTCATCTATCAGCATTTTATTTTTCTCTTGCTGTTCTGCTTTAACAAGGTTGATGGACGCTAATACCAAGTCACGCACCATAGACTCGACATCACGTCCCACAAAGCCCACTTCTGTATATTTACTCGCCTCGACTTTAACAAAAGGTAGATTCATCATCTTTGCTAGTCGTCTAGCTATCTCTGTTTTCCCCACGCCCGTGGTTCCTATCATGATAATGTTTTTGGGCATAATCTCTTCTTGCATCGCTTCATCAAGTTGCATACGCCGATGACGATTTCTTAGCGCCACAGCAATGGCTTTTTTAGCATCTTTTTGCCCGATGATATACTCATCTAAATAGGCTACCGTTTCCTTTGGTGTCAACGCCATTTATTTCTCCAATGTAAAATGTTTTATTTTGTCACTTGTATAGATACAAAGTTCACTAGCAATAAGCAAAGATTCATACACAATTTTCTCTTCATCTAAGTCCGCATGACGATTTAACGCTCTAGCTGCTGAGATAGCGTAGTTCCCACCTGAGCCAATCGCCGCGATTTTCCCATCTTCAGGCTCCACCACATCACCATTACCAGAGAGGATAAAGATATGCTCTGTATTGACCACAATCATCATCGCTTCAAGTTGTCTCATGTACTTGTCTTTTCGCCATGCCTTTGAAAAAGCGATAACAGATTTCAGCAAATCTCCCTTTTTATCTTCTAATATATCTTCAAACATATCAAAGAGATTAAACGCATCCGCTGTACTCCCTGCAAACCCTGCTAAGACTTTGCCGTTATAGAGTTTACGAATCTTGGTGGCATTGCTTTTAAGGATAGCATCCCCAAATGTCACCTGCCCATCTCCCCCAATCACCGCTTTACTCTCACCCTTGACCGCAAGTATCGTTGTTGCGTGAAACATCTACTCTCCTACCACGGCTAAAGTAAGTTTCGCATGAATCCCATGTCCTAGCTTGATAGTGATATCATAGTTACCCGTACCCTTGACGGCATTTTTCTCTAATTCAACTGTTTTCTTATCGATAGAGATGTCATATTGCTCTTCTAAGGCGTGCGCAATCTCATCTTTAGTCACCGCGCCATACAGGGAACCGTTGGCACCTAGTTTCTTTTTAAGTGTGAGTGTTAACTCTCCTAACTGCTTCTCAATCTTTTGAAGCCTTGCAATCTCCTCTTCTTCTGCCTTCTTTGCATCCGCTTGATCTTTTTTCCACTGCGCAATCACTTCATCTGTTGCTTTTTTTGCAAAACCTTTTCCAATAAGAAAGTTTTGACCATACCCCTCTTTGACCTCTTTTATCTCACCTGTTTTTCCTAAAGACTTTACATCTTTTATCAATAATACTTTCACATCATTTCCTTACTAGATTTTTAGAAATTATAGTATAAATTTGCTAAGATACATTTATGAAAATAGCAATCATCAAACTCTCCGCCTTGGGCGATATCATTCATAGTGCTTTTATCTTACAATTTATCAAAGCCAAAATCCCAAAGGCACAAATCGACTGGATAGTTGAAGAAGGATTTGCCCAAATACTAGAGCATAATCCCGACATCCATACCATCAAAACACTCAACTTAAAATCCCTCAAAAAGAAAAAGTCCAATCTTTTTGCTGAAATCAAAAAGATAAAAGCCTATGCCAAAGAAGAGTATGACATCGTCATCGACCTACAAGGCCTCTTAAAATCTGCCATCACCGCCAAACTACTAGGCAAAAAGATAGCAGGATTTGATAAAAAATCCACGCGAGAAAGCCTAGCTGCCTCTCTCTATCATGATAGCTATGCCATCGCCTATGATGAAAACACCATAGATAGATATAGACTCTTAGTCTCTAAAGCACTCGATATGCCACTTACAAAAGAAGAAGTCACCCATAAAAAACCATATATGCACTACCTTGACGAAGAGTTTGAGATCTCCAAACCCTATTTTAAAGAGAACATGCCCACTGTTATCTTTATCATCGGTGCCAACTGGAAGAGTCGCATCTACCCAAAAGAGCAACTACTCCAAGTGGCTCAAAACCTAGATGCCAATATCCTCATCCCCTACGCCTCAGAGAGTGAAAAAGAGATGGGAAAGTGGCTGGAAAAACGAAGCGCCAACATCACCCTACTTCCTAAAATGAACTTAAACGCACTCAAAGCCCTCATCTCTCACGCCAACTTGCTCATTGGCAATGACACGGGACCTAGCTATATCGCTTGGGCAAACAATATCCCCTCAATTATCCTATTTGGTCCCACACCCCCAAGCCGTATCTATGAGAGTGAGATATCGCACACACTCAAATCCTCTTCTTCTATCAACCACTATAAACTCAATAAAGAGGACTACTCTATCAAAGAGATTTCCCCACAAGAGATTATAAGCAAGGCACAAGAGCTTCTATCATGATAGAGTACTTTTATCTCTTTAGCTACAAGCTCTTTGCCTTTTTTATTCGCACCCTACCAGCATCTTGGCTTGATAAAATTATCCGTGCTCTTGCTAGATTTGCCTACTTTGCTTCTGCCAAACGAAGAAATGTCATCCATGCCAACTTAAAAGTCTGTTTTCCAAAGATGAAGGAAAAAGAGAAAAAAGCTATCGGTATCCACTCTTATCAAAACCTCCTACACGGCATCGCTGGCTTTATCAAAAGAGAGAGACAAAGCAAAGAAGAGATACTCCAAAACATCCACTTTGAAAACCGAGAGATTTTGGATAACTTACTTAGAAATGGAGAAAAAGTCATCCTTATCACAGCACATTTTGGTGTTTGGGAGATTTTACCCTCTGCCATTGCACTAGGATTTGATATCCCACTTTCTACTGTTGGAAGAGAACTCGACTCTAAGCTGATGCAAACGTACCTCAAAAAAGGACGCGAACAAGTAGGCGTAGAACTCATCAATAAACGCGGTGCATTAAAGGGGATGATAAAAGCGATGGGAGAGGGACGCATCCTTGGACTTTTGGTAGATCAAAGTATCCCTAAAAATCTCAGCGTAGCTGTTACATTGTTTGGTAAAAAAGTGACACAGACACCCTCTGTCTCTATCCTTGCACGCAAATTTAAGGCAAAAATCATTCCTATCTATATCACAAGTCATGACTTCAAAAACCATACCATTACCTGCTATCCCCCTATCATGATAGATGAAAGTCTAAGCAAAGAAGAGGATATCAAACGCCTCAATCAAGCCCAAGCAGACATCTTAGAAAAGGTCATAAAAGAGCGACCAGATGAGTGGTTTTGGTCTCACAAGCGTTTTAAAGTCTATGACAAGGAAATCTATAATGCATGATAAATTTGAGTGGGATAACTTCTCAGACCAGCCCCACATCATCAAAGATAAAAAGTTTAAAAAGCGTATCTATAAAAAAGCGATATTTGACCAACTTATCACCCTCTTTAGCACAGTGATACTCTCCCCTTTTATCCTCCTCTCCTATCTTTTTTTACAACAAAAAAGAGTTATTGATACCCAAAACTTTTTTGCAATGGGTGTAAATCTTGATAAAAATCCAGAAGAGACACTTACCCTGATAGAAGAGTTAGGCGTAGATACTTTGCTTATACGCTTGCCACTTTGGGAGATAGAGAAGTTAGATGCTTATGTTGCCTTTGTCGAGAAATTTAAAGGCAAAGATATCTTGATAAACATCCTCCAAGATAGAAACAACATCGAAAACCTCTCCCTCTTTGAAGAGAATATAGAAAAGATTTTTAAAGCCTTTCCCCATATCAAAAAATTTCAAATAGGCAATGCCATCAACCGTAAAAAATGGGCTTTTTATACCATCAAAGAGTACCTCAAGCTTTATCAAGTCGCCCAAAGAGTACGCGATAAACGCTATCATGATAAAGTGCTTTTAGGCTCCTCTGTGATTGATTTTGAGTATCACTATACCATTCGCTCTCTCTTTAACTTTTTCTCTTTAAAGTACGATATATTCACTGCCTTACTCTATGTGGATAGACGAGGTGCTCCTGAGGGAAAACAGATGGGCTTTGACTTGAAAAAGAAAATAAATCTTCTTCATTCTATCATGATACTCTCCCCCAAAAGCAGTAACAAACTCTACATCACCGAAACAAACTGGCCACTCTCCAACACCGTCCCCTACGCACCTACGAGCGAAAAAGAGTGTGTAAACCCTGAAGATTACGCCCTCTATATGTTACAGTACTATCTCATCGCACTCAGTACAAGAGAAGTCGATAGAGTCTATTGGCATCAACTCATCGCCCCGGGGTATGGATTGGTCGATAACCGCGATGGCATCAAGAAATACCCCGCCTTTGTAGCCTTTCAAACGATGCTAAAACTCCTCAAAGGAGCGCATTTAGAGGAGTCAAATCTCACAGGAGAGGTAAAGATGATGCGTTTTTCTAAAAAGAGTGAAACTATCATGATATACTGGTCAGATACGCTCTTGGATATCAAAGGGGGGCTCTCTCTCTATGGCAAGGCATTTACTGAGGGTAAGTTTTGTTATCATATACTATTACCGCACCAACTAACATAGTTCATCTTTGATGCGTCGATTTCGTTCATAGGCAAGGCGGATTTTTGCAGGACTCGCCATAGCGAATTCAATAAAATCCAACGCAGTCCTATGGGCGAAATCGACGCACCCTTCGGGGAGAACGAGAAGAAGCGATCTGTGTGCAGATAAATGTTTGCATTCCCTACGGGGAGTCCTTCACATTTCTCTACTCACATCTCACTCCTTCTCGTTCTCTCAAAGTTGGACTATGTTAGTTGGTGCCTCAAAAAATTCTAAAGTCCACTACCCCCTATCTCCCATCAAGATTAAAGCAGATAGCCCCTCGCCGCATATCTTTATCTTTATGTTTGATGCAGCACGAAACTCTATTTTAAATAAAGAGACAGCACCTAATATTACGCACTTTTCTAAAGATGCCCTCAATTTTCAAAACCATATCTCAGGAGGGGATGCCACCCGCTTTGGTATATTTTCTTTCTTTTATGGACTCAATGCTACCTACTGGTTTAACTTTTTACACGCAGCAAAAGAGCCTGTTTTTTTTCAAGTCTTAAAAGAGAAACAGTATCACATAAAAATCATCTCTAGCACCAACACCCAATGGCCAGAGTTTAAACAGACCGTCTATTCTGGCGTCAATGACTCCATTGTGGATAATTTTGAGGGTGAACCCTACCAAAAAGATGCACAAAGCAGTGCGCAATTTATAGAGTGGATAGCAAAAGCCGATAGCAGCAAACCTCTCTTTAGCTTTGTTTTTTTAGATGCACCTCATGGATACTCTTATCCAAAATCATATGACAAATTCAAACCCAATGCAGGAAACGGAGGATTAAATTATCTGACAATTAAGAGAAAAAATAGTGAAAAATTTAAAAACAGTTATAAAAATGCCATCTATTATGATGATAAACTCTTTGGAGATATGCTTGATGCTATCAAGAAAAAGGGACTTTACAAAGATGCCATTATACTCTTTAGTTCAGACCATGGGGAAGAGTTTTTTGAGTATGGTTTTTTTGGACACAACTCAGCCTTTTCAAAAGCACAAATCAATTCACCCTTTATCCTCAAGCTTCCAGATACCCCACATAAAATTATCCACAAAATGACCTCGCATCTTGACTTTCCTGCCACGATACTAACACTGTTGGGTCTGGAAAATCCCCCTTCAGACTACTCCTGCGGCAACAACTTACTAGATAAAAACTACCAAAGAGCGTACTGTTATGTCGCCAAATGGAATAAAAATGCTATTGTGACCAAGCAAGGGACCTATATCTACTCAAACTTACCCAATGAAATTTTTAATCATGAAGTGAGAGATACGGAGACTTATCATCTATTAAAAGAGAAATCAAAAAAACCAATAAATACCATCTTGACAGAGATATTAACCCAAAATAGTCAATTTTTAAAGTAGCACTATAAAACCCTCTACAAAAACCTCCACCTCAGAAGTCTACTTTTAACCTTCAAAATGCTATAGTAAGCTTATGAAAATCATCATCAAGACTCCTAACTTTATTGGTGACACTGTCATGATGATGCCTACCCTGCTGTTGTTACAAAAGCACTATAAAGAGGCAGAGTTTAGCGTTGTTACGCCTGCCCACTGCAAAGATCTTTTTCGAGGATATCCTATAAAAGAGATATTCATAGATGATACAAGAGGTAAAAATCGCGTTCAAAAATCATGGACTTTAGTGAAAAAACTACGCAAAAACCATTATGATTTGGGCATACTCTTCCATAATGCTCTCTCTGCTGCTCTACTCTTTAAATCTGCCAAGATAGATACTCTCATTGGCTATAAAAATGGCGGACGAGAAATATTTCTAGATTTTGCACCCAAGATAAATCGAGCACGACACTATAGCAACCACTATGCACATTTAGTCAATGCCTACCTAGGAGATATCTATGAAATACTCCCTCCTACCAAGCTATTTGTTCAAGCACAGACCCTCTATACCAAAACATCTACCCCGACTATTGCCCTTGTATTAGGTAGTGATAAAGGAGATAGAGGCTACCCGCATGACAAAGCCATATCACTCTGCAAACAACTCCAGCAACTTCCCTATCAAATCCTCTTGCTCGGGGACAAGCATGACAAAGCGAGTAATGCGCAATTTGCCAAATATATGCCAGATGCAATAGATTTAACATCAAAAACCACCATTGCCCAATTTATCGATGTCATTGCAAGTGTTGATTTATTGGTAAGTATAGATACCTCTGCCATACATATAGCTGCTGCTACGCAGACACCCTTTATTACCCTGCTAGGACAAGGAACGAGCCCTTTTAGTATCGTCAAGCCAAAAGTCGATTTTGGTTCTTATCTCTATGCAGGGGAGTCTCTTATCAAAGATAGTGCACAAATTGCCGCTATTGGGGAAGAGATGATTTTAAATGAAATTCAAAATAGACTATCATGATAGCAAAACCTTATCTCAAAAAAGCACTCTATTTTTTTGCAATATGCTTTGCCTTTAGCACGACGCTCTCTCGTGCAGGTATCAATATCTCTGGTTTTATGCTTCTTATATTGTGGCTTTTAGAGGGAGATTTTAAAGCTAAATATCAGCAAATAATCAGACAAAAGTTCCTTCTCTCTTTACTGCTTTTTTGTACTTATATGACGATAAGCTACCTCTGGATAGAGCCTAAAAACTACCAAGAAGCCATTGTTTATGACTTTAAATATATCTATTTTCTTATCATTCCTATCCTCTATACCTCTTTTGAAAGTGATAGATATAGAGATTTACTCTACGCATTTTTAGCAGGTTTAGGCATATCTCTCTTACAATCTCTTGCGGTCTATTTTCAACTGTATGACTTTCATGAAGTCAATACCAAAAGCCTCTCTGTCCATATGTGGCATACAATTTATAGTATCTTTTTGGCATTTTCCGGTTTGATGACGATAGTACTTGCCAAGCAAGAGAAACGACTGAGCTTGAAATCACTTTTATTGTATACTCTATCATGATAGCCCTTGTTCTCTTTTTAGGCATTAGTCGCACGGGACAAAGTATCTATCTTGTCGGTTTACTTGCTATCATGATACTCTATAGCAAGCTTAAATACCGTTATATTTTGGCGCTTATTGCCCTCATCGCACTCTTGCTTGTCACTCTCTATCAGCATAATCCAAGATTTCATAAGCGTTTGGATATTGCACAAAGTGATATCCAAAATTTGACCCACAAAAATTATTGTACCTCACTTGGTGGGCGTATTATCACATGGAAAATTGCCGCTGAAGTCTTTGAAAAAGAACCAATTTTAGGCATGGGAACTCAAGACCATCTCATCTATCTACAAGAGCGCATGAATGCACATAAAACATTTTCTAACTGTAGCATCAAAGATCTCATAGGCTACTACCACGCCCAATATATTGAAATAACAGCACAGTTGGGTATCGTAGGACTTTTACTATTTCTCAACATCTTTTATGCCTTGGCAAAGACGAACAATAAAAATCCTGCCATAGCACACAGCAAAATGCTTTTTATCTTAGTCTTCTTGCTTGCATCTTTTTTAGATGTTCCTTTTAGAAAGATGTTTACCTTAGCACTCTTTGCCCTAATCTCAAGTGTAATACTTTTAGAGGAGAAAAAAGATGAGATATGAGATAGCCCCTCACTATCATGATAAAAAAGAGTTTCTGCTAAAGATAAAATCTCACTTTAACCAAGCAGACCAGAGTATCCATAAAGCACGAAACGAGATAAAAATCATCGATAACTTTGTGGTAAAATCCTTTAAAGTGCCCCATTTTATCAACAAAATAGCTTATACCTTTTTCCGTGCATCCAAAGCAAAAAAATCTTTTCATAATAGTCTAAAGCTTGCCACTTTTACACCTAGCCCCGTGGGATATATCGAGTACAGAAGGTATGGACTTATAAGTCATAGCTTCTATATAAGTGAGCATTTTATTTATGATTTTACAATTCGGGAAGTTTTAACTACCTCACACTTTAAAGATAAAGAATCTATTTTTAAAGCGTTTGCACACTTTAGCTACACCTTACATGAAAAGGGCATTAAACACCTTGATTATTCACCTGGAAATATTTTAATACAAAAAAAAGCGAACCATTATCTTTTTAAAATTGTCGATGTCAATAGAATGCAATTTAAAAAATTAAGTACAAAAGAGAGATTAGAAAATTTTGCTAAATTATGGGCGAAAGATGAAGATTTAAAAATCATTATCCTAGCTTATGCAAAATATGCTAATTTAGAGTTTCAAAAGGCTTACACCATTGCACAAAAAGCGTCTCAACACCATAAAAACAAAAAAAATTTCAAAAAAAGATTAAAAGGAATTGAAGTTGTTGATTAAGAACATATCAGTTGTCATCGTGGCAAAAAATGCACAAGAAACGCTTAGAGAATGTCTCAATGCACTTGATAGATTTGAAGATGTTGTTGTATATTTAAATGACTCTAGTGATCAAACCGAAGCGATTGCTTCACAATTTTCTAATACAACTATCATCAAAGGAACATTTCAGGGTTTTGGAAAAACAAAAAATATCGCTGCCTCTTATGCTAAAAATGATTGGATTCTCTCATTGGATAGCGATGAGGTTTTAAACCCACACCTTATCGATGAAATAGCATCTCAAGATTATAGTTCGCCTTACACCCAATTTATTTTAAAAAGGAGAAATTACTTTTTAGGCAAAAAAACTGTCAGTCAAGATTATATTGTCCGACTTTATAATAAAAAAGTAAGTCAATTTAACGACAACCTCGTACATGAAAAAATTATACCCCACAAAGGATATCCTCAGATAAAAATAGCAGGGGAGTTTAAACACTTAAATATCACCAATATCAATCAGACACTCACTAAAATGATTAAATATACTGATTTAGGGGCAGATAATAAAAAGACATGTTTTTTTACTATTGTAATTGCAAAGGCTTTTTTTGCCTTTATCCAAAGTTATTTTCTCAGATTCTACTTTTTAAATGGCTGGGTAGGATTTACCCTCTCTATCTCAAATGCAAACCGAAGATTTTATAAGTATCTTAAACAATTTATCAATTGCCAAAACTCACGCACTTAAAACTTCCAATACCCAAGCTCTTTTCGTAATTTTAAATTTCTTAAAAAATTGAATGGTTTAGACTTTTTAGCTTTTATTTTACCTAGAAGCATCGCTTCTACTGCATCTAATACACGCTGTGAGGAATGTCCATCATGATAGGGGTGAAATCGCGCTACATGCTCTTTTATCTCTACTAATTTTCTCTCTGGGTTTTGCAAAGTATCTATGATAGTCTGCTCTAAAACTCCCAACTCAGTCACATTGATAATGGAAGCCTCTTCTTGTTGTGTTTGAAAAGTCACAACTGGTTTTAATTGTGTCATAAACTCATAAATAATTGAGGAGGTGTCACAAAGCATCATATCCGACTCTATAAAAGCTTCTGTTAAATTGGTGGATTCAACAAACTTCACATTAGGCAATGAAATTGCACGATAGCGCGCAACGATATCATGTCGCATTTTGGGATGCAAGGTGATATACCAGTTAAAATCATATTTTTTCATCATATGCACAAGCAGTGGGTATAGAGTCTCAGCTTTTGAAAAACGAGGACTAAATGTAGATGCAAAAAAGATGGTTTTTCTCTTCTGTTGTTGCTTGCTATGCAGATTTTTAAATAGAGGATCCAATTTAGACCACCCTGTCTCTTGCACAACAAAATATTGATATTGTGCGGCTAACTCTTGAAACTTGGCTGTTGATTCTGGTCCTTGGGTACAATATAAATCAAACATCCCACGAATGATATAATGATACAATTGCCCACTCTTTTTGGCTTTTCTACTCGGCAAGCCATGAAAAACTTCCACTTTTAAACCAGGAATAAAAGAGGGGACAACATTACCAGGAACAAAGACGGCATCAGGGTTATACGCAATAACTTCTTCTATAGTGGAAAAGAGAGATTCATGAGGAGATAACGTATCGTATGAAACCTCTTTTCCATATAAAAACCATCGTACTTCATCTCCTCTCTCTATAATAGCACGCTGTAATGGTCTCAAAACAGCAAAACTATAATCCTGCGATATAAAAAACAGATATCGTCGCATCTACAATTCACACAATCGTACTATCCACAGCCTGACACAAGATATGCCCTATCATGATATGCATCTCCTGAATCCGTGGCGTATCATCTGAGGGTACGATGATATTTAAATCACAAAAGCCATTCATCTTTCCACCATCTTTACCAGAGAGCCCTATCGTCTTGCATCCCATCTCGCGTCCAAGCTTTAAAGCACGATTGACATTGGCAGAGTTGCCACTTGTTGAGAGTCCGATGAGCAAATCCCCCTCATTGGCTAAGGCCTCTACTTGCCTCTCAAAAACCCTCTTATACCCAAAGTCATTGGCAATCGCCGTCAATGCCGATGTATCCGTCGTCAGCGCAATAGCAGGTAATCCACGACGCTCTGTTTTATAGCGCCCTACCAACTCCGCCGCGATATGTTGTGCATCTGCGGCCGAACCGCCATTGCCAAATATCAGTATCTTTTTCCCCGCCTTCATCGTCTCCATCGAGAGGATACAGCCCGTATAGATATAGTTTTGTATCTCTTCCATACAGCGTGCAATAACCTCTTGGTGTGCCCTCATCTCATTTTCAATCATCTCCATCATGATAGCCGTGCCCTCTCTATTATCTTTGTGGTACTCTTTCCCTCTACAAACTGCACCAGTCGCGTCTCTTTAGCGATATCTGATCCAACCACCTCTTTGCCTTCATAATCTCCCCCTTTAACCAACACATCAGGCTTAACAAGCTTGATAAGTGCATAAGGGGTATCTTCATCAAACACGACGACAAAATCTACGGATTCTAAGCCCGCTAGTACCACAGCCCTATCGTCTTGACTATTTATCGGTCTGCTCTCTCCCTTAAGCCTCTTAACTGAAGCATCAGAGTTTAATCCCAACACCAACAGATCCCCAAAGCTTTTTGCCTCTTCTAAATACTTCACATGCCCCGCATGCAAGATATCAAAACAGCCATTGGTAAAGACTATCTTTTTATCCAACTTTGAGAGCGCCTCTTCTAGCTCTTGCCATGAAAGAATCTTTTTGTGTGCTTTCTTGGAAGATAGACTATCATGATAGGCACTTATCTCTTCAACTGTTACCGTCGCAGAGCCTACTTTACCCACCGCAACAGCTGCGGCCGCATTGGCAAAGTGTGCAGCCGCTTTGATGTCACTCTCTTGCACATAGGCAAAGGCCAAAGAGGCGATGACGGTATCCCCTGCCCCTGTGACATCAAAGACTTCCCTTGCCACCGTTGGTATCTTGGTCATGCCCTCTTTAGAGAAGATAGCCATCCCCTCTTCTGAAAGCGTGATAAAGGCATAAGTTAAATCCAAATCATTGTGTAACTTCTCTCCCGCCATAATTAAATCATTTTCACTATTGATTTCAATATGTGTCGCGATAGAGGCCTCTTTTTTGTTGGGCGTGATGAGTGTCGCCCCTTTGTATTTGCTATAATCATCTCCTTTGGGATCAGCAAAGACCGGTATATCTTTAGTAGAGGCTATCATGATAAGCTCTTTTGTCAAAGTATCTGTCAAAACACCCTTTTTATAATCAGACAAAAGTAGCAAATCATACTCTCCTAAAATCGCTTTTACGCTTTTTACTATCGCTTCTTGTGAGGAAGCAGAGATATCCTCTCTATTCTCTTTATCCACCCGTATAATCTGTTGATGAAGAGCAATGATACGACTCTTTTTAGTCGTTTTTCGCCCCTTATCTTTAAGCAAGGCTTCTTTGATAACCCCTCTCTCATCCAAGCGCTTATCTATCCACAAAGCCCCCTCATCATCACCAATGACAGAACATACCCCCACTGTGGCACCTAGGCTTAAGAGATTATTGAGGACATTCCCCGCCCCACCTAGTAAATTCTCTTCTCGCGCAACATCCAAAACTTGCACAGGTGCTTCAGGAGAGATACGCTCACATTTTCCCCACAGATAGTGGTCAATCATCAAATCACCCACCACCAAGATGCGTGGTGTTTTTTTACTAAATTGCTCTATCATGATAGCTCACTCTCATAGATGCGTTTAATCTCATCTTTATAAGCAGCGATACCCTCTTCTAAAGAGAAGCGTGGTTCATACCCCAAAGATTCTCTTGTTGAAGCGATATCAGCTTGTGTGAAAGTTTGATACGCCGTGTAGGGGTTTTTGATATAAGCATTTGCTAGATTTGTAGCATAAAGCTTTTGGAGGATATTTGGGATATCTTCAAATGCGCGTGCCTTGCCTGTACCGACATTAAAAACAGCAGATTTTCCTGCCACCATCGCTTTGACATTGGCTTGGATAACATCTTCTATGTAGATAAAATCACGCAGTATCTTATCGGAGCCTTCAAAAAGCTTAGGCGATTTGCCTGAGAGGATTTGATGTCCAAACTGTAAGACCATCGATGCTGTGCTGTTTTTAAAATACTCTCGTGGACCATAAACATTAAAATAACGAAGTCCCACGATAGTGTCATCAGGATACTGTTTCATATAATCATACGCGATATTGTCCATCATAAGCTTAGAAAAACCATAAACATTTTCAGGCGCTTCCCTGCCTACTGTTTGTGGAGAAGGGGCGTTGCCATATGTCGCAGCTGAGGAGGCATATATCATCGTAGCCCCACTCTCCATCGCCACATCCAAGAGAGCTTTAAAGGCATTGACATTGGTCTCTATCATGATAGCTTGATCAAGGACTGTCGTGTCAGAAATCGCCGCTTCATGAAAGATATAGTCATATCCTTCTTCTTTTATCTTTTCTATCACTTTAGGATCATTGATATCCCCTTGTCTCACTTCTCCTTGAAATCCTAGGAGATTTTTAAAGTGTCCAAAGCTCTTCAAGTTGCCGTTAGAAAAACGCACTTCACTGCGAAAAATATCTACTATCGTCACCTTTGCATCTGGGTGATTTTCTTGAAAGTAAAAGGCTAGATTACTCCCGATGAAGCCTGCCCCACCAGTAATCAAAATCTTTTTATTGTTTAAGTTCTTATCTATGTATCTCATAAAAAGATTTTATCGAAATAATCATTAGGCTATTGAACCCTTTAAAAATTCCTCACCTCAAACGGCTTTACGGTGGGTACCCCAAAATTTTGACCCTTTCGTTGCAGAGGTTGTTCGGATGAGGAATTTTTAAAGGGTTCTACTGACATCCATAACGAAAACTATCATCCAATTCAAGTGGTAAAATAAGCGCCTGAAATCCTCTGTTCTTTCCCTCAGCACAAAATTTATCTTTTTTACTCACATCATATTCGATATGAAAGACAGGTTTGCCAGCCTTGATAAATGGCATACACTTTTCACATTCATCATAAGTGGCACACTCTTCATTGAGTAGAAAATCAAAATAAGGTACCAAGACAGTACTTTGATCAATATCATTTTTAAGTGAAATCGTCAGAGCCCTTTTATGCGACTCATTGGCTAAAAAGATATTAAAATCTAACTGCTCTTGTGCTGACAGATTAAAACCAGTATGATTTGTATAGCCATTTACATTATCAGCATCCACCCCATCAAAACCCTTACGTTTTGCCTCATCCAAACGGGCTATCATGATAGCCCTCACCGATGCTGAACGGATATCCAGCCACTTCTCATCCCAGCCATCCATCTTTTTACCAACGTCAGTGCTTTTAAACTTTTTGGCATCTTCTCTCCACGCTTCAAAAGAGCCTGCTGAAAAATAGGCTATCACCTTTTTACCTCTCTCCTGTAATGCTTTTATATCAGAGACTTTTGTATCAAAAAGATCAACAATATAGAGATCAACATCTCTATAGAGATTAAGCTTTCCATTGAGTTGCAAATGTAGCGTTGTCTCCTTTTTAGGCTGATACCACGCTAAACTCTTGCTATCTACCTCTGCCAAAGCCACATGCCCAATAAAAAGAAGCCAGCACAACTTTATCATCTTTATTTTCCAATCGAATTTAAACTTTGTAACCTATTGTTACAGATTATATAAACTATAACAAAAAAGAGGTAAATTATTAAAGTTGTCCAAAATTTCGAATAGTTCATTATATTTTTAACATTATACGATATACGCACTCTTTAACATAGAAAATAAGCAAAACATTAGCTCTTGCTTAGATTTATTTTAGTTATTATAGAAAACATCATGAAAAGGAAGAAGTAATGCCATTTTCTATCAAACTTTTATATCCCTACTTTGAAACACTTCTTATCACCCTTCTCTTTATTGCTTTGGGGCTTTATTTCTATCCACAAGACCCTTTACTATTGGATACCGCTATCCCTTTTTCTATCATCCTTCTTTTAGTGATATCACTTTTTTATGGTTTAAGAAAGGGTCTATTGGCTTTAGCATTGTTGGGTATAGTATTTTATTTTTATTATCATGATAACTTTGTCATTCCCTTTTTAAGCCACCTTCTTATCACCCTCATCGCAGGACAGTTTTACCATTTCTGGTTTAAACGTTATGACAAGGCTAAAGCAGAATCGACATTTTTAAAAGAGAAAGTACAAGAGTTAAGTAACGCTTTTTACACACTAAAGATTTCTCATGACACCTTAGAAAAATCATACGCATTACAACCACACAGTCTGCGCTATTCTATCAACCAACTCCAAGAATTGTTTTTCAAAGAAGGCTCTCACAATGAAAATTTTTTACACCTCATAGCAAAGGCTTTTCATGTGCAAGGTTCCCTCTTGGCCTTCACAAGTGCTAATCATTTTCACACCGTCAGTTCCATAGAGGAAGGGAAAAAACTCTATCTTGAGGATCCCTTGGTACAAAAAGCATTGCAGACACAAGAAATGAGTTATATACATGGGGAAGCACAAGAAGGTACGAGTCGTTATCTTGCCGTTATACCTTTACAAAATAAAGAAGACAAAACAGATGCAATTTTAGCTATCGATAAGATGCCGTTTATGGCATTTAACCAAAATAATCTCATCTCTATCTCTATACTTTTTGCCTACTTCCTTGACCAAGTGAAGCTTTGGAGTTATCTACAAGATAAGGGGCATACGCATATCACAAAAGAGGCACTCTTTGCCTATCATTATAACAGTATGCGCACACTATCCAAGCAGCATAAGACAGCCTGTAGTGTGTTGATTTTTAAACCACAAGATGCGTTAATGTCTAAAAAGCTCATAGCAAGTTTAGATAAAACCTTACGTGGTCTAGACCGTTATAAACATATTACAGAGTTTTCTACTGACGCTATCATGATACTTTTACCCTTTACCAATACCGTAGCCATGGAAACTATTAGCAATAAAATTCTCTCTAGCGCACATATCAAGGATGGTGAAATTCCCCACATGGGATTTGATATCACGCAAGAAGCATTACTAACCCAATACCTCAAGGAGAAGTAACATGATACTTTCTATGTTGGAAAACTTATCTTCTCAAGAACTGTTAATACTTCACCTCATAGTCTCTTTACTTAGTGCATTGCTTGCTACACAGCTTTTTAAAATTCGCTACAAGGGAAGTATCAAAACACTCTTTATATTCCTGCTGGGATTCACCCTACTCTTACCCATCCTTGGTTGTATTGTGGTACTCACTTTTTCTATACTCTACGCCTTTGTTAAAAAAAAATCTTTTCTCACACAGGTAAAGCACTTCAACAAAAAAGAGTTTTATAATAACCCCTATCCACAAGTAAAGCGTATCTTTGGGGAGGGTGCCATCGTCGATTTGGCTAGCAATCAGATGAACCATTCCCCAAACAAGATGAAGGGCTTGGTCTTTATGGCAGAAAATCCTTCTAAAAAGAACTTTTCACTCATCAAAGGACTATTATCAGACCCTGATAATGAAATCAGACTCTATAGCTTTTCCCTCTTAAATACGCTAGAAACTGAACTCAACGATAAAATAACTAAAACACTTTCAAGATATGAAAAAGAAAATAATCCAGAGCAAAAAGCCATACTTGCCACAGAGTTAGCCTCTCTTTACTGGGAGTTTATCCACTATGGTCTAAGTGACGCAGAGAGCACAAAATTTATACTTTCCAAAGTAGAAACCTATGCAAAGCTTGCCCTAGCGGTCAAAAAAGAGTTTACTACCTATACTATACTAGCAAAGGTAGCATTTTCTAAAAACAATTACAAAAAAGCAGAAAAACTGTTTAAAAAAGCACTTACAATGGGAGCGTCTCATACTGTGGTCGCACCCTATCTTGCTGAAGTTGCTTATAAACAAGGCGACTATTATGAAGTCAAGCAGCAACTCTCCCAAATCAGTCCATTAGAACTTACAAGTATGACTGCGCCTCTTTACAGACAATGGGTCAAAGCCTCATGAGTAATATACCTAAAAGCACCACCGTTGATATTATGCTTGTGTGTGAAGGTACTTACCCCTACATCAGAGGTGGTGTCTCTTCATGGATTCATCAACTCATCTTAGGTTTGCCTCACTTTAGCTTTGGTATCATCTTTATTGGTTCACGTCCTGAGGATTATTCAGATATCCTCTATACCTTACCCAAGAACCTAAGACATCTTGAAGTACACTATCTCTATGAAGAGAAAAAGTTTTTACCAAAAAAAAGAAAAGGCAATGAAAAAGCCTTTAAGGCACTCTCCTCTTTTTACCAAGAGATAAATTCAGATAGTGTGAAGATGCCAAATGAATTAAAAAATATCGATTTTTTCATCAGTAAACTCACCAAAGAGGATTTTCTCTATTCCAAAGAGTCATGGAATTTCATGAAACGCATTTATGAGAAAAATGCTCCTGACATCCCTTTTATTGACTATTTTTGGACCCTTAGAAATATTCATGCTCCTATCTGGAAAATAGCCCATATCGTCAAAAATATGCGAAAAGCAAAAGTCATACATGCCCCTTCTACAGGATATGCTGGTTTCTTATCCTTACTTTCTGCCAATGATAAAGAGATACCTTTTATCCTCACAGAACATGGTATTTACACAAGAGAAAGGAAGATAGACATGCTCTCTGCCAAATGGGTGAGTTATCACACACCTACCCTTTTAGAGGATGCGCCTATAGAGATGAACTATATTAAACAAATGTGGGTGAAGTTTTTTGAAAAGATAGGTGCACTTACCTACAATAGAGCAAACCATATCATCTCCCTCTACCCTGGGGCAAGAGAGATACAAATAGCTTATAGTGCTCCAAGAGAAAAAACCATGGTTATCCCAAATGGTGTGGATATGCCACGTCTCAATGCCCTTGTCAAAAAAAGAGTTACGAGGATACCAAAAGTCATCACACTCATCGGGAGGGTGGTCTCTATCAAAGATATCAAAACTTTTATCCGCGCTATTGCCATCACCAAAAAACATATACCCGATGTTGAAGGGTGGATTGTAGGTGCCATGGATGAAGAACCTCTTTATGCAAAAGAGTGTGAAGAGATGGTAAATAGTTTTGACTTAAAAGAAAATGTCTCCTTTTTAGGATTTCAAAAGATTGATGATATCCTGCCAAAAAGTGGGCTACTCACACTTACATCGATTAGTGAAGGTATGCCACTTGTGATACTAGAAGGATTTGCCGCTGGTCTGCCATGTGTTAGTACCAATGTGGGTAGTTGTCAAGATCTCATCTATGGGGCACTAGATGAGGCAGATATTGCTATAGGCAAAGCAGGTGCCACCACCCCCATCGCCAATCCTCTTGCTTTAGCAGAAAACTATATACGATTTTTAGAAGATGAAGTGCTCTGGAAAAAAGCACAACAAAATGCCCTTAAACGTGTAGAAACTTACTACCAAGAACACCAATTTTTGGCAAGATATGATGCACTTTATAGAGAGGTGATGTGATGGCAGGGATTGGATTTTCTTTAAGAAAAATGGTACAAAAAGAGAGTTTAAGCGCGCTGACGAAGTCCTATGGTTATGCTGCGATGCTCTCTTCAGGTGCATGGGTAAGCTCTATTATCGCGATATTGATTATTGGATTTTTTAATCTCTCGGATGAGAGTGGAAAACCTATTGCATACCAACTCATCATCACCTATGCTTTTGCCTTTGCCTCTTCTATCATGACAACAGGCTTTATCCAACTTCCTTTTACCCGTTACATCGCTGATAAGATTTATGAACAGAGAGAGGATTTAATCCTGCCTTCCTTCTTTGGCACACTGCTTGTCACGACATTTGTAGGGTTACTACTATTACTACCTTTGGCATTATATGTATTTCCAGAACAACCTATATCTTTTATCCTTCTCGTTGTCTATATTTTTATCATGATGACAGCCATTTGGCTTGCCAATATCTTAGCCTCAAGCCTCAAATTCTATAAAGCTATCTTTGTTGCTTACTTTTTTGTCTATATTGGTATTGTCTTTTTTGCTTATATATATGGCTCAAGCGTAGAAAACATAATGCTTATATTTTTATTAGGAAATATTTTACTTTTTATCATACTTACTGCCCTCATCATGATAAGTTATCCTAGTGATAAACTTCTCTCTTTTGACTTTTTTAAACGCAAAAACTTTTACTGGTTTTTAGGATTCTCAGGACTTTTTTACTCTCTGGCTGTTTGGATTGATAAATTTATCTTTTGGTACCATCCTGACACGGGGAGTGCTATACTGGGAAAACTACATGGCTCTGTCGTCTATGATATCCCTATTTTCATGGCATATCTGACTATCATACCAGGCATGGCTCTCTTCTTTTTTAGACTAGAGGCTTATTTCTCTCAAAGCTATGAACACTTTTTTGACGCAGTCAAAGAGGGAGGACGACTCGAAGTTATCCATGGCTACAAAAATGAGATGAGAAACACTATCCGAGATACTATCCGTGATGTACTGGGGATACAAACTATCATCTCTATCATGATATATATCTACACCTCTGAGATATTCTCATTTTTCCATATACCACTTTTATATAGTAATCTTTTCCATATTGATATGATAGGGGCACAGTTACAACTAGGGTTTATGTCTGTTTTAGCACTACTTTTTTATCTAGATAAGAGACGGGCAACGATGTGGTTATCGCTGCTATTTTTACTCTTAAATGGTCTATTAACACTACTCTCCATCTATCTTGGACCTTACTATTTTGGCTATGGTTATGCCACATCTTTACTCATTGTCTTTATCATAAGCCTATGGGTCATCAACAACACACTAGAGGATATAGAATATGAAACTTTTTTACTTCGTTAGGATTTTTACACTTTTAGGACTCCTGCAAGGCATGCTTTTTGCCTCTTTGCTCTCAAAAAGTGCTATGGTCTATTATGGCGATGACATTTCTTATCCTTCAGTAGGTATACATGATTTTATCATCATAGACCCAGACCATACCAACCCCTATACTTCAGGCTTTAAAACATACAAAGAGCATATCTACGCCTATGTCAGTATCAATGAGATGCAAAAAAGTCGCTCTTTTGCCAAAGATATTGATCCCAATTGGGTGATAGGTGACAACCCTGCATGGGGTAGTATGCTACTAAATATCACCGACAAAGCTTATCAAGATTTTTTACTAGAGCAGGTGATAGGAAAGCTCTATAAAAAAGGATTTAAAAACTTCTTTTTTGACACCTTAGACTCTTATCAATTGGCAAAAGTAACCAAGGAAGAAAAAACTTATCTTAGAAATGGTGTTATCCAATTTATTCAACGCTTTAAACAAAAGTTTCCTAAAGCGAAACTCATCACCAACCGTGGTTTTGAGATGATTGATTATATCGCTCCCTACTTAGAAGCGATGCTTTTTGAATCTTATTATTACGGATTTAACGCTACTTCAGACAAGTATAAAGAGGTTTCTGATGCAGATAGAGTGTGGTTAGATGCACAATTAGAAAAAGTAAAAGCCAAACACATTCCTATCATCGCCCTTGATTATCTCCCAAGTCACACACATCAAGAGAGAAAAAATGCAGTAAAAGCCTTAGAGGAAAAAGGCTTCATCCCCTATATCGCTGAAAAAAGTTTGATGCGTTATGGTATCTCTAGTAAAAATGCTTTTAAGAGAGAAGTACTCATCATCTATAACGGTGAGAACTTAGATGAAGATAGTATCATCTCTACCAATGCCCATATCTACGCTTCAACACCCTTAGAGTATTTGGGTTATGTCCCTGTTTTAAAAGATGTCAATGCACCCCTACCACGCCATGTAGAAGAGCGTTATGCCGGTATAGTGCTTTGGCTAGAAAAACCTTCACCTGATAATGACAGACTCTTAAAGTGGGTTCAAGCAGCTATTAGCAAAGGCGTAAAAGTACTTTTCGCAGGGGAAGAGGGACTACCACTAGAACACCCTATTGTAAAAGAATTAGGCATACAAACTGTTAAAAACCGTGCTCCAAAAGCCGATAAAAATAAGATAATTCAACAGTCTGATATTATGGGATTTGAGATAAAACCTGTCATTGGTTATTATCAAGACTTAATTCATCTTGCAGTTAAGGCGGAACCTTTTCTTAGCTACCAAAATAGTCAGGAACAAACTTCGGTTATCGCTGCAAAAACAGCATGGGGAGGATTTGTACAAGATAATGCTTTGATGAGTAATTATATCAATGAAGACACCTTGTGGGTAATCAACCCTTTTGCACTTTTTAAAGAGACTTTGAGATTAAAACCATTACCCATACCTGACAGCAGTACAGAAAATGGAAAACGTCTCTCCTTTGTACATATCGATGGTGATGGGAGCATGAACCGTGTAGAAGAAAATCCAAAACGTTTCTCTATTGAAATCATTTTAGAAGATTTCATCAAAAAGTATCATTTCCCACAATCCATATCACTAGTAGAATCTGAAACTTCCCCGCATGGGAAATATCCAAAACTCTCTGCCAGACTAGAAAAGGCAGCCAAAGAAATTTATAAACTACCTTACGTCGAAGGGGCAACACACACCTTTACCCATCCCTATTTTTGGAAAAAGCTCGAAGCAGATCCTAGTAATGAAGCCTATCGCACACACTGGGATATTGACTACTCCTTTACACCCAAAAGAGAAATTAGTGATTCACTAGACTATATCAACAATTTGATGCCAAAAAATAAAACAAAAGCACATACTGTATTTTGGACGGGAGACTGTCTGCCAACTGAAAAAACACTTGCCTATACCTATAAGCATGATATCATCAATATCAATGGTGGAGATACTATCATCACCAATGATAGACCATGGCTAAATCTCATCCTCCCTTTGGCTCTCAAGGTAGGTGACTACTACCAAGTCTACACGGGACAACAAAATGAAAATGTCTATACTAATAATTGGCAAGGACCATTTTGGGGTTTTAAAAAAGTAATTCAAACCTTTAAACTCACCAATAAGCCAAGACGTTTAAAACCCATAGATATCTATTATCATTTTTATTCTGGGTCGAAAAATGCTTCTCATGAAGCACTAACAGAAGTCTATGATTGGGTTTTGGCACAAGATGTGATGCATATCTTTACGAGCCAATATCCACCTAAAGTCTTAAATTTTTATGATTGTTCACTTGCACAAGACGCTAACCAATGGCTCTTAAAAGGTTTTAAGGACTTGAGAACCGTGCGCGTCAATGATAATTTAGGCGTACCAAGTATCAAACAAAGCCTTGGTGTTTTAGGCTACAAAAAGGAGAAGGGATATGCTTATGTACACTTAGATGACAGAGAAACCAAATTTCTTTTCCTTACCCATACACCATCACAAGAGACAAGACTCATCTCAGCCAATGCAAGAGTTCTCTCACATCAAGGTGATACTATCCATTTTCAAGGTCATATGCCGATCACTCTACGTTATCACATTAAAAAGGGATGTTATCTCAGTACGTCCCCTAAAAGTCATCAGCAAAAAGTAGGTTCTGAGACTATTATAAAGTTTAAAGATGAAAAGGATGTTTATGTTACACAAAGATGCCATTAATCATCAAAAAATCATATCAAAGGGTGAACTTCTCACACTAGCACTACTCTTTTTAGCCGTTTTAGTTTTACTATTTCCTAGGCAAGGATTAAAAGAACAGATACTAGAAGAAAAAAGTAATTATGACTTAACTTCTATCTACCTACACAACTTGATACGACTAGAGCCCGAAAATGCTGACTTAGTCTTGGAAATGGCAAAGATACTTTATCAACAAAAAAAGTTTCATTTGGCTAAGAATTTACTCTTAGCCCTCAGAGAAGACAAAACACCTAAAATCCAACAAGAAGTTTCTCTGCTCTCTCTTCAAATCAACAACGTACGCTTAGAAAAAGAGAAAAATATCCATAAAAAAGCACTACTCTTACAAGAAAATGCCACACTATTATCCCATATCGCCGATGTTGAATATCATGATATCAATAAGAGCAAAACCCTCTACTATACCGCACTTGCCCTCAAAGAGAAACAGACAGCACTTAAATTTAATCTCAATATCCTCTCACAATGCCCAAGAAACGAACAGTTAAAATGGCTTAAAAATTTGCACTATTTAGCACATGATCTCAATCAAACAACTATCGATAAAGAGGCGTTGCTAGAATTGGTAAAACAAGACACGCATGAGAGTATCCTCTGGCTAGATGCTCTCTTATCTATGGATAAAAAAGTCATTTTGAATGCAAAGGAATTGGGACTTAAAGGTGATAATCTTGCCTATTTTTATCTACTGACAAAACAGGCAGATAAAGCGATACCACTCTATCTATCCCTCTATAAAGAAGCAAAAAACCATGTTGAAAAAAGAGCTTATCTACTCAAAATTATCAAGCAACTTCGTGCATCGAACAAAGCCAAAGAAGCTGCCACTATCGTACAAGCGTATGAAGATGACTACCTCCAAGAGAGTGACACTATCAAGATACTACTCAAACTTTATCTGGAAGCAGGACGTGCTGATCTCGCCAAAAGGCTCTCTCTTAAACTCATGCAAAAAAAGGATATCAAATGAAAATCATACTTTTACCTTTTCTTTTAGCACTTTTTCTACTCGTCACAACAGCCAATGCAACACAAAAGAAGTTAGATGATGAAGAGATGCGGCTCATGTATAAGGCCTTTATCTTTTCCAAGGATTTACCACATGCCTATAAAATTGCCAAAAAGGCACTAAAAGTTTATCCAAAATCACTTTTCTGGCATGAAAAAATGGGTGAAGTTGCCCTATGGAGTAACAAAAGTAACGAAGCCATGAATCACATCACTTATCTCTATAACCAGACACAAGATAAACATTTAGCTGACAAACTCATCCAACAACTTCTAGCAACGTATCAATACAAAAAAGCCCTCCCTATTATCAAAAAAGAGTACCATGCCAAACATACACACAACAAAGATGTCATCAATATCTATGATAAGATTGGCAAGCCAGAAGAAGCCATTCAACTACTAAAAAAACGTTATATAAAAGAGCCATCTTCTTGGATTTTAGCTACTATCTTAGCCCTTCAACTCGATACAGGGATGATAGATGAGGCAAAAGAGATAGTCCCTGCACTTGAAAAATATAAAAACAAAGACGTCACAAGTGCCTTAGCCCTTTCTAAATACTACTTTTTACAAAAAGATTTAGAAAAATCTTATCAAGTCCTACGAGAAGTAAAGTCAAAATCTGGCTTAAAAAATAGTAAATATTTTGGACAACTAAGTGACTTGGCATGGTATCTCAATGACAAAGAAACTGCCGCTTATGCTTCTAGGATGCTTTATAAGGCAAACAAAGCCAGAGAAATTGACTATAAAAGATTGCAACTCGTCTATCTGGACAAAGATCTTAATTTTGTCAAATCCCTATCACAAAAAGCACTCCAACTCTTTAAGAGTGACACCTTCATGATGCAATATCTGCAAAAATCACTAGATACAAAACAGTATGACAGCTTGCAAACTTTTTTCAATAGAGAACAACTTGATGAAAATAGTACTAAAATTTTGGAACAAAATCCAAAGTATTGGCTCATCAAAGCAAGCGTACACAAACACTTTAAAGAAGATGCAAATATGCAAGAAGCACTCAAGAAAGCACTCACACTCACCCCAGATTCCATAGAATTAAACACTATCATCCTCTGGTCACTCATTGACAATTTCCAATATCAAACACTCAACAACATGGTCTCCAAAATAGAGAAAAGAAAAACTATTCCAGCAGCACTCTACCATCCACTTGCAGCAGCTTACCTCACACTACAAAAGCCAGATATCGCCATGATGTACTTAGATAAGACCCTAAAAACCGAACCTGAAACGATAGATTTACAATTTTTAAGAGTTGAAATTTTAGCAGCACAAGGCAGAGATGCTGAGAAAAAATCATTGTTAAGAGATATTTTAAACACACTTGATACACAGAGCAAACAGAATCCTAAACTTTTAAAAGATAAACAATTTTTAAGATCTTATCTGCAAGCCTATATGGAGTTTACAAGTCCCAAAAAGTTTATGCTAGCACTTGAAAAAACCAAGCCTTACCTCAGTAAAAAGGATTTACGTGAATTACAGATACTGAGTACCCTCAAAGTGAAAAACTATAAAAAAGCACAAACACTCTATCATGATAGTGGACGAAGTAGCCCTCAGTTTGAGATGGAAATGGCATATCTTTTAAAAGACAAAAAAAAGGTCAAACAACTGATAGAACACTACGCACTCGGTGTTCCTCAACATATCAAATTAGCTTCGATGATTGAAGATGATAAGATTCAAGAAGCCATCCAAGAGACAAAAAGTGCCATCCAAAACAACCAATACAATCCTGCGCTAAAAGCACAATTAGCCTACTTACATGATGCTTATACCCATCATATGACAACGAAAGCGGGTTATTACAAGAGAGGTGCGCTCACAAGCAATAATGTGGAACTTGAAAATTTCTACTATGTAGCAAAAGGATACGGAATCCTCTCTTCACTTCATTATGCCAATCATTCCAGTAGTGACAAAGCACGCTTGGCTATCAAAAACCAAGATGAATATGACATCTCTATTGGTCTACGTAAACAATATGAAGATAGTGCTATCGAAGCTAATATCGCTTATTATCATGATAAAAGAGATAGTAGATATGGCATGAAAATCAAAGCACACACTAATCTCTCAGAAAAAATCGCAGCACATGCCTCTATCCAAACAGGGGCAAGAGTCACAGACCAAAGTATTTATATGCGCCTTGCTGGAAACAGAGATACCGTCGCTTCACAAGTCGTTTTTTCTCTCACCCCAAACCATCAATTTACCCTTGCAGGGGATCTTAATAACTATTTTGACAATACGCATCTTAAGATAGGTGATGGCATACGTACCCATATAGACTATACCTACCTTTTCTCTCACTATCCCTTGAGCAGTATCAGATTCTTTTACGAGTATGGAAACTTTAGTGAGACAGGAAGAAAAGGCAAGATAAGCCAATTACTTAGCAGGGAAAACTTAGGTTCTAAGCTCCTTCAAAACGACTACTCTGATGCTGGAATCGGGCTTCATTATGGTGCTGACTCCTACACCTTTGACCATGCTATCCATCCATTTTTTGATATTGCTGCAGTTTATAGTGGTAAAGAAAAACGTATCTATACGATGCTTGAAGCAGGTCTTAGTGGCAATCATTCAGAAGATACTGGTTATAAACTTAGCACACGATATCAAAACAGCATCAATGGACTCAGCAATGAAGAGTTTGGCGCACAACTACACTTTAAAAAGTATTATTAAGAGGGAGTTTGAGCCCCTCTCTCTATCTCCTCAACCTTCTCTTCTAAAAGAAGATACTCTTCCACCATCTCTTCAAGTCTCTCTTCACGCTGCTTAAGCTCCTCACTCAATGCTACAAGCCCTTTTTCTTCATAACAGCTAGGATCATAGAGACAAGTATTTATCTCTTCTATCTTTAGCTCTTCCTCCTCTATCATGATAGGGAGTTTTTCATAGGCTTCTTTCTCTTTATAGGAGAGTTTTAAGGCGCGATTTGTATGACGTTTCTCTTCGACTTTTTCAACAACTTGGCTCTCTTTAGCAAAATGCGCTATATCCTTGAGCTCTTTTTCGATATCCAAGTACTCACTATACGAAAGATAACTCTCTTCTACGACACCCTCACCTTTAAAGATAAGCAGTTTCTTAGCGATTTTATCCAAGAAAAACCGATCATGACTCACCAGTACCACCGCACCTTGAAATGTTTGCAGGTACTCTTCTAAGATATTGATGGTGTTGATGTCCAAATCATTGGTCGGTTCATCAAGAATAAGGCAGTCATACTTTTTAGAAAACAAGAGTGCAAGTGCCACACGGTTTTTCTCTCCACCACTTAGCAAACCGACCTTTTTATTTAAATCCTCTTTAGGAAAAAGAAAGCTTTTAAGATAACCATAGACATGAATACTAGAACCCTTCACATCCACACGGTCTCCACCAAGTGGACAAAATGTCTCTAACAAGTCTTTCTCATCATCCAACATCTCACGCTGTTGGTCAAAGTATCCTATCTTAAATTCACCCTTTTTAATTTTGCCAGAATCCACTTGCATCTTTCCTAGAAGCAGTTTTAAGAGTGTCGATTTTCCTGCACCATTTTTTCCTACAATTGCGATACAATCTTTTTGTAAAATCCGGATAGAAAAGTCTTTTATGAGCATTTTTTCACCCAATGATTTTGAGATATTCTCTACCTCAAAAAGCATCTTCTTTTTGTTGCTGCTCTCTGCTTGGTTGAAGTTTTTCTGCTCTTTTTCAAGTTCTACTTGCATCTTGCGAATAAGCGATGGGTTTTTCTTTGCCTCTTCTCGCATCTGCATAACACGCTCTTTGCGCCCCTCATTTCGCTTCAGCCTCGCTCTTACCCCACGATGAAGCCATTCTTCTTCACCTTTTAAGACCTTTAAAAGCGTCTCATGGCTCTTTTGTAACGATTTCATGAGTGCTTCTTTGGCAACGATATAGTCGCTATATCCACCCTTAAAAGAGCGCAATTTACAATCATCAATCTCGATAGAACGTGTAGCGATATTGTCTAAAAAGTATCTATCATGAGAGATAAAAAGAAGGGTAAATTTTTCACGCAGTAACATCTGTTCTAAAAACTCCACCATATAAACATCAAGGTGATTGGTCGGCTCATCAAGCAGTAAAATATCAGGCTTTTTAAGAAGCAATCCAGCCAAAGCCACCCGTCTTTGTTCTCCACCAGAGAGTAAATCCACAGGACGGTTCTCATACGCTTTGAGGTGAAATTCTTGCAAAACGCGTTCCACTTTATCCTCTAGTGACCAAGCATTGTGTGTATCCAAAAATGTACCAAGAAAAGCATGACGCTTTAGCAAGGATTCGTTTTCAAAGTCACTTTCAAGAGCGATACTTATCTCATCATACTCCATTTTTGCGGACTTAAGTTCTACGAGCTGATTTTCCACCGCTTCTTTGACGCTCACACCCATCTCAAATTTTGGTACTTGGTCAAGCATCTCGACCTTCACATTTTGCGGTACGATACGCCTACCATCCTCAAAACCCAAGACCCCTTGACATATCTTCATAAAGGTAGATTTTCCACCGCCATTTTTCCCGATGATGGCGATGCGTTCCCCCTCTTGCATAGAGAAGTCCACCTCACAAAGTATCTTTTTTAAATCATAACTTTTACTCACCCCTATCAAATCAATCAGCGCCATCAGAGACCTTCATATTTTTTAGGATATTCATAAAAGAGCAGTTCACCTTCATAAGGCTTGATATCTGCCCAAGCACTTTTAAAAGAGAGACTCACCACGCCCGCTGTCGGAAGATTGGGCAGAGCAAAATGGCTTAATTTATTGATAATAGCAGTCAATGCGGGGTTGTGTCCGATTATCATGATATCACTATCATCTTCATCTAGTGATTTAATGAGTGTCAAAAGATTAAACTCACTAGACTCATAGATACTATCAATAAACGCTATATCTTCAGTCGCAAATCCTATGATATCAGCCACGATAAGAGCAGTACTTTTCGCACGATTAGCAGGAGATGATAAGAGACGCTTTGGTAAAAATCCCCTACGTTTCAATACCTCCCCCATCAAAGGAGCGGCATACTCGCCTCGTGCATTGAGAGGGCGCTGAAAGTCAGAAAGGGAAAAGTCATCCCAAGAGGATTTGGCATGGCGCATGAGTGTTAGTGTTTTCATAAATTTAGTGTAACATAAAGCATCTTGAAACGACTTTTTCAAAGACTAAGGATTGCAGACAAAATAGCGCATATTGATATCTCTTAGCTTCGCATTCCACCCTAGATAATAGCAAACATCCCCAAAGGTAACCTTCCAAACATCTTCATGAAAATAGTGCAAAAAGACGCTATCTACACCCGACACATTTAAAGGAACTTGCGCGATATAGAGATATCCCACCTCCTTTAAAACGCTTACTTCTTTTCGTTTTCGCATCACTTCACGCAGATAAAACTCCACCGCACACTTATCAGCTTCTTCGCCAAAAGCAGCCGTCTCGATAGTTGCAATAACATGCTCTGCATCTTGAAACTTTTTCCAGCGGTCTTTGGGATACTTGTTCGTAAAAACTCTCGGGTAGGTAGGTGCACTATCTAGTGCCATGATAGTAGACTCTTGCACATACGCCTCACAACAAAGCTGTAAAAACTCTAAATTCTCTCTTGACCACATCTCGGGCGTAAGTCCTTCACTATCGAGCAAACCCTTATCCCTAAAAAGCTTCACAATATACGCATCATCAATCCTACTTTCATCATGAACCACCGCAATAGGATAAGCCTTTTTATAAAGACAACTTTTATCTTTCAATCCACGCACAATCGCATCTACATACCTATCATGATAGCCTTCTAATCCTGCCAAAACCTCTTGTATATCTTCAATGACTCTTTTCATCTGTTCCCTATGTAGACAATATAGTATATGTTATATTATCACAAATCCCTTACAAAGCCTCTTGTAAACTCTTCTCCATCAAGTCAATCTCTTCACTCGCAGGGATTAAAATTTCTGGGTCAATTTTCAAATGTCTATCATCTATCTTATCAGGATAATCCACATGGGTCAATATATGCTTAATAACATTGATTCGTGCTTTTTTCTTGTTATCACTTCGCACGACCACCCATGGCGCAGGAGGGGTGTTAGAAGCTAAAAGCATTGAGTATTTGGCGACCGTATAGCCATCCCACATCTCTTGGGCTTTTTCATCGATAGGGGATATCTTATACTGTTTTAGAGGATCAGTGCGTCTTTTTTCAAAGCGTCTAGCTTGCTCTTGCTTACTCACGGAGATATAAAACTTCAAGAGTATGATGCCTGATTCAACCAGCATGTTTTCAAATTCTGGCACTTCGTGTAAGAATGCTTTATGCTCTTTTTTAGTACAAAATCCCATGACAGGCTCCACACCCGCACGGTTATACCATGATCTATCAAAAAGCACCATTTCACCCGCACTTGGTAGGTGTTGTACATAACGCTGAAAATACCATTGTGTGCGCTCTTTGTCTGTTGGTTTTTCCAAGGCAACGACTTTTGCACCACGCGGGTTGAGGTGCTCGGTAATACGCTTTATAGAACCACCCTTCCCTGCTGCGTCACGCCCCTCAAAGACCATCAGTACCCGTAAGCCTTGCTCTTTAACATGGTTTTGAAACTTTAGTAACTCTACCTGTAAGCGTTTTAGTTCATGTTCATAGGCTAGCGTCTCTTTTTTGACCCAGACTCTTACTTTACCTTGGCGTTGTTTTTTGTTTTTTTTGGGTTTCGTAGTTTGTTCAGTTGACACTTAAAATCCTTAAATAATATTTAATTAATTATATTACAAAAAGACTTTATATTAAATAAAGAGAGTTATCATGATAGGAAAGCTCCTATCATGATAGTATGAGAAGTTATTCTACTTCTGCATCGATGACATCGTCGTCATCTTTTTTCTTTTTTGCTTCACCTGCTGGAGCACCCTCTCCATCTTTGGCGTACATTGCCTCTGCTAGTTTGTGACTCACTTCCGTTAAAGCTTTGACTTTCTCATCGATTTGCTCTTTAGAGGCATTTTCATCTTTGAGTGTCTCTTTGAGGTCATTTACCGCTGCTTCGATGTTACTTTTATCTTCCGCGTCGATTTTATCACCCATGTCTGCAAGAGACTTTTCTGTTTGGTGTACGAGTGCATCTGCTTGATTTCTCGCTTCTACACCCTCTTTTCTTTTGGCATCCGCTTCTTTATTTGCTTCTGCATCTTGTACCATTTTTTCAATCTCTTCTTCACTAAGTCCAGACGAACCAGAAACTTTAATCTCTTGTTGTTTTCCACTCGCTTTATCTTGTGCTGAAACAGTTAAAACACCATTGGCATCGATATCAAATGTTACCTCGATTTGTGGTACACCTCTTGGACTTGGAGGAATGCCTTCTAGGTTAAATTGACCTAATGATTTATTATCTTTAGCAAACTCACGCTCACCTTGTACAACATGAATCGTTACAGCTGCTTGATTATCTTCTGCTGTTGAGAATGTTTGTTGCTTTTTCACAGGAATCGTTGTCCCTTTTTCAATCACTGTTGTTTGCACACCACCTAGTGTCTCGATACCTAAAGATAAAGGCGTCACATCAAGAAGCAATACATCTTTCACATCACCTTTGATAACCGCACCTTGGATAGCTGCCCCAATAGCCACGACTTCATCAGGATTCACTGACTTGTTCAACTCTTTTCCAAAAAATGCTTTGACTTTTTCTTGTACCATCGGCACTCTTGTAGAACCACCAACCATAACGATTTCTTTGATTTCGCCTGTTGAAAGACCAGCATCTTTTAGTACCGACTCAATAGTCTTAACTGTTTTTTCTACCAAATCCTCAATCAATGACTCAAACTTTGATCTTGTCAATTTCTTTACCAAGTGCTTAGGCCCCGACGCATCTGCTGTGATAAATGGTAAGTTTACTTCTGTCTCTGTTGCTGCTGAAAGCTCTTTTTTAGCCCCTTCTGCTGCCTCTTTGAGTCTTTGCATCGCCATCACATCACCTTTGAGGTCGATACCGCTATCTGACTTGAACTCATTGGCTAACCAATCGATAAGTCTATTATCAAAGTCATCACCACCAAGGAAGGCATCACCACCTGTTGATAATACTTCAACCACATTGTCACCCGTTTCAAGTACTGTCACATCAAATGTACCACCACCAAGATCATAAACAACTATCTGCTCTGCCTCTTTTTTATCAAGACCGTATGAGAGTGCCGCTGATGTAGGCTCATTGATGATTCTAAGGACATTCAATCCTGCAATCGTTCCTGCTTCTTGTGTTGCTTTTCTCTGACTATCATTGAAGTATGCTGGTACGGTAATGACCGCATCCGTCACGCTCTCACCTAAAAATGCTTCCGCATCTTCTTTGAGTTTCATCAAGACTTTGGCTGAAATCTCCTGAGGTGTATAAGTCTTGCCATCGACTTCGATAGCACAGGCACCATTTCTATCTACTACATGGTAAGGCAAACGCTCTTTGGCTTGTTTAGCGTTATCTTCATTACACATAAGACCCATGATTCTCTTGATAGAGTAAATCGTCTTTTCAGGGTTTGTCACCGCTTGTCTTTTAGCCGGATCACCGATAAGCACTTCACCCTTATCTGAAAATGCCACGATAGAAGGGGTTGTATTTTTACCCTCTTTGTTCGCGATAACTTTACTCTCGCCTCTCTCATATGTTGCGACACATGAGTTTGTTGTTCCTAAATCTATTCCTATTACTTTGCTCATTCATATTTCCTTTTATTTTTTGTGGTATTTTACACTTATCTAAAACTATTTTCTGCCACTTTAGTAGCATTTGTACTATTTTGCAATACTCACCATCGCTGAACGCAATAGTCTATCTTTTATTTTGTACCCTTTTTGAAGTACTTGTACGACTTCACCCTCTTTATGCTCAGGGCTATCGACCTTCATCACCGCCTCATGAAAGTTTGGATCAAATCCATTTTCCATCGTGACCAACTCAACACCATGCTTCTCAAACACTTTGCCAAACTGTGAGATAGTTAGTTCTATCCCCTCTTTTAGCTGTGTGAACATCTCAGGTGTCACCTCATCCCTATCTGCAACAGAAGCCGACGCATTGTCAAGCGCATCAATCACCGAAAGCAAATCCCTTGCAAACTGTTCATGTGCATACCCAATAGCTTGAAACTTCTCTTTTTCCATCCGTTTTTTGATATTGTCAAACTCAGCATATTCGCGAAGATATTTATCTTCACACTCTGAGAGTTTTTTTTCTAATACTTCTACTTCTGAGAGTTCCTCGACGGTTTCACCCTCTTCTAGTTCATTTTCTTCATGTAACTCAGGCTCTTGTTCAGGCGCTGATTGTTGCTCTTCTTTTTCGCTCATAGCATCTCCTTTTTAGAAGTTCGAGCGTATTATACAACATTTAGTCTATACTTGTCAAGTGTTATTTAGTGTATAAACATAACATAAGTTTAGTCGACTATACTAAAGTATATTTACAGAGTCATAATTATGGGTGTCGTCGCTATCATGATAAGCCAATAGACCTTCATCTATTGGCTTATTACTCCATCAACTAAATAGCTTCATAGTTAAAAGCACTTAGAGGCATAAAATTTAGTATCAAAAAGTTGCAGGACTAACTGGTTAATTCAAAACTTTTTGGTGCTGAAGTTTGTGCCTCTAAGTGCTTCCCTTCGGGCGATTTGCTTTTGCTCCATATTTTCGTTAAAATCATTTGAATTAACCAGTTAGTCCTGCATGATTTTGCCTCGATATGAAGCAAAATCAAATCGTTAACTATGAAGCTATTTAGTTGATGGAGTAATAAAAAGAGCGTTTAAATTTTCAAATTCCGTAATCGAAGTGAGTTTGCTATCACCGAAACCGAAGAGAAACTCATCGCCGCAGCGGCAATTACAGGAGATAGAAGTATCCCAAAAACTGGATATAAAACACCAGCAGCAATTGGCACTCCTATAGCATTGTAGATAAAGGCAAAAAAGAGATTTTGACGGATATTTTTCATCGTGCCACGGCTAAGCTTTATCGCCCTAACGATACCCGTTAAATCTCCTTTTATGAGAGTCACACCTGCACTCTCCATCGCTACAGCTGTTCCCGTCCCCATCGCGATACCGACATGGGCTTTGGCAAGGGCTGGGGCGTCATTGACTCCATCTCCTGCCATCGCAACCACTTTACCCTCCTCTTGTAGTTTTGTCACAACGATAGATTTCTCTTCAGGTGAGACTTCTGCTTGTACTTGGTCGATACCCAGTCGACTTGCCACGGCATGCGCGGTGGTTTTATTGTCGCCGGTGAGCATGACGATTTTGATGCCCTCTTTGTGGAGTTGTTTTATCGCTTCATGGGTACTCTCTTTGATAGGATCCATCACACCGATGATGCCCCCTACTTTACCATCAAGAGCAACTAACATCACTGTTTGTCCCTCCTCTCTATAGTTATCCGCTTCCAAGAGTGTTCCCTCAGGTCTAATACCTAAACTCTCCAGTAACTTTACATTACCGATAGCCACTTCAACCCCATCGACATTGCCCTTGACACCTTGCCCCGTGATAGAAGAAAATGCCTCTGTCTTGTAAAGTGTTAAGCCCTTCTCTTTTGCTCCCTGCACAATTGCCTCAGCCAAGGGATGCTCACTAGAGAGTTCCAATGAAGCCACCAAAGAGAGAAATCTCTCTTCATCCACACCCGATTCTACTTTGACGGTGACGAGTTTTGGCGCACCCTCTGTTAGTGTACCTGTCTTATCGACCACCAAGGTATCTACTTTTTCCAAGACTTCCAACGCTTCTGCATTTTTAATCAGCACACCATGGCTAGCACCTTTACCCGTTCCTACCATGATAGAGACAGGCGTTGCAAGACCCAAGGCACAAGGACAAGCGATGATAAGCACTGCCACCGCACTCACCACCGCATATGCCAAGCGAGGTTCAGGTCCCCAAACATACCAACCCACAAATGCCAATATAGCCACCAAGACCACTAATGGCACAAAATACCCAGAGACCACATCCGCTAACTTTTGTATGGGTGCACGCGAGCGTTGGGCAGAGGCGACCATCTCAACGATTTGAGAAAGGAGCGTATCAGCACCTACCTTTTTCTCCTCTATCAGCATAGAACCCGTCGTATTGACCGTCGCCCCTATCACTGCATCCCCTGCTTTTTTAGAAATAGCGATAGGCTCTCCTGTTACCATCGATTCATCGACATTACTCTCGCCTTCTTTGACCACACCATCCACGGGTATCTTATCTCCTGGACGGATACGTAAGATATCCCCTACTTGAACATGTTCTAGTGCTATATCCTCTTCACTCCCATCCGCGCGCACGATACGCGCAGAATTTGGAGCAAGTCCTAAAAGTGTCTGGATGGCAGTATTGGTTTGGCTTCTTGCGCGAAGTTCCAAGACTTGCCCCAAAAGTACCAATGCCACGATGACCGCCGCTGCTTCAAAATAGACATCAACTACGCCACCTTCCATCTGCATAGAAGGCGGAAAAATGTGAGGAAAAAGGAGTGCAACCATACTATATAACCACGCAGCCCCAACACCCAAAGCTATCAAGGTGAACATATTTAGGTTCCACGTTTTTACCGACTGATACCCTCGCACAAAAAATGGCCACCCACCCCACAAGACAACTGGTGTGGCAAGAAAAAACATAATCCACTGTACTGTTTTCATAGCCAACCACTCCGGTAAAAGTGAAGGCATCAAATCCGCAGTCATCGCCAAAACAAACACAGGCACTGCCAAAACCGCACTTATCTTAAAACGATGCGTCATATCAATTAATTCTTCATTTGCCCCATCAGATACCGTTGCTATCATAGGCTCTAGTGCCATACCACACTTGGGACAAGAACCAGGACCTATCTGTTGTATCTCTGGATGCATAGGACAAGTATACATCGCCTCTGTATTATCGCTTGTTGTATGAGTATCATGATGATGTACTTTCTCAGTAAAGAGAGGTTGACAACTACTACACTCCTCTTTCACCTCGCTATACTGCACTGGGTCTGCATGAAACTTATCTTCACAACTTTGCGAACAAAAATAGTATGCTTGACCCTCATAAACTTCTTTATATGGTGATTCCCTCGTAACGTCCATGCCACAGACTACATCTTTTAATTGCTTTTTCATCTTTAATCCTTTCTTATTTACTCCTATCATGATAGAACTTATCTATGGAGTCTCTGTGTAATCCACTCCACACATACTCCACACAAAAGTTTTATACTTCCAGCATCAAACAACAAGGAAAGATAATGAAACGAAGAGATTTTTTAACACTTAGTGGTGTAGCTGCACTATGCATACTGACAGGATGTGGTGGTGGGAAAAGTAATGGTTCAAATAGTATGGGCATGGGTGGCATGATGGGTGGAGGTGGTAGTTCTACCATTCCAACTGGAGGTATAAAAACTTCATCACTTCCTATCCCAGAGCTTTTAACTCCTACAGATAGAGGAGGCGTGAAACATTATGATTTGACTTTACAAAAAGCCCAGCATGATTTTTTTAATGGTATAAAAACGGATACTTTTGGTATAAATTCAACCTATCTAGGCCCTACTCTTTTGATGAAAAATGGAGATAGTGTCTCTGTAAACTATACCAACAATTTAGGCGAACTCGTTACCATGCACGGACATGGGATGCATCTGCCTCCTTCGATGGATGGTACAGCTCATCAACCTATCAATGATGGGGAAACGTGGTCAGCGACTTACACAGTTAATCAAAAAGCTTGTACCAACTGGTATCATCCACACACCATGGATAAAACCGCAGAGCATGTTTACAAAGGCTTGGCAGGTCTTATCATGATAGAAGATGCAGAGAGTATCGCACTTGAGCTACCTAAACGCTATGGTGAAGATGATATACCTCTTGTGCTTCAAGATAGGTTTTTTAACAATGGTCAATTAAACTACAACCCAAGCATGATGCAGGTGATGCGTGGTTATGTCGGAGATATCTTCATGGCAAATGGTGCCATTGATGCCACACTTGATGTTGAAGCAAAAGAGATACGATTTCGCATACTCAATGGCTCTAACTCATCTATCTATGAACTCGGCTTTGAAGATGGAAGAAGTTTCAAGCAGATTGCCACAGACAATGCCTTTTTAGAAGCACCTGTTTCGCTAAGCAGACTCACCCTTTCACCAGCTGAAAGAGCAGAGATAGTAGTAGATTTATCAGATGCGATGGGTAAAACGATAGCGTTTAAAGATTTTAGACACAATAAAACTTTTTTTACAATTGATGTTAATAAAACAGCAACTATCACAACTTCGCTACCCTCTACACTCACAACACTAGAGAAACTAAACCCATCTGATGCGGTAAGAACAAGAAATTTTGTACTAGATGGCAGCATGGGTAACTTTCAAATCAATAGTAAATCTATGGATATCAATCGTATCGATGAACGTGTACCACTAGGAGATATAGAGGTATGGGAAGTGAGAAACAACATGATGGTAGATCATAACTTTCATATCCATGCCACCCACTTTTTCCTCATAGAGAGAGATGGCAGTTCTGCCAACGTCACAGCCAACGAAAAAGGCTATAAAGATGTCATCTATATCCCTGCCAATGGCTCTGTCAAAGTGATTGTGCAGATGAAAGATTATGCAGATAACAGCGTGCCATATATGTATCATTGTCACTTTTTAGAGCATGAAGATGCAGGAATGATGGGTCAGTTTTTAGTCACAAATTAAAGGAAAAACCATGATATATACAGTCACAAGTAAAGAAGACATAGCACAAATCAAAGCAGAAATAGAAACCAAAGCCAAAGAGGCAGGTTTTGGTATCTTAAACAGTTACGACTTTAAAAAGATTTTAGAGACAAAAGGATTTCCTATAGAGAGGGATATCACCGTCTATGAACTCTGTAATCCCGCGGGGGCGCAAGAGGCACTTTCACAGATGGCTGCTATCTCCGTTTACTTGCCCTGTCGCATATCACTTTATAAAGAAGATGGTCTTAGCACGCTTTCAACAATAGGCTTTGAAGACATATTGGCAACTGTAGAAGTAGATGAAAACTTTAAATCTTACATGTCAGTACTATTTGAAAGATTAAAAACTGTCATGGGCAGTTGGGAAAAATAAGATTTTATGATAATATACATATTATGAAATCAAAATTTGTACAGATACTTTTACTTTGTGCCATGACTTTTAATATCTTACATGCTTCTATCATGACAGAAGCATGTAGCCATGAATCACACATAGTAGATGTAGAAAAACAGAGTAATAGCAATATATGTGGTGAATCTTGTGATATGCATCATCTCTTTCATCTTAGTGCTATCATCACAGCATTTTCTGCCTTTGTACTACTTAATCTTGCTACTTTACAACCTGATAGCAAACACCTTGGATTTCATCCACTTTTTTACGAAAACGCACACAAACCTCCTATAGTATAACCCTCACTTTTCTCTATCATGATACGCTCAGATAGATACCCCTGTCATATTTACATCAGCTTTTAACTCTTGGCTTTGCCAAAGAGTCAGCCTAAACAATTAAAAAACACATTAGGAGTCCAAAAATGCACAAAATTGCCTCATTTATGTTACTCTCCTCCCTAGCACTCTCTGCTATGGATTTTCAGAGTTTCAAAAAGGAACTTTTAGCAAGTTCAAAAATCTTACAAAGCAATGCCATGCAAGAAAGCCTTGCCAAAAATAAAAATGAACTACTTTTACTCAGTCAAGACCCCTCTCTAGATTTCTCCTTAGGCAGGTACAATCCTCAAAAGGGAGATGATGAAAACGGTTTTTCAGCTGGATTTTCACAATCCATCCGTACCAGCGCTTACTATGATGCACTCAAACAAAAAGCCTCTGCCTCAGGAGCAAGTGCCAAAGCCAACAAACTCTATTTTAAAGCCACTTTTATCAAAAATATCGAAGAACTCTACACAGAATATGTCTATGCATACAAGCAATATGAACAACGCCAACTCGCCTATACAATAGCCCAAAAGATAAGTACTATGGCATACCAACAATACAAATACGGTACTAAGAGTAAAACACACTATTTACAGGCAAAAAATGATGCCCTCATCGCCAAGACACGCATCTCCTCTGCCAAACTACAAGCAAAAAGCGTTTTGGAAAAATTACATGCTCTCTCTGGCATACAAAGAGAGATAAACCTTGAAAAAGTATATATTTATCCTCTCACTCCACTTAGCAAATATCTGCTCAATAGCCCCACTAAAATGATGATAAAAGCACAAGAGAAAATGCTCTCTTCAGAGTTAGCCATCAGTACAAACCGTATCGAAAGTTTTGCTCTGCATGGTGAATTTGAAAAAGAGCCCGAACAAGATATCGCAAGAGTAGGAGTTTCTCTACCGCTACCACTCTTTAATCGTAGTAGCAAAAACCAAGAATTGGCAAAACTAAAAACAGTCCAAGCAAGATTAGAAAATGAACAAATTCTCTTCTCTGAATCTATAAAGGCACAAAGACTTCTCACAAGTATCAATGAACTCATCACACAGCATCAAGAGTACAAAACATTAGAAAAAAGACAAAAAAAGCTCGTTACACTCTTTCAAGAGGGGTACAAGATATCCAAAGGCTCTCTACTAGAACTTTTAAATGCCAAAAAATCTTGGTTGCAAAGTCAAGAGAAACTCATCACACTAGAAAAAGAGATAAATCAACAAAAAATAGAACTATTCTACCTAGAAGGAAAATACAATGACTAAATATAGAGCCACTTGCAAATTCTAAAGAAACTCACAATATAAGCTAAATTAAGTTTTCAAAAAGTCCCCAAACACCCTATAAATGTTATAATTCTTCACCAAAACAACTATAAAAATATCAAGCACAACAAGGGACTTTTGT
>JAJRSK010000067.1 GCA_024278835.1 Campylobacterales bacterium | reverse complement strand
CAATGCCATTAAGCTAAGCCAAATCCTGCCATAATTATACCTCTTAATTCCCAACATTTTTCTTCTTTCTTTTGAGGAAATTTATAGCATTGGTTGCAATAGTGGATTTTTGTTTCTCTTTATCCAGTCTTGGTTTTCACGGCCTGTCAGAACGAATAGGTACAGGATTAATGGCAAAGAGTTTTTCTAATAGTTTCATCTGTTTTGGCAAGCTTTTGTTGCTATAGAATATATCAAATGCTTTATGTTTGATGGCATTAAAAGATTGTGCTTTGTTAACCTGCTGTGCATACGTGTTGTCACTGGCTTTTTCTTGTAACTCTAAGTTTGTATCATATACAAGCATTGCTTCATAGTTTGCAAGAAAGATTGTGGCATAAAAGTCTTGTTTGACTGCTAGTGCACTAAGACCTGTAAAGTTTTCTAAAGAGAGTCTGTTTTTGAGTACATCATAGTATGTTTCAATGCCCCATCTTCTGGCATATAGTTCCATAAAGTCAGAAGTCTGAAGTGTCTTGTTATCAAGTATATTGGTAGCCAATACTTCCACAGTACCATTCTCTAAAATAACCTGTACAAATCTTACTTTCATTTTAACAGGCAGACCGTCTTTTCTTAACGCATCTCTAAGCTGTTTTGGTGCATTAATCTCTAGGATGATATCTTTGTGTTCACAATGAGGTGCAAAGAGAGATTTGGCTTTTGCAAAGCTGGTTCTTTTGATTCTGCAGAAGAAGTTTGTTTTATGTGCATATCTGGCAAACAGTTCATACGAAGGATAGCCTCTGTCAAAGAGTACCAAGTCTTCTTTCGAACACCAAGACAGATGCTCTATAGCTAAAGCTCTCTCATCATAAGCTACAAGAGAGTTCTCTTTGTTGGCTACCTTGTTTCTTATCATCGCATCAAGTGCCATATTGTTCATAACATCATACAGTGTTGAGACTCTTACTTGCACTACCTCTTTGGAGAAGTCTTCTCTTTGACATTTTGCTATTGTGGGATTGAACTCTTTTTTGATGTCATCACTATTGGGTAGAACCACAATAGAGCCATCTACTGCAAGCAGTCTGAAGTTTTTATATCTGTTGTATTCTCCATCTTCATAAAACATCTCTACAGATTTATCTTTCATCTCTATAAATGCTGTATAGTTCAGTTTGGCTCTGGCTTGTGTATAGGCACTATTTGTCACTGTATATCCTAAATCACCGTTAAGTGTCATATCGTTGAGACTGTTCTGTGAAGATTTACTACTTTTTTTTATCATCAGACTCATCATGATTGCAAATGTCAGTTTGATATCTCTTGTAAAATCACTCTGTTTTATTCGATGCTTAATCTTGAATTCTATCGTATGTATCATCTCTCTAAAAACCGCAGAAAACTTGCAGTTTTTTTTAACATAATCAACCTTTAAAATAGTGTCATATTATACCTAAATTATGGGCTATGAATGCTTATAAAATCCATGCATACAGGGTTTTATGAGGATATTTTATCTTCTCTTTTTACTCGCTTTTTATGGTGCAAATCTATATTTTTTATGGCTTAGCTTAATGGCATTGATGGGCACCTCTAAAAACCATACTCTTTTTAGGTAGGGTGATGAATCCTCTACAAACTAGTAACTAAGATTTTAGACTTATAACCTCACATTATACATATATTAACCCTATCATGATAAGATAATAAAAAGGATTTTATCATGAATAGTGAACGAAAAATTGCCGTCCTCATTGACGCTGAAAATGCCAGTATGAAGTCATTAGGCGCCATACTCACAGAACTCTCCAAACACGGGCTCATCATCACCAAAAGAGCCTACGGAGACTGGAGTAGTAAACACTTAACCAACTGGGCAAAGACGATGAATGAACTCGTTATCCAACCCATCCAACAGTTTAGCTATACCCAAGGGAAAAACTCTTCTGACGCAGCACTCATCATCGATGCGATGGATTTACTTTACTCTGAGAAATTCGATGCATTTGCACTCGTTTCTAGTGACAGTGACTTTACCAAGCTCGCCTCGCGTCTCAAAGAGTCACAAATCCACGTCTATGGTGTCGGTGAGAAAAAGACCCCTCCTGCTTTTAAAAATGCCTGTGATAACTTTATCTATGTAGAAGTACTAAGACAAAGAGATACAGAAGATGAACCTAAAAAAAGTACTACCACCAAGGCCAAGCCAAAAGCCCATAAAGATATCAGTAAAGACAAAGCACTCATCACCCTCTTGCACAATGCCATTGATGATTGTGCTGATGATGATGGTTGGGCAGCCTTAGCGGAGTGTGGAAGCCTCATCAAAAAGCAGTTTCCAGACTTTGACCCCAGAAACTATGGCTACAACAAACTCTCTCGCCTTATCGAAGAGACAAAGCAATTTGACATATGGAGAAAAACCTTAGAAAATTCTGATAGAAAAGTCATGTTTTTACGTGATATAATCCGCTATGGTGCACGTTAAGATACTCTCTTTTTCGCTCCTATCGCTTATCATGATAGGGTGTGGAGAAGTGAGGGAAGATATCACATCTTCTTACTATCCACCTATAAAAACAGATATTGATCTCTTGGATAAAAGTGATGAAAAAGAGTCCCACATCGTAGATGGAGATACCATCGATTTAATCTTTGATGGAAAATCGACACGCATACGACTTATCGGCATAGATACCTTTGAAAGTAGAAGCTCCATAAAAGCAAAAGCACAAGCCTATGATTACAATATCTCTTTAGAAGAGGTGATTAAAAGAGGGAAACGTGCGACAACTTATATCCATGAAGAACTCTCAAAACGGGTCAAGCATTATCTAGAATATGATGAAGATTTTTTAGATAGATACGGACGGACTTTAGCTTATGTTTGGTTTTCAGATACACAGATGCTCAATATGGACATCATTTGTAACGGCTACGCCATACCTTTAACCATCAAACCAAATAACAAATACGCAGAGCAATTTATCCAGTGTTATAAAGACGCCAAAAAGAGCAAGATTGGCGTCTGGAAATAATCTCTCAGGCTAAAAGTACCAAAGCGATACGATAAACGATAAACGACATTATCCATGCTACCGCCGTCGTAAAGACAAAGAGATATGCCAGATACTTCCATCCCCCAGCTTCTTTAGCAAATACCATCGATGCAGCAAGACACGGTAGATATATCATGATAAAGACGATAAAGCTTATCGCAGACGCCAATGGAATCTGCGCTTTTATCGCAGATACTAAACTTTTATCTTCTTCTGTTACCTCTGAACCTAGAGAATAAAGTACCCCAAGCGTAGAGACTACTACTTCTTTAGCCGCCAGCCCTGCTTCAAGTGCTACTGCCATCTTCCAGTCATACCCAAGTGGAGCAAAGAAAGGTTCAGTTGCCTTACCAACGATACCAAGGTAAGAGTTTTCAAGATTCTCTTTTTCCAAAGCAGCCGCTAGGTTTGACTTCTCTATATCACTCTGTGCTTGTTCAATTTTACTAGCATATGCCACTTCAAGCTCTGGCTGCTTTGGGTAGTTGGACATAAACCATATCAAGACTGCCGCGGCCAAGATATAAGTACCCGCTTTTTTCAGATACATCCAGGCATTGTTCATCACCGTGTGCCAAACAAGTCTTGCTGAAGGCAGGCGATATTTTGGCATCTCCATCACAAATGGCTCATCTTCCCCCTTGAAAACAAAAACCCGTAAAAGTTTTGCCATCGCTAAGCCAAAGATAGCCCCTGCCATATAGATAAAAAAGAGGATATTCCCTGCATTAGAGGTATCAAAAAATGCCCCGATAAAAAGGATATAGATAGGCAGCCTTGCAGAACAAGACATAAACCCGATGATAAAAAGTGTGATGAGTTTATCTTTTTCATTTTTAAGCGTCCTTGCTGCCATATACGCTGGCACAGAACAACCAAATCCCGTGACTAGCGGTATAAAACTCTTTCCATGCAAACCAAACTTATGGAAAAACCCATCCAGCAAAAATGCCACACGACTCATATAACCCGTGGTTTCAAGTAGCGCTATCCCAAAGAAAAGTATCATGATATTGGGCAAAAACATCACCACTGCCCCCACACCACCTATCATACCATCCGCGATGAGAGAGCCAAGTCCCCCCTCACCAAAAACTAATTTTGCTTGATCAGCCAGTGCCACAAAAATCTTATCTATCATATCCATAGGCAAGGCACCCAAGGTAAAGGTGAGTTGAAAAAGTCCCCACATAAAAAAGAGAAATATAGGAATACCTAGATATTTGTGTATCAAAAGATTATCAATTCTCTCCGTGAGATTTTCTGCCATTGGTTTTTTACAAAGGACTGTCTCTTTGACAACACCTTTGACAAAAGCATTGTGTTCTTCAGCAAAGATATCATCAATATTTTTCGTATCATGATGGAGATAAAGATGATCAAGGGCAGAACGCACCAAAGGTAAAAGTTCTATCCATATTGGAAATTCTCGCATCGTGTTGTAAACATGCTTATTCTCTTGGATAAGGCGTACAGCAATATCACGGCGATTATAATTGAGGGTACAGACAAAGCCTTTTTCATCTAAAAAGTTAGATATCTTTTCAATCTCTTCTTCCGCAGCATCACTATAAACCATTTTTGAAGGGTTTTTATCCGCTTTTGCCAAGGCGATAGTACGATGTATCAACTTTCCTATGCCAGTTTTCTCTACCGCAGAAACTTTCACACAAGGTACGCCCAAGACTTCACCCATCTGTTCATTATTTATGCAAAAACCCTCTTTTCTGGCTTCATCCATCATATTTAGCGCAATAATCATCTTTTTATCGTACTCTAAAAGTTCGGTCGTTAAAAGAAGATTCCGCTCCAAGTTTGTAGCATCAACGACATTAAGTATCAAATCATACGCTTCATTTTCTAAGAAATTCTTTGTCACTTTCTCTTCGATAGTATATTCATTAAGTGAGTAAGCACCGGGTAAATCAATAATGCGAATTTTCATCCCTTCATACTCGAAGTTAACCTCAGCTTTCTCAACGGTTACACCTGAAAAATTTCCCACTCGCAGACGAGAATCAGAAATGGAATTAATCAGCATACTTTTTCCCACATTGGGCTGTCCTACTAGGGCTATAGTTAGATGTTGCATTGGTGTTCTACCTCTATTTTTTGTGCCTCATCAAAACGAAGGGCGATGTGTGAACGATGAACTTTTATCTCAATCGTCTTTTTTTTCAAAGAAAATGCTTCTACTATGATTTCCGTACCACGCATAATGCCAAAAGCACTCAGTCTCTGCTTCAGCTCACTACCACTCTCTATACTTTTGATACGCGCCATATCACCTTTTTGTAGTTCGTCTAATGTCATCCCTGTCCCTTAAAAAGTATAATTAGCGAAAACCCTGACATTGTCAAACTTATCACCGCTTATATCTGTATTGTCTATTTTACTATAAATCGCATCAAAACTAAGGGTATCACTTGCCACATAGTTTGCTACCACATCCACTTCATATCCATCATGTCGTTTTGCATCTTTAAGAGATGCTTTAGCAAGAGAGAGCGTGAGCGCTTCACTCGCTTCCCACGCCACACCCGCATAAAAAACTTCTCCATGCACACTATGATCTGCTAGTGTCATATTTTCACTAGAGGTGAAAAATGGTCCTCCACCAAAGCCATTGTCTGCCACACCACCATACGATTTATTGTAAGCAAATGTAGCCCTTAAGGCACTTCTTTCATCAGAGACAGAGGCACTAAATCCAAGCGTTTTTGTATCTTCAGCCTCTACAAACTCTTGTAAAACCGCTTGCGCCAAGAACGCATATGAGAATCGCTCATATCCCATCTCGTACCCCACTTCAAGATAGCTATAACTTGCCAAATGTGGCAAGAGATAATACCAAGCAGAGAACGATAAAGCCTCATCTTCATAACTTAACCCCAAGATATGCAGACCGCTGCCACCATTGATAGCATCAAACTTTTCAGCTCTCTCACTATCTACGCCTGACATCGCGCGCACATAACTATAAAGAATAGTACTATTTTTGATATCTTGATTCATCAACATATAGGCTTCAAAACTGTTAGGAATCATCCCTATATCATCACTATCTAAGAAAGGTGTATCGAGGATTTGTCGTCCAAAAATCGCACTCGTATTGCCCCACTCCCCTTTCATATAGGCTTCTGAGAGGATACTATACCCTCTAGCTTGGCTACTAAAAAATGGGATACCCTCTGCATCATGTTGCCCAAAGAATGCTTGCGTGGTATGAAAAGTCCCACCCAGAGAAATACCTTCATAGAGTTCCCCCTCACTATGTAAATAGCCACCTATTGCAACATCCCTACTACTTTTTAGGCTATCATGATACTGCACTCCTAGCCTGATGCCACCATCATACGCTATGGCACTGTTCTGGGCATAGAGAGATGTCGCAATCATGAGAGGCAATATTGTTTTGATATTGATTGTCATTATTTTCCTTTTTTGATAGGAGGATTATAAATAAGATAAGCTTAGGTTTTTATTAAATTGATAATTATTTTCATTATTCTTCATAAGCTAGCTCATCTCAGTTTCATTTTGTATAATATTTCATGCAAAATCTATTAACAGTCACCACACTCAACAACCAGATCAAATCCCTCCTAGAAACCCACTATCTCTCTGTCAGCGTAGAAGGCGAAGTCTCTCGTGTCACTTACCATAGTTCAGGACATCTCTACTTTACACTCAAAGATAGTAGCTCTTCTATCTCTTGTGTGATGTTTAAGGGCAACAACCAAAGACTAAAGTTTCGTGTAGAAGAAGGGATGAAAGTCATCATCTCTGGTGGCATCTCTGTCTATACACCACGGGGAACTTATCAGATAAACTGTGTCTCAATGGAACCTTCCGGCACGGGAGCTTTGGCTTTGGCATATGAACAACTCAAGCGAAAATTACAAGCCAAAGGCTACTTTGAAGAGAGCAACAAAAAATCTCTTCCCTACTTTCCTAAACATATCGTTTTAATCACTTCCAAAACAGGTGCGGCACTACAAGATATGAAACGGGTCGCTGATAAACGCTGGCGACTACTAAAAATCACCCTCATTGACACCATTGTACAAGGAGATAACGCCGCTGATACCATCGCCAAACATATCAAACAAGCCGATACATTAAATGCTGATATCATTGTTATCGGTCGCGGTGGAGGAAGTTTAGAAGATTTATGGGCGTTTAACGAAGAGGTGGTAGCTGATGCGATTTACAAGGCAAAAACCCCTCTTGTCTCTGCTGTAGGGCATGAGATAGATACGATGATAAGTGACTATTGCGCAGATCTGAGAGCCCCTACCCCTTCAGCAGCGATGGAGTTGATACTGCCCGATATGAATGAAATGCTTCTCACCCTTGATGCGCTTAGTGAACGTTTATCTGATAACTTTCAGCGCATCATACATAAAAAGGATGAAACACTTCAACACCATTATAAAATGCTCAAACAACACTCAATAGAGCGAAAACTTACTTTTTATACTGATGAGATAAAAAGTCTTAAAGAGCGTTATGATACGTACTTCTCTTATGGGTTACAAGAAAAGAAAAGAGACACTTTGCAACTGCACGCTATCATGATAGAGAAGTTTAAAACCCTGCTTTCACAAAAAAATATGCAAGTACAGACTCTACAAAATACTTATGAAAACAATAATCCTAGTAAAAAAGATAAGATAGGTTTCGCACAGATAGTACAAAAAGGTCAAAAAGTTGATTTAGAAACATTAGATGAAGGAGATACCTTAGAGATACAAAATGCAAAAGTGGTTGTCTCTGCAAAAGTACTCTCTAAGCGGACTATTTAATCGCGTTATAAATCTTATGGATATGCTCATCCATCGGAATTAAAGCGATATCTTTTTGCACTTGCTCTAGTGACAGCGATGTCACAAGCGTAAAATTTTGCCCAGATGGTGAAATCTTACGTCCATTGATTTCTAATCTATAATTTCCAACCCTTAAAGGAAAACTTATCTGCTCTTGTGGGTCTACATGATTCTCTTTTGTCTTCACCGCATCACGGTCAGGAGAACTTTCACTTAAAGTATAAGGATAGATTTTTTCTCCACTACGCTCATCAATCAACACCATATCGATATCATTAATCAACATATCATTGGCACAACCATTGCAATCTTGATATGTATCATCTACCCAAGCCAATGTTACTTTAAAATTTTGATAACGTTCAGAATTGATAAAATAACGCTGTTTATCATCTTGATGAATACTATCCAGCCTTACTAATGAGTCATTGGATGAGCCCATACTATCAATCACTTTAACAGCCTCCAATGCATCCAATTGCCCAAAGCCACTCTTATAGTCAGGGCCTGGATTTTCTATATCTTTAGCCGTGTTAAAAAGAATAGCTTTCATCGTATCAAGACGTACATTGCCACCATTTACTTGTGTGTATCTTTGAGATAAAAGAGCAATAGCCCCCGTTGCAGCAGGTGTTGCCATAGAAGTACCATCCATACGGGTATAAGCCGTATCATCATAGTTAGATGTAGAAAGGACATTGGTACCATCTAGTGAGATATCAGGCTTGAGTCTCCCCTGAGTCATCGGACCACGACTAGAAAATGACGCTATTTTATTACTCTCATTATCAACAGCAGCGACGGTAATGACATTTTTGGCATTTGAGCCACCCTTGATAAGTGCCCACTCTCTATAATCACTATCATGCAGGTACGCTTCTCCATCATTGCCAGCCGCCATCACGGCAATAATACGTGGATTTTCTCTGATGGCAAGATCTAAAGCTTTTGACTCATTATCATATTCCCCTATTCCTTCTGGTCCTTCATAGCCATAAGAGTGATTTGAAATCAATATGCCATAATCGTTAGCAAGTTTTTTGACACTATTTGCAAAGTAAATTTCTGAATAAGAAAAAGAATATACTTCCGCTTTGTTGGCAAAACCACGTGATGAAGATAGATGCGTTCCCGAAGAAATAAGTGTACCCGCCACATGCGTTGCATGTTTGTTAGTATCTGCATTACTCAAGTTTGTTACACGGTTACGAAGTTCTACATGGCTAGAGAGCACAGAACCTCCATCTACCAAACCTATTTTCATACCTTCACCATTGAGGTTGTAGGGAGCAGTCCAGAGCTTATCAACTTGTGCTTCAATAGCAGAGTTCACATTAAAGCTGCTAAAACGATTACTTTTTGTGATGCTACCATCTATCCCTCCAATCTTTCTATCAGGATAATAAGGGGCGGGTAAAAAAGCACTCGTTTGTAAACTTTCATCTAGCATATTTTCAACCACCAAGCCACTCTCTTTTTCATAGTAACCTATACTTTTGGGGCACGTTATCTCCAAAACATCTGTGAAATCATGTTCCCCATATTTTAAAAGTGGATAATGATGTGTTAAAGAACATTCACTATCCTTCAGTGTCACAGTATCTCCAATATTGAGAAAGTTATTCATAGTGAAATTTTCTGTTTTTGTACCCAGATAGAGTCTCACAGTGATAGCATCGCCAACACTTTGATACTCAATTTTTCCATCTGTATTTTTAAGTGAACGCTCGATGGTAAGGGTGTCATCACTTGTATACTCTAAAGATTCTTTCTCTTGAAAGACTTTATTTTTATATTTATAACTCGTTACAAGGAGATTAGATGAAGGACGTAAATAGTCATAAAGTCTATAACTCTTATCACTAGGAATAGCCATAATTCCGTTATCTTGTTTAGAAGAGGAACCACCACCATCAGTGACAACGACATCACCGCTATCAACAGAAGAAGAGCCACAGCCAACCAACAAAAATGCCAATAAGGAAGGAATTAATAATCTTTTCATACCACTAATATCGGCTAAAATGCCCTCTTCTAAAGTATTTTTTAACCATTTTATAATAAGGGGTTTTAAAAGTGAAACCTGTGGGCAGTACCGTTATAACGACTAGGGTTTTTAGAGCTGCCTAGATTTTTAGTGTCTCAAACTTTCAATCATTCTTGATATCACATTTAGTATGCTTTTAAACCAGAAAAAAGTGTATAAATCTTGGCTGAGCTCTCTTGTACCACCTTACTTAAAATCTTATCCATTCTACTTTCACTATTCCAAATAGGTTTTTGCACTTTACTCTTTGTCTCTACTAACTTTTGAGCATCATACAGTGTCCCCAATTCATCCACTAAACCAACACTTTTTGCACGCGCAGCTGAAAAAACGTGAGCATCTGCAAACGCTTTTGAGTTATTGATATCCAAGCCTCTCGCTTTAGCAACGTCTCCCACAAACATCTCATAAGTGTCATCTATAAGTCTATTGAGTTCTGCTTTTTCATCTACATTCCATTCACGTGTCATCGTGCCCATCTGCTTATATTTACCACGAGAAATGGTCTGCTCTTTCAGACCTACTTTTTCCATGATATCCGCTACATTGTACCCCTGCATAATCACCCCAATAGAGCCTATCATTGAGCCACGATTAGCGATGATTTTATCACAATAGATAGAGGCATAATAAGACCCACTAGCCATCGTTCCAGCCGCATATGCTACCACAGGTTTTTTCGCCTTTAAGCGTTTTAGTGCTTCGGCTATCTCGATAGAAGGAGATACAGCTCCCCCTGGAGAATCTACCACAAACAACACCCCTTTGATATGTTTTTTTTCTGCTTCTTTGATACGCTCAAGCACAGACTCACTCTCAAATATAGGACCCGAGAGATGTATCTTCATAAGATTTGGTTCCCTTAATCCTTCAGGATCAGCAGTAGAGAAAAGAAAAAAGAGAATCAATAAAAATATCAATGATTTAAAATATTTTTGGATAAAACCCAGCAGACCCGTGATAGGTGAAAAAAGTACTTTTAGAAAATGCATATATCTCTCTTGTTAAATTTTAATTGTTTTGACATTGTAACACATTGTTATCCCAAAAAGTAAAGAGATGATTAAAATATTTATTTAACACAAATTTAATCTTCTTTAGGATAAATTTTATTATATTTTTATTAAGGACAACGAATGATTAGACGTATTCCATGGTGGGTTGGTGGTATCTTGATGGCACTTTTACTCCTCTTTACATTTTCCATATTTGGCGCAGACAGACCTATAGGAGCTTCAACTTATGTACCTTTTGCTTCGGGTATCATTTTTGGACTAGATCCAGAGCAGTATCCCTACTTAAAAGAGATACATGAAGCAGGTGCGTGGGAAGGTGTTATGCTTTTAGGCGCTTTATTTGGAGGTTTTATCACTTCTGTATTTATCACCAAAAGTTTTCGTTTAAGTTTGATACCAACAGGTTGGAAACTATATAAAAACAACTCTGTGCTATCACGACTACTCTGGAGCTTCGTTGCTGGATTTATCATGATTATAGGGGCAAGAATGGCAGGGGGATGTACGAGTGGGCACTTCCTCTCAGGCATGTCTCAGGCGGCGATATCTTCGATGGTTTTTGGTGCTGTTGTTATGTTGTCATTAGTGGTAACGGGTAAATTATTTTACAATACGAAGGGTCTATAATGTTAGAAAAAATTTTAGATATGTTTCACACCGCAACACATCAAGATCAT
>JAJRSK010000066.1 GCA_024278835.1 Campylobacterales bacterium | reverse complement strand
TCTTTCTTCTATATTTGGCTGGAAATACTAAATGATATAAGAGTAATGTCTTATTGTGACTTTTATATATATGCTCATCCATCTCTTATTATACCATTTCGACCCAAGGGTCGGGGAATTAAACCCTCCTATGATTAAAAAACTTCTCCACCTATTCAAAAGTACAAAAGAGACTTACGAGACACATCAAAAAAGGATTTAAGAAAACAAATGGGTCAAATCTGTGCCAAAAGACCTCCGACACACAAGCCAGTACGCAAAAGCATTCCAGTCAAGTAAAAAGTTAAATCATTAAAAGTGATTGGGAGTTAAACAAAGTAGGTTCAAATTTGTGGATTTTATGGTGACAAGAGTGGGACTTGAACCCACGACCTCCGGCTTATGAGACCAGCGCTCTAAACCAGCTGAGCTACCTTGCCACAAATTTGAAGTGAGATTCTATCTCATCGATGCTTAATAAACCTTTAATTTTTAAATAAGTTATATATCATGATATATTTTTTATCATCCATTATCATGATAAACACAACAAGCCTTAGTGCTAAAGACTAAAGTTTTATTAATTTTTTTACGAAACTATTGACATATTTACTATTTTTTTGTAAAATTTCTTTGCTTTAATAGCAATACATTATATTACATTACGATACAATTCAAACAAAATTTTAAGGAGCGTAAATATGGCATCATTTTTACCACTAGGGCAAAGAGTCCTTGTCAAACGAGTCGAAGAGGCAACCACAACCGCAAGTGGGATTATCATCCCTGACAATGCAAAGGAAAAACCTTTAAATGCAACTGTCCTTGCAGTAAGTAACGAAGTAAAAGAAGATGGAGACATTCAAGTAGGAGATAATGTTATATTTGCCAAATACACAGGAACTGAATTAACAGTAGATGGTCAAGAACATTTGATACTCAATGTAGATGATATATTAGGGATACTCTCTTAGTACCCTATCATGATAGAAAACAAAAAAAGATTATTATAAAAGGATAGACAACATGGCAAAAGAGATTCATTTTTCAGACGCAGCAAGAAACGCACTTTATGAAGGTGTAAGAAAACTCAGTGACGCAGTAAAAGTCACAATGGGGCCACGTGGACGAAATGTCCTCATCCAAAAAAGCTTTGGTGCACCACACATCACAAAAGATGGTGTCTCTGTAGCCCGTGAGATAGAACTAGCAGACACGGTAGAAAATATGGGCGCACAGCTTGTTAAAGAAGTTTCTAACAAAACAGCTGATGAAGCAGGAGATGGTACAACGACCGCGACGGTTTTAGCACACGCTGTTTTCAAAGAGGGACTTAGAAACATCACAGCAGGGGCAAACCCTATCGAAGTAAAACGCGGTATGGACAAGGCAGTTGAAGCAATCATCGCCGAACTTAAAACTGCTGCAAGAGATGTCAAAGATAAAACTGAGATTGCACAAGTGGCTAGTATCTCAGCAAACTCGGATACAAAGATAGGTGACCTTATCGCAGAAGCGATGGAAAAAGTTGGTAAAGATGGTGTTATCACGGTTGAAGAAGCTAAGGGTATCGAAGATGAATTAGATGTTGTTGAAGGTATGCAGTTTGACAGAGGGTATCTTTCCCCTTATTTTGTAACGGATACAGAGAAGATGGAAGCGGTATTGGAAAATCCATTTATCTTGTTATTTGACAAAAAGATTTCTAGCTTAAAAGACCTATTGCCAGTCCTTGAACAAGTACAAAAAACGAATAAACCACTTATCCTCATCGCAGAAGATATCGATGGTGAAGCACTAGCAACACTTGTGGTCAACAAACTCAGAGGTATACTCAATATCGCAGCAGTCAAAGCACCAGGTTTTGGGGATAGAAGAAAGGCGATGCTAGAAGATATCGCTATTCTTACAGGTGGTCAAGTCATCGCTGAAGAGCTTGGCAAAACGCTAGAAGGCACTACGCTAGAAGATTTAGGACAAGCATCCTCAGTCGTCATCGACAAGGACAACACAACTATCGTCAATGGCAACGGTGACAAAGCACAAATAGACGCAAGAGTCGCACAAATCAAACGCCAAATAGAAGAGACTTCAAGCGAATATGACAAAGAAAAACTCCAAGAGAGACTTGCAAAACTCTCAGGTGGTGTCGCCCTTATCAAAGTAGGTGCCGCGACAGAGACTGAGATGAAAGAGAAAAAAGATCGTGTCGATGATGCACTCTCAGCCACAAAAGCAGCGGTTGAAGAAGGTGTCGTTATCGGTGGTGGTGCAGCGCTTCTAAGAGCATCAGCCAAAGTCAATCTTGACTTAAGTGGTGATGAAGCTATCGGTGCAGCCATCGTCAAGCGTGCCCTAACAGCACCAATCAAACAAATCGCTGAAAATGCAGGATTTGACGCAGGTGTGGTTGCCAACAATGTCGCTATGAGTGAAGACCCTAACTACGGCTTTAACGCAGCAACCGGTGAGTACATCGATATGATTGAAGCGGGTATCATCGACCCTGTCAAAGTTGCAAGAGTCGCACTACAAAATGCGATATCTGTTTCAAGTCTATTGCTCACTACTGAAGCAACCGTCTCAGACTTAAAAGAAGAGGCACCTCCAGCGATGCCTCCAATGCCTGACATGGGCGGTATGGGTGGTATGCCAGGGATGATGTAAGACTCCCCTAGCTACCTTCTATCATGATAGTGTAGGCTATCATGATAGGGATTCTCTACCTCATCCCAAGCAAGGTATTCACCATCTCATCGATAGCACTAATCACCTTTGCACTCGCCTGATAGGCTGTTTGGTACTTCATAAGATTGACTAACTCTTCATCCATATCCACACCGCTTACAGAATTCATCTGCTCTTCTACCGTTTGATGCAGTACTTTTGTGGCTTCATAGTTGCTTGTAGCAGCACCTGCGTCTGAGGCGATTTGCGCTGTGGTGCCTCTATAGAAACCTTCTATCGTGTTTGTCGTGGTTGTGCCATTTGGGTTGTCAAAGTTAAGCGTGGCATGTTGCAATGCGACCATCTCGCTGGCTACTTCATTGTTTCCGTCTATTGGAGATTTATACGCTTGTATCTTACTTGCATCTCCTGCCAATGTACTCTCCAAGCCGATATTGCTCGCATTCTCCCCTTGAAAAAAGCGATGCATACCTAGTCTGCCTGCAAAGTTTGTCCCATTATCAGCAATGGCGATGGTATAGCCTTCTGTTTTTGGTTTGATAGTGAGTTTATCTGTTCCAAAACTAGCCGTAAAATAATCATCCACATCATTGGTACCATCATTGTCACCATTGTCATCGCCGTTTTTATTGATTTGTGAGACGATAGAATTTAAGTCACCTGCCTTATCCATCGTGGTATTTGCATCTATCATGATAGCGCGTTTGGCAACCTCTTCACCTAAATCATTATAGACTATCAAGTCAAATGAACCAGCTTCGATATGTCCATTGCTCAATACTCTTGAATTGCTTTGAAATTCTGTATTATCAGAACTCACGAGTGAAGTTTGAGGGCTTTGTGCATAGACACTATTGACACTCTCTATCAAGCCTGTGGCTAAGGAATCGATATTGTCGATATAATTTTGAATCTTTGAGTTCGTTGGTTTTCCATTTGCATCAACACCATCACCTATTAGGTCTATCATGGCACCTAATCTTCCACTTTTTATTTTGGAAGTGATGTCCGATTTTTGACCATCATGATCAATAAAATTGAGCGAATTTATCTTTGATTGGCTTGCCGTATCATCAGCAACTAAAGGATGAAACGAAGCACCATCTACGATGTTAAACCCTGCGATATTGATGTTATAATCTTTTCCCTGATCAGTCAGTGCTCTATCTACGGAACTATCTGTTTTCAACTTCCCCTTAAATACCGTGGCATCCACAAGCTTAGCAAGACGAAGCTCCAAGCTGTCACGACGGTCTCTTAAATCATTGGCGTGTGATTGGTATGTGCTCTCTGTGCTATTGATATCTTTATTGATATTGGCGATTTCTCTGCCAATTTCATTGATTTCATCAACGGTAGCTTCAAATTGGTCATTGAGTCTTACTTGCACATCTTGGAGTGTGTTTTTTGTATCTTTTAGAGACTGCGCTAGGGTCTGTGTACTTTGTGCTAAAAGTACCTTTTGTGAAGAGTCCCCTGGATATTGTGCGACATTGCTCCAATCATTAAAAAACTTTTCCATATCATTGGCGATACCATTGTCTTGCAAGTCTGGTAGATACTGCGTAATCTCTTGCAAGGTATCTTTTGAAAACTCATTATACTCCAACTTTGCAGCAGAATTTTTCATCCTATCATAGACAAATTCATCATGCACTCTCGTAATCGTCTCAACATGCGTACCACTTCCCACATCACCAGGGATATTGTGTATAGAAGGATTAGCCTTTTGTGTAATTCTCTGTCTCGAATACCCCTCTGTGTTGGCATTGGAGATATTGTGAGAGGTGGTATTGATAGCAGATTGTGAAGTGCTAAGACCACTATATCCGATGTGTAAACTATCAAAGATTCCCATTAGGCACTCACTCTCAGCATCGCTGCTGGAAGGGGTTTGGTCTTTTGATAACCTTGAGAATCAAAAGCAAACATTCTATCAAAGAGTGTGCCATAAAACTCATTGAGCAAGATGACAAACTTTGAATACTCAAGATTAATCGTTTTCAAAGCCAGCAACTTCTCTTTAAACGCTTCTAACAATTTAGCCTCTTGCTCACTCAAGGCATTTTCTAAACCACTATCACTCTCTTGACTCTTTTTAAAAAGCTCATGATTCAAGAGAGACTTAGTTGTTTCAAATGAGACTAAGGCGTGTTGTTTGATAGTGGCTTTTTCACTAAGTGTTTTATGCTGTGCTTCTTTGATAAGCGTGATATCTTCTTTAGTAAGTTCTATTAAAACATCAAGTTCTTTTAGTGCATTTGTTAAGTATCTTTCTAGCATCGCATCTCCTTGTATACATCTTTATATATCTATACAAGTAAATCGACACAATAGTAAAAAACTTTACTTTTTAAAAAAAGTTTTATTATTTGTATTTTTAACTATTTTCCTTTAAATAATTAAATAAAAGTTCGGAAAACCCCAAGCCACCAGAGAGGGCATCACTCATCGTATCGTTATACATGGATTGGTAGATTTTATCACCGGGGTCTTTACCAAAAAGTTTGTTCTCACTTTTAAGCGATATATCAAAAATCTGCTTGAGTAAAAAGGACTCAAATGCATCGGTTTGCTCTTTGAGTTTTGCCTCATTATCCGTAGACAAGGAAGAGGGAATTTTTGCAGCACTTGCCTGGGAAAGGGCTAGCGATGTATCCACTTGCATCAGATTATCTCCAATTCAGCACGAATCGCACCCTGCTTCTTCATCGCCTGGATGATAGCGATGATATCGGCAGGTTTTGAGCCCATTTTTTGTAGCACTCTTGCAACATTGGCAACCGTTACTTTTCGCATACTTACCACATTGTTTTTGATATTAACTGTGGCAGAATCACTCACATATTGTTGATTTCTCCCCCTTGGTAAGCTTTGTGTACCTTCGATTTTAAGTGTCAAATCCCCTTGAGAGATGATAATAGGGTCTATCATGATATCCACGCCTGCCACAACGGTTCCTGACTTTTGGTCTATGACGATACGTTCCGTCTTTACACCATAGAGGTTGATTTCATCTACGCGTGCCAAAAACTCTACCATGGATAAGTTTGAAGGGCGTGTGATTTGAATCGTTCGAGGATCTAATGCTACAGCGGCTTTGACACCAAACGTTTTATTGATGACATTTTGCACTCTGACTGCTGTTTTAAAGTCTTGCTTTTTTAAAGAGAGTTCTATACGGTTTTTGTTATAGATGTCAAAGCCTACTTCTCTCTCTACCAAAGCACCCTCATACACTTTAGCAGAAGTTTCACGCGGTGCTTTCTCTCCAGCAGCGAGATACCCTTTTTGAATCTTTCCTTGCGCTAGGGCGTATATCTCACCATCTACAGATTTTAGAGGTGTTAAAAGGAGTGTTCCCCCCATGATAGATTTGGCATCTCCCATAGAAGAGACTTCGATATCTATCTTATCACCGTGTCGTGAAAAAGGAGGTAGGGACGCCGTCACCATCACCGCTGCGACATTTTTTGACTTGATATCTTTGGCATCCATTCTCACATTGACAGATTGGAGCATCGATGCCACTGCACGCTGGGTAAACTTCGATGATGAGCCATCCCCTACACCATTTAGCCCCACAACCAAGCCATAGCCGATAAGTTGGTTATCACGCACACCACGCACATTGGTAAGCTCTTTTATCTTGGTCGCGTCAACAACTTGGCTTAAAAGTAGTAGTATCAGAAGTAGTCTAAGTCTCACAAATTTGCCTTTAATCTATATAGTATCAATAGGCTAGCAAATACTATGCCACTTCATAATAGGTCAATGCCGATCTACCAAACTTTTTTTATCTTTATGACACAAAAGGAACAAAGTCCCTTTTGCTACGTTCCACTGGGGTTCTTCAGCAGAAGGCTCACGCACAGATAAACCGTGCTTATCATGATACGTCATAATAGGTCAACGCTGATCTACCAAACTTTTTAAACTTTTTCTTTTTGTAGATACCTATGGTCTCTGGCATGGTGATTTTTGTCATATGTTCTATGACTATCATGATAACCTTCTCTTGGGGTGTTTTTTCTATGAGTGCTAACACTTTATCATATATCCCCTCCATACCATCTCGTATCTCAAAAGGAGGGTCAAAGTAGAAATAACTCTCCCCCTCTACCCTCTTTATCACCTCTTCATACACTTCAAAACTATCCCCTAGTGTAAGATGTGTGTGTGCACTATCTAGAGAAGCAGCATTTTTTTTGAGCACCGCATAGGCATCATGGTCTTTTTCTATAAAGTAGACATCTTTCGCCCCACGGCTGAGTGCTTCCAATCCCATAGAACCCGAACCACCAAAAACTTCTACAAAGTTTTTATCCACGATTTCAAACTGTATCGTATTGAACAAGGACTCGCGTAAAATTGATTTTGAACTTCTTGTTGTCTCTAAAGAAGGAAGTGTTATCTTCTTGCCCTTATACTTGCCACCATTTATCTGAATGAACAGTTTTTTATCCTTTTGCATGAAACTCTCTTATAATTTTTTCTATCTTCTCTTTATGCTTTTTATTTAGCTTTGCCAACACTTTCTCCAAGGCAACCTTGTCACTATCTGAATCTTCATGAAGGTGACGCAGATAAAATTGCTGCGCTTTTGATAGCACCTGCTCTTTAGAAAAAGGGACACTGAGTGTGGCATCTTTTCGTTTGCCGATGTAAAGAACCGGCTTTTTAGACTTTACTGCCCTATCACTTATCACAAAATCACTCTCTGCATAAGAGCTTACATGCTCTTTTAGATAAAGTTCTAAACTCTTTTTAAGTAGAGGAGAATCACATACTAACGCTACTTTCATACCCTTCCTTGTTACGATTTGTAAATAATTCTTGCATTTTATCAAAAACTTTCTCTTTTTTTACACTTTAGGTATCTATTTTTAAAAAACCTTACCGATGTACTTGTATGAAAACCTTAGCAAAGGAGTAGCTCATGGAAAACATAAGTGTCAACACAACAACAGCGGTTCCAACGCCTGTAGTCTATACAGCACAAACTGCAAAGACACCTAGCCCTGCACCAGTCCAGCGTACGGATACGCCACAGACTGATGCAACACAAATAAAAGAAAATGTCGATATGCCCAAACTCACTGAAGAGTTAAACAAACTCTCAGAGACAAAAAATCTTGACATATCTTTTGGATATAACGAAAAGATTGACAAGGTCATCATCAATGTACTCGATAAAAACACGGGGGAAGTGATACGAAAACTCCCTTCAGAAGATGCAGTCAAGTTTGCAGAAGGTGTCGAAGAGATGCTAGGCAAATTACTAGATAAGAAAGGATAAGATATGGCAGGAGCACTATCAACACTAGGACTAGGAAGTCAAGGTGTTTTAACCAATGATTTACTTGATGAACTCAAAGATGCTGATAAAGCAGCACAAATCAAGCCAATCGAGCAAAAGCAAGAGAGCATGAAGCTTCAACAAGCAGGTTTAGTAGGATTACAAGATTCTATCTCTGCTCTCACCTCTATGGCTACCGACCTCTCCGATGCCACACTTTATCAAAATACCAAGAGTGAAGTCTCTGGAGATAGTATCAAGGTAGAGAGCGCCCCAACGGCAAAAAGTCAGAGTTTTTCACTAGATGTAGAAAAGTTAGCAACCAACGATATCCAATACTCTTATAAAAAATTTGCCTCCAAAGATGAACTCTTTGGTGCAGGCACTATGAGTCTTGAGATTGATGGCAATAACTTTGATATCACTATCTCAGATACAGACACCGTAGAAGATGTTGTCAATAAAATCAATGCACAAAGTGATGGAAAAATAACATCATCACTTCTTAATGTTGGTGGAGATGAACCATTTAGAATGGTTTTAAAATCTACTGATACTGGGGCTAAAAATGCCATCTCTGTTACAGGTGACACTGCATTTAGATACCCTCCTGGTGGACAAGCACAAGATGCAGAAGTTAGAAAAGATGGTATCTTGATAAAAAGAGATAACAATAGTTTTGATGACTTGATAGAGGGAGTCACCATCACACTAGATAAGGTAGGAGAAAGTCGTGTTACTATCTCTCAAGATAGTGAAAAAATCGCAACTAAAATGGAAGAGTTTGTCAATAAATACAATGAACTCCTAGATTCTGTCAAAACTATGACCAATTACGATGCAGAAAAAGATGAAGCGGGTATTTTTCAAGGCAACTCCTCTATCAAAAACATGTTAGCACCGATAAGGGATATATTTGATATGACCATTTCTGGGGCGGGGAAAATGAGTGGTGATTTTGGTGTGAGTAGTGATCGTTATGGAAAACTCACCTTTGATAAAGAAAAGTTTACACAGACACTCTCTGAAGATACAAAAAGCGTGCAAAACTTTTTTGTAGGCGAAGGAGAAAGCGAGGGTGTCTTTAGAAAGATGAATAGTGAACTTTTCGAGATAGGAACCAGTTCAGATGGTGTACTAAAATCACTTAAAAGTAATTTTGACTCTAAAGAGAAGGCCTTGGCAGAGTCACTAACAAAAGCGCAAGAGAGACTAGATGCCAAGTACGATATCATGCAAAAAAGATTTGCCTCTTATGATGCTGTTATTGGACGACTATCAAACGAATCGAGTACACTAACATCTCTAATAGATTCACAAAACAATAAATAAGAGAGTAGCGCAAACAATGAGGAATAAAGGCGATGCAAAGTATTGTGCTTCAGTAGCGCGTGAATTTCATAGGGGCTTTGCCCCTATGAAAGATGACAAACAAATAAAAAAGGAAAAAAATGCAAAGAGGATATGACGCTTACAAACAAAACCATGCGATGGTACAATCACCAGAAAAACTGATAGAGATGCTTTACGAGGGTATTTTAAAATTCTCTTCCCTTGCCAAAAAATCGATGGGTGAAAAAAACTATGAGAAAAAATCTTACTATATTAATAGAACTGTCGCCATTTATGTAGAACTCATCGCATCACTCGATATGAAAGGTGGCAATATCGCAGAGTACCTCTATGGACTGTACAATCACCAACTAAAGCTTCTATCCGAAGCAAATATCAGCAATGATAGCAAACATTTAGACGAAGTGATGAAAGTTGCATCCGTTTTACTTGAAGCTTGGAAGGAAGAGACCAGTGTCGCCTTCGCAATGGCTTGAGGCTTTTCAGCTAGCTCTCATTCAAGAGAATCTTACAAAGATTGATACCCTACTCTTAGATATCCCAAAGGGCAATAAAGAAGAGCTTGTAGAGATGAAAAATCTCATCGATGCCACCATCACAACATTTGAAAAAGAGAAAAATCAGACACAAGAGGTGATGAAAAAGATTAAAAAGCAACGCGCTTTTCTCACGCAAGAAGAGAAAAAACCCTCCCTCTTGACCCTCGCCTAAGCGTGGTGATGCTCTTCGATTTGGCTATCATCATACGGGTCAAGGTGAATATTCATCACCCATTCATTCTCTTTATCTAAGGCTTTGATTTTATCCTCTATCCTATCAGAAGCACGATGTGCTTCTAAGAGTAAAACATCAGGGGTAAAGACCAGATGCACATCCACAAAGTTTGTATTGGCAGAGTGACGGGTACGTAAAAAATGATACCCTGTCACTTCTTTTTCAGAGTCAATAATATTTTTTATCTCTAGCACTAACTCTTCATCAAGTGCACCATCAAGCAACACATAGACACCCTCTTGAATGATTTCATAAGCAGAGTAGATGATATAGATGGCTATCAAAGCTCCCACGATAGAATCGATGATTTCAAAACCAGAAAGATTCACCGCCACCAAAGAAATCAAAATTGCTGCATTGGTATAAATATCAGTTTTGTAGTGAAGTGCATCAGATTTAATCACCAAAGAGTTTGTCTTTTTAGCAACCATGTTAAGATAAGTCACCAAAGAGATAGTAATGATCAGAGAGATTATCATGACAACGATGGAGATACCAAGCATCTGTGTCTGCTCTTCATCTAAATACTTTTTTATCGCCGCGTAAAAGATATAGATACCAGACATGGTAATAATCGTTCCCTCTATCACCGCCGCCAAAGCTTCTATCTTGCCACGTCCATAGTTAAACGTACTATCAGCTGGTTGCTCAGACTTTGTCACCGCAAAAAAGTTAAACAAAGAGATGATGAGATCGAGTACAGAGTCAATAGCAGAAGCCAATACCGCCACTGAGCCACTAAGTACACCAATAGTCAATTTCATCACGATAAGCAGCGTAGAAGTTAAAGAAGCAACAACCGTTGCCTTTTTTTGTAGAGTCATATATTCATCCTTATTATCCTATTATGATAACAAATATCCATTAAATTTTCGGTAAATGCCACTCACGAGAAACGGCGATAAAACGAAGCCCTACCCCCACCACAAACACTATTATGATAGAGAAAGGATTGAGCCATGAAAAAACTCCCAATATAAAGATAAGTAAACCTACAAATAGTGCCACAGTCCCATAAAATTCACTCACCAAGATAAGGGGGATTTTATTGATAAGAATATCACGCATCACACCACCACCCACAGCCGTGATAAGAGAGAGTAGTATCATACCAAAAAAGTTAAATCCCGTATGCTGCGCTATCAAGGCACCTGATATTGCAAACGACACCATACCTAGAGTATCAGCCGTCATAAAAAGAGGGTGTTTCTCGATATCTTTTTCTAAGCCTTGCACTTTGAAAAATATCGCTATCATGATAACTGCTATTACCAAAACAGAAGCGTAATTGTTGGTAAAAGCAAAAAGCTCTCGCCCAACAATGACATCACGAATCACTCCACCACCAAGCGCTGTTAAAAATGCAGAGATAAAGATACCCAAAACATCAAGTTTCACTTCTACCGCTATCAAAAATCCACTCAAAGCAAAGGAGAGGATACCGATAATTTCTGCAATTTCCAAGATATTCATAGCGGTTCTCTCTTCATAATTAATGTCGGAGTATAACAAATTGTCTATAAAAAAATATTATCATAGAACTTAAAGAGAACCTTAAACGTTTTTCCATATAATAGTTAAAATAATTTAATTTTAGGAGTTTAAATGAATAATTTTACAAAAGTTTTGGTAGGTAGTTCTCTCGTTTTAAGTGCCGCATTATTTTCCATTGGTTGTGGCAATGGTGATTCATGTTGTGATCAGAGCACACCACCTAAAGCTGTCATAGAGGGACTAGTTAAAGATGGCACTAAAAATCTCAGCGCAGGGACAACTTCCTTTCAAGTAAATGGTCTAGAAGGTATAAGCACTGACGATGGTACTATTACAAATTATGAATGGGTTGTCTTAAATGACACAGCAAGCAATTTTACAGATGGTACAGTTATATTTACTGGTGTTGCAAACCCAACACTACCTATCACAGCTTCAACAAAAAAGATTTGTCTTAGGGTAACAGACAATGATGGTCTTCAAGATGTCACTTGTACGAACATAGACATGGGAGAAGTTGGTCAACCTACCGCAGTGATATCTAACATGCCAACACAAACATTAAGTGAAAAATGTCCTCTTCCTCTCATCAATGCTAACGATTCAGTATCTGGACAAAATGCTTCTTCAATCACAAATTATGCTTGGACGATTGATGGTATCTCAGTCGGAGGAAATACACCAACACTTAATCTTGCCACTTATAAATCAAATCTAGGAGAAGGAACCCATCCAGTCTGTCTCATAGCAACAAATAATTTAGGAGAAATAAGTTCACCGGAGTGTTCTAATATTGTCATAGTAAATGCTGCACCAACCGTAGCCATGACAGTAATAAATGAAAATGACATAAATAGTAGTGATTTAAGTGAGGGGGGAGTTCTAGCAAAAGCTACTACCTATCGTTTATCTTGTGATGGAAGCGCAGATGACTGTCCAGAGAACAATGATAGCTTAACATGTAATTGGTCCGCTAGAAGTTTTAAAAAGATAACAGGATTGAGTTGTGCTGATGTATCTGAAGCAAATCAAACAGCACATATCGCAGATTGTTTTGGATTGAGCACAAATCCTGATCATGATGGTAGTGATAATCCAACTACCACTGTCCCAAATGCAAATGATTTTACCAATATCAAAACTTGTAATACTAGCAACTTATGTGTTGTTATTAATGTCTCTGTTACGGATAATATCAATGGCTTGACATCAGCACCACTTACAAAAATATTTTCATTACAATAATTCAAAATATAGATATGGGGAGTTAACCCATATCTATTACCTTCTCCCCACATTCAATGCACTTACCAAGCCCCTTATCGAAGCATGAGTGATATTGTCATCTACCCCTACCCCATAAACTGTTTTACCTGCTATCATGATAGAGAAGTACGCCACAGCCTTAGAATCAGCCCCCTCACTTAAAGCATGTTCACTATAATCTAAGACTTCAAAGTCTAAGCTACCGTTTTGAAACACTTTGGTAATAGCTTCGATAATGCCCCCTGAACATATCTTATCATGATAGCTTTTCCCCGCGATGGTAAAATCCCCTTCAACACAGACATCTTTTTCCTTGATATCTATCATGATATTAGATATCTGTATAAATTCTTCACAGTTGACAAAGTGCTTCTCAAAAGCCTCTTTTATCTGCTTTTCGCTCATGACACCTGAGCGTTTCTCACTCTCTTCTTGTATCACTTTCCCCACATAGGGCTGCATCTTTTTAGGGATTTTATAGCCATATTGACTCTCTAATATATATGCCACACCTCCTTTGCCAGACTGCGAGTTGATGCGGATGATAGCGTCATAGTCACGTCCCACATCTTTAGGGTCTATCGGCAAGTATGGTACATACCACTTCTCCCCCTCTTTTTGTCTTGCCATCCCTTTTTTGATGGCATCTTGATGTGAACCAGAAAAGGCGGTATAGACCAACTCTCCAACATAAGGATGGCGTACATGGGTTTTTATCTCATTGGCTTCTTCTACCACTTCGATGATTTTATCCACGTTGGAAAAATCCAATGCTGGGTTGACCCCTTGCGTAAACATGTTTAGCCCTACCGTCACGATATCTACATTTCCTGTACGTTCTCCATTACCCATCAATGTTCCCTCTACCCTATCTGCCCCAGCCATCAAAGCAAGTTCTGTTGCAGCCACAGCGCACCCTCTATCATTGTGCGTATGTACAGAGATCGTGACATCCTCTCGGCGCTTTATATGTTGACACATCCATTCTATCTGATCAGCATAGATATTTGGTGTGGCCGATTCTACCGTTGATGGCAAGTTCAAAATGACTTTTTCACTTTTCTTTGGATTCCATGCTTCTACCACCGCGTCACATATCTCCACGGCGAACTCTAACTCTGTCTGTGTAAAACTCTCAGGAGAGTATTCAAAACGCACCTTGCCATCAAAGTCAGCAAAAGATTCTTTTATCCAACCAACCCCTTGCAAAGCAATATCGATGATCTCTTTTTGACTCTTGTCATAGACTATCTTACGTTGCATAGTTGACGTAGAATTATACAAATGCACGATGACATTTTTCGCTCCCTGCAAGGCCTCGGCACTACGTTTTATCAAGTGTTCTCTAGCTTGGGTTAGTATCTGTACACTCACATCATCTGGGATTAAATCATTTTCAATCAAATGTCTTGCAAAAGCAAACTCTACTTCACTGGCACTTGGAAACCCTATCTCTATCTCTTTAAATCCCATCTCCACCAAAAGCTTAAAAAAGCGTACTTTTTTCTCTAAGGTCATCGGGTTTATCAAAGCTTGATTGCCATCTCTTAAATCTACAGAACACCATATCGGTGCTTTTTCTATAACTTTATCGGGCCATGTTCTATTTTTTAAGGCTATGGCGTTAAATTTTTGGTATTTCATATTTTTTTCCTACAGGTAAACGGTGCTAAAGCGACTAGCGCAAAAAGTATTTTGGATGTTTTATCTGAAATTAGAGATTCAGGAGTAGGAGTGAGAGGAGGAGAAGTGCTTTATTTCCAATTGTTGGAATGTGAAAGTTGTTTGTACTGGTCATGACTTCTCCTTTGTTGATTTTGCCCATTATAACATAAATAATGAGCAAAGTAAAGGAAAAAGATTATTACCTATAATGCCTCTAAATGTGCTTGTACGATAGCTGGGCGTTGATCTGCAAAACTTTTGAGTTTATTAATCTCATTTTGCCATTCAGCTTTACTGTTGACATAATTACCAAGATCCCACTTTCCTATATGTCTTTGCATCTGTACTGCTATTTTTGCGGCCATACTATCCACTATACCTTTCACTCTCTCTGCTGCAAATGTCGTACCTAAGTGCTCAGAAAAACGAGCTTTAAACTTACTTTTAAAGCCTTGATTCTCCAATAGTTTTCTAAAAAGTAGCGTAGACCACTCAGGATTTGGCCAATCCGTATCGACAATTTCACTGGCTAGTTTTACTGTATCATGGTTGACATCAACACCTTGATCTGGATAAATCGCAAAACCATAGTCCATATCATGCAAGAGCCATTGCCATTTTCGCTTCTCTTTTTTATCCTGCCAAAAGATGAGATTTGTCCCAGGCCAATCAGCATTACCCACATAAATATTGGCAATCATATAATCGATGTAATTATCTATGTCTATGATAGATGTAACATAGTTATAGTTCTCATCAGGGAGAAGAGAGTGGGTTTTTAGATATTCATTTAGGACATCATAAGAGGCAGAACTTCCCTCTTCTTCAACTGTATCATCTTCTAATAAATTAACTTTTTTAACATCATAATTCTCTTCTAAATACTCTTTACCCATCTTTTCACGAAGACCATAAACACCATAGTACTCTCCATTTAAAAAGACCACAGCTGGACGATACGCTTCATAATTAAGATGCATTTGATTCTTAGTTATCATCTGAGCTAAAGCATCCCTCATATGGGTTTTTCTAAAGTCTTGTCCAGCATTTCTCAGCTTCAATCTCTCAAATTTTTTGATATCTTTATCAGGGAAAACTTGATAATCAAACATCTTTTCACCATACTTATCATCTGCTTTTAGCTGCAATGATTTTTGTGCATATAGACGTGAACACTGTCCCGATATCTTAAGCCCTATGTCTTGTGATAAAACTACTTTTCCATCATCTTCAAAAAATGTCATATGTGCTGGTCTTTCCCACTTTTGCATAAAATTTGCCACTATGCCATTGGCCCTAGGACCACACTCTTTTACTTTTTTTCCATTTGTCCCTATAGTGTAAATTCCTATAGTATCATCATGCAGATACTTATCATCCGTGGTGATAGCAATGACAGGTAAATCTATCGCCTCTTCTCCTATGATATAGGTTTTTGTAGCTACCCTGCTAGTAAACTCACCATCTTTGACACTTATCGCACGAATAGACATCGTCTCATCAAGCACAATAGAATCTTCATATCGTGCTGATTCTACTGTTGGAATCGAACCATCCGTAGTATAGTAGATAGTCCCACTAGCATGCAATGTCACTTCTTTGTTAGTACCATAAAAGCCTTCTGCCAACGAAAAGATAGGGGCTTGTGATAAAATAGCACTATCATGATAAGCACTATTACTTTTCTTTGGTGTTGGACGCATATACCCTTGTTTTGAGACTGAGATATCCGCAGCTTGTTTTTTATACTCAAAAGCATCGATACTTTTTCCAGCAGCATCAAAAATGGCTACAGCGGCACCTTTCATTTTTAGTTTAAAGTTGGTATGTAGCGCACTTTTCTTTTTATCTTTCTTATCCGCCCAAACCAACAAATACCCATCTGCAGGTATAAGCGTATTGGCAGGGATTGTCCATTTTGGGTCATTGAGTGTATCACTCAATTTATACCCTCCAATATCAACTGCTTTATTACCTTTATTGTGTAACTCTATCCAATCAGAAAATGCAAAATAGTCAGGGTCAAGTATCGTATGGGCATTAGCAGCCATCAATTCAGATATCTCTATCTCTGCTTCTGCAGGAGGATTGTTAGGTTTTCAGAAATCAGACCATCAGGGATGCGTATTGTATCCATCCAGTTTTTTGTGTTTGTCTCCACTGCAACCTTGATTTTATCCGCAAGAATGCCCAATTTACTTTTAGGAATAGTTAGTGTAAGTGTAGCTTTACCATCAGCTGTCCTTATCCTAGAAACAGTATCAACAAATTCCCATCCCCAATCACCTTGCCCCGTATAGTGATAAATATAACCATCTTCAATCAAAAACTCTCTGCCAAAATTCTCCCACAAATCACTAGAAAAACCTGTTTGTACCTTATTATCAGTATCGATATAAACTTGCATATGTTCTGGAAAAGTATTCATTTCTATATGGATGTAGAGATTAGTATCTGTGTCAAAAAGCTTTACATTTTTCTCACCATTATTCGCATAAGTAGAAATCATACTCCAATCAATACTCTTATCATTTTTACTATAGATGGACTTTGTACCATCTTGAGGAGAAGAGACTTCAGGGTACCAAGAGGCATTGAGTGCTTGGGCATTGGCTTTAAAAACCACACTTTTATTTTTTAGTAAAGAGAGGTCAATTTTTATCGTATCACTTTTAGCAACATCAATAACACTTTGCACGCTCCAATCTCTTTCCAACCCCAGTCATTGATCTTAGTAGATTCATAGAGGTATCCATTTTCCACCATATAGTCAGCACCAGCTTCATCATGGTTTCCACTCTGGGCATTATCATCAATATCAAGGAAAAACTGTATATTTGGAGCGGTACTATTATGGGTAAATTGTAGATAGAGTGCCGCAGAATCCACATGCATTTTTAACCCTTCAAGGCTATCATACTCCCAAGCGATTGAAGCAATATCAAAGTCGTTTTGTAGAACATCTCTTTGAAATTTACCGATATGAGATACCACTTCACTCGTATCTTTTGTCATATGCTGCTATTGTGGGTGTAGCATTTCCACCACAACCAACCAGTCCAAAGCTACCTATCATGATAGATGCTGCGACTAGAGAGAAAAGATATTTATGCCCCATTGTCCTAATTCCTTTTATAGAGAAGATTATAGGCATATAATCGGATATTATTTACATTACTTTAACATTCTATTCAGCATATATAGATTTATCTTCATCAGCAGGAGGTGAAAATATTTTTGGGATCCATGCACTATCTAATGACTCCGCATATGCTTTAAATGTCGTATTTCTATTTTTCAACATTGATAAAGGCACCATCACAGTATCTTTAATCCCAGCCTCGACATCACCATAAACAGAGGCTATCTCTTTCCAACCCCAAGTATTTTCCGTTGTGGATTCGTATAACCAACCATTTTCAACCATATAGTCAGAACCCAACTCCAGAGAAACACCTGTTTTTTCATTATTATCGATATCCAGAAAAAACTGCACATTAGGAAGATCACTATAGTGCGTAAACTGCAGATATACGTCCGTGTCTGTTTTATGGATTTTAAGCCCTTGCTGATTATCAAATTCCCAAGCAATCATACTGGCATCAAAATCACTCTGTCTCAGGTTTCTTTCATGGGTAAACTCTGGATGTCCGCCAAAGCTAGCCTCTTTTTCACACCCAGAAAATCCTGAAGCAAGAAGTACTAAGAGCAAAGTTTTATAGATATATTTATTCATTGTAAATTCCTTAATCTACTAATATATCGGACTTTTACGCTTTTATTTAAATACCCGTTTAATCTTTTTAAAAATCCCTTTTTGTTCTTGTTCTTTTTGTATTATTTTCTTCTCCATCATGATAGAGAGTAGTTTCAAATATTTTGGGCTATATAACAAATCTTTTTTCATCTTCTTACCTATTTAAAAAGTTTTCAAGCTCTTGAACGGCTTGTTCATTTTTGATACGAAATTTTATCTCTATCCGCCTTGAAGCCTCTTTATCTTCATCTCCATATTCATTGAATATCAAGTCAGAGTAAGAACGTCCACTAGCTGAGATATAGCGACTATAAAGTTCTCTATTGTCTGGGTCATCTTGGTAGAGAAATTTCATCACTTCAAAGGCCCGTTTTTGAGAGAGGGCTAAATTGTGTAGATAACTTCCATCCGAATCTGTATGCCCTTCTATAGTGATATGGTCTATATAGTCTCTGATTTCACTATTGAATAAAAGTGTATGGATATACTTTTTGATGATAGCACTTAACTCTTTTTTTGCCTTTGGCTTTAAGGTAAATTCTCCACGATTAAAAAGGATATTGGAGGAGAAAGCAATCGCACCTGATTTTGGGTCTATCATGATAGAACTTCCCAAGGTATCACGTAACTTGCTAACGACTTTGATACGGATACCTGTGAGATTTTTTATCTTTACTTTGGTGATGTTAAGTTCATCTACGAGTTGTTGATGTGCTTTACTTTCTTGGATGAGCTTTTCTCCAAGAACAGCTAACTCTTCATCTTTAAGGATTAAAATATTTTGATTCTCTGCTAGCTGCTGCTTATATGTCACTATCTCATCTTGCATCGTTGTGGTGTTGAGTTCATAACCCATCAGCAACTCTTTTAACTTCAGCACATCATTCTCTTTTAACTCTAAAGCATCATTTATCTTATCTAAATCCTTACTTTTTTCCGCCAAATCACCTTGTAAAGCATCTTTTTCAGCCTGCTCTTTTGCTAAAGAGTCACTGGCTTGTTTCAACCTCTCTTTAAAAAGGCGTACTTTTTCATTTTGACTACTTAGTGCACTCTCACTCTCACCAAGTGCAGCTTTTTTGGCTGCCAAATCCTGCTGTACATAGACATAGCGTACCACGATAGCCCCAACAAGCAAGATAAAGACAAAGAGCAATCCTGCCATCAAGTCGGCATACGATATCCAAAAGTTTGACTCATCATGAGCTTTTTCATTTTTATACATGCTATTTACCGATTATCTATGACTCGCAGCTGGGATATCTGCTTGATAATTTTTGCGCTCTCAGAATCTATCAATTCTAAAGACCTTCTCAGTTTCTCAGTATATTTATCATCAAAATCATCTAAATGTTTGTTGAAACTGTACCCAATTTTGGCAGATTCACTTTTCATGATCTCGATATTTTGTACTACCGCGCTATAAAGTTCTTTCACATTGTCTGCGGATATATTGGATAAAGAGCTATTGAGTAGTTCGATATTGCGAGAGAGTCTTGCCTCTGTCTCTTCCATCCTCAGTTCTTTATGAGAGACCTTCTCTATGGATTGGCGCATCAAGATGTTATTTTCTTCGAGTCGATTGACTATATGTTCCATCGAAAGGGCAATGTTGTCATAAGATTCATAAAGTTTTTCACTTTTAGCGATACTCTTGTCTGCCTCTTTGACCACATTGATAAAGTGCGCTGAAGCATTGTCAAGTGTGGTTTGCATATTTGCCATAAATTCATTGGAGCCCATGTTTGCAAAAACAGCATTGAGTTTTTCAAAGTTTTCCATACTCTTGGCAAAATGTGTCTGCTCTATCTCTTCACGCGACCAAAAATAGTGCTTGAGATTTTCTTTGATTTTACGGATATTTTTCTCAAAACGACTCATCCCAGATTTTTCAAAAAATGTCCACCACAAAGAGAGAAAGATACCATAGATAGAGACATAAAACGCCGTTCCCACACCACCCAAAAGAAGGGATATCTCACGCTCAAGTTGTGCAGAACTCTGACTTGAAAAGTCAGGCATACTAAGGGCGATAGAGATAAATGTACCTAGTATACCAAGCGTAGGAAATACCCCAGCAGCGACGGAAGCAAAGTTGTCATTACGCAAAGAAGAAGAGAAATCTTGCATAAAGGTATCAAAAGGCGCATTTGCCTTGGTCACATCACCAATGGTAAGACGATTGTTTTTGATATACCACTTGAGTGCCGTGGACATCTCACCATGACGCTTGATAAACTTACATGAAGCGTAATGGGCATTGTGCTTGATAAATAGAAGAAAGATGATAAAAATAGCACTTATCATGATAACACTATGCAGTTGGACCTTAAAGTCAATATACCCCAAATAACTAGCAATGATACCAAGAAGGATAAGCAGAGGCAACCACACCAGCGCAAACCAACGCATAAAACAACTTTTTTTAACAGCAGTACCAACCTGTAAGTCTATATAATCTTCTTGTAGCTCTTCTGTCATGATAGCTTCTCCTATTTAATGGTTTTCTTTGACAAAAGCAAAGCTCCTATCAAATTCATTGCACTAAAGCTTCGACCTTTTTAAGTCGAGAATTTAGGTAATGGTTTTCTTTTATAGGCATATTATACTTTATCAAGTTTATTTGCTAAGGACTAAAGAATTATAAAATAATCAAATAAGTGATGCTTAAGAAATAATATTTTTTTAAACCTTTTAGGGTTACAATAGGGGAGAAAATCATTTGAGGAGATTATCATGATACATAAACTACCAGAGCTTCCATACGCCTACGACGCCCTAGAGCCGTATATCTCAAAGAGCACCTTGGAATTTCATCATGATAAACACCATGCAGGCTATATTAAAAAGTTAAACGACCTTATAAAAAACAAAGAATCATATCAAAACATGACCTTATTAGAAATCGTGAGAAACTCAGAAAATTCCATCTTCAACAACGCAACCCAAGCCTATAATCACAATTTTTATTTTAACTCTCTCACACCCAACAAAACGAAACCTTCCCCTGCCCTACTTGCAGCTATCAATCATCAATTTGACTCTTTAGAAAACTTCAAAGCCACTTTTACACAAGCGGCACTAGGACTCTTTGGTGCAGGCTGGACATGGCTTGTGATGGATTACAAGAAAAATCTCATGTTAGAAAACAGAAGCAACGCACAGACACCAGTAGTGGGCGAAAACACTCCCCTACTTGTCTGTGATGTCTGGGAACATGCCTACTATCTTGACACACAAAATGACCGTGCCGCATACTTAGAAAACTTTTGGCATGTTGTGGACTGGGAAGCAGTTTCTAAACGCTATGAAGGCTAGATTTTATATCCTAAGGCTTTTTTAGCAAATTCGATATTATGAAAAAAGAGGATTTTAAACATTAGTGAAATCTTTGTCTTTTGAGCATCGCTAGTGTCTATGATAGGGAGGCTAAAGCCTTCGCCTTCTTTGACATTTTTAGGCTTGATAGTAAGCACTATCGGTTTGAGTGTTTTTAGCATATTTGTTACCCGTTTTTGATCACGTTCTTTTAGACCCTTTAAGACATCACCTTCTCTCTCTTGGGTGATGATAGCTGTTAAAAGCAAGTCAAAGGTCTCTTTATAGATAGCTTTATTCCATGTCACAAAGCCTTTTGAAAAGGAAAAATGTTTATCTTTATTTACAAGAGGACTCTCTTGGGTACGTTTGACATCTTCAATCAACTGCAATAGAAAGTTTTTACCCCCAAGTTTTGTCGCATGGGATACAAGCTCTGCATGTAAAGCCTCTTTTTCTTCTTTGGAAAGGTCGATAAAGTTCATGATACTCCGATTAATTGTTCAATTATCGAAGTATAGCTAAAAAAGCCTTCTTTGCGCCGCTACATCCAAGGCATTGTGTACCTTAAAAATGGAATTTTTAGAGAAAATAGAGCAAAAAACAGTGAAATTGGAGTAAAATGATACAGATTGATGGTGAAGTCATTTTTTTAAACTTCTGAAAGCTTAAAGCGCAAAGAATTGCTGATGGTTGCGCTGGAATTTGCAAGTGACTCTAGAGATACTATTTAAACATCCATATACAAAGATAGGTTTTCTTGTCGATGAGTCAAAAGACCTCCGGCAAAGCCGGAGGTATGAAAACATGAACCGCTCAAAGCGGTCTTAACCGTCTAAAGGCGGCAACTCAAAACAGAGATAGTTTGTCCATTTTCCTATCTTCGTTTTCTTGATTCCTTATGT
>JAJRSK010000065.1 GCA_024278835.1 Campylobacterales bacterium | reverse complement strand
GAAGAGATAGTGCAAGAGTATCTTGAACACCACCGAAATCCATCAAACCGTGACACAAACACAATGATATTGGAATAGGCGTAGCTCGGACTTTCAGTCCGAAAAGGAACCTATGCACTTTCAGTGCATAGTGGTTGAGTCAGCTTTAACATAATATTTGACTTTTCTATAAAAGGTTGTTTCTCGGTTTCACATATTTTAGGAATTGGCAACTTTTCAACATTTATTTTTTGCCACATTGTTGTACCTACACCAGATGAAGCACTTGTTAAGTTATAATAGTAGAAAATGACTTTTGAATTAAGTACAGCAAGTAAGTAACGCAAACTTTTTCCTGTCATAAAATATCGACATCTGTGTTAAAGTCATAAGCACTCAGCGCCAATGGACAAGCATCGAGTACTTCATCATCTATGATAAGAGAGTTTATGAGGGAATCTTCGGCAAAGAGTCCGCCGTTGTATTCAGTGATGTTTATCTTGTCATTGCCTTCGTTGATGGCTTTGAAGTAGATTTTGTAAAAGTGAAAGAGCGCTCTATCTTCTGCAAAAAAGATAAACACCATCCTATCTAGTAGGGTTTGTGTTTTGGCGAGAAGGGTAAGATAGAGGAGATCGTAGAGTAGAGTGAAGTGTTCGAAGTCAAGGTCGAAGAGATTGAAGGAAGGTGAGGGGGTTGAGAGTGTAGCCAAAGACTTTGACAAACAAGTCATCTAAAAAGCCATACTGATACTGTTCCTCTTTGGAAGTTTTGAAAAGTGACATTTTATACACTAAGGTGAGTTAGGTTATTTTACTATGTTTGGATTAAGGTATCATGATAGCCAATATAACCATCATGATACACATTTTAAAGACTACTGCCCTCCAAATAATCCACCAAGTCCTTTTAACATATCTTGTACTTGTTGCATCTGTTGTGGGTTGGGTTTATCTCCCTGATTGTTGTGTTTGTCAACTTGCTCTTGCATCATATCATCCATCGTTTTGACAGGATAGTTTGGCAGGGTCAACTTACTTTTTGGGATGCTTTTGTTGAAGCTTGCTTTGGTGGCTATTTCTGTGGTTTTGATACCCATGATGTTGGATTCTACTTTGAGTGGCACACCTTTATAAAACCACATCTTACTGCCCATAGCTTCCCAGATTTCGCAGTTGTAGCCGAGTACTTTCCCTCTGCCTATCTTTTTGCCTCCCATTTTTTCGAGCATATCCATGCCCATGGCTTGCATGGTTTTATCTCCCATCATGGATGACATATCTTGTTTGATGATAGTCTTTCTATCAAAGTCTACGGAATAAACCATACCGTTATGAAACTTTGTCAGGGTATGTGTGCTCTCTTGCCTGCCCATGGTGCTTGAAGTTGTCGTTGCTTCTTGGACTTCGATGTTACCATAGCCTGTAAAATAGAGAGTTTTTGTTCCTTCAGATTGCGTACCTATGCCCATGATGCTTCCTGACGTGCTAGTGTGATAGGCAATAGAGCCAGACTTGACATCATAACGCTTTGCATTAGCGTAAAGCGAAGCGGTTAAAAATAGTAGTGAAAACGTCACCAAAACAAACTTCTTCATAAACTCTCCTTTTGATTTTTATAAGTGTATTATAGCCAAATTTAGCACTTGGGGAGCTTTTAACATAAGCTAGATACAATTTCTCTATAAAGGAAAAACTATGAGAAAAACAAAGATAGTCATCACTCTTGGGCCATCGACTTCAAAACTTGAGATGATAAAGACCCTGATTGTACGAGGTGTAAATGTTTTTAGGTTGAATTTTTCTCATGGTGACCATACCACGCACGCTGAGAGTATAAAGAAGATTCGTGAGGCATCTAAAGCTCTGGGACGTGAAGTGGCGATTCTCCAGGATATCTCTGGTCCTAAAGTGCGGATAGGAAAAATAACAGGTGGTTTGAAGCTTTTTAAAGGAGATACTGTTATCTTAGCCAAAGAAAAAGATGAAACTAACCCTAAGGTACTGGATATCTCGTATCCTCTTATCGTGGATATGGTCAACATCGGGGAAGAGGTCTTTTTTGCGGATGGGACGATTCGTACGGTAGTAGTGGATAAAGATGGGGATAAATTATATCTCAAACTTTTAAATGATGGAGAACTGAGCTCTCATAAGGGGGTAAATTTCCCTCAAACAAAGATTTCTATCTCAGCGATTACCCCAAAAGATGAAGAGGATTTAGCTTTTGGGGCGATGCATGATATCGATATCGTAGCACTTTCCTTTGTCCAAAATTCGGATGATATCCTTAAAGCACGAGAGATAATGCGAGAAAAAAACTTTGAAGCATTTGTCATTTCAAAGATAGAGACAGGAGCCGCGATCGATAATCTTGATGATATTTTGAAAGTGAGTGATGGTGTGATGGTGGCGCGTGGAGACTTGGGCGCGGAATTTGGGGTGACAAAACTACCACGTATCCAAAAACATATCATTGCAAAAGCAAATGCAGCTAACAGGCCTACGATTACAGCAACACAAATGCTCACCTCTATGAAAGATAATCCTTTTCCTACGCGTGCGGAAGTGAGTGATATCGCCAACGCTGTGTATGATGGTACAGATGCGGTGATGCTAAGTGATGAGACGACTATCGGGAAGTTTCCTATCCAAGCGGTTGAAGTGCTACATGATACGATAAAAGATGTGGAAATAAACTACCCTTACAATAAAGACTTTAAACCAGAAAATAGCTCTGATGCCATCGCAAAAGCAGCGGTGCAACTCTCTACTAATTTAAAAAAAGAAGCATTGGTTGCCTTTACGGGCACAGGATATAGTGCCCAATCATTGGCAAAATACCGCCCAAAAGAGAATATTTACGCGGTTTCACACTCCTTAAAAGTGCAACGTCAGTTAAATCTCGTCTGGGGTATTCATCCACTTTTTGTGATGGAAGAGATAAGCAATCCTAGCCAATTGTTACATGACTTTGTCAAAAAACTATTGGATGAAAATCGTATCGAGAAAAGTAAACGCTTTGTGGTAACGATGGGTGATGGTGGTGTCTACAAAGGTGCGACCAATATCATTCGGCTTTTAGATAAAGAAGCGATAGAAATGGTACTTAAGTATGATTTCTAGTCGCGCTTTTTATACCCTACATTGACTTTTATCTCTAGCCCCAATCGGTAAAATCGTGTGAGTAGCTTTTTGAGCATATATGCGATATAGCCTTCCACTTTGAGTCCTTTGAGTAGCCCTACCGCATACTCTCCACCAAGGGCAACAAAGACACCATCTACCTTGGCATCAAAAGGAAGGCAGGTTTCGTGACATTCACATCGTGTAATGGACTTGGCAACATAGGCGGCACTTTTTTCTGCTATTTGTGCGGTAGGTGGGAGGAGTGCGCCTGTTGCATCTTTTATCTCTGCGCAATCTCCGATGACATAGATATTTTTAGCTTGTTGGAGTCGTAGAAATGCATCTGGGATGATTTGTTCTTGTCTATTTTTTGCACAAGCTAGATTTTCTACAAAAAGAGAAGCTTTGATACCCGCGGTATAGATGATAAAATCAAAAGCCAATGACGTACCATCTTTATAGGTGATTCTTCGAGAGCTTATCTCATGTATAAAAGCGTTTGTGTAGATTTTAACACCTAAATCATGTAATCTTTTTTCGGTTTTTTTGATGATATAGTTATCCATGCCTGGTAAAATGTTTGTTGCCGCATCAATCAATGAGATTTTGAGTTCTATACTCTCTTTGGAGAGGATTTTATGGTAGCGTTTTAATGTATATGCCATCTCAGCCGCTATCTCCACGCCTGAGAGACCAGCCCCTGCGATAGCGATGTGTAAGTCACCATCACGGTTGAGTTTTTTATCTTCCAACTTTAGGTAGAGTCGTTTTTCAAATGCTTGGCGAAACTCAAAAGCACGTTGGATGTTTTTTACCCCATGGGTATGCTCTTTTGCCCCTTTTATAAAGGAGAAAAAGTTTGTTTGGGCACCTACAGCGACGATAGCATAGTCAAAATGAAGTTCTTGGGTTTCCAAGATAAGGAGATTTTTTTCTTTATCAATATGGAGTGCTTTTTCTTTTATAAAAGTGACATTATCAGAAAAGCCATCCACAAAAGAGGCTAAATCAATCGCAATATCAGAGATATCAAATCGTCCAGCGATATAACCATAAGCCTCGGTTTGCATGTAATGATAAGGATTTTTATCGATGAGTGTGATACTAAAGGCTGGATTTTTGGCTAAGTGTTCAAGTGCACGTAATCCACCGTAACCCGCCCCGATGATGACTATTTTTTTCATGGTATCTCTTCTGTTTTATTGGGAGTATATCGGTATATCTATTAAATAGTTTCACTCAAATAAGAGTCTATTAGTCCTAATTGTGCTATAATAAGAAAAAGTTATTTAAAGGCAAGTTATGCTGAAAATATTATTATTAGGACTTCTTATCATGATAGATGCAGATGCAAACAGACTCAAGCACGAAGATTCTCCCTATTTACAACAGCATGCACATAACCCAGTGAACTGGTATCCTTGGTGTGATGAAGCTTTTGAGAAGGCTAAAAAAGAGGATAAACTCATTTTTTTATCTATTGGGTACAGTACCTGTCATTGGTGTCATGTGATGGAGAAGGAGAGCTTTGAAAATGACTCTGTCGCAAAGGTGCTCAATAAGGATTTTATCGCTATTAAAGTAGATAGAGAAGAATATCCACATATCGATAGACACTATCAAGATATCTATGCTTTGATGAATAGACGAGGGGGAGGATGGCCACTGACTATTGTGATGACACCAGATAGACGTGTTTTCTTTTCTGCGACGTATATGCCTTCTGATGATAAATTTGGACGTGCTGGTCTAAAAGGAATGATGAAGGTTTTGGTGGATGCTTATAAAAATAAAAAAGAAGAGGTGTTAAAGTCTGCTACTTCCATCGAGGAGGCAGTCGCCAGGATGGGCGCAGCCACAGCCAATCAAAAAGTAAGCTTGGATCTCTCCATAACGAAGCATTTTGTGCAAGAGATAGAAGCAAATTTTGATACTAAAAATAAGGGTATTGGAACTTCACCGAAGTTCCCGCATGCTTCAACCTTGGATACACTTTTAGATATTTATCGTATCTCTGATGATAAAAAAGCCCTGCAGATGTCAATTGATACCTTGATAGCGATGAGCAAAGGTGGGATTTATGATCAGATAGAGGGTGGATTTTACCGCTATAGTGTAGATGAGATGTGGTTGATACCGCATTTTGAAAAGATGCTTTATACCAATGCGGAATTACTTTCAGCCTATGCCAATGCCTATGCACTCACCAAAGAGCCACGTTTTAAAACAGTTGTAAAAGAGACGATACAAAACATCAACGAGCGCTTTTTTAAAGAGGGGATGTTTTACTCTGCCAGTGACGCGGACAGTGATGGAAAAGAGGGAAAATACTTTGTTTTTGACTATCATGATAGTATGAAGGATCTCAAAAGTGCTGGGGTTTCTAAGGATATTTTGGATTATTTTTCTATCTATCCAGAGGGTAACTTTGAACACAAACAGACCAATCCTTATCTCTCGGGGATGAATGCGCCAAAAGATTTAGAAAAAGGCAAAGCCATCCTTCGTGCCAATCGCCAAAAGAAAAATTATCCTTTTATCGACTATAAAGTGCAAACCTCATGGAATGGGATGTATCTTGTTGGGCTTTTTAAGGCAGCAAAATATGTAGACAAAGTGTATGAAAAAGAGGCTTTACACTCTTTGGATGTACTGATTGAAAATCTCTATCGAGATGGAGAACTTTATCACCAAATCATCATCTCAAAAGCAGCAAAAGTAAAAGGTTACTTAGAAGATTATGCTTTTTTAATTTCAGCATTGATGGAAGGGTATGCGGTGGACTTTGAAGATAAGTATCTCACTTTAGCGAAAACTTTGAGTGATAAAGCGGTTGCAAAATTTTACAAAAACAGTGTTTGGTATATGTCTGATGATGATTTCAAAGCTAAGGCTGAGTTTTATGACGCTTCATATGCTTCCTCCTTGGCTATCATGATAGAAAATCTTCTTAAGATAGCGCTTTTGACTGACAATCAAAAACTGTATGCTTTTGCCCAAAATAATCTAGATACGCAACTTGCTGCTTTAAAATCTGTACCGAGTCAGTATCCTTCAGGACTAACAACTTATCTGCAGAGTTTACTCTCCCCAGTAGTTATCAAATCTAGCAAACAAAATTTGTCAAAACAGAAAGAAACCTTGAATGCTATCCATTATCCTTATATACTGTTAAAGCCAAGTGCAGATGAAAATTTTTTAGCCTGCAAGATAGATAATTGTTTTGCCATCGATAAAAACCTTAAAAATGTAATATTAAAAATAGAAGGCTTATAACTTTCATATAATTATACTATAATGCGCCCATTCAAAATTTTTAAAGGATGGGCATGACACAAAAAATGGGCTCTGTGAGCTACACACGCTATGAAGATATCGATCAAGATGCACTTCAAAAAGATATAGATGCTATCAAAGATACAATTCCTGCGCCAAATTGGGATGATTTTCAACATTTACTAAAACTAGAGCGCTGGGGGTCTGGTGCTGTTTTTGCTGGGATTGTGCTTATTGGTATTGTAAGTTTTTGGGATATGAGTGGTTTTGCTTTTTGGGGATTAGCTTTGGTGGCTGCGCTGCTCATTGGGATAGGAAACACAGCAAGATGGGCAAATGTCACCCATCCTATCCTCCATGGTGCGTATGATAAAGTCCCCAATATCCCTTACGAATATACAAAAGCAGGGTATGCAAGAGGTTGGAGTCGCTATTGGCATTGGTTAGATTGGATTAAGCCAGAAGCTTGGGAGTTTGAGCACAATATCATGCATCACTATCATCTAGGTGAAGATGATGATCCCGACAATGTTGAGCGAAATATGAAGTGGCTTACAGAGTCAAATACCCCTATGTTTTTGAGATACACGCTGATTGCTCTTTTGGCAATGACGTGGAAATTTACCTATTATGCACCCAACACACTTCGTATCTTAGAAAATAAAGAGAGACGCAAGAGAAAAGAGCCAGAGTTAGATGTATATGAATTTAGCCCACTTACAAAGAATGGCTTGGAGCTTTGGAAAAATTATTATCTTCCTTACCCTTTGGTAAAGTTTGTTCTATTGCCTTTAGTTTTTTGGTTTCCTTTTGGTTGGGTTGGTGTTACGAATGCATTTATTATCCTTTTGCTTAGTGAAGTCGTGGCAAATGTCCACTCTTTTATCGTGATAGTGCCTAATCACTCAGCAGAAGATATCTATCAGTTTTCAAAGCCACACAAGTCTCAAGGCGAGTTTTACCTCAGGCAAATCATGGGATCAGTCAACTATAACACAGGAACGGATTTGATAGACTTTGGGCAGGGGTTTTTAAACTATCAGATAGAGCATCATCTCTTTCCTAACATGCCACATAGTTTCTACCAACAGATGCAACCTATCGTCAAGGATATCTGTAAAAAGTATGACTTGGAGTATAGACAAGAATCCGTTTGGAAACGGGCATGGATGACCATAGAACTGATGGTTGGTAAAACCAAAGTACTACGTTCAGAAGGTGTTTAAATGGACGGCACCAAACGCGCCAATATTCGTTCAGGCATCACTGTCAATATCGTCTTAAAACAAGACCAAAGAACAGGTACATTGACAGAGGGTGTCGTGCGTGACATCCTCACTAAATCACCCACACACCCTCATGGTATCAAAGTGAGACTCATGAGTGGTGAAGTAGGAAGGGTCAAAGAGATACTTTAGGGTATCTCTCACATAGATTCTGATTCCATAGTGCATGGGTTCTCTTTGATGATGTGTGAACCTTCTTCTGTGGTATCACTATCCCATAGTTGCATATATCTGTTCGTATCTTCCACTTCTCCTGATCTAAAACTGTTAAATAAGAAAAGACCATTAAACACTTGTATATTACCAACGTCAAAGTCTATATCAAGAGGGAGTTTGGTATAGGTACCAGCTTCTTTTACCCAAATACCTGAGTGAAATGTGACTAAATGTAATTTATCTTTATAGACGCCCATCCATCTAAGCCCTGTATTGTCTAAAGTATCATCATCTTCCAAGCTTAAGCTAGCTTGTGTCATGTCAATCTTTTTTATCTCAAGAGCATTCTCACCATAATCTGGTATAGCCATATAGAGCGTATCCCCCACGACGCTAAGACCTCTTGGTTTATTTAAACCCTCAGGCAATGTCATGACAAGTTTTGTTCCCTCAGCGATACCATCACTTTCCCAGAGTGCAGCGGCACCAAGTATCGGAGCGATTCTGGTTTTTGTTGCGAGACCGATACTTTCTGCTCTATCTATCTTGATGAAGTAGAGCTTATCATGATAGCTGGTAAAATGACTTATTTCGCTGGCATTGATATCTTTTATCATCTGTGTTCCTGCTTCAGAACCATCACTACGCCAGAGTTGATGTCCCGAAACAGAGAAAAAAAGTGTCTCACCAAGGAGGATGAGATCGTTAGCACGTTCATTGATACTTGTTGTATCGAAATCTTTCACTTTTTCTGTTCCCGCCGTTGTACCATCACTTTGCCATAAATTTGTACCACTGATACCATCATCTAAGAGAAAATAGAGCATAGAACCTACGCGTACAGGTACACTATAAAGCCGGCTACTTCCTTCTGGATTGAGATTTGCCAGAGGTTTTGTCCCTAAAGCTGTACCATCAGTTATCCAAGGTTCTGAGCCATTGACGTCATCACACATCTCCACAATAGTCTGCTTAGGCACATCGATGATATGTATTTTCACCAAAACTGGTCCAATACTCTGAGTATCTGCCGTAGCAGTAGCATTGAGCTCATAAAATGCACCACCTTTGCCTTCAAGTGAATGTAAAAGTACGACCTTTCCAATATAAGTGTTTGCAACACCAGCACTCTCCAAGGTGACATTAAAGTCTTCACTGCCTGTTCCAGTTAGCACAATGGCGACATCTGTAAGTGGCACAGTAATGTTATTGATAGTGATAGTTCGAGACAAAAGCGTACCAACAGCAACATCTTCACTAATGTCTACCTCTACACCTTGCATAGTTATTTCAGCACTAATATCTTCAGTAAGGGGTTCCCTGCTCCCACAGCCAGCTAATACCACACTAAAGAGTACTATTATGATACTCTTTGTTAAACTATTTCTCATATGATCCTCCTTAATTGATCTGTATCATGGTAGCACTTTCCATGATAAATAAATCTTAATTATGAAAAAATAGTTTACCTTTAGGTGTGCGCTCTTTCAGCCACCTACAAGCGAATTTCTAGGATAATATTTGTATGAATAAAATCCCCTGTGATCATTGCCATTTAGAATTTCCCAAAGAGATGCTTATCTCTGAAATGATAGGTGAGAGTGAAAAGTATTTTTGCTGTAAAGGCTGTCAAGGTGTTTATCATCTTCTCTCCTCCGAGGGGCTAGATGATTTTTATGATAAAGTTGGCGATATAAAGCTCAACCCTGCTGCAGAAATTTCTTCTGATTTGGAGAAGTATGACCATGATGGTTTTACTAAAAAGTATATCAAAGAGGTGGATGGCTTACATGAGATATCACTCATAATCGAAGGCATACACTGTTCTGCTTGCGTCTGGCTCAATGAAAAAGTACTTTATAAAACTGACGGTATCATTGAAGCAGAGATAAATTATACCAACCATAAAGCTAAAATCGTCTGGGATCCAAGTGTGTTAAAACTCTCAGATATTATCGTGAAAATCCAATCTATCGGTTACAATGCTTATCCTTACGATGCTTCTTTGCAAGAGCAAAAAGCTAATGCCAGTAGAAAAGATTATTATATGCGGCTTTTAGTCGGTGTATTTGGTACGATGAATATCATGTGGCTTGCTATCGCACAATATGGCGGTTATTTTACAGGAATGCGAGAAGATATCAAGTTTATCATCCAGGTGGCGGAGTTTGTCTTGGCAACACCAGTACTTTTTTATACGGGATGGATTTACTTTAAAGGTGCCTACTTTGGTCTTAAAAACCATTTTGTAAATATGGACTCATTGGTTGCTACGGGTGCGTCTTTAGCCTATATCTACTCTATATATGTGTTAATCAGTGGTCATGGAGAGACTTATTTTGATTCTGTTGTCATGATAATCACTTTTGTTTTTGTCGGTAAGTACTTGGAGGTACTCAGTAAGAAAAAAGCGGTCGATACACTCGATACCATCACCTCTTCTTTACCTACAGAAGTAACAAAGATTTGTGGAAATGAAAAAGTGATTGTGGGGGTAGAAGAGGTAGAAGTAGGAGATATTATCGAAGTTAAAGCAGGTGATAAAATCGTTATCGATGGTATCATGATAAGTGGAGATGGCTCTTTTGATGAGGCAAGTCTCACGGGTGAATCACGCCCAATATATAAGAAAAAAGATGATTTACTCACCTCTGGTGCGATATCGCTGGACTCTGTGGTGCGTTATCGTGCAACGAAACTTTATGGGGATTCGACGCTCTCTACTATCGTCTCTTTACTTGAAAACTCACTGACAAAAAAACCACGTATTGAAAAACTAGCCAATGAAATTTCTGGCTATTTTTCCTCTGGGATTTTACTTATCGCACTAGCAACATTTTTGGGATGGTATTTTTTCAAGGGAGATTTTGAACATGCGTTGATTGTGGGAATTTCTGTTATTGTTATCGCTTGTCCTTGTGCGTTGGGGCTGGCAACACCGATGGCAACATTGATAGGGCTTTCTGTAGGCGCAAAAAAAGGTATATTGTTCAAAGAAGCTAGTTTTTTAGAGACGATGGCAAAGGCGGATGTGCTGTTACTTGATAAGACGGGTACGATAACTGAGGGCAAACCAGAAGTTGTCTATCATGATAATAAAAAAGAGTATGATATCAACCTCCTTTATGCATTGGTAAAAAGCTCTTCACATCCTATATCAAAAGGGATTGCAACTTATTTAGAGAGTCAGCATGATAAGCTGGAAATGTTAGAATTAGAAAGTGTAAAGCATCTGCAAGCTAAGGGCTTACGTGCATACTATCAAGGTAGAGAACTCAAAGGCGGCAATCTCTCTTTGTTTGATGATATCAAGATAGAAACTAAGTCAGATGGGTCATTATTTATTTTTGCTATAGATGGGGATATCGTGGATATGTTTGCCTTGGAAGATAAAATTAAAGAAGGTGCAAAAGAAGCCTTAGCGGAGATAGCAGGGCGAGGTGTTGAGATAGTGATGTTAACGGGTGACCATGAGAAGGTTGCTCGAAAAATAGCGGATGAAGTGGGTATAAAAAAGTTTAAATATTCACTCTTTCCTGAAGATAAAGCAGCAGCGGTGGATAGCTATCATGATAGAGGTAAAGTAGTCATTATGGTGGGAGATGGTATCAATGATGCCTTGGCACTCTCAAAAAGTGATATCGCTATTGCTATGGGTTCGGGAGCTGACATCTCTGTGGAAGTGAGTGATGTGGTGCTTTTAGATGATAGTATCACTTCTTTGGCTCTTGCACAGAAATTAAGTCAAAAAACTTATACCAATATCAAGCAAAATTTAAGTATCTCATTGTTGTATAATTTGATTACAATTCCCCTGGCTGTGGCAGGGTATGTGATACCATTGGTGGCGGCACTTTCGATGTAACTCAGTTCACTTTTAGTGATAGCAAATGCCATAAGAATAAAAAAAGGATTTTGATGAGTAGTGGAATTATAGCGATGATGATAGGGGTATCTACCTTCTTAGGAGTATTAGGGCTAATTGCGCTTTTATGGGGGGTTAAGACGGGTCAATTTGATGATGAAAAGAAGTTTTTGGATGCAACCAAGTTTGATGATGAAGAGGCTTTACGTGATGCAGCAGCGATGCAAGATAAAAAAAATGCTGCTAAAAATAGAGATAGAAATTATGGCCCTCCTGACTAGAAAAAGAGCTTTATATTAGCTTAAAATTAAAAAATTAAAAGAAAAGAATAATCAACTTTAATCAATATCCTATATAATAATCAAGTAAAAATAAAATGACTATTTTACGAGAGCATGGACGCATGTTTTGGTAAGAGTTTAAGGTATTGAAAACTTGATTAAAAATCGTGGCACTTTTCTTACATTTATATCGCTCCTTTTTGCTTTCCAGCAAGCCCACGCGACAGAGTTTCCTGTCTGTAAGGAGTACTACTTTATAGAAGAGGGTAAAACTGCTTCAAAACAATCCTTTTTAGAAAAAATTCTTCAAGAAAACCCCAATGATGTAGAGTGCATGTTAAAACTCGCTTCGGTCTATTTTCGAAACAATAAAGTCGCCAATGGTTTTGATCTTGTACGTCGAGCCTATGCACTCAATCCAAGTTACGTAGAAAAGAGAAATATCTCTAAAGTATTGGATTTGGCATTGCGACTTAGTCGCCTCAAAGAGTTGGCTGATAAAAACTCTGATGCAGAGCTCTGGAATGAACTAGGAAATACTTACTTTGATATGGGTATCTTCAAAGAGGCAAAAGAAGCCTTTGAAGAGAGTATAAAGCTAGATGAGACACAAACTAAAGTAGAGACGCTTTTAGCACTTTGTTATGGCAATCTTAATGAGATGAAAAAGTCAGCAACACTTTTGCAAAAGATAGTGCAAAGAGAACCCTATGACTTTTATGCCAATTACTACTATGGTAAAGTGCTTAAAAATGAACTTGGCAATGAAAAAGAGGGCTTAAAATATATCATGATGGCGGATTATATCTTTCACTATGGTGATCCCGAATTTGACAATGAAGATGAAAAATCTTTTTTAGAAAATGATTTGAAAAATGAGCTCTAAAAAACATCAAAAAAGAGCCATCTTTTTAGACAGAGATGGCATCATCAACGTAGACCATGGTTACGTTTCACAAATCAAAGATTTTGAATTTAATGATGGTATCTTTGAAGTGCTTCAATCTCTACAATCCCAAGGTTATTTACTAATCATTGTTACCAATCAATCAGGTATTGGACGAGGGTATTATACAGAAGAGGCGTATATGACATTGACGTCGTTTATGGTTGAAGCGTTGATGAAAGTAGGTATCAAGATAGATGCTGTTTATCATTGTCCTCATGCACCTGAAGAAAAATGTAAATGTCGAAAACCCCAAACGGGGATGCTAAAAGCTGCAAAAAAACAATTTAAGATAGACATGAAAAACTCATGGATGATAGGTGATAAAGAGTCAGACATGTTGGTGGGGAAAAATGCAGGGGTTGAAAATAGGATTTTTGTATCACAAAAATCTAGCTCAAACGAGGCAAGTTATAGCGTTAAAAGTGTGAAGGACGTTGTGAAGGTTGTGAACTAGCGGGGAGTTAACCTCCCCCCCACTTTTGTTACTGTGTAAACTCAGTATATTCTGTACTTGTACTCGCTGTTTGACCATCGTTGTCTGTAACGGTTAGTGTTGCAACAATTCTAGAAACTGAACCACAGATTTCAACTGGATTACCTATCATCGTTTCAGGAGTACAGTTTCTATATGGTACTTCTACACCATTCACGATTCTGTAACTTTGTATGTTCCAATCACAAGAGACTATCTCGTCACCTGTCCCTAAGGTATCATTATCATGACTGTCTGTACATGAAAATGTATGTTGCGAATAAAGGACTAGTGGTCCATCAGAATCCGTCAATGTAATAACAGCTGTTGGAGCAATAGGTGTTACTGTATCTGCAGGTGCCTCTACGATAACGGTTCTACATTCAGTATTTGCAGAGTTTAAGTTGTCATTATCTGTAACGGTTAAACATACTTCATGCGTGCCAGCAGAATTAAATGTAAATGTTGGATTTGTAGACGTAGAGGTAGCAACGCCATCTACAGCCCAACTATAGGTAATGACGGAACCATCTCTATCTGAACTACTAGTTCCATTGGCGGATAGTGATTGACCTACGCTAATAGTTGTGCTGTTGGCTAAGCCCGTGATTGCAGCAACCGGTGGGATTTTATTGCCAAGGGTTTGGTTGTTGTTTGAATCAGCATTACAACAAGAACTGCTACTCCCACACCCTGTAAATATCGCAGCTAAGACGATCGAACCTAGTAATACATTTTTCATTCATTTTCCTTTTTTCTTAATGTTAACTTCAGTATATTTTTTTTTACTTAATTTAAACTTAAATACACTGATCTACCACAAATTCTTGACTTGGATAGAGAAAAATCTCCACTCTTCTGTTTAAACTCATGTTTGAAGCATTTGTATTTGGCACGACAGGCTTGTCAAATGAACAGCCTCTTTTATAGATACTATTGTTGATGCCACTTCGACGGATGATATTGGCAACATTACCAGCACGTTTTTCTGAGAGATTTTGATTGAAACTATGAGATCCTCTATTGTCTGTGTGCCCCACAACTTGCACCAAGGTTGTAGGGTAATTTTGTAAAATATTGACCAATTTGTGAATTTTTGCGCTGGCTGAAGGTGTTAAGTTTGATGAACCAGTTGGAAACATCATCGCCTCTCTAAAGGTAATCTTGACATATTTATCGTTGTTGGTAACAATGATATCTTGATCTCTGTTTAATTCCGCACCTGGTGAATTATCAACCTGTGTATCCAAAGCACGCGCCACTTCAGCAGCTTGTTGATCCATATTGTACCCTATCACGCCACCAAGCGCTGCACCTGCGGCGGCACCGATAGCAGCATTTTTACCCTTATGGTGTTTACTCGTGACTGCACCCAATATAGCACCTGCAACTGCACCAATAGCGGCACCGCTTTGCGTTTTTTCACCTTGTACTGATTGTGGCATTTGTGATACACAACCACTAAGAAGAGGGAGAATAACTAAGGGGGCTAAAAATTTTGTTTTTATCATAATATATATCCTTTTTATCTAGTTTTGATAATTATAGCTAATATATATTAATATGAAAAATAACTCTTTTATTTGCAGTGATCTACCATCTTTTCTTTGTTGGCATAGAGGTAGATTTCTACGCGGGCATTGGATAAAGCATCATCTTTGCTTGTGTCAGAAAAAAGTGGCTTTTTATCCGCGCAACCCTTGGCATAGGTTTCATTTTTGGCATCTAGTTTATAGAGGATTTCAGCGATACTGATGGCACGATTATCAGAGAGATCTTGATGTTTTTTAGTCTCTTCTTGGCTATCTGTATGTCCTGTGACTTGGATAATGATATGGGGATATTTTTTGATGATATCTGTTATTTCTTGGACGATATAGAGAGCATTTTCTATAGGAATAGCTTTATTTTTTTGAAAAATCTTTCCATTGAGTATGAGACAGAGTGAACCATCTACTTTGATGAGTGTGACTTCATCCAAAGGTGTACTTTGGTTGGTATCATAATTTTTTTCTTGCAGGGGGACAGAGAGACTTTTAGATAACTCTTTTGCTACTTGTGCAATCTCATAATCTCCTGCTGTAAAGGCAGTTAAATCACCATCATCGAGTGACGTTTGTGTTATTCTATAAGAACATGCAGAAAAAAAGAGAAGCACAATCATAAGTGTAAGCATTACTTGTCTATATATCATGATAACCTTTTGTATTCTTTCGTATATTGTAGCAATTTAGGTGTAAATTTTGGGTAAAGCAAAAAAATTATTAAAAATTTCCTGCTCTTATATTATATAAAGCATTGTTTTTGTAGAATATCCCACTTTTTTAATGACTATAAAGGATACATGTGTTTGAAGCTTTAACTGACTCGTTTAAAACGGCTATCAATAAAATGCGTTTTGCTGATGATGAAAACTCTCTAAAAAAAGCGCTTGATACGCTCAAAAAATCACTTTTAAAAGCAGATGTACACCACAAAATAGTCAAAGAATTACTCAAAGAGATAGAGAGTGATGTTAAAGCGAAGGGCATAGGTAAAGAGAGTTTTTTACTTGCTCTTAAAAGTAATCTTATGGACTTACTCACAGTTGAAGGTGGCAAAGTAGGGTTTATATATGCCTCTAAACCACCTACAAAAGTCTTAATGTGTGGACTTCAAGGTTCTGGTAAAACAACAACTACGGTTAAACTAGCAGTACATTTAAAACAAAAGAAGAAAAAAGTTTTGGTGGCTGCTTGTGATTTACAGCGTTTGGCCGCGGTAGAACAACTCAAACAACTTTGTAGCCAAAATGAGATAGACCTTTATGCTGATGAGTCACTGAATGATCCTATCATGATAGCAAAGTTGGCAAAGCAAAAAGCAGAAGAAGGACTTTATGATGTACTCATAGTTGATACTGCGGGACGATTGGCCATCGATGAAGAATTGATGAGTGAACTCTCAAACATTAAAACAACGATAGAGCCAGATGAAGTATTTTATGTCGCAGACTCTATGACTGGACAAGATGCGATCCGCTCAGCAGGCACATTTAATGAAAAGATGCAAATCTCTGGTGTTATCCTCAGTAAATATGATGGTGACAGTAAAGGTGGTGTAGCACTTGGGCTTGCTTCACAACTACATATACCACTTCGTTTCATCGGTGTAGGTGAAAAAGTTGCTGATTTAGAACTATTTGTACCTGAGAGAATTGCAAGTAGACTGATGGATGAGGGTGATTTAGAAGGTTTAGCTGAAAAGACAGCAGATATCATCGATGAAAAAGAAGCCCGAAAGATGACGAGTAAAATTAAAAAAGGGCAATTTAACTTTAATGATTTTCTAGCGCAACTTGAGAGTATGAAGAAGCTAGGTTCTATGAAATCTCTGATGGGGATGATACCAGGGATGTCAGGTATGGCATCAAAGCTAGGCGATATGGACTTGGAAAATTCAGCAGAAATCAAATCGATAAAAGCTATGATAAGTTCAATGACCAAAAAAGAGCGTGAAAAGCCTGATTTACTAAATAATTCTCGTAAAAAGAGGATTGCTCAGGGGGCAGGACTCTCCCAAATGGAAGTGAATCGTTTTTTAAAGCAGTTTAAAAATGCAGCAAAAATGGCGAAGAAGTTTTCAGGCAAAAAAGGGATGCAAGATTTGCAAAACCTTATGAGTCAGCAAGGGTCAAATATACCTAGATAAGAGCGTGGGGACTATAGTGTCATGCATGGTCATGATAGTATAGTCCTCAACTTTTATCATGATAGTGAACCGTCAAAAGCTACTATCATGATATGACAATAAATAATAAAATTAAAGGATAAACAATATGGCAACCGTAGTAAGATTAACAAGAATGGGCAGAAAGAAAAAACCTTTTTATAGAATCGTAGTAACAGATAGTAGAAAGAGAAGAGATAGTGGTTGGATTGAGTCAATCGGCTATTATAACCCTTTAACAGAACCTGAGACAATCAAGTTTGATGAAGAGCGTTTGGCATACTGGAAAGGTGTTGGCGCTAAGTGTAGTGATAGAGTTAACAGAATCACTGGTGGAAAATTCTAGTCATTATGGCTGATAAATTTATACTCTCTTTTGCACGCCTCATTGCTGATAAGCCCGAAGAAATAACTATCAAAAGAGAAGATGTTGATGAAACATTTTCTGAAATATTTCTTTGGGCTGACAAAGGTGATACGGGGAAATTAATCGGAAAAAATGGGAAGATGATTTCTTCACTAAAGACGATTATCTCTGGCTGTAAAGCAAAAGAGGGTAGAGCATACCGCGTTACGATCAAAGCCAATGGCGAATAGTCAAAAGGTTGAGATTGCCACTATAGGCAAGGTAGTGGGCTTGGGTGGAGAGTTAAAACTTCACTTGCAAACGGACTTTGCGGAGCAGTTTGTTGCTGGTGCAAAGTTCACACTTAAAAATGGTCAATCTTTGGAGATTGATACTTACAATCCCAATCGAGGATTAGTTAAATTTACACTGTATAATGTCCGTGAAGATGCTGCAGTCCTTACCAATCAAAAACTTTACCTTAGTCAAGAAGAGAGCAGAGAAAACTGTCACTTAAGCGAAAACCAATACTTTTGGTTTGATATTATAGGCTCAGAAGTGATTGAAGAGGGTAAAGTATTGGGTGTAGTGAAAGATATCGAGCGTATCACAACGATGGATTATCTAAAAATTACGACTGACCAAGCCTTTGTTTCAGAGGGGCTAGCTACCTCATTTTATATCCCCTATATCATGGATGTGTATATAGAACGTTTTGATATGGAAGCTAAAAAACTTTATACGAAAGATGCTTTTCTTTTACTAGAGGCTTCATGAAATTTACCTTTGTGACACTCTTTGATAGCCTTATCAAAGATTATTTTAACGACTCTATTCTTTCACGTGCGATAAAGGCGGACTTGATGTCTGTTTCATATGTCAACCCTAGAAAATTTGCTACGGATAAACATCAAAAAGTAGATGACTATCAAGCGGGTGGTGGTGCAGGGCTCTTGATGAAAGCAGCACCGCTCTCGCAGGCACTTGATGCCATCAAACAAGAGGATGATAATGCTTACTTTATCTTTGTTGCGCCTGCTGGAAAACCCTTTAGACAAGTAGATGCGAAGAGGTTGGCAAGTAAAAAACATGTGGTTCTTGTGAGTGGCCGTTATGAAGGTATCGATGAGAGAGTGGTTGAAAAGTATGCGGATGAACTCTTTTCTATCGGTGATTTTATCCTTACAGGGGGTGAATTACCTAGTCTTTGTATCTGTGATGCTATCAGCAGAAATATCACAGGAGTACTTGGAAATGAGGCTTCCTTGGAGGTTGAAAGTTTTGAAAATGCACTTTTAGAAGCACCTGCCTTCACAAAACCAAATATTTTTAACAAATCTCCCATCATCAAAGAATACTTAAAGGGAAATCATAGTAAAATCACGGCTCTTAAAAAGGACTTATCAGTTTTAAAGACTAAATACTTTAGACCAGACCTTTATAAAAAAGTAAAAACGAACAATAAATTTCAAGGAAATAAACGATGAGAAACAAGTACATCGAAGCTTTTGAAGCAAAACAAGCAGAAGGTAAAAGTATTCCAGATTTTAGAGCTGGAGATACACTGAGAGTTGCTGTAACAATTAAAGAAGGTGATAAAACTAGAATTCAAAATTTTGAAGGTGTCTGCATCGCTAGACGTGGACAAGGTACGGGTGAAACTTTCATGGTAAGAAAAATGGGTGCTAACAATATCGGTGTTGAGAGAATCTTCCCAATCCTTTCAGATAGTATCGATAGTATCACAGTACTTAGACGAGGACGTGTTAGACGTTCTAAATTGTTCTACCTTAGAGAGTTAAAAGGTAAAGCAGCAAGAATTAAAGAGTTAAAAAGAAAATAGTCTATTTAATTGTGGCTCTAGAGCACAATTAAATAGAATCTTTAGATTCTTCCTCTCTCCCTATCAAGCTTCATCGACGCTTAGCGTTCGATGCTAGCTATAAAATAAACGCATTCACTCTAAATTAATTGTTAATAATTCTTCATGGCAGCTCTTGCCGCTCTATCCGCCTCTTTCTTCTTTAATGTTTGACGTTTATCATGTAGATTTTTACCCTTTGCCAAGGCTATTTGTACTTTTGCAAGGTTTTTATGGTTAAAGTAGATGGAGAGTGGTACGATGGTGGAGCCTTCACGCATCACTTTCTCTAAGAGTTTATTTATCTGTTTTTTATGGAGTAAGAGCTTTCTAGGACGTCTCTCATCTGGTTTGAAGTGGGCATTGGTGGTTTCAAAGTAAGAGACATGGGCATTCATCAAGAAGGCTTCATTTTTAATGATTTTTACAAATGAATCTTTGATATTGACACGACTGGCACGAAGTGCTTTTACCTCACTTCCTTGGAGTGAAATACCTGCTTCAAACTTCTCCAATATTTCATAATCATGAAATGCTTTTTTATTTCTTGCTACTGTTTCACCCATGGTTAATCCTAAAAAATGTACTGCCTGAGCCTGAAAAAAAGTTATTATCATGATAGGCGTTTAAGTCAGGATAGATATCAAGTGCAGGGGCAAAAAGGTCATTGAGAAAAAGCGCATCATATCTCTCTAAAAGATTTTCTGAAGATTCTACTGCAAGAGTTTTTGCCTTTGTTGTATCTATATCTTTTATATAGTTTGCTCTAAATTGTTGATAGACTTTTGCTGTATCACAGAGAATTTCTGGGGTGAATGTCTCTATGGGAAGTATCTCTTCCTCAAAGGGCTCTACGATTTCTCCTATGCCTGAAACATTGGCTGAGGAATAGTCATAGACAAAGAAAGGAACATCAGCACCTATTTTGGCACCAATACTAGCAAGTGTCTCTGGGCTATGTTTTAAATTTAACAAGCGATTGGATAAGCGTAAAAAGGCAGCAGCATTGGAACTACCACCTCCAAGACCAGCAAATTCTGGTATATTTTTTTCTACAAGAACCTTGTGCTCATAAAAGAAGTTTTTTATAGCTGGGCTAGCGTAAGAGAGGAGTGAAAATGCTTTATAAATCGTATTTTTTTCTATACTACAACCAAAATCACCGATAAGGGTAAAGCTATCATCTGCTTTGACTTTTTTTTGAAATGTAAGGGTGTCATAGAGTGCATCAACACGCATAAATCGTGATGTCAGAGTATGATAATCACCTCTTGTACCAAGCATCTTTAAAAAGATATTGACTTTTGCATGAGATTTTTCTCTCATTTTTTTAAGAGCTTTGAGATATCTTTTAGTTGTGCACTACTGGCTTGATTGCTTGCCTTGAGGTTTGACTCTATGATTCTATTTTTTAGTTCACCTCTTAATATCATGATATCTTTAGGGGCATCTATGCCTATCTTTACCATTCCTTTGGTGATGCTTTTGACAGAGATCGTGATATCATTGCCTATCATGATAGTCTCATCTTCTTTTCTTCCTAGTATTAACATAGTTTAACTCCATTTAATCTATAGTTTACTTTACCATCTGCGATGGTGATAACGCTTAGCATTGTATCCAAATTTAGAAAATAATCCCCTTCGTTTTGCTTTTGAAAATGCTCTATGGAGACTTTTCTCCCTAGATAGATATCTTCTACATCACCTAAGTAAAAATTCTCTTCTAAATCTAAAAACTTTAGCGGGTCAAGTGCCACTTCTCCCTCATAAATAAAGTCCCCCTCATGCAATCTTTCCAGTGCGGAAAGTGTGCCAAAGGTGCCTAATTTTTCAGCGATGATTTGCCCCATGCTACGTATATAGCCACCCTCTGTAATGGTGATTTCAAAAGTGATAAAGGGGTGTTGATAGTGTAAGAGTTTTACCAAAGAGATATGGCTAGTGATTTCATGTAAATTGACTTCCTTGTTGGCGCGTGCCAAGGTGTAGGCTTTTTGTCCATTTATTTTTTTGGCGCAGTATTTGGGAGGTAGATAGGTGATGTCTCCTTTGAGACTATGGATGATTTCTTCTATCATGATAGTAGGAAATGCAGGCAGCATCTCAACACGTGAGACCTTTTCGATATCAAATGTTTCACTTTCTGCTCCTAGCCAAAGTGTCGCACGATACGTTTTTGGTGCCTTTTTTAAAAATTGAAAAAGCTTGGTAAATTGTCCAAATGCAACGATGAGTACCCCTTGTGCAAAAGGGTCAAGTGTGCCAGAAAATCCAGCTTTTTTGATGCCGTATTTTCTCTTTATGTAGGAGAGATAGCGGTTTGAACCAATGTTGGGTGGTTTGTTAACCACAAAGAGACGATTGATGGTGGACATTTAAATCTTTTCTACAAAGGAGGCTAATATATCTTTATGCGTACCTTGAAAATTGATTTTTAATTTTGTCTCTCTTTTGACTTTACTCACCTCTATCACGCGTCCCACACCAAATATCTTATGTTTTACAAGTGTGCCTTTTTTAAAGGAGGAGGTGCTTTTGGCAATTTTTAGTGATCCTTTGATAACCCCGGCTTCTGCTAGAAATCGGCTCTTCATAAGCCCTGCACGCTTCCCTTTGTAAAAACGGCTTGAGGAGGTGCTGAGGGTTAACTCTTTTTTAGCCCGTGTGAGTGCCACGTAACCTAAGCGTCGCTCCTCTTCTAAATCAGTGCCATCTCCCAATAGTGGGAAAAACCCTTCCTCTAGTCCTATCACAAAAAGATGATCAAACTCTAGTCCTTTTGAGGCATGGATGCTCATCACAGAAATCGCATCCTCTTCTATCTGGTCTTGATCACTTTGAAGAGAGATGTCATTTAAAAATTCATCTAAGGAAGCCTCTGGATTTTGCATAACAAAATCACGAAATAGCCCATAAAACTCTTCGATATTGAGTACTCTCTCTAATGAAGTTGGTAAAGACTCATAATACGCCTTGATACCAAAAGTATCTTCTATATCATCTATAAGGTTATAAAGGGACTCTGATAAAGACTCTTTTATCTTTAAGATATCACTCACAAATGTTTCAAGCGTTGTAAAGGCTTTTTTAGTGGTCATCTCTTTGACAGCATCATGCTCTTGAGAGATGAAGTGAAACACAGAGCACTCTTTTTCGTGTGCCCCTAGGAGTAATTTATCAATCGTTGCTTTACCTAGTCCACGCTTTGGTTTGTTGATGATTCTTTTAAGGGAAAAGTCATCATGAGGATTGGCAATAAGGCGTAGATAGGAGATAACATCTTTAATTTCTGCTCTTTCATAAAACTTCAATCCGCCAACCATCTTGTAGGAAATAGCTGCCTTATTGAGACCCTCCTCGATAGAGCGACTAAGGGCGTTGATACGGTAAAGTATGGCGATATCTCTTGGGTTAACGCCTTCATCTATCAGTCTAGAAATTCGTCTTGCTATAGTGCTTGCTTCTATGGTTTCATTATCAGAAGAGATAACCTCTACCTCTTTGCCTTCTCCCTTAACACCTACAAGTTTTTTGCCATGTCTGTTTCTGTTGTGTTCGATAAGTTCATTGGCAGCTTTTAAAATGTTGTTGGTGGAACGGTAATTGGTCTCAAGTTTGATGACTTTGGTATCGTCAAATTGTTTATGAAACTCTAAAATATTTTTGATATTTGCCCCACGCCAGCCGTAGATGCTCTGATCATCATCACCAACAACACAGAGGTTTCGATGTGATGAAGTAAGTTTTTGTAAAAGTTTTAACTGTAAGTCATTGGTATCTTGATACTCATCAACCATGATGTATTGATATTTTTGGCTTGTCTCTTTACAGAGCTCTGGATTTTCATCAAGGATTCTGTAGGGGAGGGCAAGTAAATCATCAAAATCAACCAAGTTGTTTTGTGTGATATAGGCTTCATACTTTTTATAGATATTGGCAATTTTTTTATAGTTTAAGAGTTCTGCACCCGCGATAGCCTCCTCGGGTGTGATGAGATTATTTTTAAAACGCGAAATTTCACTCGTGACAAGGGCGATAGGCAAATCAATATCAAAACTTTTAATGATACGCTTTTTATCATCCGTATCGATGATGACAAACGCGTTGGAACGATCTATCTTTTGCATATGAAACTTTAGAAAAAGTAGACCAAACTTATGAAATGTGCATAAAAGTGGGCTAAAAGATATCTCATTTTCGATGAGAGATAAAGCGCGGTGTCGCATCTCTGCTGCTGCTTTGTTGGTAAAAGTGAGCGTGAGAATAGAAGAAGGAGGAATACCATTGGCAATGAGATAGGCAACCCTAGAAGTAATAGTTTTTGTCTTACCACTACCAGCACCCGCTAAAATAAGCAGTGAACCATCTATCTGTTTAACAGCCGCCTCTTGAGAGTCATTTAAATTGTCAAATATCTTATCCATAAGCTACTTCTATCTATTTCTTTTCATTATATGATAAATCATCTTAAAGGGTGCATCTATATTTTTATATTTTGCGTATAAATTATACTATTTTTACGCCTATAAAATTATTTTATAATGAAACTTTATATTATACTTTGTTATAATATGCTAAAGTATATAAATCATAGTTATACATAAATAATGAAGGGAATATAAACAGTATGTTAAAAGATTTTGCGAAATTAGAGACATTTTTAACCGTTGTAAAAGAGAAAAGTTTTTCAAAAGCCTCTAAAAAGTTGGGTATTTCACAGCCAGCGGTGACACAGCAGATAAAATGGCTTGAGGATTATCTGGATAATCGCATTGTTGAGCGAAAGAAAAATGGTATCACTTTGACGAAAACAGGGGAGGAGCTCTATCGCGTAGCATTGAGATTGGATAAGTGTGTCTCACACGTGGAGAAAGATATCATACGTATCATTAACAAAGAGCTAACCTTTGTAATAGGGGCATCTTTTACTATCGGAAATTATGTGCTTCCTTATTGTCTTAATGACCTTAGAGAGGCTATCAATAATGAAGTTTTAATAGATGTGGATACTTCAGAGCATATATTGGATAAGCTTTTAGATAAAAAAATTGATTTGGCATTGATAGAGACACCAGTCACTAGAGATGGTGTTATCTATAAAGAGTGGTTAGAAGATGAGTTAGTACTTTTCTCAAACTCTGAGTTGCCAAGACAAGTGAAGCCTGAAGATTTAAATAATTTTAATTGGATATGTAGAGAAGAAGATTCTCATACAAGGAAGTTGGCGGCAGAAGTGTTTGGAGAAGTGGGCTTGGAGTGTAAGCGCTTTAATATTCTCAGTACGGTTTCCAGCCAAACGGGTGTGAAACAGACCGTCATGAAGGCTTCTAAGAGTGGTGACACGCCTACCGTATCATTACTGTCTAAGTTTGTTATCGAAGATGAGTTAAATGCGGGCTTGTTGCACTCAGCACCGATAAAAGGGTTAAAATTTAAAAGATATTTCCATGTTGTTTATCTTAAAGAGCGTAAACACGATGCTTTCATCGCAAAAGTTTCTGACTTTATCATGGGTAGAAGTCGTAAAGCTTAGCTAGAGCTGTTAACGCTTTATCAAGCCTTGATTTTCTGGGTTTGATAAAAATATATTCGTTGATTTCTTGACATTTTCTTCTTTATTTTCAGCTACTAACTCCATCGCTAAGTTGATAAAAATTGGTGTCTCTTCAATGAGAATTTGTACGATGGCGTTGAGCGGAATGGTAACGACAGAGCCTATATTTTGTTGCCCAAATCCTGCTTCAAAATAGAGAAAATCATCATCAATGGAAGAACTCTCAAAGGTATACTCTGCAATAACAAAGAGTGTAATGGGTTTGAAATTTGAGGTGATTTCAGCTGGCAGTGCGGGTTCGAAAGTGATATTTGCGATATTGGTCAAAATAGAGAAAAATTGACCTCTTTGCATCAACAATTCTAGTATCTCAGCAATATGCATCTTCATCAGTTGTGAAAATTCACTATCTCCTAAGATTCGTTGTGCCATACTCTCTCCTTAAAATATAAACTTCACCCTTTTGACTTCATAAAATCCGATAAGGGCATTCATCAATGCAAAACGGGTTACATTTTTAATATCTTTAATTTTAACATCTTTTTCTAAAAGTAATTGTTTTTCTAACATACTTTCTCGAAAGGTGCCTTTAAGAAGAGGACTTTTTGGTGTTATCCACTTCAGACCATCATACATTGCGATATTGGCGATAGAGGTATCCGTTACCAAACCATCTTTTATCATGATAATGTCATCACATGTACCCTTTTGGTTAAAAAGTGATGTTATATCCTCTCTATCGACATTTTTAAAATTATATACAATATCTGCCTCTAAAACTTTAAATGATTGAAAAATTCTTGGGATTAATGGGAAAAATTGTATCTCTTTTATCGATTTTCCATAGATGACTTTGCAGCGACGAAGTCCATAATCCTCTTGCTGAACATGCTTACTTAGGTCAATATTGGCATCTACACCAAAGTTTTCTTTGATTGTGTGATTGAGCCTTTTATTATGTAAAGAGAGATTTTGAATTTCCCCCTGCGTGATTTTTAGTGTTTCAAAGAAAGTCATCTAGCATTTCCAATAGCTTTGTTCCTATGGCGTATCTTATAAAAACGGCACATAAATCTTTTCACACATCTCATTATATTCCTCCATCATATCACTATCTATAGTGATACCTCCACCACTTTTATAGTAGAGCTTATCTCCTACCTTTTCGATATAGCGTATCATGATAGCCGAATCCAAACTCTCTCCATCAAACAGACCAAACACCCCTGAGTAAAAACCACGCGCATACCCTTCTACTTTTTTGATGATTTCAATGGTGCTTTTTTTGGGTGTGCCTGTGATAGATCCAGCAGGAAGCATAGCGCAGAGGATATCTCCCACGCTATTTTGCCAATCCTCTTCTAATTCTCCACGGATTTTGGAACTCACTTGCAACAGTTCTCGCTCTCCTGCCTTGATGCGCTCGACATAACGAAACTTTTCTACACGCACTTTTTTGGCAACCATAGAGAGGTCATTTCGTAGTAAATCCACGACCATAGTATGTTCTGCCATCTCTTTTTCATTGGCTAAAATCTTCTCTTTTGCCTGAGGGATTTTAGCGTCGATGGTGCCTTTCATGGGGTGGGTATAGATAGTATTATTTTCGATTTTCACAAAGCGTTCGGGGCTAAAGCAGACAAATTTATCATCCATGAGTAGTTTAAACTTGGCATCGGTGTAGTTATAAATCTCCAAAAGTGAGTAGTCGATGTTGAGCTTTGAAGGAAAGGTGAGATTGATGAGATAGCTGTTTCCTTTTTTTATCTCTTCTTGCACTTGCTGAAATGCTTTTTCATAACGCGCCAAGGGTATGGGCTCGTAATCGTAGTGGATTTTCTTATCATGATAAGCTGTGGATTTGGGCGCATCCATAGAAAATTTGATGTTTTTATCTAAGGTGCTTAAGGGTGAAACGGTAAATTCTTGTAAAGAGAAATCAATAACAAAGAAAAAAGGTTCTCTTTTTTTGCCATAGCTATTTAAGAGATTTTTTAAGAGGTTAATATCAACTTCTCCAAAATTGCCATACGCACGTAGACACCGTTTTTGACTTGGGTCAATACTTTACAGCGGCTATCGCTGAGCATCGCATCATCGATATCAATGTTTCGGTTAACGGGACCGGGATGTAGCAGTAGAATGTCTCTATCTCCTATGCGTGGCGCCGTGATACAAAAATCAGCAGCATAGTCTTTGAGCGATGCATAAGATTGGTTAGTGTGACGTTCTGTTTGGGTGCGAAGAGACATGATGATATCCACTTCATCGATAATTTCTTCTAATTTATGTGTCGTTTTAAGCCCTGTGAGAGGAGGCATAAAATGTGGTGGTGCGACCAATATCACTTCCAAGCCAAAACGGTTTAAAAGTTCAATATTGGAGTTTGCTACACGGGAGTTTTTGATATCACCTACGATAGCTATCTTTTTACCACGCACATCAGCAAAATTAAAATGTTCTTTTATGGTAAAGAGATCAAGTAGTGCTTGGCTTGGGTGTGCATGTGCACCATCTCCTGCATTGAGAATGGGACAATTGACATAATTTGAGAGAATCTTTGGAACACCTGAATCCTTGTGGCGTACAATGATGGCATCAGGTTCCATCGCATCTAAGTTTGCTGCCGTGTCAAACAAAGTTTCTCCCTTACTAGCAGAGCTTTTTGAGACATCCAAGCTAACAACGCTCGCGCCGAGTCTTTTGGCTGCGATTTCAAAAGAACTTCTTGTTCTTGTAGAGTTTTCAAAAAATATGGTGATGATAAGCTTTCCCTCTAGGGTGCTATCATGATGGTTGTTTTTAAGTGCCTTAGCACGGGTGAAGATATCCTCAACTTCTTGGCTACTCAAATCTCTGGTATTGGTTAAATGTTTCATAAAATTGATTTTATCAAAAGAGGGGTTAACATTCACAATCGCTTCACATTACAAGAGTAAAATTGGGCATCTAAATAGATGATTTTTTACGATGCGAAGTATTGTGCTTTAGTAGCGCGTGAATTTCATAGGGGCTTTGCCCCTATGAAAGATGACAAATAAAATAAAAAAGGATTTATCATGAAATTAAAATTATTATCGTTACTTGCGTTAGCAAGTGTATTAAATGCAGAAACATTGCAATTTACAGAGTATGTTTCTGTGCGTTCTTCGACGCCTGAGTATCAAACGGTGCAGCAGCGTGTCCCTTATCAGGAGTGCTATGATGAACAAGTGCCAGTAGGAAGAACTAATAGTGGTACCAATAATGTTGGAGGTTCCATCTTGGGAGGAGCCATCGGTGGGGTTCTGGGACATCAAATTGGAGATGGAAAAGGGAATGATATCGCGACTGTAGGTGGGGCGATTTTGGGAACTATTGTAGGGGGGAATACTATCGGTGCAAACCAGCAATATAACCAACCCCAGTATCAAACACGTAGAAATTGTGTCACCAAGTATCGTCAAAGCACGAGTCAGAGGCAATTTGTTGGTTATAAAAATATAGCCTATTATAAAGGGAAAAAGATTGTCAAGTATTCTAATGAGAAATTAACTTCGATTCCAATTACAGTGACAGTAGATTACTAGCGATTTCTTTGATATCCTTTTGGACGGTGAGTACCTTGTCAAACTTTGCTTTAAAGTAGGGAAGGCTCACTGTTTCAAAAGAGCCATCACTTGATTTTTGATTGACACAAAAGATAAATTTTTCATTGTAAGTGTGTAAGAGTTCCCTATTGAGTAGGGTATTGTTAATGCAACCTAGTTGGTCGTCGGTGATTAAAAGAGTTTTTGTCTTAAAAAATGCTGCGAAATCTATCATGATAAAGTCATCTTCCACAGGTGTCATCAACCCGCCTGCACTCTCAATCAGTAAAATATCACAATACTTTGTAAGTTTATTGTGGGCATTTTTTAGTTTTTCAAAATCAATTTTTTCCTCTGCTTTTGCTACAAAAGGGGCAGCAGGGAGAGTAAACTGTATAGGAGAGATATCTTCTATCATGATAGAGGCAAAGTCTGGGTTGTACTTTTTTGCTTCATTGAGTAGTAATGTAGCATCTTCAGGTTCGCCACAGACACCAGTCTCTATAGGTTTCATCACACCAACACGATATCCTAGGGATGCAAAGGCGTGTATGAGTTTTGCAGTCGTATAAGTTTCTCCGATATCTGTATTGGTGGCGGTTATATATATATTTATCATGATAAAAAGTTTACCAAACTACAACTTTGAGTCTAGTTGTGGATAAAATTTATCATTATTAACATCTTATTTACAAAAAAAGTGTATACTATGGCTTGATTATAAATGCAAAAAGGTATAAATGTGGGCTACAAAAACGAAGAAGAAGTGAATGAAGAACTAGCAGAATCACTTTTTGAAGCCAAGAGGTATAAAGTTGTTCTACTAAATGACGATTTTACCAGCATGGATTTTGTTGTTGAAGTTTTGATGGAGCTTTTTGATCACTCTGTCGACTCAGCTATCAACATTATGCTTCAGATTCATCGTGCTGGACGCGGTGTTTGTGGCTTTTATACCTATGAAGTGGCCGAGACGAAGATTTCTCAGGTTGAAAAACGCGCAAAAGAAAATGAATATCCATTGAAAGCAATCATGGAGGAAGAGTAATAAATGTTAAATAAAGAGTTAAATTCAGTACTAAATGAAGCATTGGAGTTTGCGAAAAAAAGCAGACATGAGTATGTGACGATAGAACATGTCTTTTATAGTCTACTCACCAATGACCAAGCGATAGAAGTGCTTAAAAAATGTGGTGCTGATACTGAGTTTTTACACGAGAGAATCAAAACACACCTTGACTCTGTCTTTAAACCACTACCAGAAGAGAACTATCATGACCCTTTTGAAACGGTTGCCTTAGCGCGTGTGATTGACAACATGATAACGAGTATCAAAGGCGCTGATAAAAAACAAGCTTCAGTAGCAGACTTATTGGTGGCGCTTTTCGAAGAAGAGAGAAGTTACAGTGTTTATCTACTCAAGCAACAAGGGGTTTCGAGACTCAATGTGATTGAAAGTATCACGGAAGAGAAACATGAAAAAGAGGCGGCTGCGCCAAAAGAAGATGGGGATTTAGCCAACTATACGATAAACCTCAATGAATTGGCCAAGTCTGGCAAGATAGATCCAGTCATCGGTCGTGACCAAGAACTTGATCGTGTGATGCAAGTGTTGTGTCGTAGAAAGAAAAACAACCCTCTTTTAGTGGGTGAGCCTGGTGTAGGTAAAACCGCGGTTGTAGAAGGATTGGCGCTTAAAATCATCAATGAAGAAACGCCTGAAATTCTCAAAGGTGCAACACTCTTTTCTTTAGATATCGGTGGATTGCTTTCAGGGACAAAATATCGTGGTGATTTTGAAAAACGCCTCAAAGGTGTTTTAACAGAGCTCGAAGAGATTGATAATGCTGTGTTATTTATCGATGAGATTCATACTATCGTGGGAGCAGGTTCAACGAGTGGTGGTTCTATGGATTTGTCAAACCTTCTCAAACCAGCACTGGCAAGTGGCGGTATCAAGTGTGTGGGTGCGACGACCTATAGTGAATATAGAAACTTTTTTGATAAAGATAAAGCACTCTCAAGACGATTTGCCAAGATTGATGTTGATGAACCAAGTGTTGACGATACCTATAAAATTTTACTTGGTTTAAAAGATAAGTATGAAGAACATCATGATATCAAGTATTCGCCAAAGGCACTACGTGCTGCGGTAGAACTTGCGAAAAAATATATCAATGATAGGTTTTTACCTGACTCAGCTATCGACCTTATCGATGAAGTAGGAGCGTCATTTCACATTTCTGAGCGAAAGCGTACCTCTGTTACTGTTAAGGATATCGAAGCCATCATCGCAAAGATGGCAAATATCCCTTCAAGGCAAGTGAGTTCTGATGATGTCGCAGTACTTAAAGATTTAGAAACACAACTCAAGACTAAAGTATTTGGACAAGATGAAGCCATCATGCAACTTGCCAAGGCTGTCAAGCGTGGACGAGCAGGTCTAGGTCGTCCAAATTCACCTATCGGTTCATTTCTATTTGCAGGACCAACAGGTGTGGGTAAAACAGAGGTAGCAAAACAGCTTGCAGATACGATGGGTATTCATTTTGAGCGTTTTGATATGTCTGAATATATGGAAAAACATAATGTAGCAAGACTCATCGGTGCGCCTCCAGGCTATGTAGGCTATGAAGAGGGTGGACAGTTGACAGAAGCCATCAGAAAGCACCCTTATAGTGTTCTTTTACTTGATGAAGTCGAAAAAGCGCATCCTGATGTGATGAATATATTGCTTCAAGTGATGGACAATGCTACATTGACGGACAATGATGGTGTCAAGACGGATTTTAGAAATGTCATCATTATCATGACAAGTAACCTAGGTGTCAAAGCAGCGCCAAAAATGGGCTTTAACAAAGATGAAACACACAAGGCAGAGTCTGCTATAGGTGACTTTTTTGCACCTGAGTTTAGAAATAGACTTGATGCAACGGTACACTTTGCACCACTTGGCAGAGATATCATGATAAATATCGTAGAGAAACAGCTTGTTGAATTAGAGATGTTACTCAAAGATAAAAAAGTGACGATTGAAGCAAGTGATGCAGCCAAAGCGTACTTTGCCAAAAAAGGTTATAGCGATACACTCGGTGCGCGTGTGATGGCTAGGGTCATCCAAGATGAAGTAAAAACACCACTCACCGATGAAGTGCTTTTTGGAGAACTTCAACATGGTGGCACGGTGCATCTTGATGAAAAAGATGGTGAACTTGTTATCACCTATAAAAGTGACAAATAGGCTTGATTCCTCAAGTTAGTAAGTACAGTTATATCTTTCCCAACCCACGCCTCTCTTCACCCGAAGGGCTCATTGCGTGGGGAGGAGACTTAAACCCCAACCGTATCCTCTCTGCCTATATGAAAGGGATATTTCCTTGGTACAATGAAAATGACCCGATTCTTTGGTGGTCACCAGATCCGCGTCTCATCCTCTACCCTAAAGATATCAAAATCTCCAAATCGCTTAAAAGAAGTATGAAAAAATTTGAAGTACGAATCGATACAAATTTTGAAACAGTGATGCAAAAATGCCGTGAAGTACGCGTAGAAAAAGAGGAAGGCACTTGGATACTCGAAGAGGTGATAGATGCCTATGTGCAGATACACAAGCAAGGCTTGGCAAAATCTTTTGAAGTCTATCATGATAATGAACTTGTCGGGGGCTTGTATGGTATCGATTTGGGGAAGATATTTTGCGGGGAGTCGATGTTTCAGACAAAGAGTGATGCTTCCAAGACGGCACTAGTCTATTTGGCGCAGTATGCGCTAGAGAATGGCTATGAATTAATTGATTGTCAAGTCCCTTCTGAACACTTGAAGTCTATGGGGGCTATCGAGATGGAGAGGGATGAGTTCTTGGATATTTTGGAGGAGAGTTTGCGGATTAGTTAACTATTTAGCTTTTATTTATACTTTATTAAATATAATATATAAAATAATTTTAAGATAAAGAGTATCATGATAACAAAATCCATCTTCCGAGAGTACGATATACGAGGTATTTACGAAAAAGAGCTCCATGAGCAGAGTGTAAAGCTTATTGGTTACTATTTAGGAGAACTGATCAAAGGTAACAAACGCGTTGCTATCGGCTATGATGCAAGAAGTCACTCTCCACTTCTTAGAGATTATCTCACTTCCGGACTCAATGCTGCTGGATGTGTAGTGTTGGATATGGGGATGGTAGCGACACCTGTAAACTATTTTGCAAATTATCATAATGATTTCAATATCGATGCTTCTATCATGATAACAGGCTCACACAATCCTAGCGAATATAATGGCTTTAAAATCACTATTGATAAAGCACCGTTTTTTGGAGATGATATCTATCGACTTGGTGATACTATCTTGCAAAACAGAGATAAACAGATTCCTGATAATCTTACAAAAATAGATATCGATGTCAAAACCCCTTATAAAAACTTTATGATAGAGTCATTTGCACATCTTAAAGGGATGGATACAACTATCATGATAGATTGTGGTAATGGCGTGGCAGATACCGTGCTGACTGATATATTTGATGCACTGCATCTCACATACAAAGGGCTTTATTGTGAACCTGATGGCTCTTTTCCTAATCATCACCCAGACCCTTCGGTGGAGAAAAACTTAGAAGATATCAAAACTGCCCTAAAACAAGAGGGAGATATCTCCTTTGCGTATGATGGAGATGCTGATCGTATCGCAGTGCTAACCCATAAGTACAATATCAAAGGCGATCAGATGGCACTTCTTTTTGCTAAAAAGATGAAAAACCCCACTATTATCGGAGAGGTTAAATGCTCCCAAGTCATGTATGATGAGTTAGAAAAAAGAGGTGCTAAAACGATTATGTACAAAACCGGTCACTCAAACCTCAAAGTAAAGATGAAAGAGACAAATGCAGACCTTGCCTGTGAAGTGAGTGGACATATCTTTTTCAAGCATCGTTACTTTGGTTATGACGATGCTATCTATGCTACACTTAGAATCCTTGAACTCATCCATGATGGTATAGACTTAGATAAAGAGCTTGATACACTCCCAAAAGTTTACTCTACCGAAGAGATAAAAGTAGAGACAACAGAAGCTGAGAAGTTTCTCATCATCGATAAAATCAAAGAGATGCTTAAAAACCCACCAGAAAGCTTTCCAAAAGTAGTTCGTATCATCGATATCGATGGGGTGAGAATCCACTTTGAAAAAGGGTGGGGATTGGTAAGAGCAAGTAACACCACACCTATACTTGTCACACGCTTTGAATCCAGCGATGAAGCATTGGCAAAAGAGTATGAGAAAGAAGTTAATCAACTCATACAAACAGCCCAAAAGGCACTATCATGATAAATCTCATCCTCTGTGGTGGCAGCGGCACAAGACTCTGGCCTATCAGCCGTACACTCATGCCAAAACAGTTTGTCAAACTTTTTGACGATAAATCACTCTTTCAACTAACAGCACAAAGAAACAAAAAAGTGTGTGAAAGCTTCTATATCGTATCAAATACAGAGCAGTACTTTTTAGCAATAGATCAACTTGAAGAAGATTCAAAATTTCTCCTTGAGCCAGTTGGAAGAAATACTGCCCCTGCTATCGCATTAGCTTGCATGGATATAGAACCAGAAGAGTTAGTTTTAGTCACTCCATCAGATCATTTAATCAAAGATGAAAAAGCTTATGAAAAAGCACTCAAAGAAGCTAAAATTTTGGCAAAAGAGGATAATCTTGTAACCTTTGGCATAAAGCCACAATATCCTGAAACAGGCTTTGGATATATTCAGGCAAAGCCTGAAAATGATAAATGTTCAATTTTAAATGTTGAATTATTCAAAGAAAAACCAAACCTAGAAATAGCTACTCAATATATAGAAGAAAATTCAAAATTAAGCATTCAAAATTTACCATTAAAATACTACTGGAACAGTGGGATGTTTCTCTTTAAAGCAGGAGTATTTTTAGAAGAACTGCAACAACACTCCCCGGATATCTATGAAGCCTGTCAAAAAGCCTATGAGAAGAGCCAAACAATCACCCAAAACCAAAAACGCATCATCCATGAAGATATGCTTGCAATTCCAAGTGACAGTATCGATTATGCGGTGATGGAAAAGAGTAAAAAAGTCAAAGTCGTCCCGTGCGATATAGGCTGGAGCGATGTAGGAAGCTTTGATGCTCTCTATGATGAACTCCCTAAAGATAGACATGGCAACACTAAGAGCCAAAAACATATCTCCATCGATTCAAAAAACAATCTCATCATCACCAATGATAAAGATATCGCCACGATTGATGTCGAAGATCTTATCATCGTCGATACCAACGATGCACTACTTATCAGCAAAAAGGGATCAAGCCAAAAGGTGAAAAAAGTTGTTGAAAAACTAAAAGAGCAAAAGAGTGAACTTACAAATATCCACACCCTTGCTCACCGTCCATGGGGCACTTATGAAGTGTTGCTTGAACATAAAAACTATAAGATAAAACGCATCATCGTCCAACCAGAAAAAAGACTCTCACTTCAAAAACATTTTCATAGAAGTGAACACTGGATAGTTGTCAGTGGCACGGCAACAGTTACAGTTGGAGATGAAGTAAAACTAATAAGACCCAATGAATCGACTTATATCAAGATGGGAGAGGTGCATAGAGTTGAAAACAGGGGTAAAATACCTGTTATCATGATAGAGGCACAAGTGGGTGAATATACGGGTGAAGATGATATCGTAAGAATAGAAGATGATTTTGAAAGGATCTATAAATAGATGAAAAAAGTGGCACTTATCACAGGGATAACAGGACAAGATGGAAGCTATCTTGCAGAGTTTTTACTCAAAAAAGGGTATGAAGTTCATGGCATAAAAAGAAGAACTTCGCTTTTTAACACAGATCGTATAGATCATCTCTATCAAGACCCACATGTTGAAAATAGAAACTTTATCCTTCACTATGGTGATATGACCGATAGTATGAACTTGACGCGTATCATCCAAGAGGTGCAACCTGATGAGATTTATAACCTTGCTGCGATGAGCCATGTGGCGGTGAGTTTTGAGATGCCTGAATATGTTGCAAATGCAGATGGAACAGGAACGCTTAGGATTTTAGAGGCTGTGAAGCTCTTAGGGCTTACGAAAAAAACTAAGATTTATCAAGCAAGCACAAGCGAGTTATATGGAAAAGTACAAGAGACACCACAAAGCGAAACGACACCTTTTTATCCTCGTTCACCCTATGCAGTGGCAAAGATGTATGCCTATTGGATTACGGTAAATTATCGTGAAGCGTATGGGATGTTTGCTTGCAATGGGATACTCTTTAACCATGAGTCTCCTGTCAGAGGTGAGACATTTGTCACAAGAAAGATTACAAGAGCAGTATCTAAAATAGCACTTGGCTTGCAAGATAAACTCTATCTTGGAAATTTAGATGCCAAGAGAGATTGGGGGCATGCGAAAGATTATGTCAAGATGATGTGGATGATTTTACAATACGAAAAACCTGAAGATTGGGTCATCGCTACTGGAGAGACGACAAGGGTAAGAGAGTTTGTGAGGATGGCATTTGCTTATGTGGGGGTAGAGTTGGAGTTTAAAGGAGAGGGCGTAGATGAAAAAGGGTATGTGAAATCTTCTACAAATCCAAACTACCCAGTAGAGATAGGAAAAGAAGTAGTCGCTGTAGATCCAAAATATTTTCGTCCAACAGAGGTAGATTTGCTCTTGGGAGACCCTAGCAAAGCAGAGAAAAAGCTTGGATGGAAGCGAGAATACAAACTTAAAGAGTTAGTAGATGATATGATGGAGAGTGATTTGCATTTGATGACAAAAGATCAGTATCTTAGAGATGGTGGTTATAAGATACTGAACTATTTTGAGTAGAGTGGAGATAATGTTGAATTTTGAATGTTTAATGTTGAATTGGAGAAGATGTGAAAGATAATATAATTTTAGATAAATCATTTGAATTTGATATAAGAGTTGTGAAACTTTACAAATATCTTTGTGATGAGAAAAAAGAGTATGTATTGTCCAAACAACTATTAAGATGCGGAACATCAATAGGAGCAAATATAAATGAAGCTCAAGCAGGACAATCAAAAGCAGACTTCATATCCAAAATGGCAATATCAAGCAAAGAAGCAAGAGAAAGCAAATACTGGATAGATTTACTAATAAAAACAAACTACTTAGACATAAAAGAAAAACATACAAAAAGTTTATTGAATGATATTGAAGAGATAATAAAACTATTAACTTCAATAGTAAAATCAAGTCAGGGAAACAAAGTTGCAAAATAATTCAAAATTCAAAATTCAAAATTCAAAATTACAAAAACACTCCCGTGTTTTTGTAGCCGGAGGAACAGGACTTGTAGGTTCTGCAATCATAAAAAACCTCCAATCAAAAGGCTACACAAACATAATAACAACCTATCACAACAGAAAACCAAACAATTCAACATTCAACATTCAAAATTCAACATTAAAAACAAATTCTATAAAGTGGATAAAGCTAAATCTTCTAGACACAATCGAAGTAGAAAATTTTTTCAACACCGAGAAACCAGAATTTGTTTTCTTGGCAGCTGCAAAAGTGGGAGGCATCGTCGCCAACAACACATATAGAGCAGATTTTATCTATGAAAACTTGCAAATTCAAAACAATGTTATCCATCAAAGCTACCTAAACGGTGTAAAAAAACTACTGTTTTTAGGTAGCACTTGTATCTATCCCAAAAACTCTCCACAACCTATGAAAGAAGAGTATCTGCTCACCGATGAGTTAGAATATACAAACGAACCCTATGCCATAGCCAAGATAGCAGGTATCAAAATGTGTGAGAGTTATAACCTCCAGTATGGCACCAACTTCATCTCAGTGATGCCGACCAATCTCTATGGAGAGAATGATAACTTTGATTTAGAAACCTCCCATGTTCTCCCCGCACTGCTTAGAAAAATCCATGAAGCAAAGATTGAAGGCAAGAAAGAGGTGGAGATTTGGGGGAGCGGAGAGCCTAGACGAGAGTTTATGTATAGTGATGATATGGCAGATGCTTGTCTGTTTATCATGCAAAATAGAGATTTTAAAGATATCGTTGGAAGTGATGCTTTAGCTTCACAAAAAATGATAAAAAATACCCATATCAACATTGGCACGGGAGAAGATATATCAATAAAAGAGTTGGCATATCTTATCAAAAAGATAGTCGGTTTTGAGGGTGATTTTTACTTTAATACCGACAAACCAGACGGTACTTACAAAAAACTTACTGATGTGAGCAAACTTCACGCTCTTGGCTGGAGGCATAAGGTGGAATTAGAAGAGGGGATAAGAAGGGTTTATGCGTGGTATCTTTAAAATCTGCTATAATACCTAAAATGGAGGTGCAACCATGAGCGTAGCAAAACTTGATATGTTGCCGCATTATACATACGAGGATTATAGACTTTGGGAGGGGGATTGGGAACTTATCGACGGTATCGCATATGCCATGGCTCCTGCTCCTATGGTGAAGCATCAAAATATTGCAACAGAGATCGCAAGATTGTTAGCCAATGAGATTGATGAAGAGTGCGAGGAGTGTTATATCGCCCATGAGGTAGATTATAAAGTGAGTGATGATACGGTGCTTAGACCCGATGTGGTGCTGGTATGCGATGAGATAGATAAGCCCTATATTACCAAAGCTCCCAAAATCGTCGTAGAAGTGGTGAGTAAATCGACGGCGAAAATTGATGAAAAGGTAAAATTTTCCATCTACGAAGATGAAGGTGTGGGGTATTATGTACTGGTCTATCCTGATGAGCTATTGGCAAAGGTCTATAAGAGTAATGGTGAGAGATTGGTGAAAGCTGGGGATTTTCGAGAAGAGAGTTATGCCTTTGAGGTTGAGGGGTGTGTATTGGAGATATCGTTTGGGAAAGTTTTTGAAAGGTTTAGGAGATAGGCTTGGATAGGGGTGAGATAACAAAGAGTTTGCATTTAGACGCAAAAATATCGCTGAAGTCTATTTCCTAGATAGAGATTTTGGTAGAGGAGCTGAAGTGGGTGGCTTAAGGTATTGCAAGCTCGTGATAATCAAGGAGATAGCAACAAAATCAAATCATATCGCCATAACAAAACTAAAACTATTCAACACCTTTTTATGATTTGTTAAATATAATGAATAATATTTATAATTGATTAAAGGCAATAGTTGTTTAGAGAGATATTTTCACCGCATAATAATTTTAATTTTGTCTGGATATAGTAGTGATAGATAAACTAAACACCCTAAAAAATCATCAAGGCTTAATGAAGTACTTTAAAAACACTTCATGGCTATTTGGTGAGAAGATTAAATACATAATATTTTGAAGGCGTCATATAATGAACGATACAACTATCAAATATAATGATTCTGTACATCAAGCACTACAAATGCTCCAAAAGAATAAAAAAAGATTTCTTATCTGTATTGATGAAAATAAGTGTGTAAAGGGTGTTATTAGTGACGGAGATATAAGAAGATCATTTTTAAATGGTTTTAATATTAATGATAGAATAGATAAAATCCATAATACACAATTTAAGTATTTAACTTTGTTCTCTTCTTTCGATGAAGTTTGTGCATTATTTAGGTCTGATAAAATAGATTTTTTACCTATAGTTGATGTTAACAAAAAATTTATTAATGTATTAACGAAAAAACAATTCCATATTATGCTTTTGGAAAATATTGATTTTGATTTAACGTATGATTTTTCATTATTTGATAACCAAAAACTTGAACACGAAATTTACAATCGTCCTTGGGGTTACTATAAAAGCACTATATTGACTGCACACGCTCAATCTAAAATAATTACCGTATTTCCAAATTCTGAAATTAGTTTACAAGAACACAAAAGGAGAGAAGAACATTGGGTAATTATAAAAGGAATAGGAAAAGTGGTTTTAGGAGAATCTGTTATAGATGTATACCCAGGAAAATATATCTATATTCCAAAAGGATGTAAACATCAAATTATTAATAACACCAACGAAAATATTATTTTCTCAGAAGTTCAGCTTGGTGAATATTTTGGTGAAGATGATATTATTCGTTATTCAGATAAATATGGCAGAGTAAAAAATTAAATTAGCAATAAGGAAATTAAATGGCATTTAAATTTGATTATCAGCAACCAAAAATTATAGCTGAAATAGGTTGTAATCATATGGGACAAATGAGTATAGCAAAAGAGTTAATAAAGTTAGCAGGACAAGCAGGTGCAAAATATGTAAAATTTCAAAAAAGAGACAATAAATGGTGGGCAAAAATTAAACCCGAACAATACAATGCACCACATCCTAACCCATATAACAGTTATGGAGACACGTATCTATCTCATCGAGAAGCGTTAGAGTTTACTCCAGAACAACACGCTGAATTAAAAAAATATTGTGATGAGATAGGGATGGTATATAGTACATCTGTTTGGGATGAAAACAGTGCAAGAGAGATAAGTGTTATTAATCCAGAGTTCATTAAAGTACCTTCTGCTTGTAATAATAACTTTAATATGCTAAAGATTTTAAGAGATGAATACAAAGGTCAAGTTCAATTGTCCATAGGGATGACAAGCAGAGCAGAAGTAGAAGAGATTGTTAAATTTTTTGAAGAGGCAGATCAAGCAAAAAATAGATTGCTTATCTATTCTTGTACTTCTGGTTATCCTGTACCGGCAAAAGATGTTGCTTTGCTTGAGATTAATTGGTTGTATGAAAACTATGACAATCGAGTAAGTGAAATTGGATTTTCTGGTCATCATCTTGGAATAGCACTGGATGTTGCAGCATATACATTAGGCTCAAGATGGATAGAGCGGCATTTTACAAAAGACAGAACTTGGAAAGGAACTGATCACGCTGCTTCATTAGAACCAGGTGGATTACAAAAACTAGTAAGAGATCTTAATGTGGCTTATGAAGCATTGCACTATAAGGAAGAAGAGATTTTACCTATAGAACAAGTGCAACGAGATAAACTAAAATATACAAAGTAAGCTAATGAATATTGCATTTATACCAGCAAGATGTGGAAGCCAGTCTATACCATTTAAAAACATAAAATTATTTTGCGGTAAACCTCTTATCTACTGGAATTTAAAAGCACTTCAAGACTCTAAAAACATAGATCAGGTAATTGTAGCAACCGATTGCGATCAAATAAAAGAGGCTGTAAAAAGCTTTAGTTTTTCAAAAGTCATAATTTATGACAGAGAATCAGAAAATGCTAAAGACACATCAAGTACCGAATCTGTTATACTTGAGTTTTTAAGCAAGCATCAATTTGAGAATAATGATCTTTTTTTCTTGGTTCAAGCAACATCTCCATTAACACAAACCAAAGACTTTGACAAAGCTTTAGAACTATTACTAAGTAGCAAAGCAGATTCCCTTCTTACTTGCGTAAGAACAAAAAGATTTTTTTGGAATGAGAATGGTAATCCTTTAAATTATGATTATACTAATCGTCCAAGAAGACAAGATTTTTGTGGAATGCTAATGGAAAATGGGGCATTTTACATTAATCGTATTGGTAACATTTTAAGAGATAAAAATAGGCTAAGTGGAAAAATTGCTATTTATGAAATGTCTGAATATACTACAATAGAATTAGATGAAGAAGATGATTGGTACATAGCTGAAAAGCTTATGTATAAATATATAATCAGCAATAGACCAAAAAAAATTATTAAATTGTTTCTTTCAGATGTAGATGGAACGCTTACTGATGCTGGCATGTATTATGGTGAAAGTGGTGAAGAATTTAAAAAATTTAATACCCGTGATGGGAAAGGTTTTGAACTTTTAAGAAAAGCAGGAATTAAAACTGGGATTATTACGAGTGAAAATACAAAAGTTGTAGAAAACCGTGCAAAAAAGATGAAAGTAGATTATCTATACCAAGGTTTAGAACATAAGGGAAAACTAGAAGTAGCCAAAGAGATATGTAAGAAGGAAAATATTACTCTTGATGAAGTGGCTTATATTGGAGATGATATAAACTGCAAAGAACTTCTTGAAAATGTGGGTATGCGTGCTTGCCCGAATAATGCTTTATCTGATGTAAAAGATATACCAAATATAATCCATCTATCTAAACAAGGTGGAGATGGTGTGGTAAGGGAATTTGTAGATATAATTTTAAAAGGCTACAAATGATAGATAATTTTATAAAATTTCCAATATGGAAGTTAATCCTCCCAAAACAAATACAATTAAACGGCTATTAGGAAAATCTTGAAAAAAATAGTAATTCAAAACCTATCTATAGCTTTAGTGTCAAAGATTTTTAGTTTTATATCTTTTTTGTATATAGCAAAAGTATTATCACAGCAAGAATATGGAAATTTTATATACATTAATCTTATATTATCACTTTTGCCACTATTTCAGTTAGGAAGTATGCATGGGATAGCTATTTTATTGCCAAAGTATATAACAAATTATCAAGAGACAAAAGAAGAGTTATTCATTAACTATAATTCATTTTCAATATTGCTACAAATAATTTCAGTTCTTGTATTGTTTTTATTTAGCATTGAATTATCACCTTGGATTTTAGTGATAATAGCTTTTAACTATATCTTATCAAAATATATAGAAAATGGACAAATATATTTAAATGCACATCTATTATTTGAAAAAGCAAATATCTTAAAAGCGATAGATCAAATACTAAGACCAGTATTCATACTAATTATATTTTATCTTTATAAAAATATTGAATCAATTTTTATTGCTCATTTAGTAACTACTTTTTTAGTAAGTATAATTACTTTTTTTATAACAAAAATAAAATTCACATTATCTTTTAATATGGAAATAATAAAAAATATATATAAAATAGGATTTTTTGTATATTTGACATGGGGTATAGATATTCTATTTAGATCAGCTGATAGATGGTTTATATCTCAATTTTATGATTTGAAAGAGTTGGCTACTTATGGTTTTGCTTCTGCATTGGCTATGAATATCTGGTTAGTTGCTATGAGTTTTTTCTCTCCATACACACAACTTTTATACAAGGCAGTGGCAGAAAATAATTTTTTAAAAGTGACAGAAATAGTAGAGAATACCAATAAAAATTTATATATCCTTATATCTGTAGCCTCTGTTATTGTAGTTATGGTTTATCCATATCTATTGGAATTTATAGTGCATAAATATTTTGGCACATACTTTTTATTTTTTATATTGGTAATAGTATCTATTTTTTTATCCATAAACAATATGTACATATATTACATGATAAGTAATAATTTACATTTTAAATTATTAAAGTATCAGAGTGTTATCTTATCAATAAATTTAATTCTAAATGGTATTTTTTCTTATTACCATTTAGATATTGTCTATTTTGGGTATTCTACAATTTTGTCATTAATGATTTATTTTGTTTTAGTTAGAAAATATTTTTATATTGATATTAGAAATAAAATTTCCAAGGAATTAGTTGTATGAAAAAATTAATAAAAAGTCTGATGCCACCAATATTGCTGGATAAATTATTATATGCAAGAAGCTATAAAAATTTCTTAAAATACAAAGATTTAGTAGCTGAAAATATAGAGTTAAAAGATACTCATAAAGGCAAGAGATGTTTTATACTTGGTAGTGGTCCTTCAATTAAAAAAGAGGATTTAAAGCCTTTAAAAAATGAAATAGTTTTTGCTTTAAACAACTTTTATGTTCATGATGACTTTGCGCATATTATGAGTGCAGATGTTGATAAATATTATATGACAGCACCTATCCATCCTCCTCAAACAGAGGATGAATGGAGAGAGTGGTTTGTTGATATGGGAAAATACATCCCAATAAATGTAAATATGGTTTTAGGCTTAAACAGCCATAGAGAAAATATTAAGTATATTCTTGATAAGCATGAACTATTCAAAGAGCATAAAATTTATTGGTATTATGCTGGAGTAAATTTAAATGAGTATTATAGATTTAATAAAAAAGATATAGATATTACAAATATGATATGGAGTGCAAATACTGTAAGCATCTATGCTTTGATTTTTGCAATATATATGGGCTTTGAAGAGATTTATTTATTGGGGATGGATCACAACTATATGTGTATTAAAAAGGAGAGTGATTATAGGTTTTATAAAAATGCTTTACATCAGAAAGAAGAACATAAAAAGATAAACTTCACAAAAAAAGATGAATTTATAGGTACAGGAAAAGTGTTTGAATTTTATGACTTAATTAAATGGAATACAAATGCAAATATCATTAATTGCTCCAATGAAAGTTTATTAGATATTTATACTTTTAAAAATATAACGGATGTCATCAAGTGAAAAAACTACTAAAACGGCTACTAAAACAAGCAAACTGGCACAATTTAAGAAGCCTTGAACCTATTTCAAAAGTATTTTCACTTGATAGAGGAACACCAATTGATAGAGTTTATATAGAAGACTTTTTAAGTAAGAACAGAGATTTAATAACAGGAGTAGTTTGTGAAATAGCTGATAATAACTACTCTAAAAAGTTTGGAAGTGATGTGGAATGCTATGAAGTTCTTCGCTATACAGATGATAATCCAAATGCCACAATCATAGGAGATTTGTGCAATACTTCTACACTTCCGAAAAGTAAAATAGATTGTTTTATACTGACACAGACTTTAAATTTTATTTACGATTATAAAAATTCCATAAGAGGTATATATCATATGTTAAACAATGGGGGTGTTGCCCTTGTTACTGTCTCAGGGATTAGTCAAATAAGCAGATATGACTATGAAAGATTGGGAGATTTTTGGAGGTTTACAGATATGAGTATAAAAAGAGCTTTTGAGGAAGTATTTGGAGATGGTAATGTTGAAGTAGAAGCTTATGGAAATGTTTTAAGTGCTACTGCATTTTTACAAGGTATTAGTGCAGAGGAGTTGATAAAGGAAGAACTTTTCTATAAAGATGAGGATTATCAGGTGACAATATGTGTAAAGGCAGTTAAAAATTGATAAATTTATTAAAAGATATGATAAGACCATTTTACCATTATGCAAAAGATGAAAATTTAAAAGAGTTTTATAGACTATATGATAATTGGGGGAGGTATGAGCGGTATACCGAGGTTAAAGATGTTAAATTTTTGTCATACTCTTTTGATGTCCCAGATTTGCCGAGTTTTATTTGGCAGTTTAAAGAACTTTTTGTGGATAAACTTTATAAGTTTAAAGTGTATTCAAATGAGCCGATCATCTATGACTGTGGAGCAAATATTGGTCTGAGTTGTTTATATTTTAAAAAGCTTTATCCAAAAGCTAAAATAAAAGCTTTTGAAGCAGATCCTAAAATAGCAAAGGTTTTAGAAAACAATTTAGCTAAAAATGGTGTTTTAAATGGTGTCGAAATCCTAAATAGTGCAGTCTGGATAGATGAGAAGGGAATTGAATTTTCAAGTGAAGGTGCTGATGGTGGGAGTATTTATGGAGATGAAAATAAAATAAAAATGAAAACTATAAGGTTAAAAGATTATTTAGAAAGAGAAAAACATATAGATATGTTAAAAATAGATATTGAAGGTGCAGAGTATGAGGTATTGAAAGATTGCAAAGATAGTTTATCTAATGTAGAAAATTTATTTGTTGAGTATCACTCTTGGAATAAAACTGAACAAAAATTAGGTGAAATTTTAGAAATTTTTGAAAAAAATGAATTTAGATATTATATAGAGAGTTTAACTAAAAGAAAAAATCCGTTTATAAATAAAGGGGAATTAGAAAATATGGATTTGCAACTTAATATTTTTGGTGCAAGAAGATAGATGAAAAAGCAAATACTTGATTTTTTATCAAAGATATCGTTCATAAACAATCATTTTTCTGGCATTGCTACTATTTTTATGCTTCATCGCGTAGCACCATTTGAACAAAATAGATTATTTCCAAATGAAAATATGAAGGTATCTTCAGAATTTTTAGAAAAATTTATATTAGAACTCAAAGATAAAGGGTATGAATTTATTAGCTTAGATGAGCTTTGCAGCATTTTACAAGCTCAAATAAATGTAAAAAAAAAGATTGTTTTTACTCTTGATGATGGTTATAAAGACAATTATGAGATAGCATACTCTGTTTTTAAAAAACATAATGTACCGTTTACTGTCTATGTAACTACTTCATTTCCCAATAAAAAAGCTCTGCTTTGGTGGTATGCAATTGAAGATTTGATTATTGAAAACGATGAGTTGATTGTAGGAGAAGAAATTTTTTATTGTGGTACTTATGAAGAAAAAAATAGAGTTTTTCTACAAATAAGAGAGAAAATTTTAAAATTAGAACAACAGAATTTATTAGATGGATTACAAGAGTTGTTTGAAAACTATACTATTGATTGGTTTAGGAATAATGAAACAGTTTGTATGAGTTGGGAAAATATTATAGAGTTAAGTCAAGATCATTTGTGCACTATCGGTGGTCACACTAAAAATCATTATGCATTTAACAAGTTAGATAAGGATGAAATTTATAAAGAGATAATAGATGCCAATAATGAGATTGAAGATAAAATCAACAAAAAAATAGAACATTTTGCTTATCCTTTTGGTGGTAGGAGTGAGGTGGGAAAGATAGAATTTGATATAATTAAAAGTTTAAATTTTAAAACAGTGACTACAACGAGAAATGGAACTGTATATTTTGATCATATAAAGTATTTAAATTGTTGTATCCCAAGAGTTATGCTTACAGAAAATTTTCATATTTCAAATATTGGAAAGATAAGAAAACAAAGAGTAGTTACATTATGAAAATCCTCATTATTAATACATCCGACATTTATGGTGGTGCAGCAAGAGCAGCTTATAGACTGCATCGAGGACTTTTGCAAGCAGGTGTAGATAGTCAGATGCTGGTACAGCAAAAGCGTAGTGATGATTTTACCGTTTTAGCTGATAGCGGAAAAGTCAAAAGAGTTTTAAATCTTTTAAGACCTACGTTGGATAGTCTGCCTATAAAATTTTACAAAAACAGAACTAAAACACTTTTTAGTCCAGCATGGATTCCTTTTTCAAATATTGTAAACAAAATCAATGAGATAAATCCAGACATCGTCCATCTGCACTGGATATGCGGAGGGATGATTAAGATAGAAGAGTTGTCAAAAATAAAGGCACCTATCGTATGGAGTTTGCATGACAATTGGGTTTTTACTGGTGGTTGCCATATAAAATGGGAGTGCGAAAAGTATAAAAGTCATTGTGGAGAGTGTCCAAGGTTAGGAAGCACTAAAGAGGCGGATCTCAGTAGAAAGATATGGCAAAGAAAGGAGAAAAGTTATCAAAAAATTAACAATTTGACGATTATAGGATTGAGCAGATGGATATTGAAAGCGTCGCAAGAGAGCTCTTTATTAAAAGATAGAAGACATATACAGTTACCAAATCCAATAGATACAGAGATATTCAAACCTTTTGATAAAAAGAGCGCAAGAGAGTTATGGAATTTACCATACGATAAAAAACTGGTTCTCTTTGGTGCAATGAGTGCGACAACTGATATAAACAAAGGATTTAAAGAGTTAAGTCAAGCGTTACAAAAGTTAGAGAAAAATAGTGATATAGAGTTTGTAGTATTTGGAAGTAGTCGTTCTAAAAATGCTCCTGATTTTGGATTTAAGACACACTATTTAGGAGCTTTACATGATGATGTGAGTTTGGTAACACTCTATAGTGCGGTAGATGTTATGGTGGTGCCAAGTTTACAGGAAAACTTATCAAATGCCATTATGGAAAGTCTGTCATGTGCTACCCCTGTGGTTGCTTTTGATATAGGTGGCAATAGTGATATGATAGAACATAAACAAAATGGCTACTTGGCATTGGCTTTTGATACGGGTGACTTGGCAGATGGCATAGAGTGGATTTTGTATCATGATAGCTATGAAACAGTGTGTCAAAATGCACGAGAAAAGGTTGTTAATGAGTTTGATAGTTCTGTTGTGGCTAAGAAGTATATAGAGCTTTATGAAGAGATATTGAAAAAAGGTTGATTTGATAGATAATATCTTTTTATCTAAAAAAGCACGCTATTGACAAAATCTACATTTTTCTATAAAATAATAGAAAAATGTCAGGAGTTAAAATGTCTTTGCAAATTTCGGCTTATATCTCAGATGAGACAAAACATGATATGGAGCATTATAGTGCAATTCATGGTGTTAAAAAAGGTTATATCATAGAGAATGCACTTAATTTTTATCTTCAAGCTCTTTATGAGATACCACAGGAGTTCATAGTGCCAACTAGGATTACTTTGAGTGATGATTCATTTAACAAAGTTGTTGAGATGGTAGGAAGTTCACAAAAACCTACAGAGGCACTCAAGGAACTGATGCGTGGAGATTGAGATACGCATTCTTAAAAAAGAGGATGATAGAGACTCTTTTTCTTGTGGTGATATATCCTTGGATTACTTTTTTCAAAGGTTTGCTGGACAAAATCAGTTTAAACACTACATAGGTACAACTTATATCGCTACTGATAACAAAAATATTTTAGGATTTGTAACGGTAAGTGCTGGTAGTTTGATAAAAGAGGATTTACCGCAAAAACAGCGAAAGAAGCTTCCTCATTATCCATTGCCTATATTAAGAATCTCTCGCTTAGGTGTAGATGAAAAATACAAAAGCACAGGAGTTGGAAAGCAACTGCTAAAATCGATGTTTAAACTTGCATTGCAACAAAAAGAGATGTTTGGGTGCATTGGCATAGCAGTAGATGCAAAAGATAGTGCAGTAGATTTTTATAATAAACTTGGATTTATAGAACTTGATATTGATAAAGGGATGACTAAACATTATCCAAAACAGAGCTTTATGTTTTTATCTATAGGTATGCTTGTAGGCTTGATAGAGAAATATGATGCAAAATAACCAACCTCTCATCTCCATAGTCACAGTTGTATATAATGGTGAAAAATTCCTCGAAGAGACTATCCAAAGCGTCATCAATCAAAGCTACAAAAATATAGAATACATCATCATAGATGGCGGCTCAACCGATGGCACGGTGGATATCATCAAAAAGTATGAAGAGCATATAGATTATTGGGTGAGTGAGAGGGATGAGGGGATTTATGATGCGATGAATAAGGGGATTAGATTGGCTAAAGGTGCATATATTGCATTTTTAAATGCGGATGATTGGTATAAAGAAAATTCTTTGTCTGAAATCTCACTGATATTATTAAAAAAATCTCCAGATATGTTAACTGCAAATGTCCAATTGGTGTCTGAAGATGGAAAAGAAATAGTTGTAAGAAAGAGTACGCTTCATGAATATGGTAAAAATATTCATCATCAGACATGTTTTATTAAAACTAAATTACATAAAAAATTCTTGTATAATACAAATTTTAAAATAGCTGCTGACAGGGATATGATAGTCCGTTTTTTAAGAGAAAACTTTAATATTTATTATTTAGATTTAGTTGTGGTGAATTTTAGAATAGGCGGTAAGGGTGAAAATTTGTTAGCATATCAAAAAGAACTTTTTGTTTCAAATAAGAAAAATGTTGGATTAGGTTTTGCATTGAAAAGATTTTTAAAAAATATTATTGGCAGAACATTTTTTAAGTTATTTCATATTTATCGATAGTAGAAGAGCATATAAGATGATTGTTATTTATGTAGATGTGATGGAGAGATTAAATTTTTTCTCTAAATTTAATGAAGCAAGAAATTTTTCGTTTATTTTTATAACAGCAAAATATTCAGTATATAAAAAGGCACTCTCAAGAGGATTAAATGTCCATCTATTAACTAGAACAAAATTAAAAACAGAGTATGATTTATTTGATTTTTCAAAAAGCCTAAGTGTGTTAAATGGCTATCATACATATGACAATGCAAGGACTATTGCCTCACAAGTATCTGTTTTTTTAGAAAACTTACATAGAGAAGAAAGTATCGATATGTTTTTTATTTGGAATGGTACAACTACAATAGCACGAGCAATATCTGTTTTTGCAAAACAAAACTATATAAAAACAAGATTTTTTGAGATATCCAATGTGGGAGAAAGTATTTTTGTTGATTGTGTAGGAACCAATGCTAATTCTTGTTTATATCAAAAGCCTGAAGTTTTAGATAAAATTGATGTTGATGAAAAAAAGTATAAAATATGGCTCAGTCAATATATTGCCAATAAAAAAACGCCTTTGCAATCCAAAAATAGGTCAAAAATTCCATGGCATGGGTTTATAGACTGGTATGGATATATATTTAAAAAAGCGGTTTGGGAAGATAGGCGTATAGGGATAAAGGTAGTTATAGGAAGATTGATAAATAAAGTGATAAACACAAAATTTCTAGTAGTCTCTTTAAATACTGATTATGCATTTTTGCCACTTCAAGTTAGCGATGATGCACAGTTAAAGCTTTTTAGCAAATATAATAATAAAGAACTTATAAAATTGGCTATTTCTATTTGCAAAGAAAGAAATGTAGAACTTATGGTAAAAATTCATCCGGCAGAAAGTAGCAGGAAAGAGATACAAGAGATAGTAAATTTAAGTAAAATATACAAGTTTCATATTGTTAATAATAAAACCGATGAGTTGATTATAAATGCTTCATTTGTAATTGTTAATAACAGTACAGTAGGCTTAGAAGCAAAGATATATAACAAACAAGTTATGATGTTTGGTGAAGCGTTTTACAAAGAATTTGATGAAAAAAGATTAAAAAGTTATATTTTAAACTATTTAGTTGAAGCCGATTATTTTGGCAATAAGCCGATATCAATCTCTTCTTTGAAAAAAATACTAAAAAGATCTGAGATATGTCAATAATGAAAATCTCAATCATCCTATCCGTCTATAAAAACGATAAACTTCCAGAATTAAAGGAGGCTCTTGAAAGCCTCTATAACCAAACCCTAAAAGCAGATATCTTTATACAACAAGATGGTGCATTGCCTAGTGATATAGAAGAGTATCTCGAAGAGGAGTTTCAATCAGGTCGTATCGCATATCTTGGTAAAAGAGAGGAAAATAGAGGGCTCTCTTATAGTCTCAATGAGCTTTTAGAGATAGTGTTGCCACGATATACTTATATCGTCCGTATGGATGCCGATGATATTTCAGTACCGACTCGGATAGAGAAACAAGTTGGTTTTTTAGAAGAACATCAGGATATTGTAGCAGTGGGTGGCTGGATTGAGGAGTTTAATGTCGATACAGGAGAGAGGCAAATAGTACGCTATGGAGAGTATCATGATGAACTAAAACAAAATCTTGCGAAACGCAATCCTCTTGCACATGTTACAATATGTTTTAGAAATACCTTTTTTGATACAATACCTTGTTATGATACAAGCAAACTCAATGAAGATTATGATTTGTGGATTAAGGCATTTAAAAACGATTTGAAACTTCACTGTTTGCAAGAAGTATTGGTAAAAGTGCGGACGAGTAATGACTTTTTTGCAAGGCGAAAAAATGTTAAAAGAGCAAAAGAAGTAATGTTTTTAAAATTTGATGCAACTAAAACTTTTGGTTTTGGTATCAAAGGCTATATTTATGCTATGGCTCATTTCGTGCTTTTTATGTTGCCAGCAGGTGCTAAAAGATACTTGTATAAAAGGTTTAGAAAGTAGAGTACTCTTGACAGAGGATTTTATAAGTAGTATAATAAGTAAAAAAATAAGGGATTTTATATGACAACACAAACAAAGTCAGAAAAGGTAACGATAACCATCCCTAGCGAATTAAAAGAGAAGTTAATAGATATGAAAGAAGAGTTAAATGTCTCCATCTCTTCGATATATAAAGAGGCATTAGAGACTTACTTAGAGGGCAAAGAGATGAAGCGTTGGGAAAAAGGTGCTTTGCTGGCATCGAAGGATGAAGCATATATGAAGTTTGTGGATGAACTTGCACAAGATGTTGGCGATTTTTATGAGTATTAGGCAGGGGGAGATTTGGGAAGTGGAATTTTTTCCCAATGTTGGGAGTGAGATAAGTAAAAAAAGACCTGCTGTTGTGGTTAGTCATGACTTGATAGGGCGATTACCTTTAAAAACGATAGTGCCGATTACGGAGTGGTCACAAAGCTTTTCTAACTATCCTTGGATGTTGAAGATTATTCATACACAAGAAAATGGGCTCAAAAAGGCTTCTAGTATCGATTGTTTTCAAGTGCGAAACTTTTCTACACAGAGGTTTATCAAGAAGCTTGGTGCTGTTGATGAAAATATGTTAAGACAAGTACATAGCACAATCTTAAAAACATTAAATCCAAAATATAAATCAGTATGAAAAGAGAATAGATGAAATTATTAAATCTACCAAATGAAAATATCTCGACTAAACAACTATTAGGGCTAATGCTTTTAGCTTATGCTTTTAGTTTTGCCATTCGGCTTATCTGGGTGTATCAGTTTGCTGACTATGCACCATTTCACTACAACGGTGAATTGATGATAAATACTAATGATGGTTATTTTTTTGCAAGTGGTGCTCAAGAGATTTTATTTGGATTGCACGAACCAAATCACAGAGTACCTAGTTGGCTTAATTATGGTGTTACTTTTTTTACAGTGCTTTTGACAAAGATAACGCCATTTTCACTTGAAACAGTAACGCTTTATATGCCTAGTATCATCTCTTCTTTAGTTGTGATTCCTATGATTTTGATTGCACGACTTTTTGGTGCAACACTTTGGGGATTTTTTGCTGCACTTTTGGGAAGCATTGCATGGAGTTATTATAATCGCACTATGACAGGATATTATGATACCGATATGTTTGCGGCTATGGCTCCGATGTTTGTATTGTACTTTTTTATCGCTTCTGTGCGACATTTTACATTGAGGTCTGCGCTTTATGCGGCTTTGATGATTGTCATCTACCCTTTTCTTTATGACCAAGGGAGAGCTGTTGTATTTGCGATGAGTGTTATCTATTTTCTCTACCTTTTGGTTTATCATAGAGATGAAGATAATACTTATAAATCTATCATTTTAGTTTCGCTCTCTACACTTCCAGTTGCTTGGTTTATCTCCTCGCCATATAGTTACATCATCAATGCTCTTATCTTAGTAGCTGTATATTTGCTATTAAAAAAGGCAACGATACAAAAGAAAACTCTCTATCTACTCTCTGCTTTGGCTGTGATTGGATTTTTGTATTTTGGTAATGTATTCTCTTTAGTGCTTGGTAAAATCACCTATTATCTTTCACGAAGTGTGGATGCAGAGGGCTTACACTTTTTCCAAGTCAACCAGACGATTCGAGAAGCTGGAACTATTCCTTTCTCTACTATGGCAAATCGTATTTCAGGTTCGACTATCGGTGTGATTGTGAGTTTGATAGGATATCTGTTGCTAGTGATTCGATATCGACCTTTTATTTTAGCGCTTCCACTCATCGGTATTGGTGTTTTTTCCCTTTGGGGTGGGCTTAGATTTACTGTGTTTGCCGTGCCAATTGCTGCTATGAGTGCAGTCTATCTCTTTTATGTTTTGGCAAATAGTAGTGATAAAAAGCCGTTTCGTTATGGACTGATTGCAGTTTTAACAGCACTGATGATATATCCTAATATTACACATATCATTGGGTATAAAGTGCCAACAGTCTTTACACAAGATGAAGTTAAAATCTTGAAAAAACTTGATGATATCGCAAGTGAGAAAGATTATACATTAACTTGGTGGGATTATGGCTATCCAATCTGGTACTATTCAGATACCAATACCTTGATAGATGGCGGAAAACATAATCATGATAACTTTATTATTTCAAAAATTTTAAATACGACATCACAAATCCAAGCAGCAAATTTGGCACGATTTGCAGTAGAGGATTATGCAAAAAATGGTGGTATAGTATCTGACAGAATATTCAATGATAAAAATCCAAATGATCTGTTAGAAGAGATGGAGAGTGAGGATTTTAAACTTCCTAAAAAAACAAGAGATATTTTTCTCTATCTTCCAAATAGAATGCTCAATATCTTTCCAACCGTGGGGCTTTTTTCAAATATTGACTTAGTGACTGGACAAAAGGGGCAACAGCCGTTTTTTTATAAGGCAGATAGGTTTAAGGATGAGGGTAAGATGCTCTATCTTGGTAGTGGGATTACTCTTGATAAAGAGAAGAGTATCTTGCAGATTGGTTCAAATAAAACACAGCTCAAACGCTTTGTGCAAGTGGGATATGATCAAAAGCAAAAGTTACAAAAAAATATTCAAGAGGTCAATCCTAATGGTCAGATTTCCTTGATATTTATGCAGAGTTATGGTACATTTTTAGTGTTAGATGAAGCGATGTATCACTCTTTGTTTGTGCAGATGTTTGTTTTGGAGAATTATGATAAAAATCTTTTTGAAGCAGTTATCATGAGTCCTTATGCAAAGGTCTATAAACTGAAGCGATGATAGAACTTTTACTCTTTTTTACCTCTATCATGATAACGCTTTTGGTAAAAAAAGTGGCACTATTGGATCATCCAAACGAGAGGAGTGCACATAGTGTGGCGACACCTACGGGTGGTGGTATGGCAATCGTGCTCTCTTTTTATTTGGGCTTGGGGTATCTCTTTTTTAGGGGGGAGATAGAGAGTTCGCTTTTTTATGCCTTACTTTCTGGCGGGATTTTGGTGCTAGTCAGTTTTGTGGATGATTATAGACCACTCTCTCCCGCTCTTCGTCTTTTCGCACAGTTTGTCTCTATCATAATGGCGTTATATTTTTTGGATCTGCTAAAGCAGATGCCTTGGTATGCCACAGCGGTGGTGATACTTGCGATGATATGGCTTGTCAATCTGTACAATTTTTTAGATGGTATCGATGGTTATGCGGGAAGTGAAGCGATAGTAGTTGCGCTGGGTGCCTCTCTTTTTTATCATGATAGACTCTTTATCATGATGGCACTCTCTGTGGCTGGATTTTTGCTCTTTAACTGGCACAAAGCCTCTATCTTTATGGGAGATGTAGGGAGTACATTTTTGGGTTTTTTCTTTGGAGTGATGGCATTGTATCACTATCATGATAGTGCTGATGTCATCATCTGGTTTGTGCTTTTGGGACTCTTTATCGTTGATGCAACGGTGACACTTTTTAGACGATTTTTGCGTGGAGAAAAGTTGTCCATCGCTCACAAAAAACATGCTTTTCAGCGCTTGGTACAGAGTGGTTTTTCGCATCAAAAAGTGGTGCTTTTAGCGATGGGATTCAATCTACTTTGCCTGCTCTTTTTGTACTTTGCCAAAGAGAAGGGCTTTTTGCTTACATCTCTTTTGTGTTATACTTTAGGATTATGGGCGATTTTAGCTTGGATTGAGAAGAGAAAAGGTTTTGATGTTTAAAAATATTTTTGAAAATGCACCGTGGAAGCGGACACTTTTTTTCATGATAGCAGATGGATTGATATTTTATTTCTCCTTTTTAGCTGCTTATCTTTTGCGTTTTAATCTGAACATCCCGCCAGAGCATATTTACTCTTTTGGGCATCTTGTATTGCCTCTTATCATGATAAAGATTGTGATGTTTTATCTCTTTGGGGTGTATCGTATCACATGGCGCTATTTCGTTCTCTCCGATGTCAAAAAGATACTCTATGCTTTGCTTTTGAGTTATTTTTTCTTTGTGCTTTATATTGTCTTTGTCTATACGGCTCAGTTTCCGCGTACGGTTATCATGATAGACTTTCTGCTCTCTTTACTCTTTATCGTGGGGCTTCGTCTCTCTAAGCGCCTCTTTATGACACTACCAGTCACATCCGAGGAGAAGCCCACACTCATCATCGGAGCCAATCAAAAAGCGATGCAGATTATCGGCTCCGCCAAAGCAGGCAATATAGACTTTACGCCTAGTGCCATCATCGATGATGATAAATCCATCGTCAATTCCTACCTCTCCAACATCAAAGTCCATCCCATGGAAGCGATGGAGCGTCTTATCAAAAGTGAAAACATAAGCGCAGCCATTATCACCAAAGAGTATGAACCTCAAGCCTTGGATAATCTGTTTGAAAGCTTAAGTAAGTTAGGTGTCACCAATATCAAACGCTCCAAACTTTTGGGTGATAAGCATGAAAAACTGCAAAATATCTCTATCGAGGATTTGTTAGCGCGAAAGCCAAAGGATTTAGATACTGGAGTGATTGAATCATTTATCAAAGATAAGAGTATCATGATAACGGGTGCTGGGGGGAGCATAGGCTCTGAAATAGTGCGCCAGTGTGATAGGTTTGGCGCAAAAAAGCTTATTTTGCTCGATCACAGTGAGTACAATCTCTATCAGATAAATGAGCAAGTCAGACGCGCCCCCACAGAGACTTTGATGCAGTCGATGGTAGATAAAAAACTGCTTGAAAAAAGTTTTGCAAAGCATCGCCCCGAGATAGTGATTCATGCGGCAGCTTATAAACATGTGCCTCTCTGTGAAGAGAATATCGAAGGTGCGGTCTTAAACAATATCATCGGGACGAAAAATACGATTGATTTGGCTATCAAGTATGGAGTAGAGCGATTTGTCTTTATCTCAACAGACAAGGCCGTACGCCCAACCAATGTCATGGGGGCTACCAAGCGTGTGTGTGAACTTTATGCGCAAAATGTGCAGAGTGGGGATACCCTTATCACGGCTGTGCGCTTTGGCAATGTCTTGGGCTCTTCGGGCTCTGTGATACCAAAGTTTAAGTATCAGATAGAGCATAATATGCCTCTTTCCGTGACGCATCCTGATATCACACGCTACTTTATGCTTATCCCTGAAGCTTGTCAATTGGTTCTTCAAGCGGCCGCTATCGCCAAAGATAATGAACTCTTTGTCCTTGATATGGGTGCGCCTATCAAGATAGTTGATTTGGCAAAAAAGATGCTCAAGCTTTATGGTAAAGAGGATTTGGGTATCAAATTTACAGGACTTCGCTCTGGTGAAAAGCTTTATGAAGAGTTGCTACTCAATGAAAATGATAAAAAGACGATATATAATTCAATATTCGTGACGAATGCCACGAAATATGCTATAGAGAAGTTAAATGATGATATTGAGTTTCTTTTAAAGAGTCAAGAAAAGATAAAAGCACTTCAAAAAATTGTGCCTGAGTTTGAGCATAAACTTTAAGATTTTCGATATACTTTCTCTATACCAATCAAAAATCAAAGAGGTCAATACGTGAAAGTAAATAAACTATTAATTAAATTATTTATAATTTTATCCATTTTTTCTGTAAGTGTTTTTGCCAAAGATGAGATGGCTGGGACGCTTAAAGGTGGTGGAAAAGTTACCATAAAGCCTAAAAATAATTATGCCTTTAGTATAACCAAAAATAAGGGAATGTTGAGTTCTCATGCTAGTTATAATTTATCATTAGTCAATGGTGGAGATGTGATTTATGAAGATAAAAATCTTGTTGATGATGTCTATCTTGTCTTTCATGATGATGTGTTGGCGGGTGATCGCATGACTATTGAGGTCAATCGTGGCTATTTTGATTATGCATTGACGCCTTTGTTGAAGTTACCCAATATCGTTAAAAATGTTTTAGAACCAGAAGTGATTGAAAAAGCAAAAAAGCAAAAAAGAGTTGCAAAAAAGCAAAAGAAAAAAACTGTAGCTAAAAAAGAGCCTGTCGTTGTTGCTCCTTTTATTCAGGAAAAGAGTGAAGAAGTTGTTATGCCTCAAGAAGTTGATGTCCCTCCATTAGAGAGTGAAATTGCTTACGAAAGTCCTATTGGGAAAACATTCTTTGAGAAGTTTACAAAGATATTTAAAGAGTTGGTACATGCTTTATCCTTTAAATCTATTACTAGCGCACAGGCAGATAATCGTAGCAATCAGGAAAATGAAAAAGCTCTTGTTTCCCAAAAGGAACCTCTAAAAATGAAAGCAACTTTACCGCATTTTAATGATGATGCGCTAAAGCATGCGGCTACAAGAGAAGACGAGAGATTTTCTAAGCCCAAAAGAGGTATTGAGAAGCATTTTGATGATAGTGGTTTACAAAATAGTGCTACACTCGAAGAGAGTACTTTTACCTCTCCAAAAAGAGGCTTAAGTGAGAATTTTGATGATAGGACACTACAGAAAAGTGCAAGAGTTTCTAAAAAAGTGTTTAACACCCCAACAGGTATGGTGCTAGACTCTACGATCCCCACTCATGTAGAAGAGAAGTTCTCGTCTCTAAGAAGTAGAGAACCAAAGCTATACCAAGAGACGTTGTCAAATAAGGTAGAAAAAGTACCTGCGTTTAAATCTCTTGAGCCTATAGCGACAGACAAGTTACAAACAGAGGCTAGAGCTGAACATGTCCCTCATTTTTCAAATCCAGCACTAGTAGAAAAACCACTTATAAAAGCACAGTCCAAACAAGAGAGTATGACTAGAGAAATGAGTGAAGTTCAGGAACCTGCCAATACATATAACGAAGTAGCAAGTCAAAGTGCAACTCGTAGCGATGATCGTACCCAAGCCTACCCAGACACAGGCTATAAAGAGGAGTATAAGGCACTTGAACCTAGAGTCAGTAGGGTACAAGAAAAGTCAGTACGCCAAAGAGTCATCGAAGATACAAGCTTACCTCAAAATGCAACAGCGCGCTCTAGTGAAGCAAGTGACAAATTAGTAATTACAAAAATTATTGATAAAAAAGAGCCCGCAACTGACCCATTTGCTGGGCGTGTGCTAGGACGTATGGATGATAGGGTATTAGGCAATGGTTACAATGGAGCCGCTTCAAGTGCTAAACTAGGAATGCGTGTGACAAAAAACGCACGACCAGTCTCAGCATGGATAGAAGTCTTTAAAAATGGAACGAAACAACGTGTGAAGACATTTTATACTTCAAAAGGAAGAAAAACTAAAAAAGTGAAGCTTCCAGCAGGGACATATACCGTAAGAGCAACCTATAGAACGCGTGATACTAAACAGCAAAAAACGATAAAAGGTGTTCGCTTGAAAGAGGGGGATAGTGTCAATAAATCTATCGCCTTTCATGATGGAAAACTGCGTATTGTAGCGCGTCGTGGAGATAGCCCACTTTATGTCAAAGTTATAGCGTACAAGAGTGGTTCAAGAAAGCGTGTGGCGTATGACTTTTCATCTAGAACTTCTGGTGTAGCTACCCTGTCTCTTGCAGGTGGTACTTATGATATTGAAGTGATTGACCACAAAAACAATCGTATGTTTGATGCCATTCGTATACGCGCAGGTAAAACAAACACCATAAACGCTGATTTTTAATCCAAGCATCGCTATAATATCCTTAGTACACCTCTAAAAATGTAGGGTAAAGGGATATTATGGGAAGAATGACAAATGCTGAGGCACTAGCACTGATAAAACATGCCTCATTGGCTGAACTTGGAGAGATGGCGACAGCGAGAAAAAAAGAGCTCCACCCCGAGGGTATCACCTCATTTATCGTCGATAGAAACATCAATTATACCAATGTCTGCTGGGTAGATTGTAAATTTTGTGCTTTTTACAGACATGCCAAAGATGATGATGCTTATGTACTTACATACGAAGAGATAGGTGAAAAAATCCAAGAACTTTTAGATATCGGTGGCACACAAATCCTTTTTCAAGGTGGGGTACATCCAAAGTTAAAGATAGAGTGGTATGAGGATTTAGTGGCGTGGATAAGTACCAATTATCCGACTATTACGATTCATGGGTTTTCTGCTATCGAGATAGACTATATCGCCAAGATTTCCAAGATAAGTTATAAAGAAGTCTTAGAGCGCTTGCATGCCAAAGGGATGTACTCAATGCCTGGTGCTGGGGCGGAGATACTAAGTGATAGGGTACGAGATATCATCGCCCCTAAAAAGTTAGATGTGGCTAATTGGATAGATATCCATAGACAAGCGCATGGTGTGGGTATCAAGACCACCGCGACGATGATGTTTGGTACTGTTGAGACGGATGAAGAAATCATCGAACATTGGGAGCATATCCGTAAGCTTCAAGACGAGACAGGTGGCTTTCGTGCCTTTATCATGTGGAGTTTTCAGCCCTCTTTTACCAAGCTTGCTCAAGAAGTGGAAGGGATAACAAAACAATCTTCAAACCGCTACTTGCGTCTTTTAGCAGTGAGTCGTCTCTATCTGGATAACTTTGAAAATATTCAGAGTTCATGGGTGACACAAGGCTCTTATATCGGGCAACTGGCACTTCTGTTTGGTGCCAACGACTTGGGTTCTACGATGATGGAAGAAAATGTCGTCAAAGCAGCAGGTGCAGTCAATCGCATGAACCAAGAAGAGATGATAAAACTCATTCGTGACATCGGAGAGACACCTGCAAAACGCAACACCAACTATGACATCTTAGAAGTGTATGAGGAAGCCTAATGAAAAGAATTTTATTTATCATGATAGTGTTACAAGGAGTATTATTGAGTGCAAGTATAGAAGAGTTATTGATTGAGGGTGAAAAGACAGCGATGGTTATAGAGGTGGATAAAACACTACCGATAGTGTCGATGCAAGTGGTTTTTCAAAATGCTGGAAGTATCGAAGATAAGAAACATCCAGGTATCGCAAGATTTACCGCAAAAATCCTTAACGAGGGGACTAAAAAGCTAGGTTCTGTTGGTTTTGCAACGGCATTAGAAGATAGTGCGATACATCTCTCTGCACATGCGGGAACGGAGACATTTGTATTTGAAATTTCTGCACTTAAAGAGAAATTTGCTGAGGCTGTTAAACTGCTAGCTTCACTGATACAAGATCCAAATGTAACGCAGGAGAGTGTCAAAAAGATAAAGATACTGATGCAAGCGGCTATCAAGCGTAATGAGTCAAACTTTGATTATGTAGCAGCACTAAACTTGAAAAAATACCTCTATCATGATACACCTATAGGTCAAGCTTCTGGGGGGACTATGGAGAGTATAGGCGCACTCAAGCTTGAGGATATCCAAACCTTTATAAAGAAGCATCTAGTGAGAAGTCAGGTGATTATCATCGCTGGTGGCGATATGGAAAAAGAGGAAGCAAAGCTCTATGCCAAAGAGCTCTTATCTGTACTTAAAAAGGGTGAGAAAACAGCACTTACTTCATTTAAAGCAACAGATAAAGCCAAGGATATAGAAGTCTATAAAGAGACAGAACAGGCATTTGTCTATTTTGGTGCACCTTTTGATTTGTCTGCTAAGGATAAAGATGTCTATAAAGCAAAAGTGGCAGCATTTATCTTGGGGGCTGGAGGATTTGGTTCACGGCTCATGGAAGAGGTGAGGGTGAAGCGAGGATTGGCGTATTCTGCTTATGCACGGGTAAACTTTGCGAAGTCTCATAGTGATTTTTCAGGGCATCTACAGACGAAGCTTGAGAGTAAAGATGAGGCGATAAAATTAGTCAGAGATATTATCGCAGATTTTGTCAAAAATGGTGTGCGTGCTGATGAACTAGAGCAAGCGAAAAAGTTTTTACTAGGAAGTGAACCCTTGCGAAATGAGACACTCTCCCAAAGACTCTCAAAAAGTTTCCAAGAGTATTACAACGGTTTTAAACTCGGACACGCTAAAGAAGAGCTTAAAAAGATTCAATCTCTCTCTTTAGATGATTTAAATGATTTCATCAAGAAACATGGTGAGATAAACAAACTCTCATTTTCGGTCGTAACAAAAAAGTGATTTTCGATGAGGCGGATAAGGCACAATTAAAAAAGCTAGGCGTGGAGACACTGCTAGACTTAGCCCTTATCATCCCGCATCGTTATGACAATCTCTACCTCTCAAAGAGGCTTAAATTGGGTCTGCATCATGTTATAGATGCCAAGATAAAAACGACTTCATACCATCCAAAGTATTTTAAATTCAGCGTTTATGCAGAGAACCTCAATAGAGATTTAAATGGTATCATTTTTCACCCTAGAAAGTATCATCATGATAGGTTTAAAGCGGGAGAGAGACTCTTTTTGCATGGGAAAATAGAAGAGAATTTTGATGCCATACAGATAGTCCAGCCCCAAATCGTTGAAACTATCAACACCATTCTTCCTAAGTACAAAACCAAGCTACAAAACAAAACCGTCATTAAATTTATCAAAAAATATATCACCAAAGAAAACTTAAAAGAAGCAGGGCTTGATGAGAAGAAATATAGGATTTTATTGGGGATTCATTTCCCTACAATTGCCTTTGTCGATGCCTATGAGGCGGATGGATTTTCACGAGAGACGATACTCTTTTTGAAGTATTTAGAAGTCTATAATCATCTGCAAAAACTCTCTAGCAAAAAAGTTGATTTCCCTGCTAAAAGAGCATTGACACAAGATATCACTGCATGGATAGAAGGCTTGCCTTTTACGCTAACCAACGACCAATTAAAAGCCATCGAAGATATCAAAGAAGATTTTAAAAAACCCATCGCTGCCAAACGCGTCATCATGGGAGATGTGGGCTGTGGAAAGACGATGGTCATCTTTGCTGCTGTCATGATGGCAAGACCAAGCCGTGCGATACTGATGGCACCGACTACGGTACTAGCCTCTCAAATTTATGAGGAAGCACATAAGTTTTTACCCCAAGATTTGAAGATAGGGTATATTACTAATAAAACCAAGAAAAATGAAGATTTAACGCAGTATGATTTTCTCATCGGGACACACGCGCTTTTATATAAAGAACTCCCTGATGCTGACCTTATCATGATAGATGAACAACACCGTTTTGGTACCAAACAACGCGCGATGATAGCCAAGCTAGTCAGTAGTGGGGAGAAACAGCCACATTTTTTGCAGTTTTCTGCTACGCCGATTCCTAGAACGCTGAGTATGATGCAAGCGAGTATCATCGATATTTCGCAGATAAAAGAGTTGCCATTTGCTAAAGATATCGATACCAAAATCATCACAAAAAATGCGTTTGATGCACTCATCGCACATATCAAAGAGGAAATCCATCATGATAGACAGACTATCATCGTCTATCCTTTGGTAGAAGAGAGTGAAATGATAGATTATCAATCCATCGACCAAGCGCGCGGATACTGGGAGAAAAACTTTGAGAAGGTGTATGTCACCTACGGAAAAGACAAAGAGAAAGAGGATGTACTCAATGCTTTTAAAGAAGATGGCAATATCCTTATCGCTACAACACTTGTAGAAGTAGGGGTTTCCCTGCCCAATCTTTCTACTATCGTGCTGGTAGCCCCTGAACGCTTAGGACTCGCTTCGCTTCATCAACTGCGTGGACGGGTGAGTCGAAATGGTCTTAAAGGCTACTGTTATCTTTTTACCAAAACACCCAAAAATGAACGCTTAGAAGCTTTTTGCCAGACGCTTGATGGATTTGAGATAGCTGAACTTGACTTGCAGTTTCGCCAAGGGGGTGATTTACTCAAAGGGGATGTGCAGAGCGGAAAGCATTTTAAGTGGTTTGACCCAAGAAGTGATGAGAAGATATTGGCGTATGCGAAGGAAAATATTGACAAAAATTAAATAATATTGTAGTATATACTTCAAATATAAACTTAGGATTATTTATGACATTTTCTGCAAAAGAGTTACGATTTAAAATCTCGATGCTGTTTGATATATTGGATAGTAAAGAAGATATCGTGATAACTTACCGAGGAAAGCCAAAAGCAAAACTCATCCCCTTTAATGATAAGCGTGTACAAAAAAAAGATGATGCACTCTTTGGACTTTGGGCAGACAGGGATTTTGATGTAGATAGCCATCTGCGTGAACTTAGAAAAGGGAGAGTTTTTGAGTGAGTATTTGGTGGATACAGATGTATTTATCTGGTATCTAAGGGGTAATCAAAGAGCTTATAAAAAACTCCATGCTATCGGTAGTTTCAATATCTCAGCTGTAACATATATGGAACTAGTACAAGGAATGAGAGATAAAAATGAACTTCGTATTTTTAAAAAGAGTTTAAAAGAGATGGATATTAAAACCATCTATATATCCCAAGAAATCTCTGCCAAAGCTATCTTTTATGTCGAAGAGTTTTTTTTAAGTCACGCTTTGGAGATGGCAGATTCACTGATAGGGGCTACAGCATCAACCTATGGCTTGAAACTACTCACAGCAAATGACAAACACTATAAGATGTTGGCAGATGTTGCGTTGGATGTGTTTAGAAAATGATGAGAAGATATTGGCGTATGCGAAGGAGAGTCTATCATGATACGTTTATTAGAGCAACTCTTAAGAAGATATACACTAAACTATGGTAGAGCCCTCTGAATAATCTCTCATTCGAACAACCTCTGCAACGGAAGGGTCAAAATTTCTGAGAAATTTTGGGGTACCCGTCGTGAAGCCGTTTGAGGATGAGAGATTATTCAGAGGGCTCTATTAAATTATTTTAAAGGCTACTTCAGACTATATGGAAATTGTTTTTTTTATTTTACTGGTTGTTGCGATTATCGTAACAAGTGCTATTGTCTCGGGTTCAGAAGCAGCCTTGCTCTCTGTTTCCTATACAAAAGCAAAGGAGATAGCCCGAGAAAACCCCAAAGACTTAAAAGCTATCTCTCTTTTAAAAATCAAAGATGACTTACAAAAGTATATAGCCACAATCGTCGTTTTAAACAATATCATCAATATCGTGGGTAGTATCTATGTGGGTGTGATTGGTGTGCAGATTTTCGGGGAAGTATATCTTGGGATTGTCTCGGCAGCATTAACTTTTTTAATCATTATGTTTGCAGAAATCATCCCCAAGATATTTGGATAGAAACACTCTCTTGGTATCTCTATGGCTGTGGCTTCTCCACTCATCTGGCTGACAACTTTGCTCTCTCCTATCATCTTCATACTCAATAAAATTTCAGGATTTTTCATCTCTCCAGATGAGACAAACTCTATCTCAGAAGGTGAGATAAAAGAGATGGCGACCTTAGGACTAGAGGAGGGGAGTATCAACTCTTATGAGAGAGATGTCATCAAAAATGTTTTTGAGATGGATGATATCGAAGCCTATGCTATCATGATACCCAAAAGCGAGACGACGATTATTGATATACGAGAATCATTTGCTGGGGTGATAGAGATAACCAAAAAGACAGGCTTTACCCGTTTTCCTATCGCCAATGATGAGGATGAAATCATCGGGATGATTAATGTCAAAGACCTCTTTAAATACCATGGAAAAGAGGAAAACTTTGCGATATCCAAAATCCTCAGACCACTCTTTTATGCCCCTGAAACGATGAAGATATTTGCCCTGCAAGAGCGACTAAAGATGGATAAGTCTCACATGGCTGTCATCGTCAATGAGCATGGAGATTTTACGGGAATTGTAACGCTTGAAGATATCATCGAGGAGCTCGTCGGTGAAATCGTAGATGAATTTGATAAAGTAGAAGAGGAGCTTATCAGGCAGGTTTCAGGCGATGTGTATCATATCGTTGCAAGTATAGATGTGGAGCGCTTAAATGAAGAGTTTGATTTGGATATCAATCATGCTCAAGAGGATTATACCAATCTCAATGGTTATCTCAGTAGTTACTTTGGAAAAATTCCAAAGGTTAATAATAAAATCAAGACAGATAACTACTCTTTAAGGGTGATAAAATCGAGTAAAAAGAAAGTCTTGGAAGTGGAACTCGTTTTAAAAAATAGAGTTAAAGAGCAGAGCATAGAAGAGGTAGATGCTTTAGAAAAATCCCAATAGCTACTAAAGTAGCAGAAATAAAATCCCTCTTACTGTACAATACTCCAAATAGTTAAGGAGTAGCGATGCAAAATATATTTGAAAAATTAACAAATGCAATGACAGAAGCCGTCGAAAGTGGTATCTCTCTTGCATTACATGCACAAAATCAAGAGGTTGAGCCTCTTCATATCCTCTGGGGACAGGTAACAAACAGTGCCTCACTTTTAAATCAAACACTCAATAAGATGAATATTGATAAATCGGCTTTGGAGTTGGAACTTAAAAGTAAGGTAGGAAAGTTCCCAAAAGTCTCTTCTGTTACGAAGGAAAATATCAAAATTTCTCGAAACACAGCCGAGAGTCTGCAAAGAGCAGAGGGTCTGATGACGCAAAATGGCGATCAATATCTCTCCGTAGATACTTGGCTTATTGCCAACTTGGATAATCCACAGTTAAAAGAGCCACTTGCTAAGTTTTTAGACTTAGCTGAGTTTAAAAAGACGCTTGAAGCGATGAGAGGTGGGCGTAGTATTGACTCTAAAAGTGCCGAAGAGAAACTCGAAGCCTTGGAGAAGTATGCGATTGATTTGACACAAAAGGCACTTGATGGGGAGTTAGATCCCGTCATAGGTCGTGATGAAGAGGTGCAGCGTATGATGCAAATCCTCATCCGTAAGACAAAAAATAATCCTATTTTACTAGGTGAACCAGGTGTGGGTAAGACAGCATTGGCAGAGGGCTTGGCACAACGCATCGCCGATAAAGAGGTACCTTTGAGTCTGCATAACAAGCGCTTGATGTCGCTAGATATGAGTACACTTATCGCAGGAGCGAAGTATCGTGGTGAGTTTGAAGATAGGCTCAAAGCCATCATAGAAGAGGTGAAAAAAGATGGCAATATCATCCTCTTTATCGATGAGATTCATACTATCGTGGGTGCAGGAGCGAGTGAGGGAAGTATGGATGCGGCAAATATTCTCAAACCAGCCCTTGCGCGTGGAGAGTTACACACCATCGGAGCGACGACACTCAAAGAGTATCGTAAATATTTTGAAAAAGATGCCGCACTTCAGAGACGATTTCAACCTGTTAAAGTGGATGAACCAAACCAAAATGAAGCCTTGCAGATTATGCGTGGAATAAAAGAGCGTTTAGAAGCGCACCACAATGTGCAGATTTTGGATTCTGCCTTGATAGCTGCAGTGAAATTAAGTAGCCGTTATATAACTGATAGATATCTGCCGGATAAGTCGATTGATTTGATTGATGAAGCAGCAGCGGAACTCAAGATGCAGATAGAGTCTGAGCCATTTGACCTCTCTAAAGTCAAACGAGAAATTGAGCAACTTTTGGTGGAAAAAGAGGCACTAAAGATGGAACAGTCTGCTAAAAATGATGAGCGCTTAGAAGTTATCGAAAAAGAGGTGGCAGATTTAGAAGAGAAGAGACGCGCCCTTGAGACACAGTTTGAAAATGAAAAATCTGTCTTTTCTGAGATAGCCGATGCCAAGCGAAGGGTTGAAGAGCTTCGCCGTGAAGCAGACCTCGCTAAAAAGTCTGGAGATTTGACCAAGGCAGCAGAAATCGAGTATGGTGAGATTCCAAAACTCGAAGAGAGTGAAAAAGCCCTCAATGAAAAGTGGGCAAGTATGCAAGAGGGTGGCGTGCTACTTAAAAACAG